>NZ_JAZKUD010000043.1:0-37266 GCF_036625275.1 Accumulibacter sp.
AGCGGGAGAAGCGCTTGAAAACCGAGTTCCACTTGCCATAGGCGGCAGGCAGCAAGCGCCATTGCGCCCCCGACCGCAGCACCCACAAGACCGCCACCAAGAAGGCCCGGCAGCTGGCTTCCGAGGCTATGCGGACATGCCTGTGGGCCGCCAGTATCGGGTAGATCGCCTCCCATTCTTCGTCGCTGATTTCGAGCCGGTTCACCATCGCCAAAAGGCTTTAACCTTCGCAGTAAACGGTGCTTGTATCAACAGAACCTAGGCCGCCATTGCCAAAACCAACGGTTTGACGGTGGTGACGAGAAACGTATCTGATTTCGCTCACTTCGACGTTCCTCTTCTCAACCCTTGCGACGGGATAACGCCGTAGCTCGTTTCGTGGGCTAACGTTCAAGGTCAGGGACGCTGCGCGGCGTTCTTCTCGTCATGCTCTCGCTCCTGTTGGGGCTGCTTCCGCCGCCGTTCGTGGGAGCGGCTACCACTTATCTGCTGTCCGAAATTCCGGCGCCACTTCTGAGATCAACACGGTGGCACTGCCACGCATGCCGGCCAGTCTCCTCTTTGTTGCAATAAAGCAACAGGCGTGCAGGGGAGCGTGGCATCACGCCGAATGCTTGCAGATCTTTGTGGTGCAAGGACTTAGGATTGCAACTCAGAATAGCTTCCGGGGCGTGGCGCAAGGAGCACGCTTACATCCTATCCACACGGAGGACTCTACGTGATACCACATATTTTCAAGGGGGAGTTGGACATGGCACACAGGGACATGGCACACAGGATTTCGATGAAGTTGATTCCGGCGCTGTTGTTGACCGCCTTGTCGGGCACGGCCGCTGCGTCGGGTTTTCAGTTGTTGGAGCAGGGCAGCGGCCTGGGTAATGCCTACGCCGGTTCCGCAGCCAAGGCCAGTGATGCCAGTACGATCTTCTGGAACCCGGCGGGAATGACGCAACTGCAGGCGCGTGAGGTCTCCGGTGGCCTGACGGCGGTGAAACCGAGTTTCAAGTTCGACAACAGCGCGTCCCAGGTGGGCGTCTTCAATGCCGCGGGTGACGGTGGCGACGCAGGTGGCTGGGCAGTCGTTCCAAATGGCTACCTGTCCTGGGCGGTGAACCGGGATTTGTACGTTGGTCTGGGCATCGGCGCACCTTTTGGCCTGAAGACGAAGTATGACAAACCCTGGAAAGGCAGTGCGCAGTCGGACGAGTTCGACATCAAGACGATCAACATCAACCCGTCGATTGCCTACCGGGTCAACGACATGGTATCGCTGGGTGCCGGTGTGAGCTGGCAGAAAATCGAGGCGGATTACTTTCGCCAGGCAGCCATTGTTCCTGGCGCATCCGGGGTCAGAGCCCACCTGAGTATCGACGATGACGCCTGGGGCTGGAACATCGGCGCCTTGTTCACCCTCTCGCCGGCGACCAAGGTCGGCGTGTCCTATCGCTCGGCCATTCAATACCATACCGAGGGTACTTCGAAACTGAGCAGCAATGGCACGCCGGCAGCCAACGCGACCGGATTGGCACTGATCAACTCTGGCCGGCAGAGTGATGTCAAGGCCAATATCAAGGTGCCGGATACCTTCGTGCTGAGCGTGACGCAAAAACTCAGCGATCAATGGGAGATGCTCGGAGATGTCTCCTGGACGGGTTGGAGTTCGATCAAGAATGTAGACATCGTCCGTACCTCCGGGCCGCAGGCCGGCCGGACTGCGGAGACGCTGACCGCGCTCTTCGAGGACACCTGGCGCTTTGCCCTCGGGGCGAACTACCGTTACACGGACACGTTGAAATTCATGTTTGGTCTCGCCTATGACCAGACGCCGGTCAAGAATGCGAATACCCGTTTGACCGCCCTGCCGGACAACGACCGTACGTGGTTCACCTTCGGCACCCAATGGAAGCCGGCCAAGGAGCAGACGCTTGAATTCGGCCTGGCGTATCTCTACCTCCAGAATACCAAGATCAACAGCAACAAGAGTGCTGAAGGTCGTGGCACGGTCATTGGTGACTACGATTCCAGCGTCTGGATTGTTGGTGCGCAATATTCGATCGCTTTCTGATCGCACTTCACGGTTCGCCAGAAAAGCCCCGGATTCCGGGGCTTTTTTTTTGCCTGCCATCGACGTATCGGCACCGAGAGTTTTCCGCATTTCGGTTGACGCTGCCTCCAGTCTGCGTATAATTCAAACGTTCGTTTTATTGGCTTTGTGCAGAGCCTTTGCGGGGTGTTCCCGGCGAACATCAACGACCAGAAAGACCAGACAAGGAGGACAGCTTGAGCAACTTCATCGTACGCAAGGCCGCCGTACTCGGAGCGGGCGTGATGGGCGCGCAGATCGCAGCGCACTTCGCAAATGCCGAAGTGCCGGTAGTGCTTTTCGATCTGCCGGCCAGGGAAGGCGATCCCAACGGGATCGTCAGGAGAGCCATCGACGCGCTGAAGAAGCTTGAGCCGTCGCCGTTGGCAACGAAGGACCGGGTCGACTACATCGACGCCGCCAATTATTCGCAGCACCTCGATCGGCTCAGGGATTGCGACCTGATCATTGAAGCCATCGCCGAAAAAACCGAGTGGAAGGACGATCTGTATCGCCAGATCGCCCCCTTCGTTTCGCCCGCTGCGATCATCGCCTCGAACACCTCGGGACTGTCGATCAAGCGCCTCTCCGAAGGTTTGCCGGAAGCGCTGCGTTCGCGCTTCTGCGGCATCCACTTCTTCAACCCGCCGCGTTACATGCCTCTCGTCGAACTGATCGCGACCAACACCACCGACCTGGCGTTGCTCGACGATCTCGAAACATGGCTGGTCTCGCGCCTCGGCAAGGGGATCGTGCGTGCGCACGACACGCCGAATTTCGTCGCCAATCGCGTCGGGGTTTTCTCGATGCTTGCGGTGATGCATCACACCCAGCGCCTCGGACTCGGTTTCGACGTCGTCGATTCGCTGACCGGCCCGATCATTGGACGCCCGAAGAGTGCCACCTATCGCACCGCCGACGTTGTGGGTCTCGATACCCTGGCGCATGTCGTCAAGACCATGCAGGATACCCTGCCCGCAGATCCCTGGCATGGCTACTTCGGCGTGCCGGCATGGCTCGCAGCGCTGATCAGTCAGGGCGCGCTCGGCCAGAAGACGCGCTGCGGAATCTTCCGTAAGGATGGCCGCGCGATCAAGGTGCTCGACCTGACTCTCCAGGACTACCGTGACAGTGCGGCCGACATCGACCCAAGCGTGTTGGCAATCCTCAAGAATCGCGACCCGGCCGGGAAATTCGCACAGTTGCGCGCCAGTGAGCACCCGCAGGCGCAATTCCTGTGGGCGATCTTCCGTGATATTTTTCATTACGCCGCTTACCATCTGGCCGACATTGCCGACAACGCCCGCGATCTCGATTTCGCGATGCGCTGGGGCTTCGGCTGGTCACAGGGTCCGTTCGAGAGCTGGCAGGCAGCTGGCTGGCGGGCGATTGCCGAAGCCGTCCAGGCCGACATCGACGCCGGTCGGGCGATGAGCCAGGCTGCGCTGCCGGCCTGGGTCTTTGGTCGCGTTGCGCAGGAAGGGGTGCATGGTGCCCAGGGTTCCTATTCGGCGAGTGCCGATGCCTATCGACCGCGCTCGACCTTACCAGTCTATCAGCGGCAGATCTTCCCCGAACGGGTGCTGGGAGAAAATCCCATCGCCGGCAGCACGGTCTGGGAGAACGATGGCGTCCGGATGTGGACGCTACCGCAGATCGATGCCGGCATCGCCATCGTCAGCGTCAAGACGCGCAACCACACGCTCGGTCGTGACGTGATCGTCGGTCTGCAGGAGGTGGTGGCGCGTGCCGAAGCCGATTATCAGGGGCTGGTGTTGTGGCACGAAGCGCCTTTCGCCTTTGGTGCCAACCTCAAGGAAGTTGCCGAGGCGATTGCCGCCGGCGATTTCGATCTCCTGGAAAGATACGTCGGCGAATTCCAGAACGCGTCGATGTGCCTGAAGTACGCCAAGGTGCCGGTGATCGCGGCCGTGCAGGGAATGGCTCTCGGTGGCGGCTGCGAGTTCGTCATGCATGCGACCAGGCGGGTGATCGCACTCGAGAGCTACATCGGTCTGGTCGAAGCCGGTGTCGGACTGATCCCTGCCGGCGGTGGCTGCAAGGAGTTCGCCATCCGCGCCGCGCAGCAGGCTGCCAGGACCGCTGGCAACGACCCCTTTGAATTCATCCAGCCGGTATTCCTGACCATCGCCATGGCCACTGTGTCGAAGAGTGGCGCACAGGCCAGGGAACTCGGTTTTGCCGTTGATTCGGACAAGATCGTTTTCAATGCCCACGAGCTGCTATACGTGGCGCTGCGTGAAGCACGCGGCCTAGCCGAGGCGGGCTATTCCCCGCGCCTGTCGCCGCGGGGAATCAAGGTTGCCGGGCGCACCGGCATTGCCAACTGTGTCATGTTGCTGGCCAACATGAAGGAAGGCGGCATGATTTCGGCACACGACTACGTGGTGGCCAAAGCTGCGGCGACAGCACTGTGTGGTGGCGACATCGAGACCGGGTCCCTGGTGGATGAGCAGTGGCTGCTGACCGTCGAGCGCAAGCTGTTCGTCGAACTACTGAAAAACCCGAAAACTCAGCAGCGTATCCAGCACCTGCTGGAAACCGGCAAGCCGCTGCGTAACTGAGCGAACAAGGAGAACAGATCATGAGCAAACAGATTCAGGACGCCTACATCGTCGCTGCCACCCGTCTGCCGGTGGGCAGACGCAAGGGCCTGTTGGGCCACGTTCGTCCCGACGACATGCTGGCATACGCCATCCGGTCGGTCATGGCGCAGGTGCCAGGGCTTGACCCGGCGCTGGTCGAGGATGTCATCGTCGGCTGCGCGATGCCCGAGGCCGAGCAGGGCATGAACGTCGCGCGCATCGGCCTGCTGCTGGCCGGCCTGCCGAACACCGTGCCTGGGGTCACGGTCAATCGCTTCTGTGCTTCCGGCCTGCAGACGGTGGCGATGGCCGCTGATCGCATTCGCCTCGGTGAAGCCGAGGTGATGATCGCCGGGGGAACCGAAACGATGTCACTGATGAACCAGATCATGGGCAACAAAATCGCCATCAATCCGGCGATTTTCGAGGTCGAGGAGAATTACGCGATTGGTTTCGGGATGGGAATCACCGCCGAGAAGGTTGCCGCGCAGTGGAAGATCTCGCGTGACGACCAGGATGCCTTCGCCGTCGCCTCGAATCGGAAGGCCTGTGCGGCGATCGCCGCGGGTCACTTCAAGGCCGAGATATCGCCTTATCTGGTCAGCGCACGCGTCCCGGACCTGCACAGCGGTGAAGTGATGGTCAAGGAGTTTCTGGTCGAGAACGACGAGGGACCACGTTCGGACAGCAGCATCGAAAGCCTCGCCCGCTTGCGGCCGGTGTTTGCCGCACGCGGTTCGGTGACTGCCGGCAACAGCTCGCAGATGTCCGACGGTGCAGCGGCGGTACTGGTGGTTTCGGAAAAAATCCTCAGGCAGTTCGACCTCAAGCCGCTAGCGCGCTTTGCCGCCTACGCGGTGGCAGGTGTGCCGCCCGAGGTCATGGGTATCGGCCCGATCGAGGCGATTCCACGGGTGCTCAGGCAGGCCGGAATCAGGCAGGACGACGTGGACTGGTTTGAGCTGAATGAAGCCTTTGCCGCGCAGGCTCTGGCTGTGATGCACACCCTGAACCTCGATCCGGACAAGGTGAATCCGCTCGGTGGCGCGATTGCTCTCGGCCACCCCCTCGGTGCCACCGGCACCATTCGGACGACAACGCTGCTGCACGGGATGCAACGCACCGGGCAGCGTTACGGCATGGTCTCCATGTGCATCGGCACCGGTATGGGTGCTGCCGGGCTGTTTGAAGCGATCCGCTAGTAGCCTGTCGGACTTCAAGTAGGGGAAACCGCCAAATTTCACCATGTGGAATGAAAGGGCCGGGTGGTGTCGATTTTTCGGCCTTTTCGACGGTTTTCCCCTCGTTTTTTCCTACTCCGCATTGCCGGTGCCGTATTTGTTGCCTTGGGCTTGCGATGAATGATTTCTCGCGGAAAGGTCGCTCAGGGTCCGAGTCATCGGGCAGCACGGGATATGTTCAGAGATGTAGCCGACCGCCCATCAGATCCAGTCGACGCATGTCGGGCAGTTCGATGACGTCGCGATCATGGCAGGCGATCACCGCCGTGGTCTGGGCCGTACAGAAACCGCGCAGCAGGTCGATGGTCTGCCGCCGCGATTCGGCATCGAGATTGGCCGTCGGTTCGTCGAGCAGCAATACCTTTGGCTGCAGTACCCAGGCGCGTGCCATGGCCACGCGCTGCCTTTCTCCCCCGGAAAGCTTCTGCGGTGGTATCGCCAGAAGATGCGCCAGGCGTGCCCAGGCAATCGCTGCCGCGACCAGCCGTTGCCGTTCGTTCGCCTCGACACCTCTGGCACGCAGCCCATAAGCGATATTATCGGCAACACTGGTATGAAAAAGGTAGGGTTGCTGATGCATGTAGATCACTTGCCGGCGCAGCCAGTCGGGATAGGGTCGCCAATCGAAGCGCCGTTCCTGGTAGTGTCCGAGCCCGCTGTCTGGTGCTTCGATGCCGGCCAGGATCCGCAGCAGGGTGGACTTGCCACTGCCATTCTCACCGGTCAGGACGTAGCTCTCGCCAGCCAGTAGCGTCAGCACATCGATCGAGAACAGGCGTCGTGCCGCGAACGATTTGGTCAGCGTGGACACCCCGAGCAGGCTCATCGCCGTGACTCTCCCTGAAAGAAGGCGAAAGCCGAATTGATTCCCAGCGCAACGACCAGGAGGACGAGGCCCAGGGCAATGCCCTGTGCGAACTCGCCCTTGCTGGTTTCGAGTGCAATCGCCGTCGGGATGTTGCGTGTCACGCCGGCGATGTTGCCACCCACCATCAGCGAGCAACCGATCTCCGAGACGACCCGGCCGAAAGCGTTGCAGACTGCGGCCATCAGCGCAAAGCGCACTTCGACGAGCATCGTCCAGGCGATGCGTGGCGCCGATGCGCCGAGCGCGATGGCGGTCTCGCGGGCGCGCGGATCGGCGCCCTGGATTGCTGCGAGCGAGAAGGCGATCAACACCGGCAGGGCGATCAGTACCTGGCCAATGACCATCGCAGTCTGGGTGAACAGCAGTTGCAGCGGCCCCAGTGCACCCTGGCGCGAAAGCAGCAGGTAGAGGATCAGACCGACGACTACCGTTGGCGACGCCAGCAGTCCCTGCGTCACGACGATTAGCGGTCGCCTCCCTGGGAACTCCAGCGTTGCCAGCAGATAGCCGATGCCAATTCCCAGGGGCATGGCCATCAGCATCGCACGCAGCGTCACCGACAGCGAAACGCCGACGATTAGCCACAGATCTGGATCGCCGGAAAACAGCAGGCGCAGCGCCGCTTCGCTGGCGTCGAGCAGTCCCAGAGGCTTACCTCGCCGGCGTGACGAAGAACAGTTGCTCGCCGTTCGGCCGGAAGGCACTGATCGCCGAGCGCCCGGCGGCACTGCCCAGCCACTCGATCAGCGCCATGGCTCCGGCAAAATTGATCTCCGGGTACCTTTTCGGATTGACGGCGATGACCCCATACGGATTGAACATGCGCGGGTCACCCTGGACGAGGATTGCCAGGCCGGTGCGGGTCTTGTAACTGGCGAAGGTGGCCCGGTCGGTCAGCGTGTAAGCCTGCATCTCGCCAGCCATGGTCAGCACCTCGCCCATTCCGAGCCCGGCCGAGACGTACCACGGCGCTCCCTTGGTGGCAATCCCGAGCTGCTGCCAATAGCTTCTTTCCATCCGCTCGGTTCCCGAATCGTCGCCGCGGGAAACGAAGCGCGCCTGCCTGGCGGCAATCTGGCGAAAGGCCCCGAGTACTTCTTTGCCACCGCGTAGTGCGGCCGGGTCGCTGGCAGGACCGACGATGACGAAATCGTTGTACATCACGTCGCGTCGATTAACTCCGTGCCCGGCAGCGACGAAAGCCTCTTCGGCCTGACGATCATGCACCAGCACGACATCGACGTCACCGTTCTCGGCCAGCTTCAACGCCTTGCCGGTGCCAACCGAGATGACCTGCACCCTGATGCCCTGCTGCAATTCGAACTGCGGCAGAATGGCGCGCAGCAGACCGGAGTTGTCGGTGCTGGTGGTCGTTGCCAGACGCAGGTCGCGGGCCGCGAGGTGGGTGGAAAAGAAAGCGAGCAGCAGGACAATGGCGGTTGCCCAGTGACCACAGCCGAAGAAAGCGCGAGCCATACCCGATCTCCTGTAGAAATTCATCCCGAATTGCCCAGACCCTGTGAGGGACTGAACGATATGCGGTACTGAGTTGCTCTCCCCAACTCCTTCCACGGCCCGCGCGGCATCGCGGGCCGGCTACGGCGGCGCGGAGCAGTGCTCCGCGAAACCCCGCCTTCGTTCCACGGCCCGCGCGGCATCGCGGGCCGGCTGCGGCGGCGCGGAGCAGTGCTCCGCGAAACCCCGCCTTCGTTCCACGGCCCGCGCGGCATCGCGGGCCGGCTGCGGCGGCGCGGAGCAGTGCTCCGCGAAACCCCGCCTTCGTTCCACGGCCCGCGCGGCATCGCGGGCCGGCTGCGGCGGCGCGGAGCAGTGCTCCGCGAAACCCCGCCTTCGCCCCCGCAAGGGGGAGGGGCGATCACCGAGGTCAACGCCTCTCCATCGAACAAGGGACTTCGATCAACACCTTCTATTCGCACCCGCGACGCCGGAGACAGGATGCAAGACTCCGGCAGCGGCCGGAAACAATCTTCAGATCCATGAGCACGCCATGCGTTCGGGCAAATCCCGACCATTCCGGGGCCGATCGGTGGGGCATGGCTGCCCATCAAGCGGGTGGACCGGGCAAACCGGACCAGATCTCGCTGAGGTTGGTGAATTTCCATTTCTCCGGGTCTTCGATGTTGACGATCTTGTAGGCATCCTCCGTGTGCGCGAGGTCGATGATGGTCGGCAGGATACGTTCATTCGAGCGTGTCGAGAAGAATGCCTTGACCTGTGGACGAAGCAGCGAGTGGCTGCCCTGCTCGATGACGACGCCGAGTCGGCCACAACTCAGTCGCACCAGCGTACCGATCGGGTAGATGCCGATGGTCTTGACAAAAGCGTGAAAGACCCGGGGTTCGAAATGGCCCTTGGTCCATTCGGTCATCCGCCGCAGTGATTCGGCCGGGCACCAGCCGGCCTTGTAGGGCTGATCCGAAGTAATCGCGTCGTAAACATCGCAGACGGCGCCCATTTTGGCAAACAGGCTGATGTCCTCACCCTTCAGGCGCTTCGGGTAGCCGGATCCATCGGTCTTCTCGTGGTGGTGAAGAACGACATCCAGGGCAATTGCGTCGGCGCCACTGCCGGCGCGCAATATCTGGTGGCCTTTTTCCGGATGCGATTTGACGAGCGTGAACTCTGCGTCGGTCAGTTTGCCCGGCTTGTTGAGGACTGCAGTCGGGATCAGGGCTTTGCCTATGTCATGCAACAGCCCGGCCATGCCGGCAGACTGCGTCTGCTGTGGATCGAGGCCAAGCTGTCTGGCGAGGGCGACCATCAGCCCGCAAACGGCCACCGAATGCATGTAGGTGTAATTGTCGGCAGTCTTCAGGCGGGCGATGCTGATCAGGGCGCCGGGGTTGCGGCTCATCGAGTCCGAAATCTCCTCGACCAGTGGTTGCACACCGACGGTATCGATGGCCTTGCCCATGCGCACTTCACCGAACATTGCAGTGATGGCTTCCCGTGACTTGGTGACGATCCGGGCTGCGCGCGCGAATTCGACGCCACTGCTGACTGCTGTGGTCTCGCGTTTCTTGCTGGCCGTGCTGGCCAGTTCAACCTCGACCTGGGCCGCCGTCTCGGCGACCGCGACCGGCGCAACATCCGGCGCCAGATCCAGCCCCTGCGCGCAATCGATCCAGACCTCCGTGATGCTGCTCGCGCGAATGCTGGCCAGATCCTTCGGATCGGTGATCACGAACGACGATCGCCAGAACGGATGTTCCATCCAGGAGCCGCAGAAATCCTTGAGATACATCCCCAGGGTAAGCTGTTGGACGCTGATTCGCTTGAGCATGAGGTTTCCTGACAAAGAGGGACAACGACCAGGCTACTTCGGCAACAACAGGCGAAAAACGGCTCCATCGGCATTTTGAAGCCTGATTCTGCCCTGCCGGCCGCCGTTCTCGTGCATTTCTGCAATGCGTCGGGCCAGCCGGAGACCCAGTCCGGTGCCGTTCCTGGTCACCGGTGTCGCCACGCCGGCGGCATCGTCGAGCACCTCCTGGCGATAACCGTTGCCGTCATCACGAACCAGAAACTCGAGGAAACCGTCACGTTCAGCCACCTCGATGACGATGCGCGCGCGCGCATACCGCGCGGCGTTCTGTACGGCGTTGGCCAGCACCATGCGCACGACGGTTTCGTCGTAGAACCACAGCGTCGGTGCCTGCGAACAATCGAGGTCGATACGGCCGCGACCGCGAACGCAAACGTCATCGACCAGCTCGGCGGCCAGGTCGGCCGGAGCATGCGCGTCGATGTCCAGGGCGAGGCTGCCAACGTCCGATCGGTAATAGGTGAGCAGCCGCGTCAGGGTATTCGAGGCATCCATGGTTGCACGCAGGGTATCCACATCGCCCCGGGCCTCGGCGCGGCCGGCCAGTTGGGCAAGGCGGTTCTTGACGTCATGCAGCGTCAAGGCAGCAATATCGGCGAAGCTCATCAGGCGGTCTCCAGGGAGAACTTGCGCTGCACCTTGCAGCGATGTCGGCGATCGCATGCTGGCGGCTGGTCTTGCGGGTTGCCAAGCGGCGCATCCTGGACCGCTTGGCAAGCCGCGATTGTCCGGGGTAATGCGGCATCAGGCAAGACCCTCGTGATCATTTCCGCGTGCCATGGCTCGCGGCGGGGCCCCGGCGTCCGGGGTCGAGTCCGCCGGCGTTTGCGGGCGATGAATACGCGGGCGTGCCTGCCCTGCGGATTCAAGCGAATTCAAGCGGGTACTTGTTGAATCAGCGATACTTGGGCATGATGTACGGACATTTCACCAGCGCCACGCTTATTCACGCCATGAGAAACAACCAACCCATCACCATGATTGAAACTTTCATCCCCGAAGGCGAGTTCATCTACTCGCGCACCAACCTCAAGGGGGTGATTGAGGAGGCGAACGAGGCTTTTGCCGCGATCAGTGGCTACACCCGCGAGGAGATGATCGGGCAGCCACACAATATGGTTCGCCACCCGGACATGCCGGAAGCCGCATTCGCCGACCTCTGGACCGATCTCAAGGCCGGTCGCCCCTGGCGTGGTCTGGTCAAGAACCGTCGCAAGGACGGCGGCTATTATTGGGTCGTTGCGAATGCGTCGCCGGTCCGTGAAGAGGGTCGGACAGTCGGCTACCAATCGGTGCGCGCACGCCCGACACGCCAGGAAGTCGCGGCAGCAGAGGAGGCCTATCAACGAATCCGCAAGGGCGATCGCTCCTTGCGCATCCGGCATGGTCGGGTGGAGCGCGTGTTGCCTGGGGTGGTCGAGTGGTTCGCCAGTTTACCAACGCAAATGCTGATCATGGGCCTGCTGGCCGTGCTTCCTGGGGTTCTGGAGCTTGCCGCGGGGTGGATGGATGGGCGACCGCTGGAACGTGTGCAAACCATTCTGTCCGCCATTGCCGTGCTTTATGCCTTGTTCTTCCTGTTCTGGGTGACACCAAGGGTATCGCGCGATCTCCGGGCCACGGCAGACTATCTCGATTCGGTCCTGTTGACCGGCGATCTCAAGACACGTTTCGACCTTCCCCGTCGTGACATCGTCGGGCGCATCGCCCGCCTGAGCGACAAGTTCATTGCTTCGGTGCAGGCCACGATTCAGGGGATGGCGGACACCGCCAAACAGGTCGACACTGCCAACCACCAGGTGCAGGCCGGCGTGCAGAACGTCAAACAGTCGGCGACCGTGCAAAGCGACGCCACCTCGGCTTCGGCAGCCGCCGTCGAGGAAATGACGGTGTCCATCGGAGAAGTGGCGGCGCATGCCGCCAGCACCGAGACTGCAGCCCTCAAGGCCGGCGAAGTCGCGCAATCCGGCGAGGAACTGTCGCTACGCGCCAGCCAGACCATTCTTGCGCTGGCCGGAACGGTGAAGGCGTCGGCACAGCAGGTCGAGTCGCTCGGCCAGCGCTCGGAGGAAATCAGCCGCATTGTCGCCGTCATCAAGGAAGTGGCCGACCAGACCAATCTCCTGGCACTCAACGCCGCCATCGAAGCGGCACGGGCAGGTGAGGCCGGACGCGGCTTTTCGGTCGTCGCCGACGAGGTGCGCAAACTCGCTGAACGAACCGGCAAGGCGACCCACGAAATCAGCTGCATGATCGGCAGCATTCAGGACGAAACCAAACAGGCGGTGGAGTGCATGCGCAGCGGCGCAAACGAAGTCGAGGAGAGCGTTCGTCTGGTACAGGAAGCCCGCCAGGCACTGTGTAACATCAATGAGCAGATGCAGACCACGGTGAGGATGGTGAGTGAAATTACTTACTCCTCGAGCGAGCAGCGAGCCGCCATGACCGAACTGGCGCAAAATGTCGAGCGCGTTGCCTTGATGACCGAACAGAATGTGGCGGTGACCAAAGAAACCGGAGCCATGGTCGATACCTTGACCGCAACGGTGAGCCGCATGCGCAAGGCCGTTGGGCAATATCTGGTATGAACGTCGAGTAGCGTTGGATTGGCCTGACTGACGGGCGGGTGTCGAGCAGCGCTGGTGGCAACGCCACCCTGAACGCGAAGATTTCACGAGGCCGGCATGAGCGGACAGGATGACATGAGCGGGCAGGATGTCGAGATTATCGGGCAGGAAATTTGCTATCAGGGCTTTTTCCGGCTGGAGCGCTTGCGGCTGCGCCACCGCTTGTTCGCCGGCGGCATGAGTCCTGTGATCGTGCGCGAGACCATCGAGAAGGGCGATGTCGCGGCGGTGCTGCTCTACGACCCGCAGCGCGACGAAGTGGTGATGATCGAGCAGTTTCGCATCGGTGCCCGCGCTGACCCGCGCGGACCCTGGCTGCTGGAGATCGTCGCCGGCCTGATCGAAGACGGCGAGACGCCTGCGGCAGTGGCATGCCGTGAGGCGATGGAGGAGGCTGGCTGCACGGTTACCGATCTGCTGCCGATCAGCAGCTTCTACACCAGCCCGGCCAAAACCTCGCAGCGTACCCATCTCTACCTGGGACGCGTCGATAGCCGCAACGCCGGCGGCATCCACGGTCTGGCCCACGAGGGAGAGGACATCCGCGTCGTCTGCCTGGCTGCCGAAAAGGCCGTCGTCCTCGCCGAGCAAGGGCATACTGACTCCGCCTGGCCACTGGTCGCGCTGTGGTGGTTCGCCCGCCACCACCAGGAGGTGCGCAAGCGCTGGCTGGCCGGATCCCGTTAATGTGAAAGTCGCGTCAGCGACTCACGAATCTCCCCTCCCTCTTGCGGGGGCGAAGGCGGGGTTTCGCGGAGCACTGCTCCGCGCCGCCGTAGCCGGCCCGCGATGCAGCGCGGGCCGTGGGAGGGGTTGGGGGAGAGGGAAACGGTCATGACTTTCATGATCGAGGTGCCTGGATAAGTCATGACCGTTAGCGGCAAGAAAAAACGTTCCGCCTGACACGCTCCCGTCACGATGACATGCGCTGACGCATATAGTCAGCCAGCAAGCCGGTCGCTGCCAGCTCGCACAGATCCAGGACCCGTTCAAAGCCCGAGTCGGCACCGTAATACGGATCGGGAATTTCGTTGATTCCAAGAGCGGGGGCATAATCGAGAAAATAGCCCAGCTTCAACCGGTGTTCGTCTGGGCACTGGCGTTGCAGAGCGAACAAATTGCTCTCGTCCATCCCGAGAATCCGGTCAAAACGATCGAAATCGGCGTCGATGACCGGGCGTGCGCGTAATCGGGAGAGATCGTATCCCCGCTTGGCAGCGATCCGGCGCGCTCGCAGGTCCGGCGCTTCGCCGGCGTGGAAATGACCGTGCGTACCTGCCGAGTCGAGTTGCAGCACCGCCGCCAGCCCCTGCCGTTGCGCCATCGTTCTTGTCACCGCTTCCGCGATCGGCGAACGACAGATGTTGCCCATGCAGACAAAGAGAATCCGGTATGGCACGTTCACGGTTTGCCTCCCCGGCAAAGATCAATTCCGCGCGGTTCAGGCCAGACCGGCGCAGACTCTTGGCGTACCGGGAGCCCGAGGCTACTCGACGGCACCGGCACTCCCTCCTGGAAAAAGCTCGTCGACAAAACCGAAGCGGCTGAAGTCCCTGATCCGCATCGGATAGAGAATGCCGTCGAGGTGGTCGCATTCGTGTTGCACCACGCGCGCGTGGAAACCGGCAACGCAGCGGTCGATTGCCCGGCCGAAAGCATCGCAACCGGTATAGCGCAGCCGACTCCAGCGCGGTACCCAGCCACGCAGACCAGGGACCGACAGGCAACCTTCCCAGCCTTC
This sequence comes from Accumulibacter sp., assembly GCF_036625275.1. Lineage (GTDB taxonomy): Bacteria > Pseudomonadota > Gammaproteobacteria > Burkholderiales > Rhodocyclaceae > Accumulibacter. The sequence continues at coordinate 14,513 of NZ_JAZKUD010000043.1, forward strand.
TTCGATCGTCGGTGCGAGCGGTGTCAGTACCGGATTGATCAACACCGTCCTGGGCACCTGCTCGGCATCCGGGTAACGCGGATTGCCATCGACACTGAAAATCACCACGCGCAAACCGACACCGATCTGCGGGGCGGCCAGACCGGCACCGTCGAGATGGCGCATGGTTTCTTCGATGTCATCGATCAGCGCGTGCAGTTGCGGAGTGTTGAACTGCTCGACCGGCCTGGCCTTCTGCCAAAGGCGCGGGTCGCCCATCCTAAGAACGGTTCTAATGGTCATGACTTTTCCAGGCACCCCCGATCATGAAAGTCATGACCGTTTCCCTCTCCCCCGACCCCTCCCCCACGAGGGAGGAGGGGAGGTTCGTGAGTCGCTGACGCGACTTTCACATCAATCATGGTTGGTCAGCATCCTCTCGATAATCGCGAGTACCTGCTGCATTGCCCCCTCCAGGACTGCGAGGATGGCGTCCATGCGGATGACCTCGCGACTGTCGCCGCGTCCCGCAGCGTAGTTGGCCACCACATTGATTGCCGCGTAGGGGATCGCCAGTTCGCGTGCCAGCACCGCTTCCGGCATGCCGGTCATGCCGACCACATCGGCGCCATCGCGTTCGAGGCGGTTGATCTCGGCGGCGGTTTCCAGACGTGGCCCCTGGGTTGCCGCATAGACCGCTGCCTCACTGACCCTGGCCCCGATCGCTGCCGCCGCGTCGACGATCCGCCGGCGCAGAACGCGATCATAGGGCTCGGTGAAGTCGACATGCGTGACCGCACTGTACGGCCCTTCGTGGAAGGTCGAGGAGCGCGCCCAAGTATAATCGATGATCTGATGCGGGATCACCAGATCACCCGGACTCAGGTCGGAACGAATGCTGCCGACCGCCGCCACCGCGACGATGCCGGTTGGCGCGCACTCGCGCAGGGCCCAGAGGTTCGCGCGATAATTCACCTGGTGGGGCGGAATCGTGTGTTCGTCGCCGTGACGCGCCAGAAAAACCAGCGGCCGGCCACTGAGCAGTCCAAAGGTCAGCGCCGCCGAGGGATTGCCGTAAGGCGTCGCCACCTGCCGGCGTTCCGCCTCCTCTAGCCGGGTGAAACGGGTTAGCCCGCTGCCGCCGATGATGGCCAGCATCTCAATCCTCCCGCATGGCGTAGATCGCCGGCAGGTTGCGCCAGGCACCGTGAACGTCCATGCCATAGCCGAAAAGAAAACGATTGGGAACGCTCAACGCGACGAAATCAGCCTGAATCGGCTTCGTTCTGCCAATCAGCTTGTCCGCGGCGACGGCCGTGTAGCAGGCCGCAGCACCCAGCGTCAGCAGGCGATCACGAATCGCGGCCAGGGTCAGCCCCTCGTCGAGGATGTCGTCAAGGACCAGAACGGTTCTGCCGCTCAGCGCAATCTCCGGCTCGATCCGCCAGGACAGCTCACCGCCGCTCTTTGCCTGGCCATAACGGCTGACATGCAGGTAGTCGAAATCCAACGGGAAAGTCAGTTGCGTCAACAGATGGCCGGCGAAGGGGAGGCCCCCCTTGAGCACACACAGCAACACCGGGTTGCGGTCACGCAGGCGTTCGCTGATTTCGCAGGCAACACGGCGAACCGCGGCCTCGACGGTATCGGCGGTGTGGATGAGGTCGGCCGAGGCGAGAATGGCCATTGCCTGCCGGGGATCGATCATGGACGTTCCGAATGGGTTGGTGAGGGTAAAGCGGGACTGTCGCTGGAGCACCGCCCGATCGATGCCATGAACAGCCTCATTGCACCGGTTGCGCCACGTTCAGCAGCTCCAGCAACTGCGCCTCGTTGATGACCGTGACCCCCAGAAGCAGGGCCTTTTCGAGCTTGCTGCCAGCCTCGGCGCCGGCGACGACAAAATCGGTCTTTTTCGAGACCGAACTGCTGACTTTGCCACCCGCAGCTTCGATCATCTGTTTGGCGGTCTCGCGAGTCAGCGTGGGTAACGTACCGGTCAGCACGAACACCTTGCCAGTGCTGTTGCTGACGGTCGGCGCCGGCGCCTCGCCGTCGCGCCAGACCACTCCGGCAGCACGCAATTGCTCGATGACTTCGAGGTTATGCGGCTCGCTGCTGAACTGGCGAATGCATTGCGCGACCATCGGGCCGACGTCGGGCACCTGCAGCAGATCGGCCTCGTCAGCAGCGAGCAGACGATCAAGATTGCCGAAATGACGCGCCAGATCCCGCGCCGTGGCTTCGCCGACGTTGCGGATTCCGAGCGCGTAAATGAAGCGCGCCAGCGTTGTCTGTTTGCTCTGCTCGATGGCCGACAGCAGATTGCTCGCCGACTTGTCAGCCATCCGTTCGAGATTGGCGAGTGCCAGCAAACCCAGCCGGTAGAGGTCGGCCGGGGTACGCACGATGGCGCTGTCTACGAGCTGCTCGACGAGTTTTTCACCCAGCCCTTCGATATCCATCGCCCGCCGCGAAGCAAAATGCAGCAGCGCCTGTTTGCGCTGCGCCGGGCAGTAGAGGCCGCCGCTGCAGCGTGCTACCGCCTCCTCTGCGTTACGGACGACCTTGGAAGCGCATACCGGACAGTTCGTCGGCATGCTGAATTCGGGCGCCCCGGCAGGTCGTTTCTCCCACTGCACGCGCACGATCTCGGGAATCACGTCGCCGGCACGACGAACGACGACGGTATCGCCGATGCGGACATCCTTGCGCCGCACCTCATCCTCGTTGTGCAGGGTGGCGTTGCTCACCGTCACGCCGCCGACGAATACCGGCGCCAGCCGCGCCACTGGGGTCAGCGCGCCGGTACGGCCGACCTGGATCGAGATGTCGAGCAACTCGGTGAGCGCTTCCTCGGCCGGAAATTTGTGTGCAATCGCAAAACGTGGTGCGCGCGATGCGAAACCGAGGTGTTCCTGCGCCGCGAGATCATCGAGCTTGTAGACCACCCCATCGATATCGTAAGGCAGCGACGCGCGTTGCCCGCCGATCTCGGCATAGTAGCCGAGCAGACCAGCGAGGCCTTTGACCCGACGACGTTCCGGTGCGACCGGAAAACCCCATTCGGCAAGCCGATCGAGCCATGCCGAGTGCGTTGCCGGCAAGCCGTCCCCTTCGGCCAGGCCGATACCATAGGCAAAAAAGCGCAGCGGCCGCGTCGCCGTGATGCGTGGGTCGAGCTGGCGCAGACTGCCGGCTGCGGCATTGCGCGGGTTGACGAACGCTTTCTCCCCTTTTTCGCGTTGCTGCAAGTTCAGCCGCTCGAAGTCGCTGCGCCACAATAGCACCTCACCCCGTACCTCGAGTAGCGCCGGCCAGTCACTGCCCTGCAGGTGCAGCGGAATACTGTGCAAGGTGCGCAGATTGGCGGTGACGTCTTCGCCCGTGGCGCCGTCGCCTCGCGTCGCTCCACGCCACAGGATGCCGTCCTGGTAGGTCAGGCTGACGGCGAGGCCGTCGAACTTGGGCTCAGCCGAATAATCGAGATCGCCATTGATCGCCAGCCCTTCACCGACACGGCGATCAAATGCAGCCACCTCTGCGTCGGCAAAGGCATTATTGAGCGACAACATCGGCGTCGCATGCGCTACTGCCGCGAACTCGGGCAGCGGCGCCGCGCCAACCCTTTGCGTTGGCGAATCAGCGCTCACCAGTTCGGGGTGGGCAGCTTCCAGCGCCTGCAACTCGCGGAACAGGCGGTCGTACTCGGCGTCGCTGAGCAGCGGGGCATTGAGCACATAATAGCGGTGGTTGTGCTCCTCGATTTCGGCCCGCAAGGCCAGAGCGCGCTCGCGGGCAGGCATGCGTGGTGCTTCCAAGTCAGGAGAACAGGCGCAACGCCAGCGCACCGCCAGCCGGCACCTGGCGTGTCGCCATCGCCGTCTGGTACTGCACCACCTGCCGACGAATCGGCTCGATGCTTCCCTCCGACAGCGGCCGTCGGTTATCATCGACCAGCGCGCCGTGCAGGGCATCGGCGAAGCGTCTTGCCAGTTCGACCATCTGAATCAAGACGCGATCGCCATTCGCCACCCGCGGCACATCGAGCAGAAAGGTCACCCCACGGGTCGTCACGGAGCGCATCGATTCGGCCGAAAAACCTTGCGTTTCCTGGTTGGTGAGCACGTACAGCAGCCTGCCTTCGTCATCAAAACGGGCAAACCGGCCTTCCGGGTCAATGACCATTCCGGCTGATTCGGCGAGCGCGCGCAACTTGGTGCCCGGAAATACCTGCCCCTGACTGATCACATTGACGCCGATCTGGATGTCGACACCGGCGCAGAACTCGTCGAGTTGCGACGCGATCCGGAGGGCGGGCTCGCGTAGCGGCAGCTCGGCAAAACCCATCAATTCGGTCGCCAGATCCTGCATGGCCAGATGAAAAATCGACAGGTCGCCATCGCGAACCGGGCCCTGGCGGTCGACCAGTTGCAGCCCGATACGGATGTGCCGGTAGGCGCTGTCGGCGTCTTCGAGAATCGGCTCCCACTCGTGTTCCTGTTCGTTGAAGCCGATCCAGTGCACGGGTTTGCCCAAGCGGGCCAGCGCAGCACGTTGTGTTTCACGGATCTGGTAGGCTGCTGCCGGTTCGGACACCTCGATTGCCGCGATGTAATCGATCGTTGGCGATAGCAGATATAGCGGCGCCGTGATGTCATGGATGGTTTTGGCTGCTGGCCTGTCCTCGTCAGCTCGCGCTGGCCGTGCGCTGGCCGGCAGCGCCTCGTCATCGTCAACCGGTACCGGACTCGCCGCAGGCACCCCGTTCGGCTTGGCAGCCGGGTTCAGCAGCGGTTCGACCCGCCCCTGATCCGGGCGGGCGGTCATCCCGTCCGCATCATCAACCACCGCTGTCGGCTCATCGAGCAGAACATCTGCCTGGCGAGCACTCAACAAGGCCTCGGCAAGTTTGCGGTGCTTGTGCTCCTGCCATTTGTTGTAAGCCAGCACGCCAACGACGGCGGCGGCACCGAGGCCGATCAAACCCATCTGCAAGTCGGTCATATCCATTCCTAAACGAGTTGCTCGCGCATGCGCAGTGCTTCTTCCATATCGACTTCGACGATGCGCGAGACGCCGGATTCCTGCATGGTCACCCCGACGAGTTGTTGCGCCATCTCCATCGTGATCTTGTTATGGCTGATGAACAGAAACTGCGTATGGGTGGACATGCGCCGTACCATCGAGCAGAAACGTTCGGTGTTGGTATCGTCCAGCGGCGCATCGACCTCGTCAAGCAGGCAGAAAGGCGCCGGGTTAAGCTGAAACATCGAGAATACCAGTGCAATCGCCGTTAACGCCTTTTCACCGCCCGACAGGAGATGAATCGTGCTGTTCTTCTTGCCTGGTGGCTGCGCCATGACCTGCAGGCCGGCGTCGAGAATCTCCTCGCCGGTCATCATCAGCCGCGCCTCACCTCCCCCAAAGAGTACCGGAAACAACTCGCCGAAGCTGCGGTTGACCGAGTCGTAGGTGCTCTGCAGCAACTCCCGTGTTTCCCGGTCAATGCGGCGAATCGCGTTTTCCAGCGTCACCATCGCCTGTGTCAGATCATCTGACTGGGCATCGAGATAGCCCTTGCGTTCGCGGGCTGCTTCAAGTTCGTCGAGTGCGGCCAGATTGACCGCACCGAGCGCATCGATCGAGCGCTGCAGCGCGTTCAGCGCACTCTGCAGGGCAGCCGGGCGCGCCGCGGCGAGCTCGGGGAGCAGCGAGGATTCGTCGGCGCCGGCAGTGGCCAGTTGTGCCGCGAACTGCTCGAAACTGAGACTGGCCGCCTGTTCCTTGAGTTTCAGTTCGCCGATCCGGTGGCGCAGCGGGTCGAGGCTCTGCTCGACCTTCAGACGTTCCTCGTCCAGCGCGCGCAGGCCACTCGCTGCAGCTTCAAGCGCATCGCGGGCGTTCGCCAGCGCATGCTCGTGGGCGACGCGATGATCCAGGGCAGCCTGCAGGCTGGGCTCGAGATCGTCGGTTTGCCGAGCGCTGGCGCTTTCCTGGCAGCGCGCCAGGTCGGCGTCGAGGCGTGCGAGCTGCTGGCACGCCAACTCCCGGTTGGCGGTCAGTTCCTGCAGTTTATTGCGGCACTCGCGCTGCGAGAACTCGGCTTCACGCAGTTCCCGTTCGGCGCGGTTGACCTCTGCACGTTCGTCCTGCAACGCCCGCTCGGTCTGTTCGAGCAGCGTCCGCGCGGCAGCGGACAGCGTCTGCAGTTCCTGAATCTGTTGGTGTTGTCGATCGATGGCTGCGTCGGCGATGCCCAGGCGTTCGTTCTCGCTTTCTTCCTCAGCGGCCAGTTCAGCCAGGCTGGCGTCGATCTGCGCCTGCCGCTCACGAAAACGTTCGCTGGCCTGCGCAAGCTGCAGCGTTTCAACCTGCAGCGTGTGTGCCTGGTTCTGCAGAGCCGTCACTTGCTGGCGAGATTCGTGCAGGTCCTGCTGCGCTTCGGCGAGGTGTCCTTCGATTTCGCCGAGGCACCCCTGTGCCTGCACGATGCTTTCCTCACGCCTGGCAATCACCGCTACCAGCGCGTCGATCTCGCGCTGGCGTTCGAGCAGGCCATGCCCCTCATTGTCCGGCGCAAACAGCGTCACACTCTGTCGGTTGACAATGTCCCCGCCAGGGGTCACGCAACAGGCGCTCGCCGTCAGGCTGCCGCGACGCGTCAGCGCAGCCGCCAGATCGGGAGCGCTGTGCACCTCGCTCAGCCAGTCGGCAAGAATCGCCGACAAGACTGCATCTTTGCAGTGAATTCGCGCCAACAGCAGCTCGTCGGCAGGCGCCGCCGCCGGCCTTCCGCCAGCCAGCGGCAGCAGCAGCGTCAATTTTCCGCCTGGCCGGTCCTGGCTCCACGCCGCGTCGGCAACGGTCGCGGGCAAGGCGGCCAGGCGCTCGCGCAGCACGGCTTCGACGGCGTCTTCCCAACCGGCCTCGACCTGCAGGGCTTTCCACAGGGGTTCACCGTGCTGCAAGCCATGCCGGCGCAGCCAGTCGTCGAGTTTGCCGCTAGCCTGCAAGCGTTGCTGCAATTGTTGCAGGGCCATCCTGCGGGCTTGCGCCTCGGCACGTTCCCGCTGCGCTTGCTGGAATTCGGCCAGGGTCGTGCGCCGCTGCTGCTCAAGACCCGGCAATTGGTCCTGTTGAGCCTTCTGGCTGGCTAGTGCCTCGGCAATCCGCTCGCGCAATTCGGCAAGCGCCTCCTGCTGGTCGGCAAGGTCCGCGAGATCGGGTGCCACCAGCGCCGCACGTTCGGTGGCCAGACGTTCGCGGCGACCGACGACTCTTTGCAACGAACGCTGCGCGTGCCCACGATTCGCCTGTTCGACGTGCAAGCGCTGTTCGGCCAGGGCCACCTCGGTGCGCTGGCGGTTGACCGCCGCCAGCGCAGAAACCTGTCTTTCCTCGGCCAGCGGCAGGCGCTCCTGGCACGCTTCGAGGCGCAACCGGCCCTGCTCGACACGTTGGTCGGCAAGGGCCAGCAAATCCTGCCAACGTTCATCGTCCTCCGCCAGATTGCCGGCCTGCGCCTGCCAGTGTGTCCGCTCTTCGGTCAGTTGCGCCAGCCGCATCTCATACTCGCGCCGCGATTCGTGGCGGTGACGGATTTCGGCTTCGAGGCGTGCGACTTCGGCATTGGCGGCAAAAAGGCTGCCCTGTGCCGCATGCACGCCATCGCTGGCGGCAAAATGGGCTTCCCGGGCTTCCTCAAGACGGATCTCGAGGGCACGCAAAGCGGCGATCCTGGCCTCAAGATCGACGCCCGCCAGGTCAAGCTCGCGTGCCAGTCGTTCGCGCTCAAGTTGCGCCTCGTTGCGCCGCAGGAACCAGAGCAATTGCTGCTTTCTGGTCAGTTCTGCATGGTATTCGCGATACTGGCGGGCGACACTGGCCTGACCTTCGAGCCGTTCCATCTGCAAACCGAGTTCCAGGCGGATATCTTCGACCCGAGCCAGGTTCTCGCGCGTGTCGGCGAGACGGTTCTCGGTTTCCTTGCGCCTTTCCTTGTAGCGGGTCACACCGGCCGCCTCTTCGAGAAATACCCGCAGCTCGTCCGGCTTGGCCTCAATGATCCGCGAGATGGTTCCCTGGCCGACAATCGCGTAGGCGCGCGGACCCAGACCGGTCCCGAGAAAGAGGTCGGTGACATCCTTGCGACGGACATGCAGGTTGTTGATGTAGTACTCGGACTGGCCGTTACGCGTCAGCAACCGCCGGACTGACAATTCCGCATACTGTGACCACTGCCCGGAGAGGCGTCCGAGCGAGTTGTCGAAGACCAGTTCGACTGCCGCTCGCGATACCGGTTTGCGGCTTCCCGAACCATTGAAGATCACGTCCTGCATCGATTCGCCACGCAGCTCCGAAGCTTTCGATTCGCCGAGCACCCAGCGCACCGAATCCATCACGTTGGACTTGCCGCAACCATTCGGGCCGACGACCCCGACGAGTTGTCCAGGCAGCGCAATGGTCGTCGGATCGACGAAGGATTTGAAGCCGGCAAGTTTCAGTTTGGTCAGGCGCATGAACCAGAACGCGACCGCGGCAGCCGCGCCAGAAGAGATCGGAAAAAACATGGTGCCAGGCGGGTGTCACCCCGCACCCTGGAGGTGAACGACCCGCGATATTCCTGCGGAATGCCATTATAAGCGCTTATAATAGCATTCTGCCTGTCCGATTCGTTTCCCGCTGGATGCCTCCCGGAATGACCATGATCATCACCTCGGCCAACCCCCTCGAAACCTTCCCCAATCCGGCACCGCAACGGGATTTTCATATTCACATGGAAATTCCGGAATTCACCTGCTTGTGCCCAAAAACCGGCCAGCCGGATTTCGCGACCCTGCTCCTCGATTACATTCCGGACCAGACCTGTGTCGAACTCAAGAGCCTGAAACTCTACATTGGGTCCTTCCGCAACACCGGCTGCTTTCACGAGGAGGTCACCAACCGCATTCTGGACGATCTGGCAAGCGCCACACAACCGCGCTACATGCGACTGACGGCACGCTTCTACGTACGTGGCGGCATATTTACCACCGTCATTGCCGATTACCGCCAGGCAGGCTGGACGCCAGCGTCGATGGTGCAACTCGCCGACTTTGCCAGTCAATCCAACACCCGGGGCTGAGATCATGACCCTCCAGGGAGCACTCACCGACCAGCAACTGTTCATGCCCCTTATCATCCAGCGTCCCGCCATGAGACGTACAGGCCAGTGAACCCCCACCTCAGCAAGCTGCAACCTTATCCCTTCGAGAAGTTGCGACAGCTTTTTGCCGGCGTCACGCCGAACCCGCAGTACCGCGAGATCAGACTGTCGATTGGCGAGCCGCAGCACGCAACGCCGGCCTTCATCAAGGACGCGCTGAGCGCCGGGCTCGGCGGACTGGCCAGTTATCCCAGCACGCTCGGCAGCGGCGAATTGCGCGGCAGCATCGTCGCCTGGCTGCAGCGCCGCTACGGCCTGCCGGGTATCGACGCGGAGACCCAGGTCATTCCAGTCAATGGCTCACGCGAGGCCCTGTTTGCCTTTACCCAGACGGTTGTCGATGCGTCGCGGGGCTACACGCCGCTGGTCGTCAGTCCCAACCCCTTCTACCAAATCTATGAGGGCGCCGCTTACCTCGCCGGCGCCGAACCGCGCTTTCTGAACACCCTGCCGAGCAACGATTATGCATTCGACTTCACCGCGCTGAGCGAGACCGAATGGCAGCGTGTGCAGCTCTTCTTCGTCTGCTCGCCGGGCAATCCGACCGGCAAGGTGCTTGGCCTCGATGACTGGAAACAGTTGTTCGCCCTTGCCGACCGGTATGGCTTCGTGATTGCCTCGGACGAATGCTACTCGGAGATTTTCTTCGATGAAACCAGGCCACCGCTCGGCTGCCTGCAAGCCGCCCATCTGCTCGGTCGCGGTTTCGAGCGCTTGGTGATGTTCTCCAGCCTGTCCAAGCGATCCAACGTGCCCGGCATGCGTTCGGGCTTCGTTGCCGGCGATGCTGCGACCCTCAAGTCGTTCCTGCTCTACCGAACCTATCATGGCAGTGCGATGAGTCCGGCGGTGCAGGCAGCCAGCGTCGCGGCCTGGAACGACGAGGCGCACGTCGTTGAAAATCGCCGCCAATATACGGAAAAATTCGCGGCAGTCACGCCGCTCCTGACCGATGTCCTGGCGACCGCCATGCCTGATGCCGGTTTCTACCTTTGGGCCAGAGCACCGCTTGGCGACCGTGATTTCGCCCGTGCGCTGCTCGCCGACTATAATGTCATCCTGCTGCCCGGAAGCTATCTGGCGCGCACCGCCCAGGGAATCAATCCGGGCGCAGGCTATCTGCGAATCGCACTCGTTGCCCCACTCACCGACTGCGTCGAAGCAGCTAAACGTATTCGTTCATTCATTGCAAAACTCTAGGAAAGGCAGTCATGCAGGCAATCCAGAAGATCATTGATGAGGCCTGGGAGAACCGCGATTCGCTGCAACCCGGCCAGGCACCGACGGCCATCAGCGATGCCGTGGCAAGTGTCATCAGCCAGCTCGACGAAGGCACCCTGCGCGTTGCCGAAAAGATTGCCGGCGATTGGTTCACCCACCAATGGATCAAGAAGGCCGTGCTGCTTTCGTTCCGGCTGCAGGAAAACACCCTGCTCGATGGCGGCGTCATGCGCTATTTCGACAAGGTACCGAACAAGTTTGCCAGTTACGACCGCGAACAGTTTACGCGTGGTGGTTTCCGCGTCGTTCCACCGGCGACTGCACGCCGCGGCGCTTTCATCAGCAGGAACGTGGTGCTGATGCCCTCGTACATCAATATCGGCGCTTATGTCGATCAAGGCACGATGGTCGACACCTGGGCAACGGTCGGTTCCTGTGCACAGATCGGCAAGAACGTACACCTCTCGGGTGGCGTCGGTATCGGTGGAGTGCTGGAGCCTTTGCAGGCCAACCCGACGATCATCGAGGACAACTGCTTCATTGGCGCCCGTTCGGAAGTGGTCGAGGGGGTCATCATCGGCGAAGGTTCGGTGATCTCAATGGGCGTTTACCTGGGTCAGTCCACCAAGATTTACGACCGCGAGACCGGTACCGTGAGCTATGGCCGTGTGCCGCCGGGATCGGTCGTCGTTGCCGGCAACCTGCCCGCCAAGGACGGCAACTACAGCCTTTACTGCGCGGTCATCGTCAAGAAGGTTGACGCGGGCACACGCGCCAAGACCAGCATCAATGACCTGCTGCGCGGCGACTGATCGCGCGCGCATCGATTCCTGAGCCGGCGGCGAGCGAATGATTCTCGACAAGCTCTTTCATGTGATGGCCGACCGGCGCGCCTCGGACATCTTCATCTGCGCGGGTGCGCCGATCCACATCAAGATCCAGGGCACCACCGTACCGGTCAATCAGCAGATCATGGCGCCGGAGATGATCGAGAAGATCGCCACTGAACTGCTGAGTCCGGAACAGGCCGCGACCTTCGAAGTGACGAAGGAGATGAACCTTTCGTTCGGCATCGCCAGGCTCGGCAATTTCCGCATCAATCTGTTCCGGCAGCGCGGCTCGATCTCGATCGTCGTGCGTTATGTGCTCGGCAACATCCCGGCGCTCGATACCCTGGGGCTACCGTCGGTGCTGGCCGACCTGGTGATGGAAAGACGCGGCCTGGTTCTGATCGTCGGCTCGACGGGTTCGGGAAAATCGACCACCCTGGCGTCGATGCTCGACTATCGGAACGGCAGTTGTACGGGTCACATTCTCACCATCGAGGATCCGATCGAGTATCTGTTCAGGCACAAGAAGTCGCTGGTCAACCAGCGCGAGATCGGCATGGATACCCTTGGCTGGGAGCACGCCCTGAAGAACGCCATGCGGCAAGCCCCCGACTGCATCCTGATCGGTGAAATCCGTGACATGGAAACCATGCAGGCGGCGCTGGCCTACGCACAGACTGGCCACCTCTGTCTCGGCACGCTGCATGCCAACAACAGCTATCACGCGCTCAACCGGATCATCAACTTTTTTCCGATCGATGGCCGGAGTGCCTTGTACATGGACCTTTCGGTCAGCCTGAAGGCCATCGTTTCGCAGCGTCTGGTGAAGAAGAAAGATGGACAGCAAACGCCGGCGGTCGAAGTCTTGCTCAACAGTTATCATGTGCAGGAACTGATCGAGCGAGGCGACATCCCGGCTCTCAAGGAAGCGATGGAACAGAGTCTCGCACCAGGGTCACAGACCTTCGAACAGGATCTCGTCCGACTTTACCGCAGCGAATTGATCACGCTGCAGGAAGCGATGCTCCATGCCGACTCACCGACCAATCTGTCCTGGCTGATCAACAACTTCGAAGCGACCGGCGCATCAGGAAACGAAGAAAGGCAGCGGCACGAAACCGTGTTCGATCTCTCCGCAACCAACCCCAGCAGTCCGTCATACAAGGAGTTTACGCTCAGCCTTGACGAAGCCGAGAGCGCAACCCAGGAAGCCCGAGATGGCAAGAAGTGAGGGTGCCGAAGCAGCGACTCGTGATGCCACGCTGGCCTTGGCCGAGCAACTGATCGCTTGTCGCTCGATTACTCCCGAAGATGCCGGTTGCCTGCAGATCATCGCCAAACGCCTTGAAGCCGTCGGTTTCCACTGCGAATTCATGAATCGCGGCCGTGTCAGCAACCTCTGGGCACGCCGCGGCGACAGCCGCCCGCTGCTCTGTCTGGCCGGCCACACCGACGTGGTCCCGAGTGGCCCCCTGGAACAATGGCATAGCGACCCGTTCCAGCCCGTGCAAAGAGGCGGCCTGCTGTATGGACGCGGCGCCGCCGACATGAAGGCTTCTCTGGCTGCTTTCGTGACCGCCGTGGAGGCTTTCGTCGCCGCTCGTCCAGCCCATCGCGGCTCTCTCGCCCTGTTGCTCACTTCCGATGAGGAAGGCGACGCCATCGACGGCACCGTCGCCGTTACCGAGGCGCTGCAGCGGCGTGGTGAGCTGATCGACTACTGCATCATCGGTGAGCCGACGGCACTTCATCGCCTCGGCGACATGGTCAAGAATGGCCGGCGTGGCTCGCTCTCGGGAAAACTGACCGTCAAGGGCGTGCAGGGTCACATCGCCTACCCCCATCTGGCGAAAAACCCGATCCATCTGGCCGCGCCGGCGATTGCCGAACTGGCGAACATCACCTGGGATGACGGCAACGAGTTTTTCCCGCCAACCACTTGGCAGGTTTCGAACATCCACGCCGGCACCGGCGTCAGCAATGTCATTCCCGGCCGTGTCGAGGTCGACTTCAACTTCCGCTTCGGGACTGCCAGCACTCCGCAACAACTGCAGACCCGCCTGTGCGCGCTGCTCGAGCGGCATGGGCTGGATCACGACATCGTCTGGACGCTGGCGGCCCGGCCCTTCCTGACCGGCCGTGGTGCCTTGATCGACGCCGCACTGCTGGCGATTCGTGCGGAAACCGGTCATGCCGCCGAGCTGTCGACCAGCGGCGGGACCTCGGACGGCCGTTTCATCGCCGAAATCTGTCCGCAGGTGCTCGAAATTGGCCCAGTCAATGCCACCATTCACCAGGTCAACGAATGCGTCGAGGTCGCTGCCCTGCGGCAACTCGCCACGATTTATCGGCGAATGATCGAAGCGTTGTTAAACCCCGATGTTTGAACAGGCCCAGACCGAACTGTCGACGCTGCGCGACCTGCTGCGCTTCGCGGTCAGCCGCTTCAACGAGGCGAAACTGTTTTTCGGACACGGTGCCGACAACGCCTGGGACGAAGCCGCCTATCTGCTGCTGCACAGCCTGCACCTGCCCCTGGAACGACTCGAGCCTTTTCTCGACGCCACCCTGACCAGTGACGAACGGGCCGCCGTGCTGCGGGTCATCGACCGCCGCATCCGGGAGAGGCTGCCGGTCGCCTACCTGACCAACGAGGCCTGGCTGGGCGAATATCGTTTTTATGTGGACCCACGGGTGATCGTTCCGCGTTCGTTCATTGCCGAGTTGCTGCGCGAGCGACTGACGCCCTGGATCGACGATGCCGACGCAGTGACTGCCGTTCTCGACCTCTGTACCGGATCGGCCTGTCTCGCGATCCTGGCGGCACACGCTTTCCCGGCAGCATGCATCGACGCCGTCGACCTCTCTCCGGAGGCACTCGCAGTGGCGCGGCGCAACGTCGACGACTACGATCTCGCAGCGCAGATTCGGCTCGTCGAAGGGGATCTCTTCGCCGGTCTCGGGAGCAGGCGCTACGACCTGATCATCGCCAATCCACCCTACGTCAATGCCGTATCGATGGCGACCCTTCCCGACGAATATCGACACGAACCCGAACTGGCGCTGGCCAGTGGTCCAGATGGACTCGATCTGACGCGTGCAATCCTCGCCGGCGCGCGCCAGCATCTGCGACCAAACGGTCTGCTGGTCGTCGAGATTGGCCACAATCGCGATGCCCTGGAAGCCACTTTTCCAGCGACGCCCTTCACCTGGCTCGACACCAGCGCTGGCGATCAGTATGTCTTCCTGCTGCATCGCGACGAGCTGCCGTGATCCGAAGGTCGCGATCGCTGCCCGATTGACAGGCCATGAATCGCCTTCGCCTGCTGCTGTTCGCCATTTTCCTCTGCGCCGGCTGCCACGACTCGGCGCGACTGGCATCGCTGCCGCCAGGCAGCCGGGTTCTCGCCCTCGGCGACAGCATCACCTTCGGTAGCGGCGCCGCTCCGGGCGAAGACTATCCGGCTCGACTCGCGGCGATCAGCGGCTGGCAGGTCCATAACGCCGGTATCCCCGGCGACACCGCAGACGCTGCCCACGCGAGAATTCACGCGGCGATTGCCCAGACCCGGCCAGCGCTGGTGATCGTCGAAATCGGCGGCAACGACTTTCTCCGAAAGCGCCCGGAAGCGGCCGTCAAGGATGATCTGCGCGCCATCGTCGGCGCCATCAGGCAGTCCGGCAGCCAGGCCGTTCTGGTCGCCGTGCCCAGGCTCTCGCTAATCGGCGCGGTAACCGGCAGGCTACCCGATTCGGCGATCTACGCCGAGCTGGCCAACGAAGAAAAACTGCCGCTGGTCGAAGGCGTTCTCGCCGCCATTCTCTCTGACCCGACGCTGAAGGCCGACCCCATCCATCCCAACGCCGAAGGCTACCGCAAGCTCGCTGACGGCATCGCCGAGCAACTGCACCGCGCCGGCCTGCTGAACAGGCCCTGACCCAGCGCACCCGCCGACGCCTTGACCGATCGTCATCGCCAGACCGGAACGACCGGCAGAAAGACATGGACATCAGATGAAAACCGAAACCCCGCAGCTCATCCATCGCCAGGATTACACACCGCCACCCTTTCTGGTCGATCATGTGGACCTCGACGTGCAGTTCCACGCCGACGCCGTCCTGGTCACTAGCCACCTGCAATTGCGGCGCAATCCGGCGGCGGCCGGGCAGTCGCTGCAACTCGACGGCCATGGGCTGGCAACACTGTCGGTCGCCGTCGATGGACAGCCGCTCGGCGCAAACGACTACACCTGCACCGACTCGGCGCTGACCATCGATAACCCGCCGGATGCGCTGCTGTTGAGCACGCTGACGCGGATCGAACCCGACCACAACACCAGCCTTTCCGGACTTTTTCGATCGAAGGATGGCTACTTCACGCAATGCGAGGCACAGGGTTTTCGCAGAATCACCTGGTTCCCGGATCGCCCGGACATCATGTCGCGCTACACCGTCACCCTGCACGCCGACAAGGCGAGCCTGCCGGTGCTGCTGGCGAACGGCAACCCGGTCGGCAGTGGTGACGAAGGACTCGATCGCCACTGGGCAAAGTGGGAAGATCCGTTTGCCAAACCCTGCTATCTGTTCGCTCTGGTCGCCGCCCGCCTCGAAGTGCTGCGCGATCGTTTCACCACGGCCAGCGGGCGCAGCGTGCAACTGGCAGTGTATGTCGAGCCCGGCAAGCTCGACCAGTGCGCGCACGCGATGGATGCCCTGCAGCGCGCGATGCGCTGGGACGAGGAAACCTTTGGGCTCGAATGCGACCTTGATCACTACATGATCGTTGCTGTTGGCGACTTCAACATGGGCGCGATGGAAAACAAGGGCCTGAACATCTTCAATACCAAGTACGTTCTTGCCCGTAGCGACACCGCCACCGATGGCGATTACCAGAACATCGACCGTGTCGTCGCGCACGAGTACTTTCACAACTGGACCGGCAATCGTGTGACCTGTCGCGACTGGTTTCAGCTCTCACTCAAGGAAGGACTGACGGTCTTCCGCGACCAGGAATTCGGCGCCGACATGCACAGCCGCGCGGTTACCCGCATCTGCGAGGTCCGCGCCCTGCGCGCCACGCAGTTTCCCGAAGATGCCGGCCCGATGGCGCATCCAGTACGCCCCGATTCGTACATCGAGATCAACAATTTCTACACCAGCACCGTCTATGAAAAAGGCGCCGAAGTGGTGCGCATGATCCAGACGCTGATCGGCAGACCAGCCTTCCGGCGCGGCATGGACCTCTACTTCGAGCGTCATGACGGTCAGGCCGTGACCTGTGACGATTTCGTCGCTGCCATGGCCGATGCCTCGGGAGTCGATCTCGCACAGTTCAAGCGCTGGTACGACCACGCCGGCACGCCGCGGCTGCGCGCCCGCGGCAGTTATGACCCGGCCTTGCAGCGCTACCGGCTGACGCTGTCGCAGTCGCGGCCAACGGCACCTGACGGGCCTTTCCACATCCCGGTGGCGATCGGCCTCAACGGTCCGGACGGCGCCGACCTGCCGCTGCGGCTGCTGGGAGAAAGCCTTTGCGCCGAACGCGGCCGGACCACGCGCGTTCTCTCACTAACGGCCAGCGAACAGCAGTTCGTCTTCGAAGATCTGCCGGTAGCCCCGATCCCCTCGCTATTACGCGGCTTTTCAGCGCCGGTGATTCTCGATTACGACTGGCGAAATGAAGATCTGAGCCACCTCCTCACCCACGACAGCGACCCCTTCAACCGCTGGGAAGCCGGACAGCGCCTGGCCAGCCGACTGATCCTGGCCGCCGCCGAAGACCTGAACGCCGGCCGGCCGGTGCACTGGCCACAGAGCTTCGCTGCCGCCGCCGCGCAGGTTCTTGCACAAGCCTCGGCAGACCCGGCTTTCGCTGCCGAAGTCCTGACGCTGCCCGGCGAAGCGACGCTCGCCGAGGAAGTCGAAACCGTCGACCCGGATGCCCTGCACGCAGCCCGCAATGGTCTGCGCCGTTTCCTTGCCAAACAACTCCACGGCGAGTTGCATCAGTGCTACGAGTCGCTGCTGCAGCCAAACGGCCCCTACCAGCCGACCCCCAGCGCCGCCGGCAGGCGCGCACTGCGCAACCTCTGCCTGGGCTATCTCAATGAACTGGATGACGCCGAAATGCGAGCCCTGGCGCTGCGCCAGTTTACGTCAGCCGACAATATGAGCGACCAGTTCGCCGCCCTCGGTACGCTGGCCCAACATGACTGCCACGAATCCACAGAAGCCCTGGCCACTTTCTACGAGCGCTGGCATGACGAAGCGCTGGTGGTGGACAAGTGGCTATCGGTACAGGCGTCAAGTCGCCTACCCAGGACATTGGCAACGGTACGGCGCCTGCTGAGCCACCCTGCTTTCGACCTGCACAATCCGAACAAAGTCTACGCACTGATCAACACCTTCGGCAACAACCACGTACGTTTTCATGCTGCCGACGGCAGTGGATACCATTTCCTCGCGACCCAGATCGGCCAGCTTGATGCCCTCAACCCGCAGGTTGCCGCGCGCCTGACCCGGCGCTTCGATCGCTGGCGCAAGTTTGACGCGACCCGGCAGGGGCATGCGCGCCTGGCACTCGAAAGCCTGCGGGCAATCGACGGACTGTCATCCGATGTCCACGAGATCGTCGGACGCGCACTGGGCTGAACCCGGATCCAGTCTCGCCGGGTCCGGCGACCGATTCGAGCCAGCATGCCAGGGCAGAACATCCGCCCAGGCCACACCTGGCAGTGCCAAAATAGTGCTTGAGTGAGGCGAACCGGCTGGGTATAATCTCGCCCTCAAACATGGCAAGGCGCCCGTAGCTCAGTTGGATAGAGTACTTGGCTACGAACCAAGGGGTCGGGCGTTCGAATCGCTCCGGGCGCGCCAATGGAATCAAGCAGTTAGGCCAATCTTCGGGTTGGCCTTTTTGCTTTTTGGGGTGCCAGGGTACAAGTTGGGGTACAAGTCGGCGGAAGTCACCCCAGATTTGTACCCTGAAACCGTTACAGCTAACCGGCTTGGCAGGTTAGCCCCCGCGACCGTCAGGCCAAGAACACAAGCCAAGGCTTGCCCCCAGGCCCCCACACTGCTCCCACAAAGCCCGATCGACAGCAAGCGGATACTTTTCCCTAGTGGGGTATCCATACAAATGCGGCGATGCTAGCATTCCCCGATGAATGCTCTTCTACCGGCTTCTTCAGCAATCGGTTGCTATGCACCCGATGTCCTTTCGTGATCTCGTGGCCAACCCAAAGCCAAGGAAGTCGGGGAAAAATCGGCCCGTACCGCCCGGCGCCGCACAGCACCATCGTCGCTACACGTGCCAACCCAATCAAATCCTTGGCGTAGCTATACCGAGCACGGTCACAGAATACTTAACTTCATGCGCCAGCTGCTGGTAAGATGAAGCGATTGTTTTTCGCAGAGGGGGTGAGGCCATGCTCAGACTGGATTTTACGGAAGCGCAAATGCGGGCTTTGGATTCGGCGCGATTTCACCATCAGCACCCGCGGGTACGACGGAAGATGGAAGTCCTATGGCTGAAGAGCCAGGGGCTGGCGCACCAGGACATTGCCCGGCTGGCGGGTGTCACGGGCAAGACTATGCGCAGGTATTTTCAGGAGTACGTTGAGGGCGGCTTCGAGGGGTTGAAGGAATTGCATTTTCGTCGGCCGCAAAGCGAGTTGTTGTCGCACCGGGAAGCGATCGTGGCGTATTTTCGGGATCATCCGCCGGCGTCCATCCAGGAGGCAGGGGCGGCCATCACCCGCTTGACGGGCTTGACCCGTTCGCCCACCCAAGTGCGGGTTTTCCTGAAAGAGAAGTGCGGCCTGAAGCGCCGGAAGACCGGCACCTTGCCGGCCAAGGCGGACCCAGAAACCCAGGAGACTTTTAAAAAAACGACCTCGAACCACGTTTGGCGCAAGCCCAGGCCGGCCAGCGCGCCGTCTTCTTTGTAGACGCCGCGCACTTTGTCCTCGGCGCCTTCGTGTCGGTGCTTTGGTGCTTTTCTCGGGTCTGGGTCAGGGCGCCCTCCGGTCGCCAACGCTTCAACGTCCTGGGCGCACTCAATGCCGTGACCAAACAGGTCATCACGGTGACCCATGCCACTTACCTCCATTCCCTGAGCGTCTGCGAGTGGCTCGACAAGTTGGCGGCCTTGCCGCTGAACCTGCCCATCACGGTCGTCCTGGACAATGCCCGTTATCCTTGCGGCGAACTCGTCAAAACGCACGCCGAGAAACTTCACATCGAGTGGCTGTTCCTCCTCAGGTACTCCCCCAATCTCAATCTCATCGAGCAATTGTGGAAGTTCGTCAAAAAGCAGTGCCTGTATGCCAAGTACTCCCCCAACTTCAGTTCCTTCATGAACGCCATCCAAGGTGGCCTGGACGATACCCATACCATTCACCAAACGGCTCTGAACTCCCTCTTGAGCCTCAACTTTCAAACCCTACAGAAAGCGCAGTTGTGACCGCGTACGGTATAGATCGCCGCATCTGTATGGATACCCCATTTTCCCTATGTCTATTCCCGTGACCGTGGCAGGCAAGGGCAGGGGTTCGCGCCGTGACCCTGCCACGGCACTTGACTTTGCCGTTACAGTGTAACCGGCTTGGATTCGGGGCAGGGCTGGAAGATTGCCCTTGACCGTGGCAAGCAAGGGTCTACGGCTTGGGGGCTGCCCTTGGCTGACGAGGTAGCTTTTTCTAAACGGGGTTCAGCCTGCGACTGACCCTATGCCCTTCAAGAAATTTTCACCACTTTTTCAGTTTTGAAATACATTGGCATGGATTGCGCTTGCCGCCAGCAAGGTCTATGATTGCCTTTCGATACTTGGGAGGGGTTGAAATGCGCAATGGTTATCGTTTTGTGCCGCTTATGCTTCTTTGTCTTGTAGGCGGTTGCCAGAAGGAATCCCAGCCCTTTACCCAGGTAGAAAAGAAAGAGGCAGCGCAGGAAGTTACCACGCAGCCAAAGCCTGCGGTAGTTCAGGCTTATGATGGACCATTTGGCTTACAAGAAGGGCTATCGGCAAAGCAGTTAGAGGCGATGGGCATAACACTGCATAGCGAAAATGACGGGGTATATACAACTGGTAAGCTATTGAAAGAACACAGCAAGTTTAAGGAGTTTACGTTAGTCATTTCAGAGAAAGAAGGTCTATGCAAGATAATAGCGATCAGTGAAACGATAGACACGGACAGTTTTGGTGTGGAATTGCGCAAGACATTTACTGCGCTAGAAGATCAGTTACAAGATGTTTACGGAAAACATAAAAGATTTGACTATCTCATGCATGGCAGCTTATGGAAAGAACCGCAGTACTGGATGATGGGATTGTTAAAACAAGAAAGATCCTTATCTGCCTATTGGGGAACGGATAAAGGATCAACAATGAAAAATAACGTTGACGGCATAAATCTAAAAACAATAGCCTTAACCAATGACAAGGGAGTTATATTACTTACATATGAATTCGATAACATTGCTCTGTGCTTAAAAAAAAGAAAGGACAAAGAAAAGGCAGCGCTATGACTTGGCAGCTTATCCCTTTAAGGCGACAAGCAAGCCCTGCAAGGACGCCAACCACTTCAGCATAGCCACTCCCCCCAAGCTCCGCATACCATGCCTGTAACCGCGCATGGCGGACTTGCGCTTGCCGTCTGTAGTCAAGGGGCCGACATGGTGCCCCCTTGCGTGTTCCCACAGTTGCAGGGCTTCAGCTTGCGCTTGCAGCCTTGCGATTTCATCTACACTCAAGCGCTTGGGCATCTTGTCTCTTCTCCGTCAATTGGTGGATTGCCCCTAAACAACCTTGCAGCGCTTTCTGACAGTTCAGCGAAGCCTTGCACAGCACTGCACTATGGTCTACCCGTGGTTCCTTTGCCGCCCTTGCCGCAAAATGCAGCCACAAGGCTTCAAGTAGGGAGGATTGACGAGTCAAGGAATCAAGTATCTCCTCGTCGGGGCACTCATGCAGGGCGCGGCTATGTTCCGCCAACGTGTCGAAGGCGTCGACGGGTAGGATGCCATCGCCGGACAAGGCTGCAAGGACTTGGCAACTCGCCGCTACGGGGTCAAGGGCAAGGGCCTGTTTGCGGGCGGGGCGGGGCGAGGGTTGCAAGTTTGACTCGGGCGGGGCAACGGCTGCAAGCCTGCCCGTGTGCGTTTCATGGTGCATGGCGGTTCTCCGGTTTGATCGTGCCGGATGCGCTCCGGCTTGTGGTGTGTCGGGGTTGACGGTGTGTTCGGCTGGGGGGGTAGCTAAGAGGGGGGATAAGGGGATAGGGGGGGTTAGTTTCTACCGTTCACGCGAAAGAGAAAGTAAACCTATGTATACGGGGGCGGGTCGGAAACAAACCCCCTATCCCCCTAACTTTCCCACTTCGTCGTCAGCATCGTTCACGGTGTGCGTCCCCGATGCTCCCTCCCCACAACAAACTACTCGCCAACGTACCGAACCACCGACCTTGCCTGATTCTATCAATTTCCTACCGTTAATAACCCTATCTCTCCGGTTTAACAGTATTCTTCCAATGCTGGTAGTATTCGGGACTGATCCCCTCGAATGCGGAAAGTACGCAAGTAAATTATCCGCCATGTCATCCCGAATATCATCTACTCCGGCACCTTGTCGGCGACCGGCCAGATAGTCTCTGCATTCTTTCGCTAAATCCGCAGCTTTGAAACAATTGCCATCCATCAACACATGCAAACCACGCAGAACGGCGCCCCATTGCTCGGTTTCAGGATCGACCCCCATGCCATCCGCCGATATGATCGAGTGCGCCGGATCACCCAACCCGCCTAATCCTGCCGCCTTGGCTATGCCTGACTCCTGTAGCCAAACCACAGGCCCGCGAACAAACTTTGACCAGCCCGGAAAACCCGTCCCGCCCTTTGTCTCCGGACTTCCTGCGTTTCGCCATCCTTGAAGAATTACCAGTATGGACCTGACGATTTCAAGGCGCATTTCCCTAGCCTTGTCCGGGGGTTCAAAGGGGAAGGACAGCGTTTGTGGACACTCTATCCCGTGGTCAAGCCGAATACGTACAAATCGCCTAGCCAAATCCCGATCTAGCGAAGCGTTATTACCTGTCGCCAAAAGAGCGAACCGACAAGGCCCCAAGTAATTGTCATTGCTGCCTAATATGCGCTCATTAACGATGCCACTTGAAATCATTGTCGCCAGGGCAGAACTTCGCCAAGTGCCCGTCACATTGTCAATGATCCAACATGGCGGGGCGTTTCGCGCAACAGTCACAATCTGTTTCTTCATTTCCGTTTCAGCATCCCCCCCGCCAGCATGCGCTGTTACTCCTATATACTCGCCAGTGATAAGGGTTCCCACAGCCTGCGCCGCTACAGTCTTGCCCGATGCCTGTACGGGGGCTTCAAAGGGCATTGGTGTAGTATATCGGCATAATCATCGGAGTGATATCCCGTATGTATATATTCCTGGCTTTCGGCATGCCCTCTCTCTTTTTTCCGCCCTTCGTCATGCAGCAGGCGCAATTTGCCCT
>NZ_JAZKUD010000044.1:0-36635 GCF_036625275.1 Accumulibacter sp.
CGGGACGCTTACAATCCCCATAAAGTACCGCCGTCGAGGCGCTTCAGTCCAACGAGGTTTATCTGCCGCGGATGCGCCAGCGGCAAGGTCGGACGCTTCCGGCGCGGCAGATAAACGCTATTCGTTAGGCCCCTTCAATCCAGCGACCTCTACTCGTCATGACCTCTACATACATACCCCACGACTATGAGGCAGAACTGCAAGCTATTCTCGCCCTGGCAAATCCTGAAGCGCTCCAGGTTCCAGTGCAGCCACTTCAGGACTTATCTGCGGCTGGAGTTCGCGCTATGCCCGGCATCGTTGTAATTGCCAATACAAATGAGGGAGAACCGAATGCCAACCCGTGACCGAATTGCAGCGGAGATCAATTCGCAGAAGGCTGCCGGACAAGACAATGTCCGCCGTAAGTACCTTGCAGCACTTCACAAGAAGACTGGCCGAGACACGGTCGTCTACTTCAGTTCCTACAACATTCATCGTCCATTTCCGGTTCCCGCTGCGGCTGTGTCGGTTACTCAAGACGACATCCAAGGGTTCATGGCTAGCTTGCACAAGCTCAAAGGTAAGTCCCTTGACCTAGTGCTGCACAGCCCTGGCGGTTCCATTGAAGCTGCGGATCAAATCGTTCAGTACCTTCGAGCAAAATACGAACACATCCGAGCGATCATTCCGCAGAATGCTATGTCGGCCGCAACAATGTTTGCTTGCGCCGCCGACGAAATCCTGATGGGCAAGCACTCCGCAATTGGCCCCATTGACCCACAGATGATTCTCGGGACTTCCAACGGCGGACAGATGTCCGTCCCGGCCCACACGATTCTTCAAGACTTCGAAAAAGCAAAGGCCGACATATCCGTCAACCCAATGCTTGCCAATCTTTGGGCACCCCGACTTGCGGCCCTACCGCCTGGCTACCTCAACCTCTGCGAACAAGTTACGAAGCTCGCCGAAGAGAAGGTGGAGTCGTGGCTTGCGCAGTACATGTTTCAAGGCCAAGACCTAGCAAAGGCCAAGTCCATTGCTCAGTGGCTCGCGAATTTCGCCGAACATCGGACACATGGCAGACCAATCGGGATTGAGCTTGCACAAAGCAAGGGACTCAACGTCAAACCGCTCGAAGAAGATCAACAACTTCAGGAGGCCGTACTGTCCGTCTTTCACGCGACCATGGTTACATTCCAATCCACCAGTTGCCTGAAGGTCATCGAGAACCATCTCGGCAAAGGTCACTATGTCGTGGCCGAATTGGCGGTTACTCCGACTCCCGCTCCCAATGCCGTTGCCTAACCCGCGCTTCGAGGGGACGGCCGAGAAGCTGCGCTTCTCGGTTCCCCGCCGCCTACGGCGCCGGGCCGCCCCTCAAGCTGAACGTTAGGCCTCGCATTCAACCTATGGCGCAGCTCCCGCTCAGCTCGGACGTCTTTCGCCCCCTCACCGCTTGGGTCTACGGTGAGCAGTTCTTTATGAAAGGCTTCGAGTACTACGAGTACGACGTGCATGTCCCGGAGCAGGTGTTTGTTGCTCTTGATACGTACTTCGAAGTTCATGAGGCACCGCAGACGCCACTTAAGACACTTGAACAGAGCTGGATCGACACCAAAACTTACGTCTCACAAGCATGCCAACTCATCGGCAGGAGTCGACCTGGCCGCGCTCTGTCAATCGGAGAGCGCACCACAGTACTTGCTGCTCTCGGTGAACCGCCCGGCCCAGCCTGGCCTCTCTACTTCTTCACAGTCGGTGACCTCGACGAGGAACGCATCGTTTACATCGGGAAGACGAACGCGAAGACTCATCGGTTCTACACGGGGCATGCTGCGATCACAGCCCTTCACCGACCCGAATACAAAGGGCTTCGTACTCGCCTCTACCTTGCCACGGTGACCATGTACTCGGACGAGGGCCACTACATCCCCTTGGAATGGGTGCATCCAGTCGGCCTACGCGATACTCTTTGGTCTGATGCTGAAGCACAGTTGATTTACTACTTCCAGCCAGAATTGAACACTGACCTCAAGGCAGTGGACTCTAGCAAGATGCCCACCCGCATCACTTTGCACAACTACAGCGGAACGACCAACTTTGATGCTGTGTCCCTCGAACCACATCGCGAGGTTGGGGAAGACGAGTGGTATCGCATCACCAACTGACGGCGAGGCCTAACCCCTCGGTCGAGGCGAGGCCCAACGGCAAGGCAGCCCGCCGTCCTCCAGGTTGTGCCTATCATCCTTCCGGCCGGCGGGCTACCTTGCCGTCGGCCCCGCCTCACCTCGAACGTTAGGCCTCTTTGGAGGTTTCTCTCCTCCGGCCCCCACACCACCCACCGTGCGGGTCCGCAGTGGGCGGTTCAATGAGTTGGCGTGCTCGACGATTTCCGAAGACCGCCCGCTCGGCTGCTTGTTGCGCCAGCACGAGACGCTCAAGGCCCGGATTCGGGCCAAGATGGAACATCCCTTTCACGTGGTGAAAAATCTGTTCCCCTTCACGAAGGTGCGAGACAAGGGGCTCGCCAAGAACACGGCGCAACGGTACACCCTGTTCGGACTGGCCAATCTGGTGCTCGCCAAGCGGCGTATTTTTGCGCTTCGCGCCCAAGTTGCGTCCTGATGAACCCAAAATGGTCTGAAAAGGGCGAAAAGAGGTAAAGATGGTGCGTCAATCGGCGAAATAAGAGGCGATACTCATCAATCGAAGACGTTTTCCGAAATGAAAATACCCTTCAAGTCCAACACTCGACACTGAAGCCAATCAATCAGCGCTTCCTTAATGCGCGGTCTCGGATAAGTTCTCCGACATTCACACGACGGAATTGCTCTCTGTATGGCCGCTGGAATGTCGTAAGACTTTTTGCTGACCGCTTAGTCGAGGAACAGCTCGCTGAACGATCCGCAAAAACCGCGCTCGAGTGCGCTCTTGTCGCCGCGCCGGCGCTGATCCGTGCGAGCGTGAATTCGACATGCTTGCAGGTACCCAGATCGTTGGTCGCGAAGCCGGGACCGGAACAATGGTTGTCGCCGGCCTGCGCACCGCGGATGGTGACCCGGTAGCGGCGACCGCTGTCGGGATTGAATACCAAGAACTCGGAAAAAACTGGATGGGGAAGGGTTCAGGAAGTCAGCGCTTGAGGCGGGCGAAGGCGCTGGCCATGGCGCCGGTCGGCGCCGGCTGGCTGCGCTGCCGCTCCTGGGCCCTGGCCGAAGCGGGTGTCCTGGCCATTTTCGGAGTGTTCGGCAAGTCGTCGGCGAGTCGCATGCTCAGGGCGATGCGCTGGCGTGGCAGGTCGACCTCGAGGACCTTGACCTTGACCACGTCGCCGGCTTTGACGACGCTGCGCGGGTCCTTGACGAAGCGGTCGGCGATTGCCGAGATATGGACCAGTCCGTCCTGATGGACACCGATGTCGACAAAGGCGCCGAAGTTGGCGACGTTGGTCACCACCCCTTCGAGAATCATTCCCGCCTGCAGATCCTTGACCGCCTCGACGCCTGCACGGAAGTTGGCAGTTCGGAATTCGGGACGCGGGTCGCGACCGGGTTTTTCGAGTTCCCTGAGAATGTCGCGAACCGTCGGCAGGCCGAACTTCTGGTCGATGAATGGCTCCGGCAACAGTGCCCTGAGCAGTTTCGAGTCGCCGATGACTTCGCCAATTCCCTTTTTGATGTTGGCGAGGATACGCTCGACGAGCGGGTAGGCTTCCGGATGTACCGCCGAGCGGTCGAGCGGATTGTCGCTCTCGTTGACACGCAGGAAGCCGGCCGCCAGTTCGAAGGTCTTTTCGCCGAGGCGGGGAACGGCCCTGAGCGCCTGCCGGTTGGGAAAGGCACCGTGTTGGTCGCGGTGGGCGACGATGTTCGCCGCCAATGTCGGGCTGAGTCCGGAGACGCGCGTCAACAGCGGTGCCGAGGCGGTGTTGACGTCGACACCGACGGCGTTCACACAGTCCTCGACGACCGCGTTGAGCGCTTTTGCCAGCCGGGTCTGGCTGACATCATGCTGGTACTGGCCGACCCCGATCGACTTGGGATCGATTTTGACCAGTTCGGCGAGCGGATCCTGCAGGCGGCGGGCGATCGACACCGCACCGCGCAGGCTGACGTCGAGTTCCGGGAATTCGCGGGAAGCATATTCCGAGGCCGAATAGACCGAGGCGCCGGCCTCGGAAACGACGACCCTGGCGAGCTGCAGATCGGGTTGCCGGCGGATCAGATCGGCGGCCAGACGATCGGTTTCGCGCGAGGCGGTGCCGTTGCCGATGCTGATCAGCCTGACCTGATGCTTGCGTGCCAGCAAGGCCAGGGTGTGCAGTGCGCCGTCCCAGTCACGGCGGGGTTCGTGCGGGTAGACCGTGGCGGTTTCGAGCAGTTTGCCGGTGGCATCGACGACGGCGACCTTGACGCCACTGCGCAGGCCGGGGTCGAGGCCCAGGGTAGCGTGTTTGCCGGCGGGTGCGGCGAGCAGCAGGTCGTGCAGGTTGGCGGCAAAGACGCGGATGGCCTCGGCCTCGGCGCGCTCGCGCAGGGCGTTCATCAGTTCCAGTTCGAGGTGTAGGGAGACCTTGATTCGCCAGCTCCAGCGTACCGTCTCGAGCAGCCATGGGTCGGCTGGCCGGCCCTGGTCGACGATGCCGAAGTGTTGCGCGATGCGTTCCTCGCAGGCGTTGGGCGCGCTCTGGTCAAGCTCGCTGTCGAGGACCAGTGCCAGTTGCAGCATGCCTTCGTTGCGGCCGCGGAAGAGCGCCAGCGCACGATGCGAGGGAATCGCCAGGATCGCTTCCGTGTAGGCAAAATAGTCCTGGAACTTGGCCGCCTCGTTTTCCTTGCCGGTAAGGACCGTCGACTTCACGAAACCATGGGCTTCGAGATGGCTGCGCAGTTCGCCGAGCAGCCCGGCGTCCTCCGAGAACTGTTCCATGAGAATCTGTCGAGCGCCGTCAAGGACGCTTCTGACATCGGCAAAACCGGCTTCGGCGTTGAGGTAGTGCGCAGCCTCGGCTGCGGGTGAGCGCATCGGGTCGGCCAGCAGCGCGGCGGCGAGCGGTGCGAGGCCGGCTTCGCGGGCGATTTGCGCCTTGCTGCGTCGCTTCGGTTTGTAGGGCAGGTAGAGGTCTTCGAGGCCTTGCTTGGTTTCGGCGGCGTGGATTGCCGTGGCCAGTTCGGGCGTCAGTTTGCCCTGATCCTCGATCGAGGCGAGGATGACCCGGCGCCGTTCCTCCATCTCGCGAAGGTAGAGCAGGCGTTCGTCGAGCAGGCGAAGCTGGATGTCGTCGAGTCCGCCGGTGATTTCCTTGCGGTAGCGCGCGATGAACGGCACCGTCGCCCCTTCGTCGAGCAGGGCAGCCGCGGCCAGAACCTGCCGGGGGTGGCAACCGATCTCTGCGGCGATCTTTTCGGCAATCTTGTGGGCTGCAGGGTATTGTGGAGGCATCGGCGATGACACGGGGTCTGAAATGATTGAAAAACCGCGAACTATGCAGAATCGGGAGACAAAACTCAAGGACGCCGATTCTTGAGACATTCTCGATGTGTCGATTTGCCAGCGTCGCAAACATGCCGTACGCATTTCTAGCGACGGCATCGACGTACCGGCAGCCGTAGGAGGCGAGGCTGCGCTGGTTTTTTGTCGTCGGCGCCGGGTTTTTCTGGTTTTGACGATCCTTGGGCGCCAGCTGTCCCCGCCGGGGATTCACGGTCTGGTGTGGCTGATGCGAGGGAGTCGCCTGATGGCGCTAACCGTTGGCCGGCCGTGGAGTCTGGACCAGTGAGCGCATTTGGTGAGCACGCCCCTGCTGGATGGGCCCGAGCGCCATCGCGAGCATGACCACAAAGGCCAACCCTACGCGCAGCCTCATCTTGTCGATATGCCGCGGATGAAGTGGTGCTCGAAGCCGAAGCGGTTGTCGATACGGTTGTTGATTCGTTCCCGTGCGCTGCGCCGGTTGTAGCCCCGATGCCAGCTTGGGCTGCCATGGGGCGTCGGCACGAAGAGGCGGCGATCCTGCTCGGTGATCTTGATGCGAACGATCCGCCCATAGGCGCCGGGATTGACGTCGCCTGCAGCGTGGCAGGTCTCGGCGCCCGAGCACACACTACCGACGTACGCCGCCGGGCAACGGGACTTCAGCGTGTCTCGATCGGCTTCGAAACCCTGAAAGACTCAGTCGCGCACGGCACCCGTCTGCGGACAACAGCAGCGGACATGGCCCATTTCGGTAGGGACGAGGGCGCAGCGTCGGGGATTCCGATGCCGAGGCACAGGTCACCACGACGGCGACCGGCCACTCGTACTGCGTATCCGCGATCACGTGCAAGCCATAGCCAAACCAGCTCTTGACCTGGGTCCAGGCTTGGCCGTTCGCATCGATCCCCGAGGTCTTGTGGTGGCCCCAGTCCGCGTCAGGATCGGAGGTCTTGCCCGTCTCGCGGTCTTTTTGTCCGCTGCTATGGCTTTCGACCGCCTTGCCATCGAAGCCTAGGTGCCGGCCGAAATCCGGCAACACCTCGCAGAGATTCTGCCGCAGCGAGGCCAGCATCTGCTTCGTGTCGCCGCCCGCCGCTTCCAATGGGATCAGGGTCGCCAGAAAACGGGAGAACGCGGAGTCGGGTGGAACGCCGAGATACGGAGCAAGGGGAATCACGTGGGCTCCGACCGCGGGCTTCTTCGCCACGGGAAGCATTTCAAACCCGCATCGATCCATCAGTGCCGGATGGCGGCCCAGTTCCCGCCGTAGCGAGGCGATGCTCGGGTGTTGGAAGACCACCCCGACGATCACCGCATTCCCCATCGCCTGCACCGGATAATCGTCTCGGCCCTTCACCCGACGGGCTTCGAGGGCCTGCATCAGCGCATCGTCCGGCAGGGAATCGAGCGCCAACGACAAGCGGTCGAGGTCGGAACCGCTTTCAACGTCTTCCCAGGAAAAGAGCCGAGCTTGCGGGACAGGGGCCATGGAAGCGCTCACGAGTCGATGGAAAGTATGATCTTTCCATACACTGACACGCCTAAGTGATTGTTACTGTGTATATTTAGTGTTTGCCGACCAGAAAACTTGGGGCGGGGTGAAAGTTGATCGCCAATGCATAAACGATCGCTGAAGGCCGGAAAACAGGCCCTAAACTGGGGTAGAAAATTCCTGCCCCCGTCTGAAACCCAGTAAGGGCAAGGGTTTGCGAGGAGCGAAAAGGCCTCTGATCGCGCCGCGCAGCGGCGCGCGATTTTTTTGCTTGCCACAGCGGCTGTTCGCCGCCATACTCGGCTTGCAGAGTGCAGTTCTGTGGGGTTCCCTGAGACTTGGCCCGGGTGGTGCGCGGTGGTTCCTGGAACAATGAGGATGCCTTTGCGCGCTCCGCCGCTCGTAACAACAACACTCCGGACAACCGTAACGACCCTCTCGGTTTTCGGGTGTGGTGTTCGTCCCACATCGTGATCTGCTCCGAAAGGCGCTGCTGGCGCTGCCGGAAATGCCGGTCGACCAAGGTTTGCCGGCCGAGGCCTGAGCTGGATCGATGGCGCAGGTGAATCCCGTCCGCACGTGGCTGCATCGCGTCGGGCGCATATCAAATACGGGCGCCTCCCGGGCTTCTGCCCCGTGGCGCCAGGCCTCCACTTGGCACGACCCGTCGTTAGCCATGTGGCAAAGCAGAATTACTCAAACGGTCATCACTTTTCCAGGCACCCCCCAATCATGAAAGTCATGACCGTTTCCCTCTCCCCCAACCCCTTCCACGGCCCGCGCTGCATCGCGGGCCGGCTGCGGCGGCGCGGAGCAGTGCTCCGCGAAACCCCGCCTTCGTTCCACGGCCCGCGCGAGGGGGAGGGGAGGTTCGTGAGTCGCGTACGCGACTTTCACAGTAACTTGTGCCGCAGCCGCCACTCCTGGACCAGCGCGTAGATCGCCGGAATCACCGCCAGCGTCAGCACCGTCGACGAAATCATCCCGCCGACCATCGGCGCGGCGATGCGGCTCATCACCTCGGAACCGGTGCCGGTTCCCCACAGGATCGGCAGCAGGCCGGCCATGATCGCGACGACGGTCATCATTTTCGGCCGCACCCGTTCGACGGCGCCTTCCATGACCGCTCCGTAGAGGTCGTCGAGGTTCGGCGCGCGACCGGCGGCGCGACAGCTCTCCTTGACCGCTGTCCAGGCATGGTCGAGATAGATCAGCATCACCACGCCCGTCTCCGCCGCGACGCCGGCCAGCGCGATGAAGCCGACCGCGACCGCCACCGACAGGTGGTAATCGAGTCCCCACATCAGCCAGACGCCGCCGACCAGCGCGAACGGCACCGACAGCAGGACGATCAGCGTTTCGGTCAGGCGCCGGAAGTTGAGGTAGAGCAGCAGGAAGATCAGCAGCAGCGTCAGCGGGATGACGATCTTCATCTTCTCGATGGCGCGCTCCATGTACTCGAACTGGCCGCTCCAGGTGATGTAGGTGCCGGGCGGGAACTTCACCTGTTCGGCCACCGCTTTCTTGGCGTCGGCGACATAACCGCCGATGTCGCGGTCGCGGATGTCGACGAAGAGATACGCCGAGAGGAGGGCGTTTTCGGTGCGGATGGCCGGTGCGCCCTTCGTCACCTCGACGCGGGCCACCTGGCCGAGCGGCACCATCGCACCGTCCATCGTCGGCACCAGCACGGTGCGCGCGATCTGCTGCGGATCGGAACGCAGTTCGCGCGGGTAGCGAACGCTGACACCGAAGCGTTCGCGCCCTTCGACGGTGGTGGTCACCATCTCGCCGCCGAGCGCCGTGCCGATGACCTCCTGCAGGTCGCCGACCGCCAGACCATAGCGCGCCAGTTGCTGCCGGTCGGGTTCGATGTTGAGGTAGAAGCCGCCGGTGAGGCGCTCGGCAAAGGCGCTGGTCGTACCGGGCACGGCTTTGACGACCGTCTCGATGGCCTTGGCGAGCTTTTCCATCTGATCGAGATCCTGGCCGAAGACCTTGATGCCGATCGGCGTGCGGATGCCGGTCGACAGCATGTCGATGCGCGCCTTGATCGGCATCGTCCAGGCGTTGGCGACGCCGGGGAACTGCAGCGCCCGGTCGAGTTCGGCGATCAGCTGGTCGGTGGTCATGCCGGCGCGCCATTCGGATTCCGGCTTGAGGTTGATCACCGTCTCGAACATCTCGGTCGGTGCCGGGTCGGTGGCCGTGTTGGCGCGTCCGGCCTTGCCGAAGACCGACTCGACCTCGGGGAAGCTCTGGATGATCTTGTTCTGGGTCTGCAGCAGCTCGGCCGCCTTGGTGATCGACATTCCCGGCAGCGAAGTCGGCATGTAGAACAGCGTGCCTTCGTTGAGCGTCGGCATGAACTCGGAACCGAGCCGGGAAGCCGGGTAGATCGAAATGCCGAGGACCAGCAGCGCGGCCAGGAGGGTCAGCTTCTTCCAGCGCATGACGCCGGCGATGATCGGCCGGTAGCCCCAGATCAGCGCGCGGTTCACCGGATTTCTCGCTTCCGGCAGGATCCGGCCGCGGATCAACCCCAGCATCAGCACCGGCACCAGCGTCACCGACAGGAGCGCCGCGCCGGCCATGGCAAAGGTCTTGGTGAAGGCGAGCGGCGAGAACAGCCGACCTTCCTGGCCCTCCAGGCTGAACACCGGCAGGAACGAGACGGTGATGATCAGCAGCGAGAAGAACAGCGCCGGTCCCACTTCCTGGCACGCCAGCAGCATGGCGGCGGCACGATCCTGTCGGGAATGCTGCGCTGGCAGGCGCTCCAGGTGCTTGTGGGCGTTCTCGATCATGACGATGGCGGCATCGATCATCGCCCCGATGGCGATGGCGATGCCGCCGAGGCTCATCAGATTGGAGTTCATGCCGAGCAGGCGCATGGCGATGAAGGCGATGAGCACGCCGACCGGCAGCATCAGGATGGCCACCAGCGCGCTGCGCACATGCAGCAGGAAGACGATGCAGACCAGCGCAACGATCAGCGATTCCTCGATCAGCGTTCTCTTGAGGGTGGCGATGGCGCGGTGGATCAGCTCGGAGCGGTCGTAGACGGTTTGCACCGTCACCCCTTCGGGCAGGCCGGGGCCGAGTTCGGCGATCCTGGCTTTGAGGTGGTGGATCACTTCGAGGGCGTTCTGGCCGTAGCGCGCCATGGCGATGCCGGAGACCACCTCGCCTTCACCGTTGAGTTCGGTCAGGCCGCGCCGCTCGTCGGGCGCCAGTTCGACGCGCGCGATGTCGCGGATCAGCACCGGCGTTCCCTGGTCGCTCTTGACCACCAGCGCTTCGAGGTCGCCGATGCCGCGCAGATAGCCCTTGCCGCGCACCATGTACTCGGTTTCGGCCATTTCGACGACGCGGCCGCCGACGTCGCGATTGGAATCGCGGATCACCTGCACGACCTTCCGCAGCGGCACGCCGTAAGCGCGCAGCCTGACCGGATCGACCGTCACCTGATAGGTCTGAACGAAACCGCCGATCGACGCGACTTCGGCGACGCCATGCGCCTTGGCGAGCGGGTAGCGCAGATACCAGTCCTGGAGGGTGCGCAACTCGGCGAGGCTCTTGTCCCTGGCGAGTAGCGCGTACTGATAGACCCAGCCGACGCCGGTCGCATCCGGGCCGATCTGCGGCGTCACGCCCCTGGGCATGCGGCTGGATGCGAAGTTGAGGTATTCGAGCACGCGGGAGCGCGCCCAGTAGATGTCGGTCCCGTCCTCGAAGATCAGGTACACGAAGGACGCGCCGAAGAACGAGAAGCCGCGCACGACCTTCGCTTTCGGCACCGACAGCATCGCCGTGGTCAGCGGATAGGTCACCTGGTCTTCGACCACCTGTGGCGCCTGGCCGGGGTATTCGGTGTATACGATGACTTGCACGTCCGAGAGGTCGGGCAGTGCGTCGAGCGGCGTTCTGAGGATGGCGACGATGCCGCCGACGATGACGAACAGGGTAGCCAGCAGGACCAGGAAACGGTTCCTGCTCGACCAGTCGATGAGTTTGGCCAGCATGGCGAAGGGCTCCGTGGGTTGCCGTCAGTGGCCGGCGTGCGCAGCGTGCGGATGGGCCTGCGCTGCGGCCCCGGCTCCCGCCTCGGACCTGATGGACGACCCGGCCGCCGGTTTGACCGAAGTGATCACCCATTCTCCCGGCCCGCGCTCGACGAACTCGAAGGAGATCATCGCACCGGGCTTCAGATCCTTGCGCAGCGATTCGTTGGCAAGCTGGAACGGCATGCTCATCGGTGGCCAGTGGAGGCTTTCGACCGGGCCATGACGGATGCGCAGCGCAGCGCTGCCCGCGTCGATCGACTCAACCTGGCCTTCCGCCCGGTGTCCCGTGCTGGCCGGGGCCGTTCTGGCGCCGGTTTCGCCGGCAGGAGGCTGCGCCTGGGCAAAACCGCCGACCGCCGCCTTGAGGTTGCTTTCGGCGTCGATCAGGAAGTTGGCGGCGACCACCACCTGCTCGCCGGCGCGAACGCCGTCGCGGACCTCGACCTGGTCATCGCTGCGGACCCCGAGCTTCACTTCGCGCGGCTCGAAGCGACCTTCAGCGAGCTGCACCAGAACGATCTGGCGCGTGCCGCTGTCGATCACCGCCGAGACCGGCACGGTCAGCACCGGGCCCCTGGCGGCCACCGCCAGTTCGACCTGGGCGAACATGCCGGGTTTGAGCAGCATTCCCGGATTGCTCAGCTCGACGCGAACCGGAACGCTGCGGGTTTCTGCCTTGAGCGTCGGATAGACGTAACCGACGGTTCCCTCGAAAACCCGATCCGGATAGGCGTTGACCTTGATTCTGGCCGGTGCACCGGCTCTCAGCAGCCCGATGTCCTGCTCGAAGACGTCGGTGATCACCCAGACCGTAGACAGATCGGCCACC
The DNA here is from genome assembly GCF_036625275.1 of Accumulibacter sp. GTDB lineage: Bacteria > Pseudomonadota > Gammaproteobacteria > Burkholderiales > Rhodocyclaceae > Accumulibacter. The sequence goes on from NZ_JAZKUD010000044.1 coordinate 11,846, forward strand.
TGATAGAGGGTTTCACCGGGCATGAAGCGCATCCCCTGCACGGCCTTCTTCTCGGTCACGACGCCGGCAACCGGCGAGCGGAAACTCAGCGTGCGCCGGGAGTCCCCGGAGCTGGCCAGGGCCTTGATCTGCTCATCGGAGATGTCCCAGTTTCTCAGGCGCGTGAGGCTCGCCGCAGCCAGTTGCTGCATGCCGCTGCGGGCCTCGCTGCCCGCCGGGGGCAGCGATTCCGCCGCCTGCGTGGCGAGCACGTATTCGCGTTGGGCAGAAACCAGTTCCGGGCTGTAGACTTCAAACAGCACCTGGCCCTTGCCGACCGCCTGACCGGTCACACTGACCTGCAGGCGCTCGACGTAACCCTCGAACTTGGGGGCGATCGCATACTGGCGGCGTTCGTCGGGCTCGATGCGACCGACCGCACGGACGATCCGGTCGAGCGAGCGCAGGCGGGCGGCCTCGGTTCTGACGCCGAGCTTCTGAACCTTTTCGGTGCTGATCCTGAGCTGCTTCGTAGCGGTCGCTTGCTCGTCGGCTTCGTCCGCATAGACCGGCACGTAGTCCATTCCCATGGAGTCTTTCTTCGGTGTCGGCGAGGTGTCGGGCAGGCCCATGGGGTTGCGGTAATAGAGAACCCTGCGTTCCTTTGCCGCCGGGTCGCCGGCAGTGGCGACAGTCTGGTGCGTTGCTTCCGGATGGCCGGAGGTATGCCGCTTGCCGGCCCAATAGCCTGCAGCGGCTGCCAGCGCGGCGACCGCCAAAGCGCCGGCGGCAATGCGCGCGCCCTGCTTCATAGATCTTCTCCCAGGAGACGTTCAATTTCCGCCAGGCGGGCCTGTCCTTCGGCCTGCGCCCTGATCTGGTCCTGTCTGGCCTGCCGAATCTGCCGCTGCGCATCGAGCAGCATCGCAAAATCGAGCTTGCCGTTCTCGTAGCCGGCGAGCGCTGCCCGGAAGGTCAGCTCGGCCTCGGGCAGCAGGTCATGGGTGGCCAGGGCTTCGCTCCGGCGCGCGCCGTCAATGGCGGACAGATTCTCCGCCAGGTCGGCAAGCACCTGGTGAGTGCTCGCTTCCTGGCGCGCACGCGCCGCCGCAAGCATCGCCTCCGATTCGCGTTCCTGCGCGCGTCGCGACGATTGCTGCAGCGGAATGTTCATCTCGACCATCACATCCCATTCCCGGATCGCACTCTGATACTGGATCGGCCCGGCGCTGATGGTGAAATCCGGGTAACGGTTCTTGTAGGTGAGTTCCCGGCTTTTTTCCGCTGCCTGGAGTTTGCCGGCTTCGGCCGCCAGCAGCGGGTTACGGACGCGGACACGTTCTTCGAGCGTGGCGTAATCGAGCTGCGCCGGTGGCGGCAGCGGGCGCAACTTTTCCGGTGCCGCCAGCGGTGCCGCCGCGGGCCGGGCGAGCAAGGCGTTCAAGCGCGTGTGCAGGTGGTGGTGCTCGGTTTCCAGGGCCACCAGTTCGCTGCGCAGCCTCGTCTGCTCGACCTGCGCACGAATGAGGTCCTGCAGGGTCGCCAGACCGTTTGCGTAGCGCGTCTGGACGATTTTTTCGAGGCGCCGCATCAGGTCGAGGATTTCCTGCGTCAGCCGCTCATTGCGCTGGACGTAGTACCACTGGGCGTAGGTCGTCTTGATCCTGGCGGCGATTTCCGACCAGGTGCCCAAGGCGCGTCCTCTGGCGCTCGCCGCTTCGAATTCCGCCACCTCGCGTTTCAGATCGCGTTTGCCGAACCAGGGAAGATCCTGCGACAGCAGGTACTTCGTGCTGCCGACGCGGCTCGGGGAGAGCGTCGGGTTCTGCTCACCGGCGTGGGTGATGTCCCGCAATTCCATCCGGAACTTTGGGTCGGGCAGGGCGCCTGCCGGCGTGACCCGTTCCGCCGCTGCGTCCGCTTCCGCCTGCATGGCCGCGTATTCGGGATTGCGAACCCTGGCGAATTCGAGCAGGCTCTCGACCGTGCGGCCGATGGCGACCTCCTGCGCCAGGACCGGCGTCGCCAGACCCAGCATCAGGCACCAGGCGAATGTCCTCATGGGCTTGCCTCCTCGCATGCCGCCTCCCAAGGCTTGAATGGTTCCTGTCGATGATGCCGTGTCCATCGGATGATCATGATCGTCCCTGCGCCGGTCGCAGATGGTTTCTCCGGTGGGCCCTTGGCAAATGACCCCGCTTGCGAAGCGCGTGGCGCAGTATGGGGAAGCCTTCCCAACGGGACGCTGACGCGCAGATTACATTTCGGTCATTTTCACCGCAAGGCTGATCATACGGCACAAAATGCGCCATGGGCAGGGATGGGCAATGGAGAACGGCGATGAAGATCCTGGTCGTGGAAGACGAACCGAAAACGGGGACTTACCTCAAACAGGGATTGCTCGAGGCGGGTTTCGTGGCTGATCTGGTGAGCAACGGGCTGGACGGCCTGCACCTCGCTTTGACCGAAGCCTACGACCTGGTGATTCTCGATGTCATGCTGCCGGGAATCGACGGCTGGCAAATTCTGCAGGGCATCCGCAGGACAGGCAAGGACATGCCGGTCCTTTTCCTGAGCGCCCGCGACGCGGTGGACGATCGGGTCAAGGGATTGGAACTCGGCGCAGATGACTATCTGGTGAAGCCGTTCGCCTTTTCCGAGTTGCTCGCCCGCGTCCGAACGCTGTTGCGCCGAGGCAGCAAGGTCAGGGAATCCGGGTTGTTGCGCGCGGCGGATCTGGAACTCGATCTGCGGCGCCGACGCGTGACCCGGTCGGGCCGGCGAATCGATCTGACCGCCAAGGAGTTTGCCTTGCTGGAGTTGCTGCTGCGCAGGCAGGGCGAAGTCCTGCCCCGTTCGCTGATCGCCTCGCAAGTCTGGGACATGAACTTCGACAGCGATACCAATGTGATCGAAGTGGCGATCAAGCGCCTGCGGCTCAAGGTGGACGAGGGATTCGACGACAAACTGATCCGCACGGTGCGCGGCATGGGCTACGTACTGGAGAGCGGCGAGTGAAGCCGGTCCGTCGGCAATCGATCAGCTTCCGGCTGACCCTGCTGTTCGCGTCGGCGTCCACCCTGGTCTTGCTGCTGCTCGGCGTCCTCATCGCCGACTCGGTCGAACGACATTTCGAAGAACTGGACATGGAGATTCTGACCGGAAAGTTGCGGTTGGCTCGGCATGCCCTCGAGAAAGTCCGCTCCACGGCCGACCTCGCAGTCATGCCGCAGCACTTCGAGGATTCCCTGGTCGGCCACCCTGGGCTTGCCGTGGTCGTCGTCGCGCCTGATGGCCAGACGCTGTTCGCCACGACTGGCGCCGAGTTTCCGAGCACTCTTCTGGAGCGGGGCGTCGAGCCCGCTTCCCGGCATCCGGTGCATTGGAAGACCCGCGACCAGCAGCCTTTTCGCGGCATCTCCGGTCTTGCCCGGACGAACATCGAGGGCGCGCCGCCGGCACTCGTGGCCGTGGCGATAGAGATCTCGCACCATGAGCACTTCATGAGCGACTTCAGGACCACCCTGTGGTCGTTCATGGTGCTGGCTGCCCTGTCGATCGGGCTTCTCGGCTGGATCGCGGTGCGCCGAGGGCTGGCACCGTTGCAGGCGATCAAGCGCGAGGCGGCGGCGATCACCGCGCAGCGGCTGAATGCCCGCTTGCCGGTCGATTCCATTCCGATCGAACTGGATGCTCTGGCCCGAACGTTGAACGACATGCTGGCCCGTCTGGAGGAGTCCTTCCTTCGCCTCTCGGACTTTTCTTCCCACCTGGCGCACGAACTGCGGACACCGGTCAGCAATCTGCTGACCCAGACCCAGGTGATGCTTTCCAGAAACCGGACACCCGAACAATACCAGGAGGTTCTGGCCTCGAATGCCGAGGAACTCGAACGCCTGTCGCGAATGATCTCGGACATGCTCTTTCTGGCCAAGGCCGAAAACCGGCTGATCATTCCGCACCGGGAAGCCGTCGATCTGCTCACCGAAGTGAACGGGCTGTTCGAATTCTACGAGGCCTTCGCCGAGGAGAAGAACGTTTCCCTCTCCTGCTCGGGCAGCGCCGTCGTTTCGGGCGACCGGCTGATGTTGCGCCGGGCCATCAACAATCTGCTCTCGAATGCGATCCGGCATACGCCCACAGGAGGAAGGATGGCCGTGCGTCTGGAGGAACCGGGCGAAACCTGGGTACGGCTGTCTGTCGAGAACACCGGCGAGACGATTGCCGCCGAGCACTTGCCGCGACTGTTCGAACCTTTCTACCGTGCGGATTCCTCCCGGCAACGCTTCAGCGACGGCGCCGGGCTGGGCCTGGCGATTACCCGTTCCATCCTGCGTGCCCACGGGGGGAGCGTGGAGGTGCGTTCGACAAGCGAGCTGACCGTCTTCCAACTCAACATTCCCCGCTGACTCATGGGGTAAGCGGCTCCGCCAAGAGGTCTCGCCAAGGGTTGACGCTTGCGACGGTCTGCGTGCATTTCTGATCTTTGCCACGAGAGAGGAGAGCCATGATGAAGCCCGGCCGTTGCTCAATGCCCATCCGCCGCTGCCGTGGCCATCGGCGTAAACCGGGCCTGCAGGGTCTTTCCATCCGGGAAGCTGACCGAGACGACGACCTTCATCTGTGGATCCGAGGCGTATTGGCCGACTCCTGCCAGCTTGTTGTCGCCGGCCGGTGTCAGCGCGACGGTGCTTCTCGCTTTGCTGGCGAGGAGGGTGGCTGTGCCGGTGGTGCCCGCCGCGGAGACCTTCTGGTCACCGTGGTCGGTGAGATAGACCGCCACCGGTTTGTCTTTGCCTTCCTTGTTGTCGCTGACGACGACCAGTTCGAAATGGTAGCTGCCGGCCATGCGCAACTGGCCGCCATGGGTTCCCTTGACCTTGTCGAGAGCGGCATCGTCGTGGGCGAACACGCTGTTGCCGACGAACAGCCAGGCGGCAGCCAGGGTCAGCCTGGAAATCAGGATTGTTTGCATGGACTTTTCCTCATCGGGTGGACTCAAAAAATATCTTGCGCCTTTTCGGCGAGCAAGCGTTGCAGGGGCTTCTCGCCGAACCACCAGAACAGCACCGGCGTCAGCAAGGTATCGAGCAGCGTCGAACTGATCAGGCCGCCAAAAATCACCACCGCCACCGGATGCAGGATTTCCTTGCCCGGTGCGTCGGCGGAGAGCAGCAGGGGTGTGAGCGCGAAAGCGGCGACCAGCGCGGTCATCAGCACCGGGGTCAGGCGTTCGAGCGAGCCGCGGACGATCATCTTTCGCCCGAAAACCTCGCCCTCGAAAGCGCAGAGGTTGATGTAATGACTGATCTTGAGAATGCCATTACGGATGGCGATGCCGGTCAGCGTGATGAAGCCGACCAGCGCGGCCACCGATAGCGCCTGCCCGGAAAGCCAGAGCGCCGCCACCGATCCGACCAGTGCCAGGGGTACATTGCCGAGGATGATCCCGGTCAGTACCGCCGAGCGGTAGCGGCTGTAAAGGACGAGGGTGATCATCGTCAGCGAAACCAGGGCCAGTACGGCGATCAGCCGGGTGGCTTCTTCCTGAGCCTGGAACTGCCCTTCGAGCAACGGGAAGTAGCCTTCCGGCAGTGGCTTGCGGTCAATCTCGGCGCGGATGTCGGCGATGATCCGGCTCATGTCCGAACCGTCGGTGTTGGCCGAAATCAGGATGCGCCGGCGAGTGTTTTCGCGGCCGATCTGGTTGGACCCATCACCATCCTCGATCGCCGCCAGGCGCGACAGCGGCACCCAGCCGGTCGGCGTCTCGATCAACAGATAGGACAGCTCGCGCTCGCTGCGGGCATTTTCCGGCAGGCGCAGCGTCAGATCGAAACGGCGATTGCCTTCGATCACCTGACCGAGGCGTTCGCCGGCCAGCAACTGTTCCAGACGCTGCAGCAGTTCGCCGGCAGCGACACCGTGGCGGGAAGCCGCGTCGTAGTCCAGATGGATCTTGTACTGCGGGATCAGCACCTGTTTTTCGATCTGCAGATCGGTCATCCCCGCGATCCTGCCCAGACGATCCTTCAGATCCGCTGCCAGGTCACGCAGGGTGTCGAGATCGTCACCGAAAATCTTCAAGGCAATCTGTGCCCGCACACCAGAGAGCAGGTGGTCGAGGCGGTGGGAAATCGGCTGCCCGACGTTGACCACCGCCGGCAGCACGGCCAGGCGCTGCCGAATGTCGGCAATGATCGTCTCCCGCGCTCGCCCGGATCCCTTCAGATCCAGCTCGATCTCGGTGTAATGAACCCCCTCGGCGTGCTCGTCGAGTTCGGCGCGCCCGGTTCGACGGCCGACCTCGGCAACCTCCGGCAGGGTGAGCAGGATCCTTTCCGCCTGTGTTCCGATGCGATTCGCCTCGGCCAGCGAGGAACCGGGGTTGAGCACCACATTGACCGTCAGCGTGCCTTCGTTGAACGGCGGCAGAAACGATTTCGGGAAAAAGGGGATCGTTGCCAGTGCCGCCACGACGGCGATCGTCGCGCCGGCCAGCAACACCCGGCGACGCTCGAACGACCAGTCGAGCAGGCGTTCATCCCAGGCCTTGAGTCGCATCACCAGCGCATTGTCGCCGTGGTCGATGCGTTTCATCCTTGGCAACAGGTAGTAGCAGAGTACCGGCGTGAGGGTCATCGCCACGACCATGCTGGCCAGGATGGAAACGATGTAGGCGACGCCGAGTGGGGTGAATAGCCGGCCCTCGATCCCCGGCAGGGCAAACAGCGGAATGAACACCAGCACGACGATCAGCGTCGCGTAGACGACCCCCGAACGGACTTCCTTCGAAGCTGCAGCGATGACTTCGAGTGCCGTTTTCGGATTGGCCAGGGTGCGGTTCTGGCGCAGGCGGCGCAATACGTTTTCGACATCGACCACGGCATCGTCGACCAGTTCACCGATGGCGATCGCCAGCCCTCCGAGCGTCATGGTGTTGATCGACAGGTCAAAGTGGCGGAAGAGCAGCGCCGTCAGCAACAGCGATATCGGGATGGCGGTCAGCGAAATGAAGGTGGTGCGAAAATTGCCGAGGAACAGGAAGAGAATGATCGCGACCATGATCGCGCCATCGCGCAGCGCCTCGGCGACGTTATTGACCGAAGCCTCGATGAAGTTGGCCTGACGAAAGAGGAACTGCGGTTTCTCGACCCCTGGCGGCAGGTTCCTGTTCATCTCGTCGAGGGCTTTCTCGATGGCGCGGGTCAGCTCGATCGAGGCCGCCGATGGCTGTTTCTGGACCGAGAGGATGACGGCGGGTCGCCCCCGGAAACTGCCATCGCCGCGTTTGACCGCCGGCGCAAAGCCGACCGCCGCCACCTGCCGGAGCAGGATCGGCTGGCCGTTGCGCGTCGCCACCGGCTGGTTCTGCAGGTCTTCGAGGCGGGTCGTTCGGCCAAGGTTGCGGATCAGGTATTCGCGCCCCCCGGCATCGACAAAACCGCCGGCGGTGTTGCCGCCAAAGTTTTTCAGCGCCGACTCCAGTTCGCCGAGCGTCACACCGGTTGCCTGCAGGCGGACCGGGTCCGGCTCGACCCGATACTGCCTGACCTCACCGCCGATCGGAATCACCTGCGAGACGCCTGGAATGGTCAGCAGTCGCGGGCGCATCACCCAATCCGCGTACTCGCGAACCTGCATCGGGCTGACCTTCTCGGGGTCGGCCGGCAGGGCGATCAGCAGAATTTCGCCCATGATCGACGAAATCGGCCCCATCTGTGGGACGACGCCCTGTGGCAGTTGTTCGCGGACCAGATTGAGTCGCTCGGCAACCTGCTGGCGGTTGCGGTAGAGGTCGCTTCCCCACGCGAACTCCACGTACACCACTGACAGACCGATTCCCGACACCGAGCGAACGCGCGTCACGCCAGGCATGCCGTTCATCGCCGATTCGACGGGAAAGGTCACCAACTGTTCGACCTCTTCCGGCGCCATGCCGCCGGCTTCGGTCATCAGCGTGACCATCGGCTTGTTGAGATCGGGAAAAACATCGACGGGCATGTGGCGAACGCCAAGGGCACCGTAGAGGATCAGCAGCAGCGAGACGCCGAGCACGAACAGGCGCTGCTTGAGGCTGCTGTTGATGATCCGATCGAACATGGCAGACCTTAACGAATCTGCGCCAGCGACGCTGCGCCCTGGACGACGACCCGTTCACCGCCGTCGAGGCCGCTGCTCACGGTCACCGACTGGCCATCGAGCGGCGCGACCCTGACTTTGCGCGCGACAAAGCTTTCGGGGCTCTGGTGCACCCAGACCACCCTCTCGTTGGCCGCATTGCGCACCACTGCGGCTGCCGGGATGGCGACTGCGGACTCGCGAGTGCTGATCTGGGCCAGGACCTTGAGCGTCTGGCCGACGGCGATTGCCGGCAAGCCGCCGCTTTTCGGCCAGACGACGCGGAACCATATCGGCATCGCCTGTTCCCTGAGGCTGCGACCGACGCCGACCAGAGCCAGTTCGAGGACGCCACCGGCCACCGGCGCGGTGGCTCTGGCCAGGCCGTCGAGCAGTAGCGGGTCGTAGGCCAATGCCTCGACGGCCAGCCGTTGCGGGTCGATGACCTCGAAAACCAGCGCGCGTGCATCGACCACCTGCCCGACGGAAGCGTTGACCGTGCCGATGACGCCGCTGACGGGTGCTTGCAGCGCCGCGCGGGCCAGACTGCCGCTGATGGCGCTTTTGCGCGTCTTGATCGCCTTGAGTTCGATCTCGGCTTGCTCGATGTCCTTTTGCGGGACGCTGCCTGCGAGTTGCCGCAGGCGCGCCAGTCGATTTTGCAGAACCGCTTCCTGACCGACGATGTCGGCCAGCGCCGACTGCTGCGTGCCGTGTTCGATCGCGGTCGTTGCGGGTTGCAGCCAGGCGAGGATCTGCCCCTTGCGCACCTGTTGGCCGAGGACCGCCAGTCCATTCGGGCCGGCCTCGATGCGCCCGCTCTGGAAAGTCTGCACCCGCCCGCCGGCATTGGGATCGGCCACGACACGGCCATTGAGTTCCACCACCCGCGGAAATTCTCCCTGACGCGCGATCGCGGTACGCAGCGCCCACTGCCGCTGCACCGACTTCGGAACGAAGACGCGGCCATCGGGCAGGCGCAGGACGGGTTCTTCGAGCACGATCCGGCCTGCGGTACGGACTTCGCTCACCGGTACGGCGGTGGCTGGGGCCGGCTTGTCATGGCCATGCTCCTCGCCGCCGTGCGCCCAGACCTCGAAGGCGAGGGCAGCGAGCGCAACCAGGAAATGGCGCGTCTGCTTCGTCGAATCAAACATGCCGGGCGGCTCCTTCATTTCGATGGGCGATGCAGACGACGCCCGATCACCATGCCGGAAAGGATCAGGAGCAAAATGCCGGCAATCCACCACCACTGGCGATCGCCGTGGCTGTCGGCGGACGCGGCCGGGACTTTTTCCTCGACCAGCAGATCGGCAGAGAGCAGATCAGCGATCTGTCCCGCCTGAACGGTCATCATCAGCGAGTATTTGCCGGCCTGCGCGAGGGCGGGGGCGGATAACCCATAGACGCCGTCGGCGAGGTTCGTGGCGACGCCTTTGATCCCTTGCCCTTCGACTTCAATCTGCGCACCCTGAATCGGCGCATTGTTGTCGGCGCGGTCGAGATAGATCACCAGCTCCTCGCCGGCAAGCACGCCAACCATTTCCACTTCCTCGCTGCGCACCTCGAAGCGCGGTGCAATCCGGACATCGGCAGGCCTGGCGATTGCACCGTGGTCATGACCTTCGTGGGCGAGAAGCGGCCAGGAGATCGAGAACAGGACGGCGGCGGTGACAGCCCGCAGGCCGGTCGAATTCGGGAAGAGCAAAGCAGGGGTCATAAGGGGATTCCTCTGGCCTGATTCAGGTTGGCCTGGGCGGCGCCCAGACGGGCGCGGCTGCGGGCCAGCTCGATACGCGCTTCGTTGGCCTGCGACTGGGCGCGGAGCAATTCAACGAGCGCGCTTTCGCCCAGCGCGAAGGATCTGCGGATCAATGCCAGCCGCTCCGTGGCGGCTTGCGCCCGCGCGATCGCCTGTTCGGCGCCGATGCGCGCGGCTTCGAGTTGCGCTTCGGCTGCGCGCTGTTCGGCTTCGATTTCGGCAAGCAGCCGCCGATACTGAGCGTCGGCCTGAGCCAGCGAGGTGTTGGCGCTGGCGATCAATGGCGCATTCCGTACCTCGACGGCCAATGGGATGGTGATCGCAAAACCGATGCTGTCGCGCGGGGTGGACCCGCCTGACTCACGATCCCGACGATATTGCAGCCCGATGCTGGGCGGCTCGCGGCGCGATTCCCGCGCCAGCCGGAGTCCGGCGCGAGCGCGCTCGACCAGGGCCAGACCAGCGGCCAGGCGGGGATGGGCGGTTCCCGTGCCGTCAGGCATGATCGGCTCCTGCGGATCGTCCGGCAGTCGGTCGCTGCCGGTCAGCACACGGTAGCGCTGTCGGCTGCGGACTGCCCGCGACTCGGCATCGGCCAGGACAGTGCGTGCGCTGGCGGTTTCCTGTTTCGCCAGCAGCAGATCGGTGCGGGCAATTTCTCCGACCTTCAGCCGCCTGCTGACATCGGCTTCCAGTTGCCTCGCTGTCGCCAGATTTTCTGCGGCAATCTCGACCTCGCTGCTGGCCAGGTAAAGCGTCCACAGCGTCTGGCGCAACTCGCCGGACACGGCCAGCCTGGTCGCTTCGATGGCGCGTTGGTTTTCTTCGCTGTCGGCCTCGGCAAGCGCCTGACGGGCGGCTTTCTGTCCGGGTAGCCAAAGCGGCAGCGAAACGTTGATCTCGCTTTCCCGAGTGCCCAGATTGTCGTTCCAGCGGTCTGTTCGCTGGAATGCGCCGACGGTCGGCGCACCAGGAAACAGGGATTCACCGACTGTCCGGCTGGCAGCGGCTTCCTCGCGTTTCGCCTCTACCGTTTTCCCCTCGGGAGAATTGGACCACGCTTTTTCGAAGACTTCGCGCAAGCTGTCTGCATGCGCCGAAACCACTGCGGCTGCCAGCAAAACGCTCAGAACTGCCGCGTGAAAGGGTGCCTTGGTCGGTGGTCGATGGTGATTCATCGGGCACGCCAGTCAGAGTCCAGAATGCTCGGGATGCTAGCGAACGCTGCCCAACAGAAAGCTGACTGAAAGATTACAAATCCGTCATCTGGTGTAACCGGAGATCATGGAGTGGTTTCGAGAGAGGTGCCATCACGACGATGACCCGTTTCATCCTGCGTGCCCACGGGGGCAGTGTCGACGCCCGCTCCAGCAGCGGCGTGACGGTGTTTCGGCTGGACATCCCGGCTTGAGCCAGCGATTCGTGCGGGTGTTGGCCATTCTGCGCGGGTCATCCTGCCTGGGGGCAAGGTCGCTGCCGGCAATTACGCGTGCCAGGCGGCAAGCCGGGGCGTGGATGGTGCCGGGGGTGGTGAGACGTGGCTTTTTTCGGCCTGCTTTTCCGCTGTGCCTCGCAATACGCGTTGCCCTTGCATGCCTGATGTCTGCGAGAGCCCCGGCAGTCGGGCGTTTTGCGGGCATCAGGCATGCGTGCCTCCTCGTCCCGAATCCAACTGGTACTACGCCGCTGCCACACGGTGTCGAGCAGTGGTCTCATTGTTTGGCGCTTCGGGAAAATTTCACACGCCTGGCGATTTCAAGAACGAGATCTCTGAAGTCGTCGTAGCATTGCTGCACGTTGGTCTGGTGTGCACCGATCGCCCCGTCCGAGGCACGCAGCGCGAACATCGGCTTGCGCGACTCCATTGCCATGGGCATCAGGCTGCGGTAATGCTTGATGCGTTGAATCTGTTGCGGGTCCGGCGTTGGCCCCGTTGGTCCGACTTTTTCGTCAAGCACGCTTTCCCGATAGGCGTGCGGCAGCCGCGCCTGCCATTTGGCGTAGGCTTGGGTCGGTCGCCCGAGCCGCTCGGCGTGCTGCATCAGAACATAACCGACAGCGGCCATCTCGCCGCCAGGCTGCTCGCCCAAGCTTGCCGAAGCCTTGGGCCTGGCCTGTAGCCAGGTATCGCGCCAGAGCCGGAGTGTTGGCCCGAGGTTTTTCAAACCCTGTAGCGAGAACAGATCGGGGGCGACCGGAACCACGACATGGCTTGCCGCCACCAGCGCGGCGCGATTGATCGCACCCAGATTGGGGCCGACATCGATCAGCAAGACATCCGCCTGATGGCGCCCGGCCGCTTCTTTCATTACCCGCCAGAACGCCGTGGTGACGCGGAACGCGCGCTCCCGTCCTTCCAGACAACGCGGCCACTCGGTAGAAAGATCATCCTCTATACGTGACAACGCCAGGTCCCCGACAATCAGGCCCAGCGCATCCGACAAAGGCTCGATATGGGCGGGCCGAATGTCCCCGGTGCCGCCGAACAGGGGTTCGACCGCCCCAAACAGGGTTTCCCGATGCGCAACGTCCGGCCACAATGCTTCCAGACGATCTTCGTCCAGAGCCATGATCGACAGGTTTGACTGTGGATCGAGATCGACAGCCAGTACACGGTAGCCCAGCTCGGCAAGCATCCAGGCCACGTGATAGACCAGCGAGGTCTTGCCCACGCCGCCCTTGTTGTTGAAAAACGCGATGCTGATCATGGCCCCTCCCTGTGGATCAGGGCCGCGACCACACCAGGTTGCACCTGAAACGACAGCCGCGCACCGAAGTGCTTTTTAGCAATGGCGATGCCCGCGCCAAATCGCTGTACATACCCCAGCGCCCGCAGTGCCTCAGCCAGATTGGGATTGCGGTAATCCGTGACGCCGGGCTGGCCGAAGTTCTCTACCGTCACGCTGCCAAACGGTCCGCCGGGATTGTGGATTTCGATGCGGTCATCGAACCAGTACACCCGCACCGGCGCATTCGTCGCCTCGTAGCTGCGGTGCATGCAGGCGTTGCGCACCAGTTGCCGCAATGCAACGAGAGCATAGTCCTCGCCAACCGATTCCCTATCGACGCCAGCGAAATCTACTCGGCGGCGGTTATGGGCTTCGAGTTTTTCCTCCAGGCGTCGGATCTGGTCGGCCACCGTGCCGTGGATGACCTCTTCATCCTGTACCGGGTCGGTGAGGTCGGTTCCAGCAATGCGCAGGAACTGGGTGTAGGCGCCACCGATCCAGTCGGATGGCAACTTGCCACACACCAGCAGTCCCAGTACGGTGGGTACCGCTTCATTTTCGGCGGCGATCAGCTTGGTTGCGGCGAGCTTTTGCTCAAAACTGCGCTCATTGGCCAGCAGAAGATCGCGCGCCACGAGCGAGGGCAGATACTCCTGCTCGAAGCGCAGCCGGTCGATCTCCTCCAGCGTGGCACCCGAAACGGGCTGCACATCGAACGGTCGATCACGATGACGCCGCCGCTCGTTGAGGATGCGCTCGTCCTGGGCGCTGGCCAGTCCCCGGCGCGGCCCCCAGCGTATATGGATACGGCCCTTGTAGCGCACCGGAGGCGTGTCGCAAGGCCACACGGTGATAACGGCGAAGTCCGAACTGGCGAGACGACGTTTTTCCACTAGCAGCGTTGGCGGTGGTGCAATGTTGCCATCGGTCTTGATATCGGCCAATTGTCGTAACAACTCATCTGTCACCGCAAAATCGGCGGCGGGTGTGCCGTCATCCGTTGCGCCGATCAAAATGGCTCCTGGGCTGCCATGCCCGGCGAGGTCGTTGGCGAAGGCGCATACCGCCTCACGAACCTTGTCCGGCGCAGAGCCCTTGAAGGATTGCTTGCGCTCAACCCGGTCTGATTCCAGATCCCGCAACAAGGCCACAAGCTCGGCATCAATGAAAGCGGTCATCAGTCGTACTCCTCAAACAGCGAGCCTTGGGTCGGCTTGACCGCCTGGCTTGCCGCCCACGCGTTGTAGATCGACACGGCGCGCGAGACCGTGTTGCGGCTGGCCTGATCCGAGCCGTTCCTGTGCAGCCATTCGAGCAGGGGTTTGGGCGCCACATGCGGCTTGAAGTGAGGAGGTTCCCTCGGTTTTTCGTCTGCCAAAGGGCAAGCTTCATGTTACCAGTTTTTCCTGATGCTGCTCTTTGATCCCGTTCACCAGGAACTGAATCGGCGATCTTCGTGATCATCGGCGTCCATGCAATTGCCCCGCTCGAAATTGCAAGGTTCTGGCAAGACGTGAGATCATGCGTTCAATGATGGATGACAAAAGAGGGGGGGGCGCATGACCTACCATTCCCACGCTACCCAACACCCACGGCTGAACGACCAGGGCAAGCCCATCATCATCAGCAAGCCGACGATACCTAGCGCTCCGGAAAGCTGGGCCGACCTGAAGGCGGTGGCGGTGTTTGTTCCCGATGCAAGTGAACCGGCCGCCATGAATGGCGTTGCGTTCGCGCCCTGGACAGATCACCTGATCGATGACGATATGTGGAGGTACGTCGACGGCCAAATGGATGACCTCGACGAGCCGGTCATGCGCTTTGATAAAGATCGCCGTCCACTGTCGGCTGGGAATCGCAAGCCGTGTGCCTCGTCCCGAGGACAATGCTCGATCAGGTTGCCATCCACCGGAACGACAAGGACATCAACGGCCTGCTCAAAGCGAGCACCCAAGGAGTTTGACAGGTGGCGTTGCTGTTCGGGCAGCTGCTTGTCGACCGTCGATCAATCCACGTGACCTGGCTGCCAGCGATTGCGCGCACCCACCGCGTGCCGCAGGGCAGGCAGCGCGGAACCAGGCCGAAGAAAAAAGAGTGAATGCTTTGGACTTCGCTACCCTCGATGCCCTGCGCACGCACCACCCGGCGTGGCGGCTGCTGCGTTCGGAGCACGCGCCGCTGGTGGTGAGCTTTCTGCAACGAGTGTTCGTGGCACCCAATGTACGCGTGATGGCGGCGGCGGACCTGGCCGAGGCGCTGGAGGATGAGCTGTATGCGTTGCGCCTGTACCTGGGGGAAACCGCCTTTCCAAAGCCAGCCCTGGACTATCTGAACGACTGGGCCGCACCCGACAAGGGCTGGCTGCGCAAGTTCTACAAGCCTGGCACGGACGAAGCGCAATTTGACCTGACGTCCGCGACCGAAAAGGCCATTGCCTGGCTGGCACAACTCTCCGAGCGGCAGTTCATTGGCACCGAGTCGCGCTTGCTGACGCTGTTTGATCTGCTCAAGCAGATGAGCGAGGGCAGCGAGGCCGACCCGGCCAGGCGCATCGCCGAGTTGCACAAGAAGCGCGATGACATCGACGCCGAGATGGCGCGGGTGCTGTCGGGCGATATGCCGCTGCTGGACGACACGGCACTCAAGGATCGCTTTCAGCAATTCATGCAGGGCGCGCGCGAGTTGCTCATGGATTTTCGTGAGGTGGAGCACAATTTCCGCCAGCTCGACCGGCGCGTGCGGGAACGCATTGCCCTGTGGGAAGGCAGCAAGGGCGCGCTGCTGGAAGAGATCATGGGCGAGCGCGAGGCGATTGCCGATTCCGATCAGGGCAAGAGTTTCCGGGCGTTCTGGGACTTTCTGCTATCCAGCCGTCGGCAGGAGGAATTGACCACCCTGCTGGATCGCGTACTTCAGCTTCCCGCCGTGACGGATCTGAAACCCGACAGCAGAATGCGCCGCGTCCATTATGACTGGATGGAAGCTGGCGAGCATACCCAGCGCACGGTGGCCGCCTTGTCGCAACAGTTGCGGCGCTTTCTCGATGATCGGGCCTGGCTGGAAAACCGCCGGATCATGGACATCCTGCACGGTATCGAGAGCAAGGCGCTGGCCCTGCGCGGGTCACCACCGCCAGGCACGGTGATGGAGATGGCCGAGGCGCGGGCCGACATCGAGCTGGCGATGGAGCGCCCCCTGTTCACGCCGGCAACGAAGCCGGTCATTGCCAATCTGGCCTTGCAGGCGGGCGATCAGGATATCGATCCTTCGGCGCTGTTCGATCAGGTGGTCGTGGACAAAACGCGCCTGACACGTCACATCCGCCACGCCTTGCAGGACCGGGCGCAGATCACGCTGCGCGAGCTGGTGGTTACCCAACCCTTGCAACAGGGGCTGGCCGAATTGGTGGCCTACCTGCAACTGGGCAGCGGGACATTCGGTACGGTGGTCGATGAGGACACGCCAGAACCCATCCGCTGGCAGACGTGGGCAACCGATGGTCAGGAAATCACCCGCATCGCGCGCCTGCCACGGGTGATTTTCATGCGCTGAAGCACAACAGGATGGCGGGGCGAGGGATGGAAGAGCAATACTCAGGAAGCGACGAAGCACGCGCCGTAGCGCCCGCGCCCGTTGCAGATTTGTCGGTGTTGCTGATCAGCTTGCTCAAGAGTGTGCTGTATCGTGATGGCGATGAGCGTCAATGGGCGGCACTATTGAATCTGCAGGTTCAGGTGCGTGACTACGCGGCGGTACTGAACCTGGATCTGGTGCTGGACGAAGCAGAAGGCCATGCCTTTTTCAGAAGCCGGCCGGAACCTGCCGATGACGACCCCGCACCCCGCTTGCCGCGTCTGGTGGCGCGCCGGCCCCTGTCCTTTCCGGTGAGTCTGTTACTTGCGTTGTTGCGCAAGAAACTGGCCGAATTCGACGCAGGGGGTGGTGATACACGCCTGGTACTCAGTCGTGACGACATCGTGGAACTGGTGCGGGTGTTCCTGCCCGATGGTCCGAATGAGGCCAGGCTGATCGACCAGATCGAGACCACGATCAACAAGGTGGTCGAGCTGGGGTTTCTGCACAAGCTCAAGCCTGCCGGTGGTGCTTCGGCTGGCGCGACGAGCTACGAGGTGCGGCGCATCCTGAAGGCCTTCGTCGATGCTCAATGGCTGGCCGAATTCGATGCGCGCCTGGCCAGTTACCAGTCACAACTGGCGGGCGTGACCCCTGCCAGGGAGGGGACAGACCATGAATGAGCCGCAATCACTGGGTCTGGACTTCGTGGCAGATGACGCGCTGTCGGGCTTTCGCCTGACTCGTCTAGAAGTGTTCAACTGGGGTACCTTCGACAGCCGGGTGTGGACGCTGCAACTGGATGGCAAGAATGGCCTGCTCACGGGAGATATCGGCTCGGGCAAATCGACGCTGGTGGATGCCATCACCACCTTGCTGGTGCCAGCAAACCGGATCACCTACAACAAGGCGGCGGGCGCGGACAGCAAGGAACGAACCTTGCGCTCTTACGTGCTCGGTCACTACAAATCCGAGCGCAACGAAATCACAGGCGCGGCCAGGCCGGTATCGCTGCGCGACCAGAATAGTTACTCGGTCATTCTGGGCGTGTTCCACAACGCGGGCTATGACCAGACGGTGACGCTGGCGCAGGTGTTCTGGATGAAGGACGCGCAGGGGCAACCGGCGCGGTTCTTTCTGGGTGCCGAACGCGGGCTGTCGATTGCCTCCGATTTTGCCCACTTCGGATCGGACATTGCCCAGTTGCGCAAGAGGCTGCGCAGGCTGGGTGCCGAGCTGAGCGACAGCTTTCCGCCCTATGCGGCCTGGTTTCGCCGCCGTTTCGGCATCGACAACGAGCAGGCGCTGGAGCTTTTTCACCAGACGGTCTCGATGAAGTCGGTAGGCAACCTGACCGATTTCGTTCGCAACCATATGCTGGAACCCTTCGAGGTGGCGCCGCGCATTCAGGCCTTGATCGGGCACTTCGACGATCTCAACCGCGCCCATCAGGCGGTGCTGAAAACCCGGCAGCAGGTCGAACGGCTCACTCCACTGGTTGCCGATTGTGGTCGCCACAGTACGCTGGTGACTGAAGTCGAAGCCCTGCGCCGCTGCCGGGAAAGCCTTCGATCCCATTTCGCCGGCTTGAAGCGGGGCTTGATCGACAAGCGGCTGGGTCTGCTGGCCGAGGAATGGGGTCGTGTGGATGGTCAGCTACGACGGCTCGATGTCCTCCATGAGGAGCAAGGTCGCCAGGTCGATGAGCTGAAGCAGGCGATCAACGACAACGGCGGTGACCGATTGGAACGTCTCGCCGCCGAGATTCGCAAGAGAGAACTGTTGCGGGATGCGCGCCAAGCCAAGGCCGGGCGCTACCGGGAGTTGGCAGGCGTGTTGGGCCCAGTGGCGGTGGATGCCGCCAGCTTCGCCGCGCAGCGAGGGAAGTATCAAAGCTGGCGAGAGGAAGCGCGCAATCGCGATGCCGATCTACAGAACGCCCTTACCGAACACGGCGTGACCTTGCGTCAGGGCAAGCAGGAACACGATCGGCAAAGCACCGAAATCGAAAGCCTCAAGCGTCGCCGCAGCAACATTGATGATCCGCAGATCCAGATCCGCGCCGCGCTCTGTGCGGCGTTGAACATCGATGTCGATGAGATGCCCTTTGCCGGCGAGCTGATCCAGGTGCGTGTCGAAGAGCGCGATTGGGAGGGCGCAGCCGAACGTCTGCTGCGGGGATTCGGCCTGGCGCTGTTGGTCCCCGATGCCCATTACAAGACCGTCGCCGAATGGGTGGATGCTGCCCATCTGCGCGGTCGTCTGGTGTACTTCCATGTGCGGCCGCGCAAGGCTGGCGAATTGTCCGATCTGCACCGGGATTCGCTGCTTCGCAAGCTGGCCATCAAGCCTGATTCCCCGCATTACGACTGGTTGGAACGTGAGCTTGCCCATCGTTTCGACGTGGTCTGCTGCGCCACGCAAGAACAGTTTCGCCGGGAGACGCGGGCCATCACCCGCGCGGGCCAGATCAAGGATCCGAGCGGCCGACACGAAAAGGACGACCGCCACCACATCGATGACCGGAGCCGTTATGTCCTGGGCTGGAGCAACAGCGCCAAGATCGCCGCACTGGAAAACAAGCGCCGTCAGCTTGAAACGCGGCTGGGTGATGTCGGCAGCCGGATCAGTGAGATTCAGAAGGAACGCAACGGACTGACGAGCCGTCTTGATGCGCTGATTCGCCTGGAAGAATTCACCGCGTTCGAGGAGCTGGACTGGGCCAGCGTTGCCACCGAGATCGTTCAACTGACGGATGAGCGGAGCCGGCTGGAGTCGGCGTCGGATGTCCTCAAGCAGCTCAATGAAAACCTGCGTGAGCTGCAGAGGGCGCAAAAGGACACGGGTACGGAGCTGCAAGGTTCACGCGAGAAGCGGGCCAAGCTGGAACAGCGCCGCTCGGATGCGCAGGAACTTCGACAACAGACCGAGCTGCTGTTTGCCGGCTCGGTCGTCGATGAAGCGCTGGCAGCGACCCTCGAAGTCATGCGCGCAGAGGCACTGGGCGAGCATCAACTGACCGTGGAATCCTGCGACAACCGCGAGCAGGACGTGCGCGGCTGGTTGCAAACCCGGATCGACAACGAAACCAGGAGCATGAATCGGCTGGCCGAGAGAATCATCAAGGCCATGGCCTCCTTCAAGGAGGCGTTCAAGCTTGAAACCGCCGAGATCGATGCCAGCCTGGAAGCGGCCTTTGAGTACGAGAACCTGCTGACGCAACTGAACCGGGACGACCTGCCGCGCTTCGTGGCACGGTTCAAGGAACTGCTCAACGTCAACACGATCAACGAGATCGCCAACTTCAACGCCCAACTGGCGCGCGAGCGTGAAACCATCAAGGAACGCATTGCACACATCAACAAGTCGTTGGGCGAGATCGACTACAATTTGGGGCGCTACATCGTGCTCGAGTCGCAGCCCAGTCCGGACGCGGAGATCCGGGATTTTCAGCAGGAGTTGCGCGCATGCACCGAGGGGGCCGTGACGGGGTCGGATGATGCTCAGTACTCCGAGGCCAAGTTTCTGCAGGTGAAAGCGATCATCGACCGTTTCCGCGGGCGCGAGGGCCTGTCAGAACAGGATCGCCGCTGGACCGCCAAAGTGAGCGACGTGCGCAACTGGTTCCTGTTTGCCGCCAGCGAGCGTTGGCGTGAGGACGGCAGCGAACACGAGCACTACTCGGATTCTGGCGGCAAGTCGGGAGGGCAGAAAGAGAAGCTGGCGTACACCATCCTGGCTGCCAGTCTGGCATATCAGTTCGGACTGGAATGGGGCGCGGTGCGCTCGCGATCTTTCCGTTTCGTGGTCATCGACGAGGCCTTTGGTCGTGGTTCCGATGAATCCACGCAATACGGCCTGAAACTGTTCCGGCAGCTCAATCTGCAACTGCTCATCGTGACGCCGCTGCAGAAGATTCACATCATCGAACCGTACGTATCCAGCGTCGGGTTTGTACACAACGAGGGCGGGCGAGCCTCCAGGCTCCGCAATCTTTCGATCGAGGAATACCGGGCGCAGAAGGCGACGATGGCTTTGCAGACCACCCAGGTGTTGGCGCAGTGACGTGGACCGGCGCAAAGGAATTGAAGGCACAACTGGAGCGACGGTGGGAGCGCGGCGAACTCCTGCGCGACGCGGTGACGGGCAATGCTCGCTTTCCTTTGCGCCTGACGCTCAAGTCCCCCTGTTCGGCTGACATCACGGATCGCTTTGATGCTGTTCGTGCCTGGGCCGCTGAATTGGCGGCCACGGATTCCGTGTGTCTCGAATGGCAGGAGGTTCGTCACCGCGTTCAGGGGGTGCAAAAACTGCCTGCCGCCGCCTGGATCAAAACCCGGGAGGATGTGTTGACCTGGCTGGGCAAGCGCCGAGAGTGGGCTCGCTTTTCGGCACAGGTCTCGGCAACCCGGCAAACACACTCCGCCTTGCTGCCCTGGCTGGAAAAGCGTCCCCTGCAGGCACTGGCACTGTCCGCCGAATGGCCCCGATTGCTGGCAGTCGTGACCTGGCTTGTCGAGCATCCTCGCCCCGGCATTTATTTGCGGCAGGTGGACCTGCCGGGCATGCACAGCAAATTCATCGAAGCACATCGCAGTGTGCTCGCCGAGTTGCTCGATTTGGTACTGCCCGGAGACGCTGTGGACCTCGGCAAGACGGGTGTCAGCCAGTTTGCTGCCCGTTACGGGTTTCTGGAAAAGCCGGTACGTATTCGCTTTCGGATGCTTGATCCGGCGAATCATGCAATACCCGGCTCGGTATGCCCCGACGTGACCCTGGATGCCGAAAACTTCAGTCGTATGGAATTCGCTGTGCGGCGCATGTTCATCACCGAAAATGAAACCAACTTCCTGGCATTCCCGCGAGTGCGTGATGCCATGGTTATTTTTGGTGCGGGTTACGGTTGGGATGCGCTGGCCCGCAGTCATTGGTTGAAGAACTGCTCAATCCATTACTGGGGCGATATCGATACCCATGGCTTTGGCATCCTGGATCAGTTGCGTGGCTACTTCGGTCACGTCGAGTCGTTCCTGATGGACCAGGAGACCCTGGATGCGCATGCCCCAGTCTGGGGGTGCGAGGACAAGCCACTGTTGGTGGACCTGCACAGACTGACGCCCGAAGAGAGTGCACTCTACGACGCACTGCGCAACAACCGCATCCGTGCGAGACTTCGGCTGGAGCAGGAACACATTGGCTTCCATTGGCTGGGCAATCGCCTTGAACAGCTTCTGTACGGGAGCAGCGGCGCCAATCCATGCCCCGTTCGACAAGACCATTCCGGTTCACGAACTGAGTAGCGCCGCAACCGCCATCGGATTGGAAGGGAAATAGAAATGGACGTAGGAGGCGGTCAGGCGACCCTGACGGTAGATCGCCTCGCCGGCCCGACCATCGGGTCTTTGCGCATGACAGAGCGGCGGCAGGGGCGTTTCACTCTTTGAATAATGAAAGGTATGGCCCTGGAGACGGCCTTCGGGCAGGACGGCGGATTGCATGCCGAGCGCCGTCAGGCACTGCTGCATGACCGCATGACCCGGCAGCAGTCCGGCGAAGGCATGACTGACGCCGGCCTTGTCGGTCACCGATTCAAACAGGCTCATCATGCCGCCACATTCGGCGAGCACCGGTTGACCGGCTTCAACGTGACGACGCAAGGCAGTCCATAGCGCGGTGTTCCTGGCCAGAGTCGGCGCGTGCAGTTCGGGGTAACCTCCCGGCAGCCAGACCGCGTCGCAGGCCGGCAGCGGCTCGCCGGCCAGCGGCGAGAAGAAGCGTAGCGCTGCGCCGAGTTGCCGCAAGGTTTCGAGGTTGGCCGGGTAAATGAAACCGTAAGCGGTATCGTGGGCGACGGCAATACACTGACCAGCCAGACGTGGCGGCACGACCGGTGCCGGCGCCATGGCGAAATTGACCGTGGGTGGCAGGTCGACCGCCGTCGTGGCTGCCAAGGCGTCAGCGAGGAGATCCAGTCGTGCTGCCAGATCGCCCACTTCCGCCGCCTGCCACAGCCCCAGGTGGCGCTCCGGCAAGGAATCGTCGGTGCGTGGCAAGGCACCGAACCAGGCGATACCAGCGGGCAGGCTGTCGCGCAGGAGTTCGGCGTGACGTGTGCTGCCGACCCGGTTGGCCAGGACACCGGCGAACGGCAGGCCAGGCTGGTAGTTGGCCAGTCCGTGGGCAATGGCCCCGAAGGTCTGGGCCATTGCCCGCGCGTCGATCAAGGCCAGCACCGGAATACCGAAGAGGACGGCCAGATCGGCTGCCGATGGCTGGCCATCGAATAGACCCATCACGCCTTCGATCAGAATCAGGTCGGAATCTGCAGCGGCGCGTGCCAGCCGCCAGCGGGCATCGCTTTCACCGCACATGCCGAGGTCGAGGTTCTGGCAGGGCCGCCCGCTGGCTACCGCATGGATCTGTGGATCGAGGAAATCCGGCCCGCATTTGAAGACCGTCACCCGCCGTCCCTGGCGGGCATGCAGGCGGGCGAGGGCAGCAACCATGGTCGTCTTGCCCTGTCCGGAGGCCGGCGCGGCGACGAGCAGGGCCGGGCAGTCAACCCGGCTGGCCATCACCATTCGAGTCCCGGCATGGCTTTGACCCCGTTCTGAAAGGCATGCTTTTCCATGCCCATGTCGCTGACCGTATCGGCTGCATCGCGCAGTGCCTGCGGTGCCGCCCGGCCAGTGACGATGACGTGTTGTCGGGCCGGGCGGCTGCGCAGCACGGCCAGGACGGCTTCGAGGTCAAGCCAGCCGTATTTGAAGGCATAAGTCATTTCGTCGAGCACCACAAGCCCGACGCCGGGGTCGCCGAGATGTCTGCAAGCGACCTCCCAGGCCAGCCGGGCAGCCGCAGCGTCGCGCTCCCGGTCCTGGGTTTCCCAGGTAAAGCCCTCGCCGCCGACATGCCAGGCAACTTCCGGTTGCATCCGGAAAAAGGTTTCTTCACCGCAACCGGAACGACCCTTGACAAACTGCACGACCGCTACCCGCATGTGGTGTCCCAGGGCGCGCGCGACAACGCCGAAAGCAGCGGTCGACTTGCCCTTGCCATTGCCGGTATTGACCACCAGTACGCCACGTTCGACCGCTGCGGCGGCAATCTTCCGGTCAATGACCTCTTTTTTCTTTTGCATGCGCTGTTCATGGGTGATCATCAGACGCTCTTTCCGGTTGGCCACGAGGCTTCAAACAGGGGATCAGGCGCCATGCGGATAGACGCCCCGCTGCTGGATGTCGGCCTGCATGGCGGTCAATGTCGCGGTCAGGGGATCATGGCCGGCGGCATCGGTCGCTCCCCACTGCTCGTAATGGATGAGGTCGGTGATCGGCAGGCGTGGCAACCAGCCGGCCTGTTCGAGTTCAGGCTTGTCCTTGAAATGGGAAACATAGCCGATGCACAGGTAGGCCACCGGAACGATATGGGCAGGGATGCCCAGGGCTGCCTGCAGAGCTTGTTCATGGAAGATGCTGACCCAGCCGACGCCGACGCCTTCGGCCCGGGCCGCCAGCCACAGGTTCTGTACCGCACAGACGCTGCTGAACAAATCCATCTCCGGCATGTGCGTCCGGCCAAGGACGACCGGTCCGCTGCGCGTACGGTCACAGCTTACGCAGAGATTGATCGGCGCATCGACGATGCCCTGCAGTTTCAGCCGACTGTAGATTTCCCTCCGGGTGTCGGGGAACATCTGCGCGGCTTCGGCGTTGGCCTGCTCGAAGAGGCCATGGACCCGTCGTTTGACCGCTTCGGAACGGATCAGCTGGAAGTTCCAGGGTTGCATGAAGCCGACCGAGGGCGCATGGTGCGCGGCCATCAGGATGCGGCCCAATACGGCGTCAGGCACCGGTTCGGGAAGAAACTGCCCGCGTACATCGCGGCGACTGAAGATCGCCTGGTACACCGCTGCTCGTTCGACATCGGCAAAAGCATGCGCTAGCGGCACTTTTAAGTTTTCCATGGATTCCCCTTCTGGAAAGACACGGACTGCCTGGCCGTGCAGCCGTATTGCGTCTCCTGGCCGGTCTTCTGACTCGGACTCAACCGTTGCCGCGCCTTCCCGACCGGGTTTTTCCCGATCAGTGGCCTTCTGCGACGAACGTCCTCCTTACAGCGCTGGGCACGTGGCGGATTGGCACCGCCTTCCCGATTCTCTGGCCAGCAAGGCTGACCAGCACCCGGAGACTCCTCTGCCTGAAATCATTCAGACATCGCCGATGGTGCCATAAGCGCGCAGACTTTTCATCATTCTTTCCTTCGTCTCCTTCGTCAGGGGTGTTGACTGACCAATCGGCCGCTGATAAAATGCTCCCTCTTCGCTGCACATGGTTTCGGTTCGGTAGAAAATAGCAATACGACTTCTTGGCATGAAGCGTGCGGAGAAAAAATATGGGGGACTTAATCGACCCCAATTACGGTCGCGGGGTGGAGCAGTCTGGCAGCTCGTCGGGCTCATAACCCGAAGGTCACAGGTTCAAATCCTGTCCCCGCAACCAGCTCTTTAAAAACAGGACAACCGATAGGTGTGGGTTCTTGTTCCGGGTCGATCTGCGCGAGCGGAGAGATGAAGGATAGAGAAGGGCTCGCACTGATGGAAGAAAAGCTATTGATCTGGAGGGAT
>NZ_JAZKUD010000045.1:0-34485 GCF_036625275.1 Accumulibacter sp.
GCACCTCGGTGGCATCCTCCACGCGCTTAAGTCCGGGTGCGTAGGACGCCCCGTCGTCACGGCCGAAATACGAGTGTGCCGCGCCGATGGCCAAGACCAGGTAGCCGTAGCCGATGCGCTGGCCGTCCATCAGCACGTCCTGCGTGACGGCGTCGACACCGCTTACCTTGCCATCCCGCCGAAGCCGGCGCCAACGATCACCACCCGCGGTACACCGTCGAGCGCAAAGGCTGGCTGGCCAGCGAGCTGCAGAGAGCGACGGTGCAAGGCGCGCTCGACCAGTGCATCCAGCTTTTTCGTCTGCCCAAGGGTGGGCTTCATGCGACCCGTTTTTCCTGATGCGGCTCGCTGATCGAGTTTTCCAGAAACTGAACAGGCGACTTGTAGCCGAGGGTCGAATGCGGGCGTTTCCGGTGGTAAAAAATCTCGATGTATTCCAGGGGGGCTGCCTTGATCTCGGCGCGCGTCGCGGAGCGAACGCCCTGCACCCGCTCGTTCTTGAAGCGCTTGAACCCGCTCTCCATCCTCTACACCCGACTGTAGCACCGGACTTCCGGCAGCGAGTATCGCCTCGTCGAGTGTGGTTGCGATTTCAGCAAGATCGGAGGTTACAGATTGCGGCCGTTTGCGCATCAGCCACGGCGGCGATTTCTGGCAGGAATGGCAGGAATTCGCCCGTGCGTGCGCAAGACGCGTATTCAGCGCGAGGATGCCTGCCCCAGCCTTCGCAAACCCCTTACCTCGAACCGCACCCGGTCGAGTTCCTTGCCCTGCGCGTCCACCAGCGCCACCTCGTGTCGGCCCGGCATCGGTTGCCAGAGCTGCAACGCATCCGCGCGCAGGCGGGTGCCGTCGTCAAGCTCGAACCAGTGGCCGCGCACCGCGGTGCGTGCCATCAGCATCACCCGCTGGCGGTCGCGGGGAATGTCCGGATCGACGGCATAGATTGCACCGTTCGCTGGCGACTCGATGCGTGAACGGCTGGCAACGGCACTTACCGGGGTGACCGTCGCGGCTTCGGTCCCCGCCACGAACCATTCCTCGCGCGTCGGCTCGCTGCCGTCCGCATAGACGACACGCTGGCGGACAAGGCCCACCGGCGGCTCGCGCCGGGCAGGCGCGACGCCCTGCTGCAGGAAATCCATCAGCTCGCGCCAGACCGGTGCGGCGCCGGTGACGCCGGAGACATCGTGCATGGGCTTGCCCGAGAAGTTGCCAACCCACACTCCCACCGTGTAGCGGTCGCTGTAGCCCACCGCCCAGTTGTCGCGCATGTCCTTGCTGGTGCCGGTTTTCACGCTCGCCGCGTAGCGCGTGGCCAGCGGACTGGCGAGACCGAAGGTCAGCGCGCGCGCAGCCGGGTCGGCGAGGATGTCACCGACGATGAATGCCGCTTGCGCGGTCACGACCTGCACCCTTTCATCGTCCCGCGTCTGCGCGGTCGGCGTGCTGATCACTGCCCCTGACCAGCCGCCATTGGCCAGCGTGCGATAGGCATTGGTCAGTTGCAGCAGCGTCACGTCCGCCCCCCCCAGCGCCAGTGCGTAGCTGTAGTGGTGGGCATCGCGGTCGAGCGTGTCGAAGCCCAGCCTCTTCAACTGCTGATAGAACGCCTCGTGGCCCACCAGCGTGACCGTGCGTACCGCGGGCACATTCAGCGAAGAGGCCAGCGACTGGCGCAGCGACACGCTGCCCCGGAAAGTGTGGTCGTAGTTTTGTGGCACATACAGCCCCGCCGGTGTCGTGACCGCCAGCGGCGAGTCATCGAGAATCGACGCTGCGGTCAGCAGTTGCTTCTCGATCGCCAGCGCGTAGAGGAAGGGTTTGAGTGTGCTGCCCGCTTGCCGTCGCGCCGTCACGCCGTCCACCTCACCGGCGTTCGACAGGCCGCCGCTGGAACCTACCCAGGCGAGGATCTCGCCGGTGGGGTTGTCGAGCACGACCAGCGCGCCGTCCTCGACATGGCGTCCGCTCAGTTCGTGCAGGTGCCGCGTCAGCGTCTCGACGGCAAAGCGTTGCACGCGTGCGTCCAGCGTACTCACCAGCCTTTGTCCCGGTGCCGTGAGCAGTCGGCGTGCGAGATGCGGAGCATCGCCGCCGATGGCATGCCGCGCTGACCCGTGCCGCAGTCCCTGCGCCGCCATCGACTGGATCAGCAGGCATTCTTCCGAGTCCACGCCGAGCGCCAGCAGCGCGCAGGCCCGGCGTGCAACCTGTGCCAGGCGGGCATTCGGTGCGCGCACCAGCGACGCCAGCAGGGCACTCTCATTGCGGTCCAGCCCCGCCGCCCGTTTGCCGAACAGTGCGCGCGCGGCTGCGTCAATGCCTTCGAGTTCCCCGCGGAAAGGCGTGAGGTTGAGCCATGCTTCCAGTACCTCGTCCTTGCGCCATGAGCGCTCGATCGCGAGCGCCTGTCGCATCTGCCGCCACTTCTGCAGCGCGTCGCGTGTACCGCCCCTGGCGAGTTTCGGGTGTACAGCCGCCGCCACCTGCATGGTCAGCGTGCTGCCGCCGCGCCGCCCCCCGGTCACGGTCTGCCAGAATGCGCCGGCCATGCCGGGCCAGTCCACCCCGGCGTGCGCGTGGAAGCGGCGATCTTCGGCAGCCAGCACCGCCGCCACCAACGCGGGCGACACCTCGGTCGGCGCAATCCAGTCGCCGCGGCGGCGCTGGTGGTCCAGGCGCACACGCGACAGCGGCTCGCCATGGCGGTCGAGCAGCCAGGCATCGGAAGCGCGCCAGTCCGTGCGCACCGAGTCGAGCGGAACGACCGGATACGGCGCGATGAACATCGACAGTGCCAACGCACCTGCGGTGGCGAGCGTGCCACCGGCAAGTGCCAGGAGAACCCGTCGTTTCACGGCACCACTGCCAGCACCGAGTTTGGCACGGCACCGAACATTTCCGGAGCATACATCGCCTCCACCCGGGTGGCCGGGAGGTCGAAGCGGCCAGGGTTGTTCACACGCACTGTGTACTCCAGCTTGAAATGGCCCTTGGGAACGAACTCGTAGTAAGCCCGGTAGGCCTCGAAGCTGCGCTCGACGAACATTGGTCCTGCCGCCCCGGCGCGCATCTCGCCTGCGGTCAGCGAAGCGGCATCGCGACCGAGGCCGGAACCCAGGATCGCCGCACCGCCGGGGATCGGATCATCAATCACCACCCAGGTCATGTCGCTTTGCGCGTCGATTTCCAGCGTCACGCGGTAAACGTCGCCGCGTGACCAGACCGCCTGCTCCTTCTGCTCCACCGGCGTCAGCGTGCGCTTGATGCGGTAGCCGGTAAACAACGGCGCCTTCAGGGGCAGCGCCGCGCGCGACTGCACGATTGCCCACGGTGCACCCTGGCCGGTGTGCGTCAGCGAGAACATTTCGCGCGCCGGAGGCCATTCGAAGTCACGCGTCTGCCTGGCATTGCTCACTGGGAGATTGAGCGTCGTGCCACCGAGTGTGGCGACCGCGGTGCCGCTTGCCGGCACCTGCTCGAAGGCTTGCGCAAAGCGCGCAATCGCGACCGTACCCCAGGCATTGGCGACCGTGGTGCCCCAGTGCCCGTGCTTCTGCCGCGCCAGCGACCCGCGCACGAGGCGTCCCAGGTCCTCCCGCCAGTCGGCTTCGTTCAGGACGGCCAGTAACGCGCGGTTGGCGTTCACGTCCGCCGACACCATGAGCCACCACAGCGCATCCGTGCGCTCGCTGGAGAAGGTCATCACCGTGCCCTGGAAATTCAGGCGTCCGCGCAGCAGATCCAGCGCTTCCTGCAGCCGCTCGGTGCGGCGCGGCAACTTGTCTACCCGCTGCAGAATGCCGATCCAGTCGAGCAACGCCGAGGTCGGCCACAGCGCCGGGTCGATGCTGATCGATTCCAGCATCTCCGGTTTGGCGCGGCCGTGCCGTGCAAGGGCTTCGATGGCGGCGAGCTTGCGTACGGTCAGGTCCGCCGTTGGCAACGCACTGCCGCGTACGATACGGCCCGTCGCGAATGCTTCCAGTCCTTTCAGCATGCGATCTTGTGCCTGTTCCGGCCATTCCCGGCCGCTGGCGTTGGCGATCTGTACCAGATACGCGGTCAGCGCATCACTGCCCTGTGCCCAGTCCACCGGGAAGTAACGGGCCAGCCCGTCGTGGTCCAGATGGTTGGGCAGGCTGCCGGTGACACTCTTCCACAAGGCATCATCGCCCAGGCCGATGGCCCGTGAGGTGCGCTGTTCGATGCAGGTGTAGGGGTAGCGCTGAAAATACTCGCGCACGCCGGACATCTCGCCGGCCAGGGTTCTCATCACTTCCACGCGGATGCCGCCGCGCCCCGGCACCGCTCCGGCCGGACGTTCTGCCGGGAATTCCAGGCGTTTGTCGAGCTGGGCGAGCGTCGCCTGATAAACCCGCACCGGATGCACTTCGATGACCTTCTGCGCCACACGCAGCCGGTCGCGCGTGTTGTCCTGGGCGGTTGCCGTCACTTCCCAGTACAGGCCGGTGATATTGACCGGCACCTTGACCGGCACGGAGACGAGCTTCGCTTCATTGGCGGCGAGCGCTACTGCGGCATGGCCGTTGGCGATCACGCGGCCGTTGGGATCGTCCGCCGGCAGGTCGCGCAGCGACCACTCGAAACGTGCCGCCAGCGCCTGGACGGTGGTGTTGCGCAGCGTGAACATGCCGGAGAATTCGTCCTGTTCGCGCACCAATGGCGGCAGGCCGGAGAGCAGCATCAGGTCCTGCGTGGTGCGGATGTTGGCGCGGCCGGTGCCGAACCGGTCGGCACCGGCCTGCGCGACAGCCACGATGCGGAAGGCGGACAGCGCGTCGTTGAGTGGTACGTCCACCACGGCGTGGCCCTGCGCGTCGAGCGGGACGCGAGCCTTCCACGTCAGCAGCGTATCGAACAATTCACGCGCGCCGCCCTGTCCGCCGCCGCCGCCGGGCGCTGCCGCCTTCTTGCCGAAGTGCCGTTTGCCGATCACCTGACCCTGCGCCGTAGCGGTGCTCACTTCCACGGGACGCTCGCCCAGCAGGGCATCGAGCAGATTCCACGAGGAGTTGTCCGACAGCTCCAGCAGCCCTTCGTCCACCGCGGCGAGTGCGATCTCACCGAGGGCGGCGGGTTTGCCGTCGCTATCCGTGACCTGGACGTTTACGCGCGCCGTTTCGCGCACCCGGAAAACGTCGCGGTCGGGGGTGACCTTCACCGCGAGCGTGTAAGCACGGTGTCCAACCTGAATTTCGGCCATGCCGAGCTTGTAGGCGGGCTTGGACAGGTCCACCAGCGCCGTCGGGCGGGTGTCGCGCTCGACCGGGATTTCGTCCACCAGCCCGAGCCAGTAGCCCAGACGGTAGAACGCGCGCTTCAGCCACGCGTACGGACCCGGCACTTCGGGATCGACGCGCCCGCGCACGGCGAGTGCCGACACGAAGACGTTGGGACCGTAGCTGCCGATGATCGGTACTTCGATGACCGGCGATTGGCCATCGAGCACTACCACTTTCTGCTCCAGCACGCCTTCGCGCTCGACTGTCACCAGCACGGTTGCCGAACGGAACGGCATGCGCACCTGGAACTTCGCCGTCTCGCCCGGCTCATAGTGCTTTTTCTCCGGAATCAGGTCGATGCGGTCGCTGTCCGAGGGGTCGAACCACCACTCGTCGGCACCGCGAACCCAGACGCTGGTGCTTGCCAGCGCCTCGCGGCCCTGCTTGTCCTGCGCGCGCGCCAGCAGGATCAGCTCGCCGGACAGACCGGGCTTGACCGTGCAGAACAGGAAGCCGCGCTCGTCTGTGGTGCCCGAGCAGCCGCCACCGAGTTTTTTCGTTTCGGTCGTCGATTCGTAGGCGTAGAAGCCGCCGATCAAACGCCGTCGGCTGGAAAAGCTCTTGCGCTCGTAGAGATCGACCCGCACCGCTTGACTGGCGAGCGGTTTGCCGGCCGGATCGAGCGCCACCACCTGCGCCCGCACGCCGTTTTTGTTGGCCACCCAGCCGTCGGGCTTGAGGCCGAGGTAAAGCGCTGCGGGATGCAAGGCGACGCGGGTTGCAACGGCCAGGCGTTCGCCGTTCGGATCATTGTATTCCATCTCGACGAACAGACTGGCGGGCCGAACGACCGGCGCGAGCTGGTCAATCGAAATCGCCGCCGTGCCAGCGCCATCGAGCGTCAACGTGCGTGCGGCCGTGGGGCCCGCGCCCTGGTTGCCGGGAGCGCCGCCGTCCTCGTCAGGATCGTAGGTACCGAAGGCGTCGGTGGACGAGCCGATGACGATTCCTTCCTGCAGGGGTTCGCTATCGAAACGGAAGCCGGGGTAACTCGCGAACGACACCCCGCGGTTCTCGATCCGATGGCGCACCTTCACCGGCAGGCCGGAGGCGGGACCGCCAGAAAGGTAATTCACCGCCGCGTCGAGCTTGGCCGCTGATGGGCGGATCAACGGATCTTTCGGTGCGGCGAGTGCAGCGCGCATCAGCGGCACGCGGAACGCTTCCACACGGAATTCGGCCTGTCCCTGGATGTCCCGCCCCGGCCAGTTGAGCCGGTAGCTGCCGAGCTTGGCCTCGGGCGGAATCTTCCAGGCGCCGTCGGCCACGCCCTGGTCGTCGAAGTGCGCGGTGAGCTTGAACTTCTGGCCGCTGCCGAGATGTTCGATCTCGATCGCGGACGGCAATTCGGCACGGCCTGGAATGCGGAAACCGGCGCTGACCGGTACGCGTGCGACGTGTTTCATGCTGACCGTCTCGCCGGCGCGGAACAGCGTGCGGTCAAACACCGTATGGATGGACAGCGGCGTCCTGCGGTCGGTGTTGTGGCGCAGGTTGAAATTCCACGGCTGGATGCCCTCGTTCCAGTCCGAATACGTGAACGACAGGTCTTCGCCCACGCGCGCGAACGCCACCAGCGCGCGCCGGTAGTCGCCGCATTTCGCAACGTCCTGCGCGAAGGGAAGTCGGTTGCCTGCCTGGGCAATCCCGTTCGCATCGGTGGTACCGGTGAACCAGGCCTGGCCCGTGCAGTCGCGCACGCTGACCTTGGCTTCGGCCACCGGTTTGCCGCTGTCGAGCGCGGTTACCCAGACCAGCGACCCTTCACGACCATGTTTGAGGTGCACGGCAAGGTTCGTGACGAGCACGCTGGTCGACACGTAATAAGGCCTGTCCGCATCGTGCAGTGCGCGCCCGAGGCGTGGGCTTGCCAGCTCCACGATGTAAAACCCGGGCTTCGGCAGCGGAATGCCGATCACCTCCATCGGCTTGTCGCCGCCGGGGCGCGGCAGTTCGAAGGCAGTCGCCTGGTCGCCTTCCCGGATGGCCGAAATTTCGCCCTCGCGCGGATAGGAGCGGTTTTCGCCGCGCAGCCGGTCAAAGTATTCCGATTCCTTGTTCAGGAAACGCTGCAGCCGCTGCATGATCTGCGTCTCGTCGTCGGCGAGGCGCAGCGAGCGGCCGGGGACAGCGGCGGTCGCCGGTAGCGCGATCTTCTGTCCGGCCAGCGTGGGCTCCACATTGCGTACCGTCACCGGCAGCACCGGCTCGGCCTTCAGTTCGAGGATACCGAAGCGGCCCGGAAACTTCACCAGCGGCGGGTACTCGTCGGTGGCCGTGGGCAGCGGGAAGGAGGCCTTGTTCTTGGGTTCGCGGCCGGCGTCATCCTTGAAACCGTTCGGCAGTTCGACGGTGAACCGGGTTTTCTCCGGGAACGGGCCGCGGAACTCGACGCTGTCCACGGTCTTGGCGTGTGGCTCCAGCACCGGTTCGAAGGTCTGCCCTGGTTCGCTTTTCAGCCGGATGCCTGCCGCCGCTGCGCGCGGCACCGGTGCGTTGAACGCCAGCCTGATCGGGGTGATCGGCAGGCAGGCCGCGTCCTTTTTGACGCGCTGGCAAGTCAGGTCGACCACGAAATCGGGCCGCACCCGGAACGTTAGCCGCTGCGGTGCCCCGCGCGCGAGGCCGGTCTTCGATTTCACCTCGGGACCGATCACAATGGACACCTGCGCACCGGCCGGCAGCCGCCGCGCGCATTTCGCGCCGGCCACCGGCAGATCGCGGAAGCGTTTGTCCTCGACCTTCAGCTTGCCGATGGCGAAGTCACGGCCCTCCGGGAAATAGAGTCTGAACAGGTTGAACGCGTTGTTCCGGTTGGCTGTCAGCAGTTCGCGGGTTTCCTTTTCCGGCAGCAGCTTGAGCGGAATCTGTTCGTTGATCCCGTCCGCTTCGCACCAGGCACCGGCAAAGCTCGCCGGGTCGAGCGGCGCATCGAAAGCGAGCAGGAAGATCTGCTCTTCGTCGATCTCTTCTTCTCCCTCGCCGGGGAGCGAAGACATCACCGCCGGGCCACCGGTGTCGAACGTAAATTCCCGCTTGCCCGCCAAGGCCGTCCCGGCTGCAGACGTCAGACCCGCGTTCAGTGTGAAGCGGCAGCGCTGGCCCGCCGGCAGGTCTGCAGCGAAGTCATAGATCCAGTTCCTCTGATCGGCCCAGCGGCCACGCCCCTGGGTGCGCTCGGGATCGCCTTCGCATTTGATACTGAAGGGGTCGGCCAGGCGCGGGTCACCGAAAGCGACCATTGGCTCGGAAAAGCGCACGGCCACCTGGCGCACTCCCTTTGCCTGACCCTGCGGGGTAAAGCGGTCTACCTGCGGCGTACCTGCCGCACCGACCACCAGCGCCACCGCCACCAGCGCAATAACCTGCACAATCCTTGCCAACCATCTCGTACGTTGCCGCATGATCAGACCTTTCGATAATCGCATGACCTTCAACCCGCCGTGCCCGCGACTCCGCGCGTCCCGTGAACACGGCCCTTCCGTCCAGACTGTTTATATCAGACCCGGTGCAATCAATGTCAAATCCGAGAAATGAACGGCGTAGCGCCGCGATCCCTGGTCAGTAAAGCGGTAAAGGATAGCGCGATACGGCGGCGCGCACCCCGATAGCGAATAGTCAAATAGTCAAGTAATTGACCCATGCCGAACGAACTGGCTATAATCTGCAAGTTTTTTCGGCGTGGTCCAGCCTGCGACGCGTGGCGCCTGGTCGAACAAGAGGTGATATGGACTATCTTTTTTCTGTAGTGCTGGTAGTGCACATTCTGGCTGCGATCGGCGTCATCGGCCTGGTCCTGGTGCAGCACGGCAAAGGCGCCGACATGGGCGCGGCTTTTGGCAGCGGTGCTTCCGGTAGCCTGTTCGGCGCCACCGGTTCGGCCAACTTTCTGAGTCGCGCTACGGCCATCCTGGCGACCGCGTTTTTTGTGACCAGTCTGTCGCTCGCCTATCTGGCTTCAAGCAAACCAAAAACGACTGGCAGTGTGATGCAGGATGCGGTAAACTCTGCCCCTGTTTCAGCGCCGCCCACGGGTAGTGTTGAGCAGGGAACAAGCCCGGCGAATCCCGATTCGAAAGCCAAGGATATTCCCAGGTAATCTGGTTTCAAGGCAGCGGCAAGAGATGCAGGATTCCTCGTTGACTCGTTCGCTGCCATGTTGTGCCGACGTGGTGAAATTGGTATACACGCTATCTTGAGGGGGTAGTGACTTCGGTCGTATGAGTTCGAGTCTCATCGTCGGCACCAGGAGAAGCCATTCGATTGGGTGGCTGTAGTCTGAAATGAAGCGCTTGTGGGGCGGATCATGCTGGAGAGTTATTTCCCGGTATTTGTCTTCATACTGGTTGGCATTGCTTTTGGTATTGCGCCCGTCGTGACTGGTCTGGTGGTCGCACCGCATCGCCCAGACAGCGAAAAGCTCTCTCCTTACGAGTGCGGCTTCGAGGCTTTTGAAGACGCGCGCATGAAGTTCGATGTGCGCTATTACCTGATCGCCATCATCTTCATCCTGTTTGACCTTGAGGTGGCCTTTCTCTTGCCCTGGGCGACGATCTTCAAGGAAATCGTGCAGACCGATTCGGTTCGGTGGTTCGGTTTCATCGAGATGCTGGTATTTATTGCCATCCTCGTTGTGGGTTACATCTACGCCTGGGCCAAGGGCGCTCTGGATTGGGAGTGAGTGATGGGCATCGAAGGCATCCTTCAGGAAGGTTTCGTCACCACCACGGCCGACAAGCTGATCAATTATGTTCGTACGGGTTCGATCTGGCCGATGAGCTTTGGGCTCGCCTGCTGCGCCATCGAGATGATCCATGCGGGTTGCTCGCGCTACGATCTGGACCGTTTCGGAATCGTTTTCCGCCCCAGCCCGCGCCAGTCCGATGTGATGGTTGTTGCCGGGACGCTGACCAACAAGATGGCGCCGGCCATGCGTAAGGTTTACGATCAGATGGCCGAGCCGCGCTGGGTGGTTTCGATGGGTTCCTGCGCCAATGGTGGCGGTTACTATCATTATGCGTACTCCGTGGTGCGCGGTTGCGACCGGATCGTTCCGGTCGACATCTACGTTCCGGGTTGTCCCCCGACTGCCGAGGCGCTGATCTACGGCCTGATCCAGCTACAGAACAAGATTCGCCGGACTAACACCATCGCCCGCTGAAAACAACCAACCGAGAGTGAGCCATGTTCGCCACGCTGGAAGCGCTTAGCCAGAATTTGCAGAAACATCTCGGTGATCGAGTCAAATCCCTGAAGGTGGCGCTCGGTGAAGTGACCATCGAGGTCGATGCCGCCGACTACCTGACGGTGATGCAGACTCTTCACGACGAGCCGGAACTGTGTTTCGAAGAATTGATCGACCTCTGTGGCGTCGATTATTGGACCTATGGCAACGTGCGGCGGGAAGGCCGGCGTTTCGCTGCAGTCAGTCACCTTTTGTCGATCAGCAGGAACTGGCGGCTGCGCGTTCGCTGCTTTGCACCCGATGACGATTTTCCCTCGCTGCCTTCGATCATCTCGGTCTGGAACAGCGTCAACTGGTTCGAGCGTGAGGCTTTCGACCTGTTCGGAATCGTTTTTCCAGGGCACGAAGACCTGCGCCGCATCCTCACCGACTATGGCTTCATTGGACATCCGTTCCGCAAGGATTTTCCGGTTTCAGGTTATGTCGAGATGCGCTACGACCCAGAACAGCAGCGGGTCATCTATCAGCCGGTGACTATCGAGCCGCGCGAGATCACGCCGCGGATCGTTCGCGAAGCGACTTACGGGAACGTCGACAATGCCTGAACTGCGCAACTTCACCCTGAATTTCGGGCCGCAGCATCCGGCAGCACACGGTGTTCTGCGGATGGTGCTTGAGTTGGACGGTGAGGTGGTGATGCGTGCCGATCCGCACATCGGCCTGCTCCACCGCGCGACCGAAAAACTGGCCGAGAACAAGACCTGGATCCAGTCGGTACCCTACATGGATCGCCTCGACTACATGTCGATGATGTGCAACGAGCATGCTTACTGCATGGCGATCGAAAGGCTCCTGAATATCGAGGTGCCGATCCGTGCCCAATACATTCGGGTGATGTTCGACGAGATCACCCGTATCCTCAACCATCTGCTCTGGATCGGCTGTCACGGCCTTGATGTCGGTGCGATGACCATGGTGCTTTATGCCTTCCGGGAGCGTGAAGATCTGGTCGATGCCTATGAAGCAGTTTCGGGCGCGCGCATGCATGCTGCCTACTACCGGCCGGGCGGGGTTTACCGTGATCTGCCGGATCGGATGGCGCAGTATAAGGAGTCGAAGTGGAAGAGTGCCGCCCAGATCAAGCCCTTCAACGACGTTCGCAGCGGCTCCCTGCTGGATTTTCTTGACGATTTCGTCAGCCGCTTTCCGAAATTGCTCGACGAGTACGAAACGTTGCTCACCGACAACCGCATCTGGAAGCAGCGTCTGGTGAATGTCGGCATCGTCTCGCCGGAGCGGGCGCTGCAGCGCGGCTTTACCGGACCGATGTTGCGTGGATCCGGTATCGCCTGGGATCTGCGCAAGAAACAGCCTTACGAAGTCTATGACCGGATCGATTTTGACATTCCGGTAGGCGTTACCGGCGATTCCTACGATCGCTATCTGGTCCGCATGGAGGAGATGCGCCAGTCCAACCGGATCGTCAAGCAGTGTATCGACTGGTTGCGGCAGAACCCGGGCCCGGTGATGTCCGACAATCACAAGGTGGCCCCGCCGGATCGCGAAGCCATGAAGTCCAACATGGAAGAATTGATCCACCACTTCAAGCTCTGTACCGAAGGTATTCATGTGCCGGAAGGTGAAGTCTATTCGGCGGTCGAGCACCCCAAGGGAGAGTTCGGCATCTACGTGATTTCCGATGGTGCCAACAAGCCCTATCGCTTGAAGATCCGTCCTCCGGGTTATGTGCACCTGTCGGCAATGGACGAGATGGTGCGCGGTCACATGCTGGCCGACGTGGTGACGATTATTGGTTCCCAGGACGTTGTTTTTGGCGAGATTGACCGCTGATGTTGACTTCAGAATCCCTCAAGAGAATCGATCGCGAAATTGCCAAGTACCCGGTCGACCAGAAACAGTCGGCGGTCATGGCGGCGCTGGCCATCGCGCAGGAACAGCAGGGCTGGCTCTCCAGCGAAGCCATCGAGGCGGTGGCCAACTACCTCGGCATGGCTCCGGTTGCCGCCTACGAGGTGGCGACCTTCTACAACATGTACGATCTGAAGCCGGTTGGCAAATATAAGGTGTCGGTGTGTACCAATCTGCCATGCATGCTCAGCGGCGGCGTCGATGCCGGCGAATACCTGCAGAAAAAGCTGGGAATCGGCTATAACGAGACGACTGCCGATGGCCTGATCACGCTCAAGGAGGGTGAGTGCATGGGGGCTTGTGGTGATGCGCCGGTGATGATCGTCAATAACCGTCGCATGTGCAGTTGGATGAATCCCGAGCAAATCGACAAACTGTTGGCGGAGCTCAAGTAATGGCGATTCTCGGCGCACTCAACCCGATGCTCAGCGTCGGTCTGGACGGTGACAAGGCTTGGCGCTTGGCGGATTATGTCAAGCGTGGCGGTTACTCGGCGCTACGGCGAGTTCTCGAACAAAAGATCCCCCAGAGCGAGGTCATCAACGAAGTCAAGAAGTCGGTTCTGCGCGGTCGTGGCGGTGCCGGATTTCCGACGGGCCTCAAATGGAGTTTCATGCCGCGCTCGTTTCCCGGCGACAAGTATGTGGTGTGCAATTCCGACGAAGGTGAACCGGGCACCTTCAAGGATCGCGACATCCTGCGTTACAACCCGCATTCGGTCATCGAGGGAATGGCCATCGCAGGCTACGCGATGGGTGCTGCACGGGGTTACAACTACATCCACGGCGAAATCTGGGAACTCTACGAGCGCTTCGAGGAAGCCCTCGATGAAGCTCGAGCCGCTGGTTTTATCGGCTCCGACCTGCTGGGCTCGGGTGTCAGTTTCGAACTCTTTGCGCATCACGGTTACGGTGCCTATATCTGTGGCGAAGAAACCGCACTGCTTGAATCGATCGAGGGCAAGAAGGGGCAGCCGCGCTTCAAGCCGCCTTTCCCAGCGTCATTCGGCCTCTATGGCAAGCCGACCACGATCAACAACACCGAAACCTTCGCCTCGATTCCGTACATCATGAACTTGGGCGGGGAGGCCTATCTCGAAGCCGGCAAGCCAAATAACGGCGGAACCAAGCTGTTCTCGGTTTCGGGTCACGTGAACCGGCCAGGGAACTACGAAATTCCCCTCGGCACGCCATTTGCCACCTTGCTTGAAATGGCGGGTGGTATGCGGGGTGGCCGGAAACTGAAAGCCTGCATTCCGGGTGGTTCCTCGGCGCCGGTCGTTCCCGCGGCGACGATGATGAATGCCACCATGGACTACGATGGCATCAGCAAGGCAGGTTCGATGCTGGGTTCGGGTGCGGTCATCGTCATGGACGAGACGACCTGCATGGTGAAAGCACTGGAGCGGCTATCGTTCTTCTACTACGAAGAATCCTGCGGCCAGTGCACGCCATGCCGTGAAGGAACCAGCTGGCTTTACAAGGTGGTGCATCGCATCGAGAACGGCCAGGGTCGCCCTGGCGACCTCGATCTGCTCGAGAGTGTGACCACCAACATCATGGGCCGCACCATTTGCGCGCTTGGCGATGCCGCTTCGATGCCGGTGCAGAGCTTCATCAAGCATTATCGCGACGAGTTCGCGTACCACATTGAACACAAGAAGTGCCTTGTGCCCGTTGATGTGCAGCGTGCCGGCAGTAGCTTCTTTACGGCAACGGTTTAGGGTACGAGACGATGGAAATCGAAATCGACGGCAAAATTGCACAGGTACCCGATGGCAGTACCATCATGGATGCTGCACAGCAGATAGGGGCTTATATCCCGCATTTCTGTTATCACAAGAAGCTCTCGATCGCGGCCAATTGCCGGATGTGTCTGGTACAGGTCGAAAAGGCGCCGAAGCCCCTGCCTGCCTGTGCGACCCCGGTGACCAACGGCATGAAGGTGTTCACCCATTCCGAACTGGCGGTCAAGGCGCAGAAAGGCGTGATGGAATTCCTGCTGATCAATCACCCGCTCGATTGCCCGATCTGCGATCAGGGTGGCGAGTGCCAGCTTCAGGATCTGGCGGTGGGTTATGGCGGCAGTGCCTCGCGTTTTCAGGAAGACAAGCGAGTCGTTTTCCACAAGGATGTCGGTCCTCTGATCTCGATGCAGGAAATGGCACGCTGCATCCACTGCACTCGCTGCGTTCGCTTCGGGCAGGAAATTGCCGGCGTGATGGAACTCGGCATGGCCAACCGCAACATGCATTCGGAGATCACCACTTTTGTCGGTCGTTCGGTCGATTCCGAGCTTTCCGGCAACATGATCGACCTGTGCCCGGTAGGTGCTCTGACCTCCCGGCCGTTCCGCTACTCGGCACGGAGCTGGGAGTTGTCGCGGCGCCGCTCGATCAGCCCGCACGACAGCATTGGCGCCAACCTGACCGTGCAGGTCAAGAACAACGTCGTGATGCGCGTTCTGCCGCGTGACAACGAAGACGTCAATGAATGCTGGATTTCCGACAAGGAACGTTTTTCCTACGAAGCGTTGAATTCTTCGGCCAGGCTCGCCAAACCGATGATTCGTGTCGACGGCGCGCTGCGCGAAGTCGACTGGAATGTCGCCCTCGATTACGTTTCGCATGCCCTCAAGGATGTCATCAGCAACAGCGGCGAGGCATCGCTGGCGGCGCTGGCTTCGCCGCAGTCGACGCTCGAAGAACTCTACCTGCTGCAGAAACTGACGCATGGTCTCGGTTCGGGTAACGTCGACTTTCGCCCGCGGCGTCGTGATTTTTCGTCGGACGGCAAACTGGCGGGCATCCCCTGGCTCGGTCTCAAGCTCTCCGAAATCAAGAACCTCGACGCCGCGTTGGTGGTAGGCAGCTTTCTGCGCAAGGATCATCCGCTGTTCGCCCAGCGCCTGCGTCAGTTGGCCAAAAAAGGGGGCAAGGTCAGTTTGCTCTCGTCCAGTGGCGACGATTCGCTGATCAATCTGCATGCGCAGCTGACCGTTTCTCCCGCTGATCTGCCGCTTGCACTGGCTGCGGTCGTCAAGGCAGCCGCACAGTTGAAAAATGAGGCAGCACCTGCCGGACTGGATTCGATCGATCCTTGCGCGACCAGCCAGGCGATCGCCAGGAGTCTGCTCGATGGCGAGCAGCGGGCGGTGTTCCTCGGCAATGCCGCCGAGCAGCATCCGCAAGCGGCACAACTGCATGTTCTGGCCATCGAACTCGCACGGCTGACCGGGGCCACCTGTGGTTTTATCGGAGAGGCGGCCAACAGTGTGGGTGGGCATATCGCGAAGGCTTTGCCGACAGCGCTCAACGCTTACGAGATGTTCGCTCAACCCCGCAAGGCCTATATCCTGCTTGGTGTCGAACCAGAACTCGATTGTTATGATCCGCAACAGGCGCTAGCCGCGCTCAAGGAAGCCGCAGTGGTCGTCATGTTGACGCCATTCGGCGACGGCATGGCGCCGGACTACGCCGACGTCCTGCTGCCGATCACACCCTTTACCGAGACTTCTGGATCCTTCGTAAACACCGAAGGTCGTATCCAGAGTTTCACCGGGGTTGTTCGCCCCTTTGGCGATGCGCGTCCTGGTTGGAAGGTGCTGCGTGTGCTGGGCAACTTGCTGGCGCTAGCGGGTTTCGACCAGAACTCGAGCGAGCAGGTGAGAGACGAAATGGTTCCCGCGGGAAGCCCCTTTGTTGCCGGCCTCGACAATCGCATCAGCGGCGTTCCTCTGTCCCTGTCATTGATGGCGCCGGCTGGCGAGTTGCAACGCATTGCCGATG
The DNA here is from genome assembly GCF_036625275.1 of Accumulibacter sp. Classification (GTDB taxonomy): domain Bacteria; phylum Pseudomonadota; class Gammaproteobacteria; order Burkholderiales; family Rhodocyclaceae; genus Accumulibacter. The sequence goes on from NZ_JAZKUD010000045.1 coordinate 16,211, forward strand.
TACCGATCTATTTTGCCGACCCGCTGGCTCGTCATGCTCCGGCACTCCAGAAAACGCGTGACGCGGTGGCCCCGACAGCGCGCATGAATGCGGCAACGCTGGCGAGGCTTGCCGTCACCGACGGGGCTCCGGTACGCCTCCGGCAGGGGAACGGCGAGGCGGTTCTCACCGCCAGGGCCGACGAGACAGTGCCGGCGGGCTGTGTTCGCGTCGCGGCAGCGCATGTGACGACGGCAGCACTGGGTGAAATGTTCGGTGCGATCAACGTGGAGCGTGCATGATGATCGATGCGCTGCAGGGATTGTTGCAAGGGATTTTCGGGGCGGTGTTTCCGCTGGTCTGGGTCCTGCTGAAGATCGTTCTGATCATCGCGCCGCTGCTGCTCTGCGTCGCCTATCTGACTTTCTGGGAACGCAAGGTGATCGGCTGGATGCAGGTGCGTATCGGCCCGAACCGGGTCGGCCCCTGGGGGCTGATTCAGCCGATCGCCGACGGCCTGAAGCTGTTGTTGAAAGAGGTAGTCATTCCGACCGGTGCGGACAAGAGCGTCTTTCTGCTCGCGCCGATGTTCGCCTTTGCGCCGGCGCTGGCCGCCTGGGCGGTGGTTCCGTTCAACGACACGCTGGTCCTGGCGAACGTCAACGCCAGCCTGCTCTACATCATGTCGATTACCTCGATCGGCGTCTATGGAATCATTCTTTCGGGATGGTCCTCGAATTCGAAATATGCCTTTCTCGGGGGCATGCGCTCCGCAGCCCAGATGATTTCGTACGAAGTTGCCATGGGGCTGGCACTGGTGGTGGTGTTGATGGTTTCGAACAGTCTCAACCTCGGCGACATCGTGAACGGCCAGGGGCGAGGCTATTTCGTTGATCGGGGGCTGGGATTCCTGTCGTGGAACTGGTTGCCGCTGCTGCCGATGTTTGTCGTTTATCTGACCTCGATCGTCGCCGAGACCAACCGTGCGCCATTCGATCTGGCAGAAGGCGAATCCGAGATCGTTGGCTTCCACGTTGAATATTCCGGAATGGCTTTTGCGGTGTTCTTCCTGGCCGAATATGCCAACATGATCCTGGTGTCGACGCTGACCGCAATCCTGTTTCTCGGCGGCTGGCTGTCGCCGGTAGGTTTCCTGCCGGATGGCATTCTGTGGCTATTCCTGAAGATCTCCGCGGTGCTGTTCGTTTTTCTCTGGGTTCGCGCCACCTTCCCTCGCTATCGCTACGACCAGATCATGCGTCTGGGCTGGAAAGTGTTCATCCCGCTGTGCCTGATATGGCTGGTCGTGGTCGGCACCTGGATGATGTCGCCCTTGAACATCTGGAAGTGAGAGGCTAGTCATGGGTTCGATGAAGGAAATTTTCAACAGCCTCCTGCTCAAGGAACTTTTGAAGGGCTTGTCGGTGACCGGGCGCTACATGTTTGCCCGCAAGATCACCGTGCAGTACCCGGAAGAAAAGACACCACAGAGCTTTCGCTTCCGCGGCCTGCACGCGCTGCGACGCTATCCGAATGGTGAGGAGCGGTGTATTGCGTGCAAGTTGTGTGAGGCGGTTTGTCCGGCGATGGCCATTACCATCGAGTCGGATCAGCGTGAGGATGGTTCGCGGCGGACCACCCGTTACGACATTGACCTGACGAAGTGCATTTTCTGTGGCTTTTGCGAGGAAGCCTGCCCGGTCGATGCCATCGTCGAAACGCGGATTTTCGAGTACCACGGGGAGACACGGGGCGACCTCTACTACACCAAGCCGATGTTGCTGGCCAATGGTGACCGCTACGAAGCGCAGATCGCCGAAGACCGCGAACTCGACTCGAAATACCGCTGACAGGCCGACACGATGGAATTCAAGACCTTCGTTTTTTACTTTCTCTCGGCGATCCTGGTGTTTGCCGGGTTACGGGTGATTACCGCACGCAACCCGGTGCATGCAGCGCTCTATCTGGTGCTCGCGTTCTTTTCCGCGAGTGGCGTGTGGATGCTGTTGCAGGCCGAGTTTCTGGCGATCGCGCTGGTGCTGGTCTATGTCGGCGCAGTGATGGTGCTCTTCCTGTTTGTGGTCATGATGCTCGACATCAATCTCGATCGCCTGCGTGAAGGATTCTGGAGTTACCTGCCGCTGGGTGCGATCATTGCCTTGCTGATGGTCACTGAAATGGCTCTGGTTCTGGGGGGGAATTACCTGGGGCTATTCGAGAGCAGCGTCCCACAGGCGGCCTCTGACGCCAGCAACGTCCAGGCTGTCGGGCGGTTGATGTTCACCGAATATATGTATCCCTTCGAACTGGCGTCGGTCATTCTGCTTGTCGGGATTGTTGCCGCGGTGGCCCTGACGCAGCGCGAGAAGCGCAAGAACAAGTCGGTCGATGCGTCGCAGCAGGTTTTCGTGAAAGCCAGGGATCGTGTGCGCGTGCTGCAGATGCCCGCGGAGAAGCGCGACTGAGCAAGCGGTTTGACAGCAGCACCACAAGACTGAAAAAGAGGGGTGGCGAAATGTCCCACCTCATGCAGAAGGAATCAGGGAGGTACCTTGCTTACACTGTCCCATTTTTTGATCCTGGGCGCGATTCTGTTCGCGATCAGCGTCGTCGGCATCTTTCTTAACCGCAAAAATCTGATCATCATATTGATGTCGATCGAGTTGATGCTGCTGGCAGTGAACATGAATTTCATCGCCTTTTCCCACTATTTGCAGGATCTCGCCGGACAGGTCTTCGTGTTCTTCATCCTGACCGTCGCTGCAGCCGAGTCGGCAATCGGGCTGGCGATTCTCGTGGTGCTGTTCCGCAATCTCAAGACCATCCACGTGGATGATCTGGGCAGCCTGAAGGGTTGACATGGAAATGCAAAAGCTCTACCTGCTGGTTCCTCTGGCCCCGCTGGTGGGTGCCATCATTGCTGGCCTGTTCTGCCGTGTGATTCCGCGCTGGGTGGCGCACACCGTGACTACTGGCGGGGTGGCGATCGCCTGTCTCGTGTCGTACGTGATCTTCAAGGACGTGATGGCCGGCAATACCTACAACGGCCCGGTGTATCAGTGGCTGTCGTCAGGGGACTATCATTTCGAGGTGGGTTTCCTGATCGATCAACTGACGGTCACCATGATGCTGGTGGTCACCTCGGTTTCCCTGATGGTGCATATCTACACCATCGGCTACATGCAGGACGATCCTGGATACAACCGTTTCTTCAGCTACATTGCCCTGTTCACGTTCTCAATGTTGATGCTCGTGATGAGCAACAACTTCATGCAGCTCTTTTTCGGTTGGGAGGCCGTTGGCCTGGTTTCCTATCTGCTGATTGGTTTCTGGTATACCCGGCCGACGGCGATCTTCGCCAACCTGAAAGCATTCCTGGTCAACCGCGTCGGGGACTTCGGTTTTATCCTGGGCATCGGCTTGGTGCTTGCCCACTTCGGTACACTCGATTACGCCGCTGTTTTTGCCAAAGCGCCGGAGTTGGCTGCTCATACCACCCTCGCGTTGTTTGGTGAAGGTCGGGGGGTGGCGTTGATGACGGCGATCTGCATCCTGTTGTTCATCGGCGCGATGGGCAAGTCGGCGCAGGTTCCCCTGCATGTCTGGCTACCCGATTCAATGGAAGGTCCGACACCAATCTCTGCGCTGATTCATGCGGCGACCATGGTGACTGCGGGCATCTTCATGGTGGCGCGCATGTCTCCCCTGTTCGAGCTTTCCGATACGGCGCTGTCCTTCGTCGTCGTCATCGGTTCGATCACGGCACTGTTCATGGGTTTCCTCGGTATCATCCAGAACGACATCAAGCGCGTCGTGGCCTATTCGACGCTGTCCCAGCTTGGTTACATGACCGTCGCGCTTGGCGTCTCGGCTTATTCCGTGGCGATCTTTCATCTGATGACGCATGCGTTCTTCAAGGCGCTGTTATTCCTCGCCGCCGGTTCGGTGATCATCGGCATGCACCACGATCAGGACATCCGCAACATGGGGGGGCTGCGCAAGTATATGCCGATCACCTGGATGACCTCTCTGATCGGTTCTCTGGCACTGATCGGCACCCCTTTCTTTGCCGGCTTCTATTCCAAGGATTCGATCATTGAAGCGGTCGCCCTGTCGCACATTCCGGGCGCCGGTTTTGCCTATTTTGCCGTGATGGCTGGCGTGTTCGTCACCGCTTTTTACTCGTTCCGGATGTATTTCCTGGTGTTTCATGGCCAGGAGCGCTTCGGCAAGGCAGCACCCCATGACCATCATGCCGCGCACGGCAAATCAGAACACCATGCGACGCATGACGAGCACGCGCATCCGGCGGATGACGCGCATGTCGAGCACCATGGCCTGGCTCCAGGTCAGAAGCCGCACGAGACGCCGTGGGTGGTGACCTTGCCCCTGATCATGCTGGCCATCCCCTCGGTGATCATCGGCTATATTGCGATCGAGCCGATGCTGTTTGGCGACTACTTCAAGGGCGCAATCTTCATTGATGCCAAGGCGCATCCGGTCGTCGAAGAACTGGCGCATCATTTCCATGGTGCTTTCGCCATGGCGACACACGCAGTCACCACCGCGGTCTTCTGGCTGGCCTTCCTCGGTGTGGCTCTGGCCTGGTTCCTGTACTTGAAGCGGCCGGACATTCCGGAAACCATCAAGGCACGCTGCGGATTTCTATACACCCTGCTTGACAACAAATATTACTTTGACAAGTTCAACGACGTGTTCTTTGCCGGAGGCGCACGCCTGCTCGGTCGAGGACTCTGGAAGGGTGGCGACGCTGGCCTGATCGACGGCATCATCGTCAATGGTTCTGTACACCTCGTGGGCTGGTTTGCGACCCTGGTTCGTCTGTTCCAGACGGGTCACATTTACCACTACGCTTTTACGATGATTATCGGCGTGTTCGTCTTGATGACCCTGTGGGTCACGCGCGCCTGAGCTAGAGAAAGACTGGGAACGATATGTCAGGCACGCCGCTTCTCTCTCTTGCCATCTGGGTTCCGATTCTCGCCGGTTTGGTTGTCCTGGCGACGGGCTCCGATCGCAATGCACCGCTGGCACGGATGCTCTCGCTGATCGGGGCGCTGGCCGGCTTGTTGGTGACGATTCCGCTGTATACCGGTTTCGATATGCACACCCCGGCGATGCAGTTTGTCGAGCTGAAGACCTGGATTCCCCGTTTCAACGTTAACTACCATTTGGGTGTTGACGGCATCTCGATGCTTTTTGTCATCCTCAACAGCTTCATCACGGTGACCGTCGTCCTTGCTGGCTGGCAGGTCATCGACAGCAAGGTGGCGCAGTACAACGCGGGTTTCCTGATCATGTCGGGTTTGTTGAACGGCATTTTTTCGGCACTCGATGGCCTGCTGTTCTACGTTTTCTTCGAAGCGTCACTGATTCCACTGTACCTGATCATCGGCATCTGGGGTGGTCCGAGACGGGTGTACGCGGCATTCAAGTTCTTCCTCTTTACCCTTTTCGGTTCATTACTCTTCCTGATCGCACTGCTGTACCTGTTCATCACTTCCGGAGGCAGCTTCTCGATTCTCGACTGGCATCAGTTGCCGATCGGCATGACTGCGCAGACCTGGCTGTTCCTGGCCTTCCTGGTGGCGTTTGCGGTCAAGGTGCCGATGTGGCCGGTACATACCTGGTTGCCCGACGCGCACGTCGAGGCACCGACGGGGGGATCGATCGTGCTGGCGGCGATCGCCCTCAAACTGGGTGCGTATGGCTTTCTCCGTTTCTCGCTACCGATCACCCCGGACGCTTCGCATACCCTTGCAGGCCTAGTGATTGCGCTGTCGCTGATTGCCATTATCTATATTGGCTTCGTTGCTCTCGCACAGGAGGACATGAAGAAGCTCGTCGCGTATTCCTCGATTGCCCACATGGGTTTTGTGACCCTTGGGTTCTTCATCTTCAGCCCACTGGGTGTTGAAGGCGCGCTGGTGCAGATGATCTCGCACGGTTTCGTGTCGGGTGCGATGTTCTTCTCGATCGGCGTCATGTACGATCGGGCGCATTCGCGGCAGATTGCGGATTACGGCGGGGTGGTCAACACGATGCCCAAATTTGCCGCATTCTTCATGCTTTTTGCGATGGCCAATGCCGGTCTGCCGGCTACCTCGGGCTTTGTTGGCGAGTTCATGGTCATTCTCGCAGCCGTCGATCACCATTTCTGGGTGGCTTTTGCCGCCGCTTCGACCATGATTGTCGGTGCTGCCTATACGCTGTGGATGTACAAGCGAGTGGTGTTTGGTGCAGTGGCCAATCACCATGTGGCTGAACTGGCCGACATCAATGCACGAGAATTACTGATCTTTGTCCTCTTCGCCATCGGCGCATTGGGCATGGGTCTCTATCCGCAACCCTTTACTGAAGTCATGCACAGCTCGGTCAATGAGCTGCTGCGTCACGTCGCCCTCAGCAAGATCCAATAACTGGTAGCCGCTATGACTCTTGCCGAAATGCAGTTCCTGACGCCGGACCTTCGCATCGCAGCTGCGGAGATCTTCATCTTGCTGATGGCTTGCCTGATCCTCATGTTTGATCTCCTGGCCAAGGACAGGAAGCGCACAGCAACTTTCGTCGCTACCCAGTTGACCCTGGTCGGCGCGGCAGTGATCACCTTTTCGATGAGTTCGGGTGAAATCAGCTACACCTTCAGCAATATGTATGTCGCTGATCTGATGGCTGACCTGTTGAAGCTGCTTCTTTATCTGACGGTGATGGTGGTTCTGTTCTATTCACGGGGCTATATCCTTGAGCGCGAGCAGATGGCCAAGGGCGAGTATTATGCTCTGGCACTTTTTGCCACCCTGGGCATGATGGTGATGATTTCGGCGAACCATTTTGTCACGGTCTATGTCGGTCTGGAATTGCTGTCGCTCTCCCTTTACGCGATGGTGGCGATGAATCGTGATTCGGTGCCGGCAACCGAGGCCGCGATGAAGTATTTTGTCCTGGGCGCACTGGCTTCCGGCCTCCTCCTGTATGGCATGTCGATGATCTATGGCGCGACGGGTACCCTGGAAATCACCGCCGTCGCCGAGCGCCTGTTCATGGGGCAGGCGGACCAGACGATTCTCGTTTTCGGCATCGTCTTCCTGGTCTCGGGAGTGGCTTTCAAGCTGGGTGTGGTGCCGTTCCACATGTGGATTCCGGACGTCTACCATGGCGCACCGACGGCAGTGACCCTGTTCATTGCCTCTGCGCCAAAACTGGCGGCATTTGCGATGGTCATTCGCCTGCTGGTCAACGGGCTGATCGTCCTTTCAGCGGATTGGCAGACGATGTTGATCCTGCTTTCGGTACTGTCGATGGCCATCGGTAACATTGCTGCCATCGCACAGACCAACCTGAAGCGGATGCTGGCCTATTCGGCCATCTCGCACATGGGTTTCATGCTGCTCGGGATGGTCACCGGCGTGGTCGGTGGCGATGCGCGTTTCGCGCTCAATGCCTACAGTTCGTCGATGTTTTATGTCATTACCTATGTGCTGACCAGTGCCGGAACCTTCGGCATGATCCTGTTGTTGGCGCGTGCCGGTTTCGAGTCGGATGAAATTGACGACTTCAAGGGGCTCAACAAGCGCAGCCCGTGGTTCGCCGCGATGATGATGATGATGATGTTCTCGATGGCCGGCGTACCGTTCTTCGTCGGCTTCTTTGCCAAGTTTTCGGTACTGCAGGCAGTGGTTGCCGCAGGCTACCTGTGGCTGGCCATCGTCGCGATCATCTTCTCGCTGATCGGTTGCTTTTACTACCTGCGCGTCGTCAAGATCATGTACTTTGATCAGCCGACCAACCCCATGCCGATCGCAGCGCCACTCGATGTCAAGGTGCTGATGTCGGCCAATGGCCTGGCAGTGGCTCTGCTCGGGATCTTTCCGCAGGCGCTGATGTCGCTCTGTGCTTTTGCGCTGTTGCGTTCGCTCTGACAGTATTATCTGATTCATTGACCGGAACGCCCCGCCTGTCGGGGCGTTTTCATTGCCATCGAAATAAAGCAGGAATTTCTATTCGACATAGGCATTGGCAACTGCGGGATCAAAGGAATTGAAGAAATGGAAGACGAATATCCACATCTCCACGAAGAGACCCTCGAGAGCATGCAGATCTTCAGCGGCAGGTTGCTGGATCTGCGCCGTGACCGGGTTTTGTTGCCGGATGGTAAGGAGTGCTTGCGGGAATACGTGCGACACCAAGGGGCGGTAGCCATCATCGCCGAGCTCGATGATGGCCAACTCCTCTTCGTGCGTCAGTATCGTTATCCGCTCAGCCGTTCTTTCCTTGAGTTGCCGGCCGGCAAGATTGATCCCGGCGAAGACATTCTTGCCACCGCCAATCGTGAGTTGCTCGAAGAGACCGGTTTCCGCGCGGCAGAATGGCGTTACCTCGGCGTGATGCACCCCTGCGTCGGCTATTCGGATGAGCGGATCGAGATTTTTCTCGCTCGCGGTCTACAACGCGCAGCAGACCAGAATCTCGACAGCGGTGAGTTTATAGATCTCCTCAGCCTGTCGCTGGATGAAGCGCTGGTCGCGGTGCGCAACGGTACCATTACGGATGCCAAGACCATTACCGGGCTGTTCTGGGCTGAAAAGGTGCTGCTTGGCGGCTGGTGAATGGTCGTAAGTCATGGCCATTAGAGGAGATCCTTGAGGGCAGCCTGTAATTCGGCGACCTGCATCTCGAGGCGTGTCACGCGTTCTTCAAGTTCCCTCCGCTCGGCGCCTTTCTCACGAGAAATTTCGTCGGACGCTGGGGTGACTGCGCCACAGAGCAAATGTGCCCAGCGATGCTCGCGGGACCCCACCTGTTTGGGCAGTCGGATGACCAGAGCGCCGCTGCTGCGCTCAGCCAGTTCCTGCAAGTAAGCTTCCACCGAGGAGCTGTCATCGAAGCGGTAGAGTCGCTCGCAGTTGGCGCGCAACTCGCTGACCGTCTGAGCGCCGCGCAACGCCAGCATCGCGAGCAGCGCCACGCTTGCCGGCGGCACGCCGTATACTTTGCCGAAATTCTGGGCATAACGCAGGACACGACCCGATGCGCCATAGGTTTCGAGCACCAGAACGCGGCCGCGCAATTCTTCGAGTGCCATCTGCACCTCGCTATCCGGGACGCTGATTACCGGCTCACGAGCGGTTTTCTGGTTGCAGCCCAAAGTCAGGCTGTTGAGCGTCAGCGGATAGCTGTCAGGTGTCGTTTTTTCCTTTTCGATCAGCACGCCGAGGATGCGCGCTTCGAGAAAGCTCAGGAGTTTCTGGGTATCGGGCATGGCCGCCTCGTTTCTTTAATCTGGAAGTCGCTCTAGCGAATTCGGTAGGGTTCTGATGCTTTCGCGTACCTGGAAAGGGCCTGCCGTTTCGAGGATGGGATAGCCGGAGTCAGACGAACAACTGCCCGTGCTCGCGCGTGTCGTGGAAGCCGACCCGTGCCCATTTCTCGCTTGTCACCTCAAGGTTGTAGCGCGTACTCGCGAGGTAGACCGGATTACCGTCGACATCCTTGGCCATGCGGTGGAGCTGTTCGCGCTCGAAATGGCGTCTTGTTGCATCGTCGGGAAAAGTCAGCCAGCGCGCCGTGTAAATATCGGCCGATTCGAAAATGGCATCAACCTTGTACTCGGTTTGTAGCCGGTGCGCGACCACCTCGAATTGCAGGTTGCCGACGGCACCGAGCAAGAGCGCGCCGCTGGCCAGGTTTTCGAAGACCTGAATCGCTCCCTCTTCGCCAAGTTCCTGCAGGCCTTTCAGCAACTGCTTGCTTTTCAGCGGGTCACGCAGCCGCGCCACGCGGAAAAGCTCCGGGGAGAAATAGGGGATGCCCTTGAAGCCCAAGGGTTCGCCTTCGCTCAGGCAATCGCCGATATGCAGATTTCCGTGGTTGTGGATGCCGATGATGTCGCCGGCAACGGCGTCTTCCATCAGCAGCCGCTCGTTGGCCATGAAGGTCAGCACGTTGGCCAGTTTCATCTCGCGATCAAGGCGAAGGTGTTTGACCTTCATTCCCGGCGCGTACCGCCCGGAGCAGACGCGGAAGAAGGCGATCCGGTCGCGGTGCTTGGGGTCCATGTTGGCCTGAATCTTGAAAACGAAACCGCTGAAAGTCGCCTCTCCGGGTTGCACCAGACGTTTGCCACCGTCACGCCCCTGTGGCGGCGGCGCCCAGTCAAGCAGCGCCTGCAGGATCTCCTGCACCCCGAAGTTGTTGATTGCCGACCCGAAGAATACCGGTGACTGTCGCCCGGCGAGAAAACCGACCAGGTCGAAAGGGCTGCTGGCGCTCTGAATCAGATCGACGTCCTCTCGCAGTTGGCCCACCTCGGTCGGGAACTGCGCGTCGAGGAGCGGGTTATCGAGACCGTCGAGCGGCTCCGACTCACTGCGCCGCTCCTCACCGGCGGCAAAGTGCAAAAGACGGTCGTTCAACAGGTGATAGACGCCGCGGAAGGTCTTGCCCATGCCGATCGGCCAGGTAATCGGTGCGCATTCGATGCCGAGCACCGACTCGATCTCCCCGAGCAGATCGAAGGGTTCGCGCACCTCGCGGTCGAACTTGTTGACAAAAGTGATGATCGGCGTGTTGCGCATGCGGCACACGTTGAGCAGCTTGATGGTCTGCGCTTCGACACCCTTGGCGGCGTCGATGACCATCACCGCAGCATCGACGGCGGTGAGAACGCGGTAGGTATCCTCGGAGAAATCCTCGTGGCCTGGCGTGTCGAGCAGATTGATGGTGTGCTGCTGGTACTCGAACTGCATCACCGAGCTGGTGACCGAAATGCCGCGCTGCTTCTCGACCTCCATCCAGTCCGAGGTGGCGTGGCGAGCACTCTTGCGTCCCTTGACAGTGCCGGCGAGCTGAATGGCGCCGCCGAACAGGAGCAGCTTCTCGGTCAGCGTTGTCTTGCCCGCGTCAGGGTGAGAGATGATGGCAAAGGTCCGGCGTCTGGCGACATCGCGCAGGATTTCAGGAGGAAACTGACTTTCATTCCGGGATTCGCTCGAGGTGGTACTCATCAGGAAACTTTCGGCGGCAAAAAACAAAAGCCGCCGGTGGGAGCAAGAACGGACCCATCGGCGGTAAAAGCGTAAACTATAGCAAGACTCGGAGCCGGCTGGAACTCTCCAACTCTCAACTGAATGGTCCACAGGTCACCGAGGATCGAATGCTGCCGCTTCCGGTGGTAGAACTCCCCGATGTACTCGAAGGCGCTTGAACCAGCTTTCCGTCGGTGCATTTTCCCAGCAATTGCCTGCCCTGCTCATCGAGAAAATTCGCTTTCCGGCACCAGGCGTGTGGGTGAGGGAAACAGCGGCCAATCCGGAATCGGTGATGCAACTTCCCTGGCAAGCGGGCATAATGGATTCCATCATGAGCGAGCACGCACGCGACCTTCCGGCACGCCGCCAGGCACAGCAACGCGCCGATGACATCCGCGTCTTCCAGGCCGAACTCGCACGCCTCGAAGCGGAAGGTATCCTGCTCCTCGACGAAGACAAGCGGCGAACGCTCACCGCCCACCACGAGTCGCTGCTGGCAGCCTTCACGCGCGACTACGACATCGACCGCGACAGTCGCACCAGACAGATCTCATTGGGCATGCGCGTGGCCTCGTTCCTTGGCGCCCTAGCCCTGGCGGCGAGCGTCTTTTTTCTCTTCTATCAGTTCTGGGGGCGCTTTCCCGAGACCATGCAGCTCGCCATCCTGATCAGCAGCGCGCTTGCCAGCCTCGGCCTGACGGTCTGGCTGCAGGGACGCGACGCCAGCGGCTACTTCAGCAAGCTCGCGGCGCTGATCGCCTTCGCCTGCTTCGTGCTGAACATCACCATGATCGGCCAGATCTTCAACATCACGCCCTCGGACAAGGCGCTGCTGCCGTGGGCGGCGATGGCCTTCCTGCTTGCCTACGCCTGCGACCTGCGCCTGCTGCTGACGGCCGGAATTCTCTGCGTGATCGCCTTCGTCTCGGCACGCGTCGGCACTTGGAGCGGGGTCTACTGGCTGAATGCCGGCGAGCGACCGGAGAACTTCTTTGCCGCCGCCGCGCTGCTGCTGGCGATGCCCTGCCTCACGGTGCATCGTCATTACCCCGGCTTCGCTGCCATCTACCGCGTCTTCGGCCTGCTCACCGCTTTCGTCCCGATGCTGATCCTCGGTCACTGGGGCCGCGCCAGCTACCTTGATCTGGGGCCGGAACTGATCGAAGGCGGCTACCAGTTGCTCGGTTTTACCGGCAGCGCTCTGGCGATCTGGATCGGCACGCGCCGCGAATGGCCGGAAACGGTCAACACCGGCATGACCTTCTTCGTCCTCTTCCTGTACACCAAGTTTTACGATTGGTGGTGGGAAGTGATGCCCAAGTCCCTTTTTTTCCTGGTTCTCGGCCTCAGCGCGGTACTGATCCTGCTGATCCTCAAGCAGCTGCGTGGCGTCATCGGCCATTCCGAGGGAGAAAGCTTGCCGTGAAAATCCGGACCACGACGAGCTGGACGCGCTGGCACACGCTCTTCGCCGGCGCAGCACTGATCATCCTGAGCAACGCCATTGCCCTGTCCGGTGTCGCCGTCAACCGCTCCGGCGAGCCGGAAAGCCGCAGCATGCTGCGCGAACGCGAACTGGTGCTGCCCTACGGCGGCGACCGCCAGGCCGAGAACAGCGGCCTGGCGCTGAGGCTGAACTGGCGCATCCTCGACGCAGACGACGAATACCCCGACTACGGCTACTCGACCTATGGTGCCCGCCCGGCGTGGCTCGACGCCACCCGAATGGCCGCTCTGGGCTTCCACATTACATCTGGCAAGGTCACTCCGGAGGCGCGCGAGCACTTTGTACGCCAGTTGCCGCGACAGGTGCTGGTGGTGCTCGAATTCGAAGGTCCGGCATGGCGACAGGCCGTCGAGCGCGCCCGCACCAGCACCGCCCGGCACGCGGCAGCGGCAGCGGCCAATCCCGGCAGCCAGGAGTTCGCGAAGAAGGCCAAGGCCAGTCGTGATGGCCTGTCTCTCGAAGAAACGCATGCCAGTCGCCTCTTCGCCATTGACGCCGGTCTCGATGCCAAGGCGCTGCGCGCCCGCTACCCTGACCGGAGCCGCCACCTGATGCTGCGGGGCACGGTACGCCCGACTGTTCGCCAGCATGACGAACAGTACCGGCTGGCAGGCTACCTCAGCGAAATCATCATCGACCAGGTCAATGTGCCCTTTGCGTTGCGTCCGCTGCTCGAACCGCTGCGTGACATTGGCCGCCCGGCACCCACCGAACGAACGCCCCGCTACCAGGTGCAGATCGCCATCGGCCAGCGCCTCGAACCGTGGATCGAGAGTCTGTCGGCACCCTGAGCACGGTATTTTGTCTGCGCCAGGGCGACGCCGGTCGTTTCACAGGGGACAAGAACCCCCCGGATCTGTCGGGGGATGATGACTTATCCGGCCAGTTCGTCGAGGTAGGCCAGATGCTGCGGCAGGCAAATCCGGCTGAGGTCATAGCGGTCGATGATCGTCTGCCGGGCGCGTTGCCTGAGTGAAGCAAAATCACCGGGGAATTCAAGCGTCTGAACCACTTGCTCGGCAATTTGTTGCGGCGAGAAGAAATCGACCAGCAGTCCATTGTCCCCATGGCTGATCACTTCTTCGACCGGCGAGGTTCGGGATCCCACGACCAGGCAGCCGGCGCTCATGGCTTCGAGCATCGACCAGGAGAGAACGAAGGGATAGGTCAGGTAGACGTGAACCGCCGAGACTTGCAGCAGGCCGATGAACGCGGGGTAAGGAATCGTGCCGACGAAATCGAGACGCTGGAAGTCGATATCGCTCCTCACTTCATCGAGAAACTGCTCGCGGTAGGTCTTGCCCTGGGCTGGCCGACTGCCGTAACTGACCCCGTCACCGCCGACAATCAAGATATGGGCCTTCGGACGCCGGCGCTGGATTTCAGGAAGGGCGCGGATAAAGCTGTGACAGCCTCGGTAGGGTTCGAGGTTGCGATTGACGAAGGTGACAATTTCATCACCGGCGCGCAGGACACGGGCCTTTTCCGGCAGGTTGATCTGAGTGTCGGTCTTCGGGGTGATCGCTGCCGTATTCACCCCTTCATGGATGACGCGGATCTTGTGCTGAAAGCTCGCAGGATGGGTGGATTTCTGCCATGCGGTCGGTGAAACTCCGGCATCGCATTGTTCAAGGTTCATCAGGTTGGCGAAGTTCTTCGCCAGCAGGCGTGGCGTCTCGTCCGGATTGTCGGGGAACTCCGGGTCGAAACCGACATCAGCGCCATGGGCATGATAGTAGAACTCGAAATAGTTCAACAACGGGACCTGCGGCCAGACTTCCTTGACGAACAGTGCTTCCCCCCATCCCGGGTGGGCGCAGATGAGGTCCGGGTGATAACCCTGCATTTGCAGCTGCCTCGCCGCCCGGAAGCAGGCTTCGCCGCGAATCACCTTGGTCTCTGTTTCCTGCACCCACGGATGAATGTAGGGTGTGTTGCCTCGCTTGGGTCGGTAACGGACGACATGCACCCCGGCAGGAACCGGGTTACTCTCGATGCACAGCGCCGTCACTTCATCGCCTCTGGCGACCAGGGCTGCGGCAATGTGTTTGTATTGACCTGGAAAGTTCTGATGGATCAGGAGAATTCTCATGGATTGATGGGCGTGTGTGCAGCGCGTTGATTTTTTCGGTAAGGCATTCTATCAGGGCGTCAAGGACCGCACGCGCCATCGGGAGCCCGCCGCATTGCGCGTGCAGGCGCGGTTTCTGGGTTAGAATCAGGGCCGCCTGGCAGAGATGAGCGGCAACCCATTGATCGATTTTGGGAAAGCCTCGATCACCCGAAAACTGCTGATGCACGAAGATGGACGGCTGAGAGATGGACGACTGAGCCTACGTCAATCCGGATTTCATTTGTTCAAGGATGTCGCCAATGAGAACCGATGATCGAAGGTTATGGATGTGGGCGGAGGCGCTCGATCTGCTGCAGGGCGGCGAGCGATGGCAGCGCCGGGTGCTTGCCTTCGAGAACCTGCAGTCGGTACCCTGCTGGGAACCAGCGGTCGATCTGTACGAGAACAGCGACGAGTTGAGACTGCTGGTGGCTCTGCCGGGCGTCGATTCCCGGCAGATTGAGGTCGTTCTCGATGAAGCAGGCCTGGTCGTCCGGGGCCGGCGCCCGATACCGCAGGCTTTGCGTCGGGCAATGATCCACCGTCTGGAGATCCCCTACGGGCAATTCGAGCGCTGGATAGCGCTACCGCCAGGAAGCTACCGGTTGCATGAGCAGTTCCTGGAGGATGGCTGCCTGGTGCTGGTGCTGCGCCACCTGCAAGACGACCATGCGATCTGACCGGGCAGACGCGAATCGCCACACGCTTGCGATTGGCCCCGGCGTTCTGGTGATCCCCGACGACGCGATGATCATCGTTCCGGTTCGCAATGTACTGCTTTTTCCCGGCATGATCCTGCCGATCACCATCAGTCGCGAACAGTCGAGGCTGGCAGCGCAGCAGGCAGTCAAGACCGAGCGCCCGGTCGGTGTTCTCCTGCAACGGGATGCCGAGGTCGAAGTGCCGGGGCCGGATGATCTTTGCCTGGTCGGTACGGTGGCCAACATCCTGCGTTACGTGACCCTGCCGGATAACACGCATGTCATCGTCTGCCAGGGGCTGCAGCGATTTCGCCTCGTCGAGTACCTGCCGGGCTATCCTTTCCCGGTGGCGCGTATCGGGCGGATCGATGAACCTGAAACGACCGACAGCCAGATCGAAGCACGCATGATTCAGCTCAGGGAGCGGGCGCTGGAAGTCCTGCAGTTTCTGCCACAGGTCTCACAGGAACTGGTCGGCGCGGTCAAGGGCATGAACCAGGCGGGGGCTCTGGCCGATCTGGTGGCGAGTGTTGCGGAACTGAAAATTGCCGATCGGCAACGGGTCCTGGAAAGCATCGACCTGCAGCGACGGCTCGACATCGTTCTCGATTGCCTGCTCGCACGCCTCGAGGTGCTGCGACTTTCACGCGAACTCGATGAGCGTACCAAAGCGAACATCGATCAACGGCAGCGCGAATTCCTGCTGCGCGAGCAGTTGAAATCGATCCAGAAAGAACTCGGCGAAGGGGATGCCGGCAACAGCGTCGAGATCGAGGCACTGCGCAAAACCATCGCCGAAGCTCAGATGCCCGAGGAGGTCGCAAAGCAGGCGAACAAGGAGCTGCAGCGCCTGGCGCGCATGTCGGATGCTTCTGCAGAATACTCGATGGTGCGTGCCTATCTCGACTGGCTGGTCGAGTTGCCATGGCGGGCACCCGAACCGGATCGAATCGAGATTGCCGAGGCCCGCCAGATTCTTGATGCCGACCACTTCGGCCTCGACCAGGTCAAGAAACGGATCATCGAATTTCTCGCAGTGCGCAAGCTCAACCCAGGCGGACACGGACCCATTCTGTGCTTTGTTGGTCCGCCCGGAGTCGGCAAGACCTCACTTGGCCAGTCGATCGCCAGGGCGCTGGGGCGCAAGTTCGTGCGCGCCTCTCTCGGCGGCGTTCACGATGAAGCCGAAATCCGTGGCCACCGGCGTACCTACATCGGCGCCTTGCCCGGCAACATCATTCAGGCAATCCGCAAGGCTGGATCGCGGGGCTGTGTGATGATGCTCGACGAGATTGACAAGCTCGGTGCCGGCATTCAGGGTGACCCGTCGGCCGCCCTGCTCGAAGTGCTCGATCCGGAGCAGAACAATACCTTCCGCGACAACTATCTGGCCTTGCCGTTCGACCTCTCCCGGATGCTGTTCATCACCACCGCGAATGTGCTGGACAACATTCCGGGGCCACTGCGTGACCGCATGGAGATCATCCAGTTGCCCGGCTACACGCAGGAGGAAAAACGGGAGATTGCCCAGCGTTATCTGGTCGGGCGTCAGATTGCCCAGAATGGACTGAAGGAAGGTCAGATCGCGTTCTCGGAGCAGGCACTCGTGGCGATCATCCGCAATTACACGCGCGAAGCCGGCGTGCGCTCGCTGGAGCGGGAAATTGGCGCAGTCTGCCGACGCGCAGCGGTGAACATTGCCGAGGGCAGGATGCCGTCGATGCGGGTCGATGAAGACGATCTGGCCAGCATACTCGGCCCAGGCAAGTACGATAACGAAGTGGCCTTGCGCACCGGTCTTGCCGGAGTGGCCACCGGCCTGGCGTGGACGCCGGTCGGTGGCGACATCCTGTTCATTGAAGCCAGCCGCACGGCAGGTGACGGGAAATTGATCCTGACCGGACAACTTGGCGAGGTGATGAAGGAATCCGCGCAGGCAGCGCTGACCCTGGTGAAAACGCGCGCAGCGGATCTCGGCATCGACGCCGGCGGCTTCGAGAGAAGCGATATACATGTGCATGTGCCGGCGGGAGCCATCCCCAAGGACGGTCCGAGTGCGGGTGTGGCAATGTTCATCGCGCTGGCCTCGCTGTTCGTCGACCGCCCGGTGCGTAACGATAGCGCGATGACGGGCGAGATCAGCCTGCGCGGACTCGTTCTGCCGGTGGGTGGCATCAAGGACAAGGTGCTTGCCGCCATGCGCGCCGGAATTCAGCGGGTACTGTTGCCGGCAAGAAACCGCAGGGACCTTGAGGAAGTCCCGCCGGAGGCGAAGGAGCGACTCGAATTCGTCTTCCTGGACAATGTGGACGATGCGATCCGTCACGCCATGCGGCAATGAGTCGACGGGATGCGCCGTACCCCGACAAGGTCGATAGGGTCTGAGCCCGCCCTTTGCCATCAGCAGTGTCCTTCCTCGACGAGCAGGCCCTGTCGCTCTTCGCGCTTGAGCGGGCAACGGGTTCCCCCCTCGTCGATAGCGAAGAGCGCGCCTTCGCACGATTGACCGCAGTTGATGGGTGGACATATACTCATCCGGGATCCGGGCAGCAGGAGACTGCAGCAAGCGGCCATCTGACAAGCACTGCGCAGATCCCCTGGCTCCGCCGATGCCGCCTGCGGCGGAGCGTGGCACATCGGTGATCATTTGACTTTCGACTCATTGCAACGAGGAACTTGCGGAATGAATCACCTCGTCATCGGGCTGGGCGGTACCGGAGGAAAAATCATCCGGGCCCTGCGAAAGAGCCTGTACCAGGAGTTGCGCGGCGGCAAGCTGGCCGACATCGGCATCGGCTACCTGTACGTCGATTCGTCGAGCGAGATGATGGCGATCGACGACCCCGGCTGGAAAACGCTGGGCACCTCGGTGCAGTTGCCCAAAGCCAGCCAGTTGCTGATTACCGATGCCAACCTCAGCTCACGGC
>NZ_JAZKUD010000046.1:0-33839 GCF_036625275.1 Accumulibacter sp.
CCTGTCGCCGTCGCGGAGCATCCGCCTGGCAGTACCTCGGCACCGTCATCGCAGCCGCTCGCAAAGGCTTGCAGCTCCCCGCCATCCCCGCCATCCCGGCAACCGTGTAGGGGGAGTGAATGATTACAATGCTGCCGTTTTCGGTGGTAGAACACCTCGATGTACTCGAAACTGGCGGCCTTCATGTCAGCCTGGGTCGTGTACTGGACGCCCTGCACCCGCTCGTTCTTGAAGCGGTTGAACCCGCGGTCGGGGTGTTGTCCCAGCAGTTGCCCTTCCGGCTCATCGAGCAGGTCATGCCATATTCCTGGAGCTTGGCTTGGAAGGCGTGGCGCATACTGGCTGCCCCGGTCGGAGGGGTGCAACAGTCCAGGCGCCGGCCGCTTCCGGAACCAGGCCATGGTCAGCGCATCGGTCACGATATCAGGGGTCATGCGTGGCTTCAGGGACTAGCCCACGACCTCGCGGTTGAACCAGTCGAGAACGATGGCCAGATACAGCCAGCCTTCGTCCGTCCACAAATACGTGAGGCTCATTATGCGTTTCGGACTGCTACGTCAGAAGGGCGTTCAGCAGGGGTTTTAGCCAGCCTTTGCCCCGGATTCTGGCATTGTGCACGAATTGAAAGAAGCCCAGGTAGAGCGGAAGCTTCTCCTGTGAAATGCCGCGGTGAGGACGCAGCCAAGAGCGCCGGCGGCGATTGGTTTTTTTCTTGGTTGGCTCAATGTGAAATGCCGCGGTGAGGACGCAGCCAAGAGCGCAGCAATGACCAGAAGCCTTCCATCGTGTTGACTGAACCTCGTGGAATCCGTCCCCGTCGTCATCACGAGCCTATTCGCCCCGGCTATGGCACACGGTCTGATGTTCGTCACCCCACTCGGGCAGGCGGGCGTAGAGGTCATATTCATCCGTATCAATGGTCGTTCCGGGTACGATGACGGACAGGATCAATGGCTTGATTGTCGGTTGCCGAACGTTCGCCAGCATGCGCACCACCACCTCACCCCCGCGTTGGAGAAGTCCCAGGATCGGGGGCTTCTCCTTTTCCAGGGTGCCACGTCCACGCGCGCCCTTCAGGCGCCTGCGCCGGCCTTTACGGCCTTTTTTTACCGCGTCGGGTGGCCCTTTGTGGCCTGCCACGACGTATACCTCGTCACATTCCCCTTCACCCGAGAGAGTCGGAACCTGTTGCACCGCCACGATTCCATCCCGCAATTGCGATACCATGCGCTGCACGTCGTCCTTGTTCAGCCCCAACTCCTGCCCGATCTGCGGGTTGGAGAGATTCAATCCCATCCGGTAAAGGCACAGAATCCAGACCCGCAACGGCTGATGATGACCCGCGAAGATCGTCCCGGTCAGATCGTCAAAGCAGCGCCCGCAACTCGTACAGCGGGATTTCTGGCGCGACCGATGGGTCATGTCGTGGCCTTTTCGTCACTTCCGACGAAGCACCATGGGGACAGCGGACACCCTCCGGCCAGCGTTGCTGACGCACTTCTTCGTAACACTTGGCATCATCCAGCAGGTTCTGTAGGGGTAGCATCCGTTCCACTTTCACGTACAAGCCAACCATATCCTACCCGATCTCTGTCTCTTCGCAGGAGACCCGGACAACTGTCCGAAACGCATAATGGGCCTTGTGGATATGGGTGGTCGGGCGGTTGATCTCCTTGCGCCAGATCTCGATCTCCGCGATGTCATTTAGCGCCTCGAACGGGAATGAGTCGTACTCGATTGCGCGAGAGCCGGTCTTAGGCCCAAGATGGACGAAGGGGTTCCCCATGTTCTCATCGCCGAATGGAAGTTGCGGTGCAGGGCCGTCGGCGAGAGCGCGCCAACGCGCCGATACTGCCGAGCCTGTCCGCATACCTGCTGCCTTGTGCCGATTCATCCATCGTCCTGTGTCGCATGTGTGTCAGGGCGTCTAACAAGTGGATAGGCGAGGGCGAAGGCGGGGTTTCGCGCAGCCTGCTGCGCGCCGCCGTAGCCGGCCGGCTGTGCAAAAGCCGGCCGCGTGGGCGGGAGCGAGTGAGCAACGCCGCAGATCGGCCGTGCAGTAGATTTATTGACAAGCTCTGAGAATCTGCACGCTGCGCCCCGCCACCAGGGTGCCGGTCGTGCGCGTTTGGGGGGCAAAGGGGGCCTGCGCGCTGCTGTCGCAGATCTGCTGCCAGACTCCTGCCGGCAGCAGGAAGGAAGTCTGGTCGTCGTCGCGGTTGATCAGGCATAGCAGGGTTTCGCCATCCGGTCCATTGCCCACGGCTGAACGTTCGGGAGCGAGTTGCAGACCGAAGGCGCCCAGTTTTTTCGACTCCCAGTCGGCGTGGTGCATCGGTCTGCCTGCAGGATGCCACCAGAGCACATCGGGCTGCCCGTCGACAGTGATCTCGCCGGTCAGCCAACGGCGTTGCCGCAGTTGCGGGAAACGTCGGCGCAAGCCGATCAGCCCGGCGACAAAGTCGATCAGCTCGGCATCGGCGTTCTTCCAGTCGAGCCAGGTCATCGCATTGTCCTGGCAGTAGGCGTTGTTGTTGCCGGCCTGTGTGCGTCCGATTTCGTCGCCACTCTGCAGCATCGGCACGCCCTGGGACAGCATCAGCGTGGCGAGGAGCGCGCGCTGCAGGCGCCGGCGCCTTTCGAGTACGGCCGGATCCGTGCTGATCCCTTCCTCACCGCAGTTCGACGAGTGGTTATGGCCGTGCCCGTCACGATTGTCCTCGCCATTCAATTCGTTGTGCTTCTTCTGATAGCTGACGAGATCGCGCAGGGTGAAACCGTCATGCGCGGTGATGAAGTTGGTTCCCGCCTGGGGCGCGCGCCCGTTGACGCCGAAGACTTCGCGTGACCCGGCGAGCCGTTGTGCCAGTTGTCCGACACCGGCCTGGTGGGTCAGCCAGAAGGCGCGCACGTCGTCGCGGAAGCGGTCGTTCCATTCGCTCCAACCCGGCAGGAAACGCCCCAGACGGTAGCCGTCGGGTCCGATGTCCCAGGGCTCGGCGATCAGCTTGACACGCTGCAGCAAGGGGTCCTGCCGCACGGCGGCGAGAAAGGCGCTGTCGCGTGTCAGTGTGGCCGCGAGGTCGAAGCGGAAACCATCGACGTGCATGACGCCGACCCAGTAGCGAAGCGCATCCATGACCATTTGCAGAACCCGCGGATGGGCGAGATTCAGGGTGTTTCCACAGCCGGTGAAGTTTTCGTAGCGGTTGAGATGACCGGGGGGCAACAGGTAGTAGCTCAGGTTGTCGATGCCGCGAAACGAGAGGGTCGGGCCCGCCTCGTCGGTTTCGGCGGTATGGTTGAAGACCACGTCGAGAATGACTTCGAGGCCGGCGGTGTGCAACGAGCGGACCATCGTCTTGAACTCGGCGATCACCGACTGCCCGCCGATGCGCGCTGCATAGCGCGGTTCCGGGGCGAAGAAGGCGAGCGAGTTGTAGCCCCAGTAATTGACCAGGCCCTTGTCTGCCAGATGCTTTTCGTCGAGAAAGTGGCACACCGGCAGCAGGTTGATGGCGGTGACCCCGAGCCGCTGGAAATGTTCGATCATCGCCGGCGCGGCGAGACCGGCGTAGGTTCCGCGCAGCACTTCGGGTACGCCGGGGTGTTGCCGGCTGCAGCCCTTGACATGCGCCTCGTAGAGAACCGTGTCAGCCAGCGCTGTCGCGGGTGAGGCGTCACCTTCCCAGTCGAATGCTTCGTCAACCACACAGGCGGTCAGGCAGTTTCCCTGGTTGCCCTGCGTCCGCCACGAGAAACGGCCGGCCACTTCGCGCGCGTAGGGATCGAGCAGAAAACGCCGGGAATCGAAGCGGTGGCCTTGCCGATGGCCATGGTGGCCGTGGCCGTTGGGGTCGGGTCCCTCGGGGCCATGCACCCGGTAGGCATAGCGCAACCCTGGCCCGGCACCAGCCAGGTAGCCATGCCAGATCTCGTCGCTGCATTCGCGCAGCGGCAGCGTGCGCATCCCGTCCGCGTTGAAGACACACAACTCGACGCGCGTGGCGTGCGCCGAAAAAAGCGCGAAGTTCACGCCGTGTCCGTCCCAGCTGGCGCCGAGCGGCCACGGCCGCCCGGCTTCAAGGTTGGCGCCGTCGCTCATGGTATCCATTCGAGGTACAGCGCGGCGAGGGGCGGCAACGTCAGATTCAGCGACCATTCGCGGCCATGCGCCGGCACCTGTTCGGCATGGACCGGCTCGAAGCCATTGCCGACGTTGCTGCCGCCGTAATACTCGGAGTCGGTGTTGATCCGTTCGCAATACCTTCCCGGCATCGGTACGCCGATCCGGTAGCCATGCCGAACGACCGGCGTGAAGTTGCCGACGTAGAGGATGGCGCGGGAATGATCGCGCGACCAGCGAACGAAGGCGACCACCGAACACTCGGCATCGTCGGGGGCCACCCATTCAAAACCGGTCGGCTCGAAATCGACCTGGTGCAGTGCCGGATTGCTACGGTAGATGTTGTTGAGATCGCGGATGAGGGTGCGCACGCCGGCGTGCAGCGGAAAGTCGAGCAGTCCCCAGTCGAGCGAATGATCGTGATTCCACTCGTTCCACTGGCCGATCTCGCCGCCCATGAACAGCAGCTTCTTGCCCGGATGCGCCCACATGTAGCCATACAATGCGCGCAGATTGGCGAACTTCTGCCAGTAGTCGCCAGCCATCTTGCTGATCAGCGAGCCTTTGCCATGCACCACTTCGTCATGCGACAGCGGCAGGATGAAGTTTTCGGTGTAGGCGTACATCATTCCGAAGCTGAGCTGATTGTGGTGATAGCGGCGATGCACCGGGTCCTTGGCCATGTAGTCGAGAACATCGTGCATCCAGCCCATGTTCCACTTGTAGTGGAAGCCGAGTCCACCCATCGAAGGGGGACGGCTGACCATCGGCCAGGCTGTCGATTCCTCGGCGTAGGTGGAAGCGCTCGGGTGCTCCTGACCGAGGACCTCGTTCATGCGGCGCAGGAAGGCCACGGCCTCAAGGTTCTCGCGGCCGCCATAGACGTTCGGCAGCCATTGCCCGTCTTCGCGGCTGTAGTCGCGGTAGAGCATCGAGGCGACGGCGTCCACGCGCAGGCCGTCGACGCCGTAGCGTTCGATCCAGAACAACGCGTTGCCGATCAGGTAGTTGCTGACTTCGCGGCGGCCGAAGTTGTAGATCAGGGTGCCCCAATCCTGATGCATGCCCTCGCGCGGGTCGGCATGCTCGTACAGCGCGGTGCCGTCGAAGCGACCGAGACCGTGTTCGTCGGTCGGAAAATGCGCCGGTACCCAGTCGACGATCACGCGCAGTCCGGCGTCGTGGCAGGCGTGGACGAAGTCGCGGAAACCGGTCGGGTTGCCATGACGGGCCGTCGGGGAGTAAAGCCCTAGCGGCTGATAGCCCCAGGAACCATCGAAGGGGTGCTCGGAAACCGGCAGCAATTCGAGATGCGTGAAGCCGAGGTCGACCACGTAAGGGATCAGGGTTTCGCTCAGCCGTTGCCAGTCCGGAAAGCCGCCATCGTCAGCCCGCCGCCAGGAGGCCAGATGCACCTCGTAGACCGACAAGGGGGTGCCCAGCTCGTCTCCGGCCGCTGCCGGCGCGGGTTCCACGGGTTTGGGCAGGGCGCAGACGATCGACGCCGTCGACGGCCGCAGTTCGGCCTGAAAGCCGTATGGGTCGGATTTGAGCGGCAGCAGATAGCCATCGTGCGAGCGAATTTCGTATTTGTAGTGCGCGCCGGCGCCCACTCCGGGCAGAAAGATTTCCCAGACCCCGCATTCCCGGCGCAGGCGCATCGGGTGGCGACGGCCGTCCCAGGTATTGAAATCGCCGACGACGCTGACCCGTTGCGCGTCCGGTGCCCAGACCGCGAAAACCGTTCCGGCCACGCCATCGATCTCGCACAGGTGCGCACCGAGGCGTTCGAAGGGCCGCAGGTGCGAGCCTTCGGCGAGCAGCCAGACGTCCATTTCACCGAGTACGGTCGGGAAACGATACGGGTCATCGGTTTCCTGAACACCGTATTCCCAGTTGATCCGCAGGCGGTAGGGGAAACGGTTGCGGCGGCGAGGCATCAGTCCTTCGAAGAAGCCTTCGACTCCTTCGATCTCGATATGCGCCAGCTCGGCGATCTGCCTCCCGGTTTTGGCCTCCAGGACGGCCACCGAGCGGGCACCCGGTTGCAGACTGCGAACCCATAGTCCACCGTCGGCATCGGTATGCATTCCAAGGACCGCATAAGGGTCGCCGTGTTCCGCCCGGCAAAGGGCGATGATCTCTGCATGATCAAGCATTTGGGACTTCCTTACCTTAATATGAAAGTCGCGTCAGCGACTTACGAATCTCCCCTCCCCACTGGCGGGGGAGGGGTCGGGGGGTGAGAGGGGGAATTCGCAGAGCCTGCTCCGCGCCCATCGAACGATTCCGGCGTGCCAGCTGGAATGCGCCCTGCAAGGGAGGGAAACGGTCATGACTTTCATGATGGATGGGCCTTGAAAAGTCATGACCGTTACTTAAAGTGTGCGAATTTTCCAGGTGTCGTTGGCATAGTCAGCGATCGTTCGGTCAGCCGAGAAGGGGCCCATCCCGGCGACGTTGAGAATGGCTTTGCGCTGCCACTCGGCGGGCGTCAGATAGAGGGCGTCGACACGCGCCTGGGTGGCGATATAGTCCGTGTAGTCGGCAAGCAGCAGGTAGTGGTCGCCGTAATGCACCAGGCAATTGAAGATGTCGTGATAGCGCGAACGTTCGCCTGGCGAGAAGACGCCGCTATCGATCTTGTCAAGCACCTCCTTGAGACGGGGATCGTTGAGGTACAGATCGTGCGGCTGATAGCCGGACTGGCGGATGGCGCTGACCTGTGCGGTATTGTGGCCGAAAATGAAGATGTTGTCGGCGCCGACGTTGTCGCGAATCTCGATATTGGCGCCATCTTCGGTGCCGATGGTCAATGCACCGTTGAGCGAGAGCTTCATGTTGCCAGTGCCCGAGGCTTCGGTGCCGGCTGTCGAAATCTGT
The DNA here is from genome assembly GCF_036625275.1 of Accumulibacter sp. Classification (GTDB taxonomy): domain Bacteria; phylum Pseudomonadota; class Gammaproteobacteria; order Burkholderiales; family Rhodocyclaceae; genus Accumulibacter. Next base: position 7,010 of record NZ_JAZKUD010000046.1, read on the forward strand.
TCGGAGAGGTTGGCGGCCGGCATGATCAGTTCGGCAACGGAAACGCCATAGTTGGGAATGAAGACAACCTGCAGCAGGTCGCGGGTGCGTGGGTCGTTGTTGACCACAGCGGCGACATCGTGAATCAGCCGGATCACCTGTTTGGCCATGTGATACGACGATGCCGCCTTGCCGGCGAAGATCACGCTGCGCGGTGCCACACCCTCGGTCGATCCCTCCAGCAGCGCGTTGTAGCGGGTGATCACGTGTAGTACGTTGAGCAATTGCCGCTTGTATTCGTGGATGCGTTTGACCTGCACGTCGAACAGGCTGTCGGGGTTCAGGGTGACGCCGGTTTCACGGGCGACGTAACTGGCCAGGCGTTGCTTGTTGCCGCGTTTGGCTTCGGCGAAGGCGCTCCGGAAACCGGCGTCGTCGGCGCTCGCCCGCAATTCGTGCAGGCGCTCCAGATGCAGGCGCCAGTCCCGGCTGTCGAGGCGTTCGTCGAGCAGGGAGGAGAGGGCGGGATTGGCCTGGGCCAGCCAGCGGCGTGGCGTGACACCGTTGGTCTTGTTATGGAAGCGTTCGGGGTAGAGGCGGGCAAAGTCGGCAAAGATGGTCTGCACCATCAGGTCCGAGTGCAATTGCGAAACGCCGTTGACCCGGTGACTGCCGACAATGCACAGGTTCGCCATGCGGACGCGTTTGTCCTTGTCGTGGCCGCCACCGTCGTCGATCATCGAGACGCGCCGGATCAGGTCGATGTCTCCGGGGTAGAGGCGAAGCACTTCGTCGAGAAACTCCTGGTTGATGCGGTAGATGATCAACATATGGCGGGGCAACACGCGCTGAACCAGGGTGACCTTCCAGGTTTCCAGGGCTTCGGGCATCAGCGTGTGGTTGGTGTAGGAGAAAATGCGCCGGCACTGATCCCAGGCGGTGGCCCAGGCCATCCCATGTTCGTCGACCAGGAGACGCATCAACTCGGCGACGCTGATTGCCGGGTGGGTGTCGTTGAGATGGATCGCCACCTGCTCGGCCAGATTGCAGAAGCTGCCGTGCTCGGACAGATGGCGAAACAGGATGTCCTGCAACGATGCGGAAACGAAAAAATATTCCTGGCGCAGACGCAGTTCGCGGCCGGCCGAAGTGCTGTCATTCGGGTAGAGAACCCAGGAAATGTTCTCGAAACGATTCTTGAACTCGGCGGCGCGCTGGTAGTCGCCGGTATTGAAGGCGCCGAGGTCGATGTGCGACGGCGCGGCGGCTTTCCACAGGCGCAGGGTGCTGACCCGTTCGGTCCCGTGACCGGGGATCACGTAATCGAACGCCTTGGCTTCGACCGAATCGGCGGCATGCCATTCCGCCCACTCGCCGTGATGCTCGGCATGGCCACCAAAGCGCACGGTATAGTGCTTGTTGGCGCGCGGGAATTCCCAGGGCGAACGATCCTGCAGCCAGGCTTCCGGCTGCTCGACTTGCTGGCCGTTGAGGATCGACTGCGCAAACATGCCGTATTCATAGCGGACGCCGTAGCCCCAGGAGGGAAGTCCGAGGGTGGCCATCGAATCGAGAAAGCAGGCCGCCAGCCTGCCCAGACCGCCGTTGCCGAGTGCCGCGTCAGGCTCGCATTCGATCACCTCGTCGAGTGATGGACCGGGTGCGGTGAACGCGGCCGCTGCCTGGTCTCGCAGATCGAGTGCTGCCAGGGCATTGTTCATCGCGCGGCCGATCAGGAATTCCATTGACAGGTAATAGATGCGTCGTGCCTTGTTATCTCGGTCAGCATTCTGGGTGTCGACCCAACGTTGCGCCAGTTGCTCTCGTGCCACGTGTGAAAGTGCCTGATAGAGGTCGGCCGTGCTGGCTCTGGTGGGTTCGGCAGCAACGATGGAGAGCAGTTTGTGCTCGATTTCGGAGCGCAGTGCTGGGCTTTCGGAATCGGGTTGAGCGGCATCGGACATCAGGCGGATACTCCAGTAAAGTTCATGGGCAACCCTCGCTGTCGGCCAGGGCATGGGCAGCGCCAAGCAGGGCCGGCGTCGGAGAAAGCATTAGATAGGTCGGAATTGCGGCCAGGTAGGCAGCGAAGCGCCCCTTGGCCTCGAAACGAGCGCGAAATGGTGAGCGATCGAAAATGTCTCCCAGTCTGGGAATGATACCACCACCGACATACACACCACCCTGGGCGCCGAGGGTGAGGGCAAGATTTCCCGCGACCGAGCCGAGCATTGCGCAGAAAGTGTCGATCACTGCCCGGCATTGGACATCGTCGCCAGTGATCGCACGCGCGACAATCTCGGCAGTTGACAAGGGTTCGCCGCGGCGGCCGTCCACTTCGGCAACCAGCCGGTGCAACAAGGGCAGACCGCTGCCGGAAAGCAGGCGCTCGGCAGAGACATGTGCAAACTCCCGCCGGGCGAGGGCAAGGATCGTCGACTCGCGGGCGTCGGCGGCGGCTAGCGAGCAATGGCCGCCTTCGCCGGTCAGCGCCAGCCAGTGGCCGCGAGCGAAAAGCACGCCCGAGACGCCAAGGCCGGTCCCCGGTCCCAGCACGGCCTTGGGAGCCCGCTCGATTGGCACGCCACCGCCGACCTGATGCAGATCGGCGGCTGTGAGCTGTGGTAGCGACAAGGCCAGGGCGGTGAAGTCGTTGAGCAGAAGCAGGCGGCTCAGCCCGAATTCTGCCATCAGGTTGGCGCGCACGAAAGTCCAGGTGCCATTGGTCAGCCGGACCACTTCATCCTGTACCGGGCCGGCCAGGGCGATCGCCGCTGCCTGTAGGGCCGGGCCGCCAACGTCGGTGAGGTAGGCCTGAATCGCTGCCGCCGGTCCGGGGAAGTCGGCCACCGCGAGAATGCGTACCCGGTCCGGAGCACCGGATTCGTCGAGCAGCGCAAAACGGGCGCGCGTGCCACCGATGTCGGCGACCAGCAGGGTGTATGGCGTCATGGCAGTGCCTGCTCGGTGTCGGGGAGTGGGTCGAGGGTTCTCATGTGTCAAGCCAATCGATGACGTGGCTGCTCTGTTATCTTGTTCGGGAGGCCGTTGCAAGTCGAAGATGAATGCCCCGCCGGAAGGATGGGCATGTTCCCGGATCTTCGCACCAAATACGGTATTTTTCAAAGACCCGACGCATCTGACGTTCTCCCCCGGACACCGGCATCAGTTGTCCGGCAGTCTCTCCGGTGCACGCGGGTTCTGTCAAGCCGGGACTTGCCGAATCGTCACGCCATCGCTATTGTGACCCCCCGTTTCCCTGATGCCTGGCTGCCACGCACTTCCGGATGAGCCTGCAATCGGTACGTGAATCGATACGTACTTTCCTTCTCGCCTGCGATCTGAACCCACTGAAGGCCAACATGTGAATGACGCGCATCTGATCAGAAAACTGGGCGAGCTGCTCGGCTCCGAGAATGTGCTGACTGCCACCGACCGCATGGCGGCATACCTGGCCGATTGGCGGGGTCGTTATCGCGGTGCGGCGCTCTGCGTCGTGCGGCCGGCGACCACTGCAGCGGTATCGGCGGTGGTTCGGGCCTGTGCCGAGGCTGGCGTGGCGATGGTCCCGCAGGGCGGCAACACCAGCCTGTGCGGCGCGGCGACGCCTGCGCTCGATGGCCGCTCGGTGCTGATCAGCCTTTCCCGAATGCAGCGCGTGCGCGCACTCGACACCGCCAACAACACCATCACCGTCGAAGCGGGTTGCGTGCTGCAGGCCGTACAGGAACTGGCCGCACAGGCGGGGCGGCTGTTTCCGCTGTCGCTGGCGGCCGAAGGCAGTTGTCAGATCGGCGGCAATCTGTCCACCAACGCGGGAGGCGTACAGGTCCTGCGCTACGGCAACATGCGCGAACTGACGCTGGGCCTCGAAGTGGTGCTGCCGAGTGGCGAGATCTGGGATGGTCTGCGGGCCCTGCGCAAGGACAATACCGGCTACGACCTGAAGCACCTGTTCATCGGCGCGGAGGGAACGCTGGGGATCATCACTGCGGCGGTATTGAAGCTTTTCCCGCTGCCACGCGCGACCGCCACCGCCTGGCTGGCGATTGCCTCGCCGGCGCTGGCAGTACGCCTGCTGGCCGACCTGCAGGCGCGCTTCGGTGCGTCGCTGACCGCCTGCGAACTGGTTTCCGAAGCGGCCCTTGCTCTGGTTCGCAAACACATTCCGGGGACGCATCCGGCGCTGTCGGCAAGCCCGTGGCATCTCCTGATCGAACTCTCAGGTGGCAGTGACGATACGGCGCAGCGCGATGCGCTGGCAGCGTTTCTCGAAACGGCGCTCGACGAATGCGCCCTTGGCGACGCGCTGTTGGCGCAAAGCGGCGAGCAGGCGAGGCGTCTGTGGGCGCTGCGCGAGAATATCGGCGAAGCGCAGAAGCGCGCCGGCCTGAGCATCAAGCACGATGTCTCGCTGCCGATTTCGCGTCTTCCCGAGTTTGTCGAGCGCGCCAACCGGGCGCTCGAACAAGCTTTTCCGGAGATTCGCATCGTCACCTTCGGGCACATCGGCGACGGCAATCTACACTACAACCAGTCCAAATCGTCCGCCGGCGAGAACGCGGTCTTCCTGGCCGCACAGCCCGAAGTCAACCGGATCGTCCATGACCTGGTGCATGAACTGGGTGGCAGCATCAGCGCCGAACACGGCATCGGCCAGTTGAAGCGTATGGAATTGCTGCGCTACAAGAGCCCGGTCGAAATCGGGATGATGCGCGCGATCAAGCGCACCCTCGATCCACGGGGGTTGATGAATCCCGGCAAGGTGCTTTGAGTTCCCTGGGTCAATGCCGCGTCGGTGACGTCTTCTGCAGCGCATCGTCGAAGAGTGCATCGATGGCCGGCGCGTCGAAACGGTACTCCAGGTTGCAGAGGTCGTCCCTGATCAGCACTTCGCCATGTTCACGCAGGGTGGCGTAGACTTCGGCGGGGCCGAGCGAACGTAGCAGCGCACGGACTTTGTCCCAGTCCTCGGGGCAGTGGTGAACGACCGGCCGGGACGGAAAAAGGCGAACGGTTTCTTCAGGAAAGAGGCGGTGCAGCAGTTCTTCGGCAGGCAGCGACCAGAGTTCGGTCGCCTTGACGGTGGCCGCCAGCGCCTCGACGCGCGTCCAGCCGTCTGCATCGCACTGATCGGCAGTGGGCAGTTTCTGGATGAAGAGTCCGGACGCTGCGCTGGCCGAAGCGGCCAGGAAAAAGCGCGCGGGCAACTGTTCCGACTGCTCGAGGTAGTGCTCGAAGACCTCGGCGATGCTTTCGCCATCGAGTGGGACGATGCTCCGATAGGGTTCGCGCATCGATGGCCGGTCGAGCACGAGCAGCAACTGGCCATCGCCGAGCAGCTCCGGAACGGACTCGGCTTGCGGTTGCGCCTCGCATCTGGCCATGCCGCGAATCTGCAACTGCTCGTTGCAGTCGACGACCAGCAGCGACACCGGGCCGCTGCCGCGCATCTGGATTGTCAAGCGACCGGACTGTTTGAGGTTGTCGGCGAGCAGCAGGGTGGTGACGCTCATTTCTCCGAGCAATCGGGCAACCGCTGCCGGGTAGTCGCGATTCCCGAGCATTTTCCGCCACGCCGGTCCGAGGCGAACCAAGGCGCCCCGGATGTCGAGGTCGTCGATCAGAAAGCGGCTCAGGCAGTCGTCGAGCATGCGGAGGGTGGGGGATCAGCAGGCACAGCACTCAGGAGACGGCGAGCATTCTTTCCAGCGCCAGCTTGGCGAGTGCCCGCTCATGCTCGGGTACCGTGATCCGGTTGACTACCTGCCCATCGGCCAGATTTTCGAGTGTCCACGCCAGATGCTGCGGGTCGATGCGCTGCATCGTCGAGCACATGCACACCGTTGGCGCCATGAACTGCACGATCTTGCCCTCGTGCCGGACTTCTTCGGCGAGACGGTTGACCAGATTGAGTTCGGTGCCGACCAGCCAGCGCGTGTTCGGCGGGGCTTCCTTGATCGTTCTGACGATGTGTTCGGTCGAGCCGACGAAATCCGACTGTCGGCAGACCTCGAAACTGCATTCCGGGTGGGCGATGACCAGGCCGTTGGGATGCTGATTGCGAAAACGCAGGATGTGCGCCGGCTGGAACATCTGATGGACCGAACAATGGCCTTTCCAGAGCAGCAGTTTTGCCCGCCGGATCTGCTCGGCGGTGAGGCCGCCCATCTCAAGGTCGGGGTCCCAGACCATCATCTCGTCGAGTGCGATGCCCATCTGGAAGCCGGTCCAGCGCCCGAGGTGCTGATCCGGAAAGAAGAGAATCTTCTCGCGACGCGCAAATGCCCAAGCAGCAATCGTGCCGGCATTCGACGAGGTGCACACGATGCCGTCGCGTGCGCCACAGAAGGCCTTGAGATCGGCCGCCGAGTTGATGTAGGTCACTGGCGTGAGCTGTTGATCCGCGTCGAGCACTTCGCCGAGTTCGCGCCAGCAGCGTTCGACTTTGGCCAGGTTGGCCATGTCGGCCATCGAGCAGCCGGCGGCCAGGTCGGGCAGGATGGCGATCTGCTCGGGCCCCGACATGATGTCGGCGACTTCGGCCATGAAATGCACGCCACAAAAAACGATATAGCGGGAATCGGTTCCCGAGGCAAGGCGCGAGAGTTTCAGCGAGTCGCCGGTGAAGTCAGCATATTGATAAACGTCGGCGCGCTGATAGTGGTGGCAGAGCAGCACGGCTTCCTTGCCGAGGCGCGCGCGCGCGGCACGGATTCGCTGATGACAGGCGTCGTCGTGTAACTGGTTGAATTGGTCGAAGTGGATGGTTGCGCTCGGCATGGTGAGGGTACTCGAATCGATGTCTGGGAAGCCGGTTCAGGCGGGCAGCGTCAGTTATGCCAGGGCAGGCCGGCGTGCCGCCAGCCGCCGATCCTGCCTCGCTGGCCGTTGGCGTCCTTGTCGCCCTCGAAGCCTTCGAGCACATTGTAGCAGTCACGTGGCGTCGCCTGGCTGACCAGCGCGGCTGCCTGGTGCGAACGCACGCCGCTGCGGCAGATGAACATCAGCAGCGATTCGCGATCGGTCTGCTGCGTCAGTTGCGCCAGGAAATGACTGTTGGGCCGGTTCTCGGGGTAACTCATCCATTCGATTTCGACGGCGCCAGGGATGCGTCCGACCCAGTCCCATTCGGCACGCGTGCGCACGTCGACCAGTTTGGCGCCGGGTGCCAGTTGCCAGACCTTGTACGCCTCCTCCGGAGTCAGTGCGCCGGTGTACGGGAGGCCAAGTTCGCGCCCGCGTTCGCGGGCGAGTTGCAGCAGATCGGTCAGTTTTCCCATGGTATCCTGCCAGATGGCCTGTATTGAAGGTTGAGGGACGCCCGATAAGGCGTCTGATGAAGCTCGGAGTATAAATCAGTTGTATCGTTCGCAGGACAGGGGGCTTTTTTTCGTGGCGCACCATATTGGTGCGCGATCAGATTTGGTGCACCGATAGAGTGCGCCAAAAAACCTCAAGAACACGCCAGAACCTTGTGGCACAATGAAAATCCACCGGGACAGTGATTGGCACGTTTTCTGCTAATTCCCCGCGCACCCCTGTTTTTCTACTATCGCCGGCGAGTCCGGCACCTCTTCAGGAGATTTTGCAATGGCAAGCCCGCAAGACGTAATCAACATGGTCAAGGAAAACGAGGCGAAGTTCGTTGACTTCCGCTTCACCGATACGCGTGGCAAGGAGCAGCACGTGACGGTTCCGGTCAGCGCTTTTGGCGAGGACAAGTTCGAGAACGGCCACGCTTTCGATGGTTCGTCAATCGCTGGCTGGAAAGGAATTCAGGCTTCGGACATGCAGTTGATGCCCGATCCGAGCACCGCCTATGTCGATCCCTTTTTCGATGAGACCACCGTGGTCATCACCTGTGATGTGGTCGATCCGGCCGATGGCCGCGGCTACGACCGCGATCCCCGTTCGATTGCCAAGCGCGCCGAGGCCTATCTCAAGTCGAGCGGCATTGGTGACACCGCCTACTTCGGACCCGAACCCGAATTCTTCATTTTCGATTCGGTGTCCTGGAGCGTCGACATGTCGGGCTGCACCCTGAAGATCTTCTCGCAGGAAGCGGCCTGGACGAGTGGCGAAAAGGGCGACAACGAGGGGGGGTCGGGTCACCGTCCGGGGATCAAGGGGGGGTATTTCCCGGTACCGCCCGTCGATAGCCTGCACGACATCCGCTCGGCGATGGTGCTGACGCTCGAATCGGTCGGGGTGCCGGTCGAAGTGCATCACCACGAAGTTGCGACCGCCGGTCAGTGCGAGATCGGCACCCTGTTCAACACGCTGGTCAGGCGCGCCGACTGGACACAAGTGCTCAAGTACGTGGTCCATAACGTTGCGCATCAGTACGGCAAGACCGCGACTTTCATGCCGAAGCCGATCGTTGGCGACAATGGTTCGGGCATGCACGTCCATCAGTCGATCTGGAAGGATGGCAAGAACCTGTTTGCCGGCAATGGCTACGCCGGTCTTTCGGAATTGGCACTGTTCTACATCGGCGGCATCGTCAAGCATGCCAAGGCACTGAACGCGATCACCAACCCCGGCACCAATTCGTACAAACGCCTGGTGCCGCACTACGAAGCACCGGTCAAGCTGGCTTACTCGGCCAAGAACCGTTCGGCTTCGATCCGCGTGCCGCATGTCGCTTCCGACAAGGCCAGGCGTATCGAAACCCGCTTCCCAGACCCGATCGCCAATCCCTATCTGTGCTTCTCGGCCTTGTTGATGGCCGGTCTTGACGGCATTCAGAACCGCATTCATCCGGGCGATCCGGCAGACAAGAACCTCTATGACCTGCCCCCCGAAGAAGACGCCAAGATCCCGACCGTTTGCGCCAGCCTCGAAGAAGCGCTTGAATCGCTGGACAAGGATCGTGACTTCCTCACCCGTGGCGGAGTCTTTTCCGATGACTGGATCGACGCCTTCATCGAACTCAAGATGGACGAGGTCAACAAGGTGCGCATGACCACTCACCCGGTCGAGTTCGATCTGTACTACAGCTGCTGATCGGGCAGGCGCAGAACAGAGGACGGGCGTGCCCGTCCTTTTTTTGTCTACCGATCGACTTCCTGCCGCGTTACTATTGGTTCGATCCCTCTCCTGGCGTCGCCGGATGTTCAGGAAGAGGGTCGCCGGTTTCCCTCCGCGGCGACTGGCTGCGACCAAGGAATACGACGACGATGAAACTGCCAGGCCTGTGTCTTTCGATTGGACTGCTCGCTGCAGTATCGGCGCACGCGCAGGACATCTACAAATGTGCCGACCCCGACGGGCGGGTGACCTACTCGAATGTGCCGAGCAAGAGTTGCCGGAAACTTCTTCTCGATCCGGTCAACCTGGCGCCGGCGGCCCGGCCACCGGCTGCGGCGACGAAAACGCCGACGCCAGGCAATTTTCCGAAGGTGGACGATCAGACACAGAAGTCGCGTGATGGCGATCGTAGGCGCATTCTCGAGAACGAACTGGCGGCAGAACAGCGGAATGCCGAACAGGCGAAGAAGGAACTGGCCGAACAGGAAGGCATCGTTCTGCCGAGTGAGCGCATACAGGGTGGGGCGATCAGTGGCGGCAAGGTGCAGGAGCGGATCCAGACCTACAAGGACAAGGTGGCCCTGCATCAGCGCAATGTCGAGGCCATCCAGAAAGAAATCGCCAATCTGCGCTGATTGTCATGATCGTCAGGGCCTACCGCCCTGCAAAGCCCATGCCTGAACATTCGGGAAATCCATTTGCCGGTCTGGATCTGCTGTCGTCAGCAGTGGTTCTGCTTGACGCCCGCCTGGTTATCCGCTACCTGAATCCGGCAGCCGAGAACCTGCTGGAGATCAGCAACAAGGTGTTTACTGGTTGCCCGCTGGAAGGTGTCATGGAGTGCCCGCCGAGGTTACTGGCGGCACTCGACAGCGTGCTCAACCAAGGCTGGGGCTATACTGGGCAGAAAATCGGTTTGCGGCTCGTCGGTGGCGAGCTTCTGCAATTGAACTGTACGGTTAACCCGGTCGATTCCCCGGAGGCCAGCCTGCTGGTCGAATTGTGGCCGATCGATCAACAGTTGCGAGCGACTCGGGAAGAGCGTCTGGTCGAGCAGCAGCAGGCCAGTCGCGAGTTGATACGCAACCTGGTGCACGAAATCAAGAACCCGCTTGGCGGTATCCGTGGTGCGGCGCAATTGCTGGAGCGCGAGCTCAACCAGCCGGGCCTGCGCGAGTATACGCAGGTGATCATCAAGGAGACCGATCGCCTGCAGGATCTGATGCGCCGCCTGCTGTCGCCGCATCGGCCGATGCAGCCGGGGCCGGTAAACATTCACGAGATCCTGGAACGTGTGCGCAGCCTGCTGACTGCCGAGTTTCCGACCATCCTGAGCGTTTGTCGCGACTACGATACCAGCCTGCCGGAGCTGGTTGGTGATCGCGAACAACTGATCCAGGTCTTTCTGAACATCGCCAGGAATGCCGCGCAGGCGATTGACCGGCAGGCTGACGGGAGTGTCACCGTGCCTGGGCTGATCACGCTGCGCACCCGGGCCGCGCGCCAGGTGACCTTGTTCAAGCGCCGCTACCGGCTGGCGCTCGAAGTCAAGGTCATCGATGATGGCCCGGGAATTCCCGAGGATATTCGCGAACGCATGTTCTATCCGCTGGTTTCCGGTCGCCAGGGCGGTAGCGGCCTCGGGCTGACGCTGGCACAGAGTTTTGTGCAGCAACACCAGGGGACGATTGATTGTGAAAGCCAGCCGGGACAGACCTGTTTCACGATTCGCCTGCCGCTCGTCTGAGCCGGCTGGCAGGCTTCTTGCTAGCAAACGATGATACTTGACAAGTCGCCTGAGGAATCGATGAAACCGGTGTGGATCGTTGACGATGACAAATCAATCCGCTGGGTTCTCGAAAAGACCCTGGCGCGCGAAAAAATCGCTTTCCAAAGTTTTGCCTCGGCAACTGAAGCACTGGCGCAACTCGACGCCGGCGGCGAGGCGCCGCAGGTGCTGGTTTCCGACATTCGCATGCCGGGTCAGTCGGGACTGGAACTGTTGCAGGTATTCAAGGAACGCTTCCCGACGCTGCCGGTGATCATCATGACCGCTTATTCCGATCTGGAGAGTGCGGTATCGGCATTTCAGGGGGGGGCCTTCGAGTATCTGCCGAAACCCTTTGATGTCGATCAGGCTTTGGAACTGATCCGGCGGGCGATTGGCGAGAGTCTGCACCAGAGTGGTGCGCCGAATGATGAAGGATTGACGCCGGAGATTCTCGGTCAGGCCCCGGCGATGCAGGAAGTCTTCCGCGCCATTGGTCGCCTGAGTCAATCGAGCGCGACCGTTCTGATTACCGGCGAGTCGGGCTCCGGCAAGGAACTCGTGGCGCGCGCCGTGCATCGCCACAGTCCGCGTGCTGACAAGCCGTTCATCGCCATCAATACCGCGGCGATTCCCCGCGACCTGCTCGAATCGGAACTCTTTGGCCATGAACGGGGTGCCTTTACCGGCGCGGCGGCGCAGCGGCAGGGTCGTTTCGAGCAGGCCGAAGGGGGCACGCTGTTCCTCGATGAAATCGGCGACATGCCGGCAGAGCTGCAAACCCGGTTGTTGCGGGTGCTGTCGGATGGCCATTACTATCGGGTCGGCGGTCATTCGCCGCTGAAAACCCGGGTTCGCATCATTGCCGCGACGCATCAGGACCTCGAAGCGCGAGTCAGCCAGGGACTTTTTCGCGAGGATCTCTTTCACCGCCTGAACGTGATCCGCGTGCGCCTGCCGAGCTTGCGCGAAAGACCCGAGGACATTCCGATCCTGGCGCGCCACTTCCTGCTCAAGAGTGCCCAGGAACTCGGTGTCGAAGGCAAGCGCTTTTCCGAGGCTGCCCTGAAACATTTGTGTTCGCTCGATTTTTCGGGGAACGTGCGGCAACTCGAAAATCTCTGTCACTGGCTGACGGTGATGGCGCCGGGGCAACTCCTGGAAGTCGCCGACCTGCCGCCGGAACTGCGCGAGGCCGGGCCGGCGACGCCGGCCAACGACTGGCAAAGCGCGCTGGCGAACGAGGTCGAACGTCTGTTGGGAAGCGACCCTGGGCAGGTGCATGCGAAGTTGACGCAGGCCTTCGAACGCGTCCTGATCAACCGTGCGCTGGCTCATACCGGTGGGCGGCGAATCGAGGCTGCGCAGGCTCTCGGCATCGGCAGGAATACCATCACCCGCAAGATTCAGGAACTTGGCCTCGACGGCAGCGGTGCCGGCGACGATCGGGACGGCTCCTCTGCGCGATAAGGCGATTTCCGCGAATGGATATGCCGCTTGCCGACTATTGCCAGGTACCGTCATTCCCGCGAAAGCGGGAGTCTACCGGGGCGGGGAATCGCGAGGAATGGCTGGGAAGGTCTGGTGAGAGAAGCAGAGAGACTTGCCGCTCGAGAGGTGAAGGGGGCAGGAGTCAAAGCCTTCATGGTACGTAGTGCGGTATGACCGTTGGGCAGTTGCTTCAAACCAGTCCGGCAATCAGGCCATAGGGGCTGCGTGTCAAGGCCACGGTGACGATGTAGGCAAATGCAGTGAGTGCGGCAACCAGAAAGACGGCTCTCTGTGCCTTGCTGGGCGCGCGTTTGAGGGCCATCGTCCCGCAGCCGATGTAGATCAGCAGACCGACCAGCTTGGCGGTCAACCAGGCGGCGGCGAAGGGATATTGACCACTGAGCACGGCCAGGGCGATCGCACTGGTCAGCAGGACAGTGTCCACCAGGTGAGGCAGCACCCGCACGCCTGGTCGCTGCAGCCAGGGGGAGTCCGCCAGCATCCACAGACCACGCAGGAGGAAGCCAGCGCCGCTGAGCATGACACAGCCAATGTGCAGGTTCTTGAGCAACAGGTAGCTCATCAGGAGCCCTGCCCGGCGGGCTTCGATGCCATCCCGGCAGCGATCTTCAAGCAATGCTGCCGGTAGCAGGCGAGGGCGCTCAGCAGGTTGCGCAGCAGACTGGCATTGGCCATCAGCAGCATCAGTCCGGCCGGATAGGTGAACCATCCGGGCCAGAACGCTGCGGCCAGCAGCAAGGCTAGCGCCAGGAAGTGGGCGTACATCTGCCGGTCGATCTGACGCATGGCAATGACCTTGTTCATGTTCGGTGCCAATACCCGTCCACCCCCCAGATTCTGCAGGTGCAACCAAACCAGAAAAGGAACGATCTTGTAGAGCATGCCGATCATCACCGACAGGCCGCCGCCAAACAGTACCAGCACACCGCAGAGCAGCGGCCATTCCTGATGCTCGGCGAGTAGCGGCAGGTGGTTTGCCGCCAGCGACAGCACGCAGCTGGCCAGCGTGCACAGCATCGCCAGGCGCCAGTAATGCTGGGTCGCGTCGAAGCGGGCACGTTTGCTGCGGCTCTGGATCTGCAGCGTCAGCACCGCCAGTGCAGCAACCGTCAGCAGCACGGCATCTGCCAGCAGCGCCGCTAGCCATGCCCAGCCTAGGCCATCCGCAATACTCCACAGGCACAGCAAAGCCATCAGGGAGCCGGCAAAGCGATTCGCAAACCAAGTCGGATAAGGCGGCGTGATCTGGAACATCGGTACGACCACGAAGGCGATGCTGGCCAGCAAGAGGATGCTCCAGCCGACGAAACCCCAGGCGAAATGAATCGACGTCAGTTGCAGCAGTGATACTTCGAACGATCCGGCGAGGGTCATTGCCAGCAGCATTCCAAGGCCAACGGTCATCCCCAGACCGGGCAATGCCAGTTTCAGGCCGCGAATGGTGGGATTGCTCGATGCGACCCCGTACAAGGCATGGCCAGTGACGCCAAGGAAGAGTGCCACGCCGCTGCCCAGCAGCAGCGCCGCCAGGCGGAATGCGAGAGGCTCGGAAGTCAGGAAGCCCGCGGCCAGCAGCAGTGCGCCCGGCGTGATCGCGGCATGCACCAGGGTCGCCAGCAGCAGCGGTTGCGCGATGTTCGCCCCGGCCACGACCGGCAGAATCTGGATCATCGCCCCAAGCATCACCTGCAGCATGAATCCGGCGCTGATCAGATGCGTCAGCGCCAGCGTTGCCGGTGTCCAGCGCGAGGCGAACAGATCTGGCCCGCTCCACAACAGGAGCATGCCGGCGAGCAGGGCGAACAGCGGGGCCGTGAGAAAAAAGCGAAACGGGGCGGAAAACGGTGGCGCCTGGTCAAACGACAGCAGTGCCTGCATTTATTGTTTATGCTGGATCAGCACTTCCACCGTGCCGTCTGGCCGGTATGCCGTCTGCCAGGAGAAGCCATTGATTTCGAGCGCCCGGTAGAGCGGGTAAGGTTCGCGGGGGAGCAGCACCAGGAGTTTCTGGGCTGAACCCAGTTGACCGAGCGCTTCCATGCTGCGCACCATCGGCTCGGGCGGTTCGAGGCCGCGCGCATCAATGACGATATCGGCATCGACCCTAGTCATGTCGGGACTTTTCTGGTCCGGCGAGCCGCTTCTGCAGTTCCGGCAGCAAGGCTTCGATCTGATCGGTCAAATGCTGATCACACATCGGATAAAGCACGTTCTCTTCCTTGAGGTTATGTTGCTGGATCATGACCAAAAGCGTTTCGGCCGTGCCAGTATAATCGTCAAAGTCCTGCTCGACCAGCGCCGCTGCGGCGGCGGCGAGCAGTTGTTGCATCTGTGCGTGCTCGCCGCGCATCACCTGCGTAGGCCCTCGGTACATGCCGGTGCTCTGTTCGAAGAGCGGAAAGAGGAGCGACTCTTCGGCCGCAAAATGATCCTGCATCGCTTCCTGAAAAAGACCGAAATCGGTCCTCGCCCGTGCCCAGTCACCGCTGGCGACAGCCTGCTCGACGGCGACCATCAGATGGTCACAAGAGCGATGATCGTTGGCCATGAAATTCGTGATCGTGTGCATGCAGAGCCTCGCTGGATTAACACTATCATTGTCGGGCGGGTGCTTGCCGCCAACCATGACCAATATCAATTAGAATGAATACTCTGTGGAGGAAATGCCATGTTCAAACACATCCTTGTCCCTACCGACGGCTCCGAACTTTCCCAAGACACTGCCCGACGGGCAATTTCCTTCGCCAAGGAGACCGGGGCGCGCATTACGGCGTTCTTCGCCAAACCGGAATACCCGGTCACTTATTATGGTGAAGGTGCGCTGATCGACCCGACGACACCCGAGAAGTTTGCCGAACTTGCCGAGCAACAAGCTGAGCAGACGCTGGATTTCGTCGTCGAACTCGGCGCGGCCGAGGGTGTCCAGGTCGCCAAGCGATCGCTGACCAGTGACATTCCCTACCAGGCGATCATCGATGCTGCCACCGAGGCAGGCTGCGACCTGATTTTCATGGCCTCGCATGGTCGTCGCGGCATCACCGCCCTGTTGCTCGGCAGTGAGACCAACAAGGTACTCACGCATTCGAAGATTCCGGTGCTCGTTTACCGCTGATTCCGCCAGACCTGCCTGGAGGAGGAGGGAAATGGTCGGGCGCCGTGTTGGCAAGGGTGGCTGCTGGCGTTGCGGCTGGATAGCGATTCGGCAGGTACTCTGCCTGTTTTTCTGCTCGCTCTGTGGGCCTGCACTGGCGGTCGATGTCGGGTTGGCCGGCGTGTTTCCAGGAAAGGCTTTGCTGACCATCAATGGGGGGGCGCCGCGAACCGTGGCCGTCGGCGCGAAAACCGACGAAGGCGTCAAGGTGCTCGCGGTCGATAATGACACTGCCACCATCGAGACCGACGGAAAGAAGCGTATCCTGCGGGTTGGGCAGAATGTCGCGTCGCAACCCGCAGGGGAGGGAGGGGGCAAGGCGGTCCTGACTGCTGACGGCAGTGGCCATTTCCTGACCACTGGAAACATCAACGGAACGACCGTTCGCTTTCTTGTGGATACCGGCGCCACCATGATCTCGCTCGGTGCCGGCGATGCGCGGCGCATCGGGATTGACGCCAGCAAAGGACAGCGGGGGGTTACCAGTACGGCCAATGGCCCTGCCCTGGTGATCCATATCAAGCTGGATACGGTACGGGTTGGCGAGATTGTCCTGAATAATGTCGATGCCCTGGTGCATCAGCAGGACATGCCGTTTGCCCTGTTGGGCATGAGTTTCCTGAACCGGATGGAAATGCAGCGCGATGGTCAGACCATGACTCTCAGGAAGCGCTACTAGGAGAAGTTGAAGATGCCTCACCGCGACAAACAAGGATCGATGTTGGGCCACGAGCTCGAGCTGTTGATGAGCGAGCGGCAGAGGCTGCTGCAGGTCGTCGGTGCAACGGCTGCACTGGTCGCCTCTCTGGATAGCAATGTGCTGCCGCAGGGAGCCATCAAGTCCGCGAATCTGGTTTCGAGCACGCTCAACGCCCTGCCCGAAGAAACCCTGCGCGACGCGCTTGCCGCGGTGTGTGCACAGATCGAGGAGGAAGAGCGTGTTGTCAGCAGCTGATGCCTTGCTTGCGCCAGTGGTCGGGCCGGCAACGGGCAGCGGTGCTGTGGACCTCGACCGTATACGCCAGGTCCTGCACCGCGAGCCTTCACTGGCGACAGTGGTGCTCGAAGACGGTATCGGTGACGAGGAGTTGCTACCGGCTGCCGTGCTCTTCCCGATCGTTCGGCGCATCGGAGGGCCGACCGTATTGCTGACACAGCGCACTGCGCATCTGAAGGATCATCCAGGCCAGATTAGTTTCCCGGGCGGGCGGTGCGAACCAACCGACGCTTCGCCGGCGCATACCGCCTTGCGTGAGGCTGCCGAGGAGATCGGCCTGGCCGCCGCGCATGTCGACATTGCCGGCTACCTGCCTGAATACCTCACCAGCACCGGCTTTCGGGTCACCCCGGTAGTGGCCCTGGTGACCCCACCTTTCGAGTTGCAGCTTGACGCGTTTGAGGTCGCCGAGGCATTCGAGGTGCCGCTGGCCTTTCTGCTGGACCCCGCCAACCACCAGCAGCATTCGCTTCATTACCGTGGCAGGCTGCGCCACTATACGGCGATGCCGTACGGGGAGTATTTCATCTGGGGAGCGACGGCAGGAATCATCCTGTCCCTCTGGCGAGCCCTCGCCAGAAGGTGATCAATCGAGCACCATCGCGAGTTTCACCAGAAACTGTTTGGCTTTTTTCGGGTCGGGCGCAGCGCGCAGCGCAGCGCGGAGTTTGCCGATTTTCTGCCGGAGGTCGGCGGCGGTTTGTGCCTGTTCGACCTCCACGATCAGCCCGTCGGCCTGCGAACCTAGCAACTCCTGCAATGTCCGGATGGTGTAGCTTTTGGCGAGGCTGATGTCTTCCCGGTCGGCCGGTAATGGCCGAACGACCGCTTCGGCCGTTTTGTGTACTGGCGTCTGTACCTGCACGAACCCGCCATTCAGCAGGGCGGCCAGTTGCTTCGCACCTTCGGTAGCGGATGCGCCACAAGCCAGCAACTGGTTTCCGGTACGCTGCCCATCGACCATGATCAACATGGCTCGCATGCGAAAAGGTAAGTGGCTCGCGCGGGTAGAGATCTCCTCAATGCCTTTGGGCGTTTTACTGAAGACTGACGACAGATCCATTTCCGCCATTATACTGACATTCCGCTGGCGCTTGGCTTACGCGAAGTGACGTCGGCGTGAATTCCGCAGAGAGCGATTTTGGAGGCCTTGCACAGCGAACCTTTGCTATCATTGGCCGGCTGCCGGTGCGGCTCGCTGCTGCGGTGGTGGTTTTGGATGAGGCTTGCCAGTCTGGTAGGCGATTGATCGATTATCTACAGGAGTTTCTTCATGAGCAGAGAAGTCGTTGTACTAAGCGCGGTCCGTTCAGCCATTGGCACCTTCGGTGGTTCGCTTGCCAACATGGAGCCGCATGAGTTGGCCGGCACCGTGATGAAGGAGTCGATCGCCCGTTCCGGTGTCGATCCGCAGCAAATCACTTACGTGACGGTTGGTAATTGCATTCCGACCGATTCGCGTTTTGCCTATGTGGCCCGCGTTGCCTCGATCCAGGCTGGATTGTCGATGGATTCGGTGGCCATGGCGGTCAACCGTCTCTGTGCATCGGGCCTGCAGGGCATCGTGACGACGGCTCAGAACATCATGCTAGGCGACGCCGACTATGGTATCGGCGGCGGTGTCGAAGTCATGTCACGTGGTTCCTACATGCTGACGGCAATGCGCAGCGGTGCCCGCATGGGTGACACCAAGGCCATCGACATGATGGTCGCCACGCTCAACGACCCGTTCGGTGCGGGTCACATGGGCGTCACTGCCGAGAATCTCGCCAGCAAGTGGCAAATCAGCCGTGAAGAGCAGGATGCCTTGTCCGCCGAATCGCATCGCCGTGCTGCCGCGGCCATCGCCGATGGCCGCTTCAAGTCGCAAATCGTTCCGATTGTCCTGAAAACCCGCAAGGGCGATGTCGTGTTCGATACCGACGAGCATGTCAAACCGGCGACGACGATCGAAACCCTGGCCAAGATGAAGCCGGCCTTCAGCAAGGACGGGACGGTAACTGCCGGCAATGCTTCCGGAATCAATGACGGAGCCGCCTTCATGGTGCTCACCGCTGCCGACGTCGCCGCCAGTGCTGGCCAGAAGCCGATTGCCCGTCTCGTTGCCTACGCCGTTGCCGGTGTGCCGAACGAAATCATGGGCGAAGGTCCGATCCCGGCGACCAAAGCAGTGCTCAAGAAGGCCGGCCTGACGCTCGATCAGATGGACGTCATCGAGTCGAATGAAGCCTTTGCCGCGCAAGCCATTGCGGTCAGCAAGGGTCTCGGTCTCGACCCGGTGAAAACCAACCCGAATGGTGGCGCGATCGCTCTCGGCCACCCGGTTGGCTGCTCGGGCGCTTTCATTGCGACGAAAGCGATCTACGAATTGCAACGTATCGGCGGTCAGTATGCGCTGGTCACCATGTGCATCGGTGGCGGGCAGGGCATTGCGGTGATTTTCGAACGTGCCTGACTTTCGCTGTCCGAGTAGGTCGCGTTAATGTGAAAGTCGCGTATGCGACTCAGGAAGCTCCTATCCCCACTCGCGGGCGACGGCGGGGTTTCGCGGAGCACTGCTCCGCGCCGCCGCAGCCGGCCCGCGATACCAGCGCGGCTCTCGTGGAAGGGGTCGGGGTAAGATGGGGAATTCGCAGAGCATGCTCTGCGCCTGCGCCCATCGAACGATGCCAGCGTGCAAGCCGGAATGCGCCCTGCAAGGGCGGGGTAAACCGGGACCGCCAAGAAGAACGGCCACGACCCGGCCAAACCTGCAAAGCTGACACCGATGCCATGCTCCACACCGTGCCGGGCACGGGTGCAGGGAGAGTCTTTCATGCACGGCCTCTGCCTGTCGATAGAACATTGGCGTAACGGGAACCGCCCATGGAAGCTCTACAGGCGGACGCTTCCTTTGCCATCGCTGCCGACCCAGGTTAAATTACCTCCTCCCAATGAACTCAAGGAGACTTCCATGCGCATCGCTTTGCTCATCGCCACGCTGACCACCACCCTTGCAGCCGCACCAGCGTCGGCCGACGCCCTCTGCTCGGTTGGTGACAGAGCCCAGGTCAGTTGGAAGGGACAGTGGTACCCGGCCAGGGTGACCAAGGTCAATGAAGACCAAACCAAGTGTTTCATCCGCTATGACGGCTATGGTTCGGAATGGGATGAATGGGTGGCTTCCGACCGCATCAAGGTGTCAGGTCGCGCGATGCCCGGATTCCAGGTTGGTGACAACGTACAAGTCAAATGGAAGGGGGAGTGGTATCCGGCCAGCGTCATTTCAACCAAGCCGGACATGTGGAAGATTCACTACGATGGTTACGCCGAATCGTGGGATGAATGGGTTACGAGGGATCGCATCCGGCATCGCTGATCACCTCGAAAACCGGCTCCCCCACGATGTGGCTGCCGGTTTTTTCTTTCCTATGTAAAAGTCGCGTTAGCGACTCACGAGCGACTCACGAATCTCCCCTCCCCACTGACGGGAACAAAGGCAGGGTTTCGCGGAGCACAGTCGTGCGCCGCCGCAGCCGGCCTGCGATGTAGTCCGGCATGAAAAGGCATCTGCCCGAACCCGGCACACGGCTGCCCCAGCGCTTCCATCCGGCGTGACTGCAGCGGCTTCACCCGCGATGCTTTGCCTTTCATGATCCCTCTTTGTTTTGCCTCGCCGATCCACTGACATTCTAGGCAAGCCCACGGCATCCAGACCCACACCCTGGACGGTGATGCCTCGCAGATCGTGGCCGATTTGGGCGCCACGCGAGGCTTTGCAAGGGCAGCAAAATGTGGAAAAATGCGGCAACTAATCGATTTGCAGGTTCTAGAAATGCTTGACCGTGAAGGCTATCGCCCGAACGTCGGCATCATTCTTTGTAACGCCAGGAACGAGGTCTTCTGGGGCAAGCGTATCCGAGAGCATTCATGGCAGTTTCCGCAAGGCGGCATCAAGCGGGGCGAAACGCCCGAACAGGCGATGTACCGGGAGTTGCATGAAGAAATCGGCTTGCTGCCCGAGCATGTGTACATTCTCGGTCGGACCAAAGACTGGTTGCGTTACGAAGTGCCGACGCACTGGGTAAGACGCGAATGGCGTGGCAGTTACCGAGGGCAAAAACAGATCTGGTTTTTGCTGCGTCTGATTGGGCGCGACTGCGATGTCTCTCTGCGTTCATGCGACCATCCCGAATTTGATGCCTGGCGGTGGAATACCTACTGGGTTTCACTGGATGCAGTGATCGAGTTCAAGCGCCGGGTCTATGAGCAGGCCCTGAATGAGCTCGCCCGTTTTCTCAATTCGGATCATCGTCGTGGACGCCCTGCTGCCCCGCATGGCCAAAGTCCTGCGCTTGCTGAAATTACCGGCAAGGAATGATGAATCGGTCCTTGCTGGCACAGAGCAATCGCAGGCAACCCTGCCGGCACAGGTCGATTGGAACATGGGTCGGCTGGCTTGGGGTGGCCGTGGCGCTGCTTCCTTCGGCAGGCTGGTCGGCGACAGCCAACCGCGAAATCGAAGAAATGCGCGAAGAAATGCGCGAAGAAAAGCGCGAGATGCCGGGCGAGGTGCAGTTACCCGCATTTCCGCAACCCGACAAGCTGATCCCTTTTGTGGTCAGTGCGATGACCGACAACAAGTTCATGATTGACAGCGAGTCGCTGAGCATTGGCAGCGACGGCATATTCCGCTACACCTTGGTGATCGTCAGCCCTTCCGGTGCCCAGAATGTGAGTTACGAGGCAATGGACTGTTCGACCGCCGAACGTCGGATTTACGCCCTTGGCCGCGCGGATAAGACCTGGTCGAAAGCGCGCAGCGATCGGTGGGTGAAAATCGTGGACAACTCGCTCAATCGACATCACGCCGAGCTTTATACCGATTATTTCTGCCCCATTGGCATCTCGATACGCAATGCCGACGAAGTTCGTGAAGCGTTGCGGCGTGGTGGCCACCCTTCGATGATGCGCCGCTAGTACGATCATTGATGCACCTGAACCGCGACCGCAAAGGCGACTGATGATTTCAGATCGATTGGTCATCGAATTTGACAAAGCCCTGCGCACGCTTTTCGCACCGGCACAGACCACTCGTGAAGTGCCGGGAAGCAAGGAGCCGGAAGCGGAACTGTCTGACCGGGAGCGCGCGCACGCCAGTGCCCTGATGCGCATCAATCACGTTGGTGAGGTCTGCGCACAAGCGCTTTACCAGGGGCAGGCGCTGAGCTGTCGTGATCAGACCCTTCGGCAAGCACTGGCGAAGGCCGCAGACGAGGAAACCGAACATCTGGCCTGGACCGAACGCCGCCTTGTTGAACTCGGCGGACGCACGAGCCTGTTAAACCCGGTCTGGTACCTTGGTGCGCTGGGCATCGGGATTGCCGCAGGTAAGCTGGGCGATCCCTGGAGCCTGGGATTTCTCGCCGAGACCGAGAGGCAGGTCGAGGCACACCTTGATCATCATCTCAGCGAGTTGCCGAACCAGGACGCCAAATCACGCGCGATCGTGGTGCAGATGCGGCTCGACGAGATAGCGCACGCTGAAACCGCCGTGCGTCTTGGCGCACGTGAATTGCCGTTGCCGGCCAGCATGCTGATGAAACTTGCGGCACAAATGATGACTCGTACCGCTTATCACCTCTAATGAACGTCTCGTCAGCGACTGATCAATCTCCTCTCCCACTCGCGTAGGAGAGGTTGGGGAAGCGGGAAACGCTCATCGCTCCCATGGTCGTCAGGGGTGTCTGAAAAAATCATGACCGTCAGGCATCGACGATTTCGAAGTCGTGCGTGATCTCGGCGGTTTTGCCGAGCATGATCGAGGCAGAGCAATACTTATCCTTCGATAGCTCAATGGCACGCGCAACCGCTTCCGGTTTGAGTTGCTTCCCGCTCACGCGAAAGTGGAAATGAATGCGGGTAAAGACTCTTGGCTCAGCCTCGGCACGCTCGGCCTGCAGGCTGACTTCACATCCGGTCACGGCATGGCGCCCCTTCCTCAGAATCAGGACAACGTCGAACGCGGTACACCCTCCTGTTCCGGCCAGCAGTAACTCCATCGGCCGCGGCGCCAGATTCCGTCCGCCAGCTTCGGGAGCCCCATCCATCACCACGGCGTGATTGCTCCCCGTTTCAGCGACAAAGGACATCCCGTCGCCAGTCCACTTCACCTTACATTCCATGCGCTGCTCCTTTCTCAGACGGTCATGAGACTCAAGCCCCGACAAACATGACCGGTAGGCGTCGGTGACGAATAGACGAACTTCGCGCCGCAGGTGCCGAACCAGCACGACAACGAACGCCGAACCTTCGCCACGAATATCGATTGTAGCCGGAAGCGTCGTCCCAGGCGCTACTGTTAGTGGCTGTCAAGAAGCGCGGATAAATGGCGCGGAAAGCTGGCGGAGAATGGTTGACTTTTGGAGTCAACAAAAAGGGGCCGCAAGGCCCCTTGGCGTCTGATGGATCGGGAGATCAGAACGGCGGTTCGTCAGTCCACTCGTCGTCAGGAAGAGATTCACCAGAGAGGCTGCGATCCTCTCTGATCAAGTCGAAGAGCGACAGTTGGTAATGGTTCCAGATCCGCTCCCGCAGGTCGTCGAGGATCTCGACCACCGCCAGAGCCTGACCCGGCGTCCAGTCGGCACAGATCAGGAAGTCGAGCCCGGTGCGCAGCCCGGAAGATGGATGATAAGGTTTCATGCCGGACTCCTGCCAGGGGCCTTGCGTTTGCGGGCCTGTTGTTCGGCCCGCTCCTGAGCCTCCTTGCGGCGATAAGATTCCCCCTTGATGGCGATGATCTCGGCGTGATGAACGAGGCGATCGATCAGGGCGACGGTGCAGGCGGCATTGGGAAAGACTTCCGCCCACTCGGAGAACGAGCGATTGGTGGTCATCAGCGTGCTGCGGGTCTCGTGGCGCCGGTTGATGAGTTCGAAGAGCAGATCGGCGTGACGGTTTGAATACGACAGATAGCCGACCTCATCGACCACCCGGAGCGCTGGCGCCGCAGAGTGGCGCAACCGCCGGCGCAGGGCCGAATCGCTGTCGATGGCGGCCAGGTCGCCGAGGATCTGGCCGGCCGTCGTGAACAGCACCGTGTGGCCGTGCAGCACCGCCTGATGGGCAATGTTCTGAGCAATCATCGACTTCCCCAGGCCACTCGCGCCGACCAGGATGGCATGGGTCGCCGTCTTCAGGAAATCAAGACCCATCAATTCACGGATGGCCGCCCGGTCACACGGTGCTGGCCAGTCCCAGTCGAAATCGGCCAAAGGTTTGAAGCGGCCGATACGGGCGTCAGCCAGGCGTCGCTCCAGGCTGCGTCTGGCTCGCTCGCTCTCCTCCCAGTTCAGCAGCGGCTCGACCCAGGCGCACTCGGTCAGCTCCGGCCAGTGCGCGAGCAGGCCATGGAGGTGCAAGGCTTCGGCGCGGCGGCGCAAGGTCTCAATCGGTGTCATCGTGGTTCCCGGTGAGTTGATCATAACTGTCCAGCCGGTGCGGCCGGACCGGCGTGTCGCGTTGCCGCAGATGCGCCGGCAGGGCAATCTCCAGCGGCGGCGGCTGGTCGCGGGCCTCGCGCCGACGTTCCAGCGCAAGGCGCACCGCATTCGGGTGCGGCACCTGACGGGCCAGGGCGTCCTTGATGCCGGCCTGCAACTCGCTAGCGCCGTAACGATCGAGCAGGCGCAGCAGGGCGGCTGTGATCGTCCCCAGATTCGACCCGCGCGCCGCGGCCTGGACCAGCCATTCCCGACTTTCCGGCACCGCCCGCGTCAGCCGGTCGGTGCCGCGGTGCAAACTGGCGTGCTGCTTCTGTTCGGCCAGGGTCGCGATATGCGCCGGATCTTCGAGGCACTGCCCCCGGTCATAGCTGCGCCGGTGCGTCGCCAGGACGGTCTGGCCCGCAACGATGCGCACCTGTTCGGGGTCGGCCACCACCGTCAGGGTTTGCCGCACGTACGCATGAGGAACCGAGTAATCGTTCAAGTCGAAGCGCACATAGGGCGTCTTGCCCCCCTTCACCGCCACCTGCTCATCGGTCGGATAGGGGTTGGGCGGTCACGCCAGAAGGAGGGCCGATTCCCGGGCGAAGGCCTCGCGTACGGTCAGGGTGGCATCCTCCGGGCACCGCCGATCGGCGGCCTGCCCGACACACCAGGCCTCGGCTTGGGCATCGAGGTCCGCCAGATCGGCAAAGGTACGGCCGGCGAAGAAGGCCTCGCGGACATAACGAATCGCCCGTTCGACGCGACCCTTCTCATTGCCGCGGGCCACCGCCACCGGCCGCGGCTCGTAGCGGTAATGACCGGCAAACGGCAGCAAGGTGGGGTTGAAGCGGATCGCCTGGCCTTGTCGTTCGAGGACCGCGCTCTTCAGATTGTCGTACAAGAGGACCCGCGCCACGCCGCCCCAGGTGACAAACGCCCCGACGTGGCCACGCAGGAAGTTCTCCATCCGGGCATCGAGAAAGAAGCGCAGGAAGATCATCCGTGACCAGGCGAGCACCATCACGAACGCCATCAGCGGCCGCTTGGCCCGGCCGATGTCGAGATGGCCGAAGTGCCCCCAGTCCACCTGGGCTTGCTCTGCGGGCAGCGTCGAGAGGCGCAGATAGGCTTCGGCCTTGGGCCGGGGCCGGTGCAAGGCCACCAGATGACGGAAGTGATCGGGGCGACCGGGGTAGCCACGTTCCTGGACCATGCCGTAGAGTCGACTGGCGGTCAGGGTCGGGAATTACGCCAGGGTGTCGCGGATGAACGGCAGGGAGGGGTCGAGGCGGCCAGGGCGGCGCGCGGCGTCGAGCCGTGGCAGGCCGGCTTGCGCCAGGATCCGGGTGACGGTGCCGTGATGCACGCCCAGTTGGGCGGCGATGGTGCCGACGCGCCAGCGTTCGGCGTGGTAGTAGCGCAGGATGCGGGCTTCGAGTTCAGGGCAGACGGTCATCAGGGGCTCCTCGGTGCGTGGCTCGGATGGGATCGAACTCGGGAGGTGTGCAGGAAGTCCCGCCTGAGCCAGCCCGAACAAGACGTTCCGCAGAAATGGCAGCACGCTGTCCCGGACCTGACGGGTGAATCGGCCGTCGCCGCTTCCCGGCCCACCGCCGAGTTCGCCGCCAGTAGATCATCTTGTGCTGGTGGCATAGAACCCTGATGCGTCACATTCGACTGGCGCAGCCGATAACGGCGGCTTCGTTCGGCATGCTTGAAGCGGCCTCCCCGGCTTTGCTGGTAGCGCCGGCCGGCGGCGCGCAGCGAGGCTTGACGAGCAGCCTCGGCACAACCGCCGGCACAGTAGATCTGGCCCCGGTCGCAGACGCGGCAGACCACGACCCGGACTCGGCAGCGATGGCAATGGAAGAAGCGGCCTGGGGTCTCCATCGGCGTTTCCCGTCACGCCAACGAGCAATTGACAGGGACTGGCCACGCCTGGAATACTTCTCCCGCACTCTTGCCAGGCATGGTGTGGGGCACGACATCGGTGTGAACTTTGCGGGTTTGGCCGCTGTCGTGCCCGTTCTCTTTGGCGGGATCTTTTTACCGCATCCCGGAGACCCTTGTCATTTCCCTTTGCCCTTGCCCCCGTCCGCCGGCAGGCTACCCGGCTGGCCGGCGCGCGGTAGCGGGGCGTGTCTTCAGTCGCCCTTCGGGCTCCTTGCGACACGCCCTGCTACCGCAGTCCGAGTGGCCCCAAAAAACCGAATGGCGCTCTCGGCAGAGAGCCTCCTGCCAACCTACCTCTCCCAGCTTTGCCGCCAGATTTACGCGGGTTTCGACCGCCATTGACAGCCGAATCTAATGTTGCATCGCAACATATTTTCAGGATTTGACGTTTAAATAGCAGCTTAAAAAGTTATGAATTATAAAATCGATGTAATAATTTAACAATAACGTATTGAACATAAATTATTTCTATTTTTAGATATGCCGATCGAGGCGCCCCTGGAGAAAAAATGGCGCGACGCACAAAAAATACTTGAATTCCTGCCTGGGATGATCCATAATTCTCTCAACGCAATGACTTTGCAGCCAAGTTGGTCAAACATCTCCAGCCTGCTTTCGATGTCTCCTCCACCCTCCTCCTTTGGTGTGGATTTAGCGCGACTCTCGCGAGTCGCGCTTTTTTTTGCCCCCTGAACATGGCTTGACGGACCTGGCGAGCAAGAGCCCATAGCGGGGACGAGCCATCCGGCCCTGATCCGTGCGGAACACGTGCGAACAGCAGTTCTAAATTTGGAGCCGCTCCGTGATGACCCGGCGTACGCGGGGTGAGGAGGCTGGTTTGAGGGCCTCGAGCATGAAGTCAAACAGGTTGGCCCAAGAGTCGAAGTGCAGGTATTGAGCCAGGGCCCGGAGATGTTCGAAGAAAGTACGGCGCGAAGGAAGTTTGCGGCGGACGGCCTGATAGC
>NZ_JAZKUD010000047.1:0-33280 GCF_036625275.1 Accumulibacter sp.
GGCATCGTCAGGTCGCGCTTGCTGCGCGCGGTCGACTGGTTTCTGGCAAAGATCCTGCCGCTGCGCTGCGCTTACGGTTTTCTCGCGGTAGCCGAGGCGGCCAGCGCGTCGGATAAGCATACGGAGCTGCCTCAACCGTTCGCTCCCAGCCAACCGGTATAAGCCGGACGATGGGCCGCTGTCCGGGGTTTCGTGCCGCTTGCTTGCTGGTGCTGATGGTCATCATCATGATTGGCCGGGAAGCGCAGGCCGACCGGCTCGATCTGATCCAGAAGCGCGGCACCTTGATCGTCGGTGTCAAATCCGATTATCCGCCTTTCGGTATGCTGGATGCGCACGGTCGCTTGATTGGTTTCGAGCCTGATCTTGCCGCTGAACTTGCCCGCCGCCTGGGCGTTGGCCTGCAACTGGTTGCGGTCACGTCAACCAATCGCCTGCAGAAACTAGAGGAAGGCGCGGTTGACGTGGTCATCGCTACCCTGGGCGACAGCCCGCAGCGCAGACAGATTGCCACCCTGGTCGAGCCCGGTTACTACGCCAGCGGCGCGACGGCGGTCGCGCCGCCCACCCCCCGGCTGTCGAGTTGGACGGACCTGCGCGGCAAAAAAGTATGCGCCACCCAGGGCGCATACTTCAATCGACCGATGGCCCAACGCTTCCTTCTCGATCTGCAGATCTTCAACGGCACGCGCGACGCCCGTTTGGCACTGCGCGATGGGCGCTGCGTCGCCTGGCTGTACGACGATACCAGCTTCGCCGGTCTGCTGGCCGATCCGGAGTGGGCAAACTACGAAACGCCGCTGCCGTCGATGATGATCTCGCCCTGGGCCATCGCCCTGTCCGCCAAGGAGCAAGGGTCCCGACTCGAGCAGAGGATCTCCGAAGCGATCGCCGACTGGCACCGCAGCGCTTGGCTGATCGACGTGGAGAAGCGCTGGGGAATCAGGCCAAGCCAATATCTGGTGGAGATGCGCGCACTCTGGACAAAGCGCCAGGCCGACGGAAGCCTGATTTGTACTCGGCTCGACAACGGCCATTGGCCAGCGGAGTGCCGCAACAAATGGCTCCTGAAATCTGCCGACGTCGGTGGCATCCAGCATTTCGGCCTGCTCCTCAAGGAGCAGACGGGTCTCAATATGACCATCATCTACGATGCCTATGATCGCCAGCTGTTCCTGCGCGGCCTCTGGATAACGCTGCAACTGATGGCCGCGTGCATTGCCGGCAGCCTGATCGTGGGCTGCCTCGGTGCGTTGGCGGCAGAATCGGGCTTCCCCGGCATGCGCGCCGGCGTGCAGATGTCCGCCGCCCTCGGCCGAATGACGCCACCGCTGTTGCTGATCTACCTGGTCTTCTTCGGCGTCGGCCACATCATCGTCAGCCGTTTCGGCTGGACTTTCGACGGTGCCTCGATCGTCATCGTCTGTCTCTCGACCTATACCGGCTGCGCCATCGTGTCTGCACTGCTCGAAGCTGTCTCCGTACTCAAGGAGCAGAAACCCGGTTTCCGGCTCGGCTGGCGGGAGCTACCGCAGGCGCTACGCCTGTCTTACGCAGCAGTGGTCGCTTCGCTGGTGAACGTCGTCAAAGCGACCGGTATGGCGAGCGTCATCGCCGTACCGGAGCTTGTTTCGGCCGCCACCGCCATCATTGCCGAACAAGGCAACCCCGAGGTGATCATGAATGTGCTGATGATTACCTACTTTCTGTTGGTGACCACCGTCGTCCAGATCTTCAACTACCTGGAACGGAGGATTCCTGAACTTGGCCGCCGCTGAAATCGCTGCCCTGTTGCTGACGTGGACACCGTTCCTGGCCGGCGGCTTTGCCTGGAACATCCTGATCTCGCTGGTGGCAATGCTCATCGGCACGGTCTTCGGTGCGCTCCTGGCATGGCTGCGCCTGTCCGGACCCTCGCCGCTGGCGCGCGCGAGCCTCGTCGTCACCGAACTGACGCGCAACATCCCGACTTTTGTCTTCCTCTTCTACCTGGCCTTCCTGATCCCGACAGAGTTCGAACTTTCCGGACGGATCCACGCCTTTCCCGTGTGGCTCAAGGCATCGCTGGCGCTCTCCGTGGCGGTCATCGGATTCGTCTCGGACAACCTGCTCGTGGCCCTGCAGCACCGGAAGCGTCACCATCATGCGGCTGCATTACTGTTCATTCCGAGCTGGACCACTTACCTGCTGATCATCGTCATGGCATCGAGCACGGCTTCGGTGATCGGCGTCGGAGAAATCGTCTCACGCTGCAACATTGTCATCGCCGCGGTCGGCGGCAATGAAACGATGCTCTGGGTTTATACTTACGCCATCGGCTACTTCCTGGTCTTTTGCTTTCCACTCAACTGGGCCATGGGTTGCGCAAGAAGACGCTTGCTGGCCCGCGTCGGCGGGCCCGCGCCGTAAGCGGCCGGCGACTTAGGGGGAAACCATTGATACAGATCAAGATCATCGCAATCCTTCGCCGCTGCCTGCCGGGCACGACTGCGGCAGTGCTGCTGGCGTTCGCCCTGCAGGGATCGGCATGGGCCGAGTCGGCTCTCGATCGCATCAGGAGCACCGGTGTTCTCAATGCCGGAACCCGCGCCGATGCCATGCCGTTCGCTTACCGGTTACCGCAGGCGGGAGATAAGGAGAAGGAGGAAAGGCTGGCCGGTTTCTCGGTTGACCTGATCGAACAGATTCGCAAGAAGCTCTCGGAGAAGCTTGGCCGTGAAATCGAGACCCGGCTGCACATCACCAAGGCCAGCGACCGCCTGGCATTGGTCGCCAGCCACGCCATCGACATCGAGTGCGGCATTACGACGCCTACCTGGGAGCGTCAGAAATTGGTCGATTTCTCGATCCCGTTCTTCGGCAACGGCACCCGCGTCATGGTCCTGCGCAGGACGGCCAAGGGGTTCGACGATCTGCGCGGCAAACGTATTGGCGTTGCCGCCGGCACGACCACCCCAGCCATTCTCAAACAGCACGTGCCGGATGCAATTGTGGTCGAAGTACCCGACATGGCGACCGGCTTCAGGATGTTCGCCGCGGGAGAACTCGACGGATTGTCCAACGTCGGCATCGTACTCCGTGCGCTGGTCGAAAAGAGTCCGCTCAAGAGCAAGGTCATCCTGCTGCCGCGCACCGATGCGCTGTCCTACGAATCGATGGCCTGCAGCCTGCCTCTCGACGACTCGAAATGGCGCGCCTTCGTGAATCAGGTACTGGCCGAACTCCTGGATGGTGTTGACCAGTATCGGGGAGGTTACTTCGAGATCTACGACAAATGGTTCGGACCACGCGGGATCGTCTATTTCCCGCTCGACGCTATCGTCGCCCAGAAGCTATCCACCTCGATCATCTGGCTGAAGTAGGGTCGTCACGATGACGCTGCGCCGCCGGCTTTTCCTCTTTGTCAGCACCCTCATCGCCATAGGCCTGCCGAGCGCCGGTGTGGTGTTCGCCTATGTCTCCTGGCTCTCCGTGCTGGAACGTACCGAGCGCGACGGCATCCTGATCGCCCAGACCCTCGCCCAGTCCGTCACTTTCATCCAGCAGGTGCCAACGGCCCTGGAGCAGATCATTGACCAGAACGTACGCACCCAGGCGGATATCGTTGCGCAACTGACCCACCTGGCGCAGCGGCAGAAGACTTCTGCGCTGGAAATCAATCGGGCGCTGCGGACCATTGCCGTGCGCAACGGGATTCCGGAGGTCTGGGTAACCGATGCCAGCGGTAAACCGCTCTTCTGGTCGCTCGACGACATCGACGCGTCCATTGCCCTCGACTCGGGGCTGACTCTGCAACCGAAATTCAAGCCGCTACTGCAGGGGCAGCAGTACAGCCTATCCACCGAACTGATGTACCGCGCGATTGACCACAGTCAATTGTACTACGGCGCGGTAACCATGCCGGAGCGGAGCGGCGGCATGACCCTGATTGCCCATCGGCCCAACCTCGCCAACAGCAGCATCCAGAATGTCGGCCTGAAGAGGATGGTGGACAGCGTTCTGTCGGGAGCGCTGATCGACGCCATCTGGATATTCGATGAAAACCTCGAAGCATTGGCCGTCAGTTCCGTCGCCAGCATCGACGGAACTGCCACACTGAGCGATGAACAGCGCACCTTCATCGAAACGGTGATCAGTACCAGCACCCCGGCTTCCTATTTCGCAGACAAGGTCCTGTTCCGGCATGCGTTCCTGTACGTTGCTGCGCCAACCTTTGGCGCGGACGGCTTGCCAAATGGGGCGGCGCTGATGCGTCTGCCGGTCAACATGGATGCCGAGCTGCATTCGCTCCTGACCATCGGTGGCGGGGTGACCGTGGTCATGCTGCTGCTGGGAATGGCTCTGGCCCTGCCCTTTCTCAACCGCATCGTCCGGCCGCTGGCGCGCCTGACCGTACAGACCCATCGCCTGGTTGCGCATCACTTCGACCCGGATCAGGAAATGCATGCGGAACTGCTCAAGGTATCGGAGAACCGCAAAGATGAAGTCGGATACCTGGGAAATGCCCTGTACTCGATGGTCACCACGCTCAAAACGCATATTGCGGACCTCAAGGCAACGACTGCCGCCAAGGAGCGGATCGAAGGCGAGATGTCTGCGGCCCGCGCCATCCAGATGGGCATGCTGCCGCGCAATTTCGGGGAACCGGCGCCTGGCGTCCGCTTCGACCTGCACGCCGTGCTTGAACCGGCCAAAGCAGTCGGCGGCGATCTGTTCGATTTCTTTCCGCTCGACGAGCACCGGCTGTTCTTTCTGATCGGCGACGTGTCGGACAAAGGGGTGGCCGCCGCACTGTTCATGGCAGTGACCAAGACACTGTTCGCTGTCGAGGCGAAGCGCGACTCCGCATCGGTCGGCGGCATCATGGAACGGGTCAACCACAGCCTCTGCGAGAACAATCCCGAAGGCATGTTCGTCACTGTCTTCGCCGGCATCCTCGACCTGCGAACCGGGGAGATCAGCTTTAGCGATGGTGGCCACGAACTGCCTTTCCTGTTGCGCCACGACGGCGGTGCGGCAATGATCGAAAAGAAGAAGGGGGGGCTGGTCCTGGGCTTCGTCGCCGAATCCGTTTACCGCAACGACATCATCCAGTTGCAGCCTGGCGAAGGACTGGTGATCTATACCGACGGCGTCACCGAGGCGATGAACGGCGAGCACGAGCTGTTCAACGCGACACGTCTGGGCAACAGCCTGGCCGCAATCTCGCCGGCCTGTTCTGCACACATGATCATCGACAGCGTGATGAGCGCGGTTCGGACTTTCGTCGGCGCGCATCCGCAAAGCGATGACATTACCCTGCTGGCGCTACGCTGGCATGGCCCTTCCGGCACCGAGCTTCCCGCAGCGGATTAGCACGCCGAACGCCAGCACTGCCCTAGGCGGGCTTGCCGGACGGCTAACGGTCATGACTTTTCCAGGTCCCCCGATCATGATGAAAGTCACGACCGTTTCCCTCTCCAGCGAGTGGAACGGGGGGAGATTCGTGCGTCGCTGATGCGACTTTCACATTGACGGCAAGGACGCCTGCCCACTCTGGCTAGTTGCTCGCCACCATCTGAAGCAGATCGATAATGCGTGGCGGGTGTCGGATCCGATCGAGAAATCTCAGCAGATCGTGCGTGGCGATCGCGGTGGTGCGGTCATTTCGCAGCGGATGACAGTTGAGGACATCGCTGTCCAGCAGCCGCTGCTCAAGGACTACGCAGACGCGACCATGCACGTCGTTGATCGCGGCGAAAGGCGAGACGGCTCCCGGAACGACACCAAGGATGCTACCCAATTCCTCCTCGCTGGCGAACGAGAGGCGCGACGCCTGCAACAGGCTTGCGGCAACCCGCAAATCGACACGGGTCTGTTCCAGCGCCACCAACAACCAGTACCCGGCCTTCTTGTCTCTCAGGAACAGGCTCTTGGCATGCCCTCCCGTGAGGTCTCCGCGCAGGCGCTTGCTATCTTCCACCGTGCGCAGCGGCGGATGCTCGACGGTTGTGGTGACGATGTCCAACTCGGCAAGCATCGACATCAGATGTTGGTTATCGGCAAGAAGCATTGCGAGTCCTCATACCCACTGGTTGTCGTCGCCAGGGGGCTGCTCACCCCAGACCGGATCGGGCCAGATCATGATTTATGGGATTAAACCCATGCTGAAGAAAATGGACAAGTAGCAGTTGACCGCCTCTCAAGATTGCAGCTAACCTAGCGCCATGATCCGGATTGAACAAAATCAGCACGCTCGAACAACAACCAACACGCAATATAACCAACACGCAACATCGCGAGGAGCAGTCATTCATGAAGACGCAAGCCTATTCTTATTCGGACACGATTACCGGTTACGTCACGCAGGTTGATCGTGCAGCACGCAGTTTTACTCTCAGGACCAATAGCGGCCAGGATTTTCAAGTGTACCTCACGCCGACCACTTACGCCCGAATTGCAGAGAACCTTGAGGACAGCTACCAGGATTGCACCTCGCGCATCCGCGAAATGCTGCAACCCGGCCAACAGGTTTACGCTTACTGCATCTTCTATCCACAAGCGGGAGAGTTGCGTGCCGAGGTCAAATCGATGGTCTTCCCGGGCGAGGGACCCGGCGTCTATCGTCATGAGGAACCCGACTGGTGGATCAAACAGATCCGCTCCATCGCCAACAGCTACCTGCGCTGGCAGTTCAACTACCCCAATCAGTCGATCGACTATCGCAATTATCGGACGATCCTGCACCTGGCCGGCGGCAAGAAAGGCGACTACCTGCAGGAAACCGACACCATTTCCCGGATGGTTTACGGCATGGCATCGGCCTACATGCTGACGGGCGAGGAAAGCTTCCTCGAGGCCGCCGAGAAAGGAACAGAGTACCTGCGTTCCCACATGCGCTTCATGGATGCGGACGAGGATCTGATCTACTGGTACCACGGGGTCCAGGTTTCCGGAGACCGCGAGCACAAGCTGCTGACCTCGGAGTTCGGCGACGACTACGACTCGCTGCCGATGTACGAGCAGATCTACGCCCTCGCCGGGCCGACGCAGACCTATCGTCTCACCGGCGACCCGCGCATTCTCTACGACATCGAGAAAACGATCGAACTGTTCGACAAATACTACAAGGACAACGATCAGGGCGGATATTTCTCGCACATCGATCCGATCGGCCTGGATCCGCGCTCGTCACTGCTCGACAAGGGCAACAACCGCGCCCGCAAGAACTGGAACTCGGTCGGCGATCACGCCCCGGCCTACCTGATCAACCTCTGGCTGGCGACCGGGGAGAACAAGTACGCCGATTTCCTGGCCGACACCGCCGACACCATCGTCAGGCACTTCCCCGATTACGAGCATTCGCCATTTGTCCAGGAGCGCTTCCATGAAGACTGGAGCCACGACAGCACCTGGAACTGGCAGCAGGACCGTGCGGTGGTTGGCCACAATCTCAAGATCGCCTGGAACCTGATGCGAATCCACAGCATTCGTCCAAGTGCAGGTTACCTCGAACTGGCCGAGAAGATTGCCCAGTTGATGCCCGGGGTCGGTTCCGACCAGATTCGCGGCGGCTGGTACGACGTGGTCGAACGGGCACTGGCTCCGGGCGAGGAAATGCATCGTTTCGTCTGGCATGATCGCAAGGCCTGGTGGCAACAGGAACAGGCGATCCTCGCCTACCTGATTTTGCAGGGCTGCCTGGGCAAGGCGGACTACCAGAAACACGGCCGCGAGGCAGCCGCCTTCTACAATGCCTTCTTCCTGGATCACGACGATGGCGGCGTCTATTTCAACGTTCTCGCCAACGGACTGCCTTATCTGCTGGGCAACGAAAGGCTCAAGGGCAGCCACTCGATGAGTGCCTATCACTCCACCGAGCTGTGCTTCCTGTCGGCAACCTATATCAACCTGCTGATCAACAAGCAGCCGATGTGTTTGTACTTCAAGCCACGGCCCGACGGTTTTCCGGATCGGGTCCTGCGGGTGTCTCCGGATATCCTGCCCAAGGGCAGTGTCCGCCTGACCGCAGTCGAGATCGACGGCAGACCTTACTCTGCGTTCGATGCTGAAGCCCTGTCGGTGCAACTACCCGATTCCCGCCAGGATGTGCGGGTCAAGGTCACACTGACGCCGGTCAAGTAGCCCCGCATCCATCGCAGCCAAGGATTCAAGCATATGTCGATCGAGGTTGAAGCTTCCCCCCGCGACGGGATGACAGTCGTAGTCGTTGCTGGCGAGATTGACGGCAGTTCTGCGCCCAGTTTGCAGAACAAGATCCTGCCCCTGTTGCGGGAAAATGATTCGCTGATCCTGGACCTCAACCGCGTCACCTATATGTCCAGCGCCGGTCTGCGGATGCTGCTCCTGCTCTACCGTCAGGCGGCAGCGCACAATGGCCGGGTCGCGCTGGCCGGTTTGGCGGAATCGATCCGGGACACCATGGAGATTACCGGTTTTCTCAAGTTCTTTACCGTTGCGAACAGCGTTGAAGCAGCGCTGACGGCCCTCAAGCAGGTGTGACATGGATAGCCGCATCGATTTCTACCCGACTCACCAGCACGAAGGCTACAAATTCCGACTAGGGCGTGTATTTCCATTCGGCAGTACGCTGGTACCGGGCGGCGTCAACTTCGCCGTCAGCTCTGGCCACGCCACCTCCTGCACACTGGTACTCTTCGAGAAGGGCGCGCCAGAGCCACTGGTGGAGATTCCGTTTCCGGACTCCTTCCGCATCGGTAACGCCTGGTGCATGGTCGTCTTCGATCTCGACTACGAGCGCATCGAATATGGCTATCGCATGGACGGCCCCTGGGATCCGGTGGCCGGACATCGCTTCGATCGGAGCAAGATCCTTCTCGATCCGTACGCCAAGGCAATCGGCGGCCGAACGGTCTGGGGCCAGGCACCCGACTGGAACGACCGCTACCCGCACCGTGCCCGACTGATCTTCGAGGATTTCGATTGGGAGGACGATCGCCCCCTGGAAACGCCGCTCGCCGACCTGGTGATCTACGAACTGCACACGCGCAGCTTCACTGCCCATCCCTCGGCAGGCGTCAAGCACCCTGGCACCTATGCGGGAATCATGGCCAAGATCCCCTATCTGAAAGAGCTGGGGGTGAACTGTGTCGAGCTGATGCCGATCTTCGAGTTCGACGAGTTCGAAAACAGCCGTCCCAACCCGCTCACCGGCGAGATGATGTACAACTACTGGGGCTACAGCACGGTCGGCTTCTTCGCTCCCAAGGCCGGCTTTGCCGCCTCCGGACCCTTCGGCATGGAGGTCGACGAGTTCAAGAACCTGGTCAAGGAGTTTCACCGTAACGGCATCGAGGTCATTCTCGACGTGGTTTTCAACCATACCGCCGAGGGTAACGAGCAGGGTCCGACACTCTCCTTCCGGGGAATCGACAACCAGACCTATTACATGCTGACTCCCGAGGGCTACTACTATAACTTCAGCGGCTGCGGCAACACACTCAACTGCAACAGCCCGGTGGTCCGCAACATGGTTCTCGACTGCCTGCGCTACTGGGCAGCGGAATATCACATCGACGGTTTCCGCTTCGATCTGGCCTCGATCCTGGGACGTGCTCCCAGCGGCGCCCCCTTACCCAACCCGCCGTTGCTCGAGAGTCTGGCGTTTGACCCCATACTGGCCAAATGCAAGCTGATCGCCGAAGCCTGGGACGCTGGCGGCCTGTATCAGGTCGGATCGTTCCCGGCGTATGGACGGTGGGCCGAGTGGAATGGCAAGTACCGCGACGACATCCGACGCTTCCTGAAGGGAGACGAAGGAATGGTTCCGGTGATGGCCGAGCGCATCCAGGGCTCGCCGGACCTCTATGGCTGGAACCAACGCGGCCCGACGGCATCGATCAACTTCATCACCTGCCACGACGGTTTCACTCTCTACGATCTGTTCGCCTACAACGACAAGCACAACGACGCCAACGGCGAACAGAACCGCGACGGTGGCAACGACAACCATAGCTGGAACTGTGGCGTCGAGGGCGAAACCAGCGATCCTGGGGTCAATGACCTGCGCCAGCGAATGATCAAGAACGCGCTGGCGATTCTGCTGATGAGCCACGGCGTCCCGATGATCCTGATGGGCGATGAAGTGGGCCGAACCCAGCGCGGCAACAACAATACCTATTGCCATGACAATGATCTGAACTGGCTCGACTGGACGCTGTGCGAACGCAACGGCCATCTGTTCACCTTCGCTCGCCGGATGATTGCCTTGCGCAAGGCGCACCCGCTCTTGCGCGCTCGCGAGTTCTTCGGGAGCAGTCGCGCTCAGGCCGACATCATCTGGCATGGCACACAAGCCTGGCGCGCCGACTGGTCGCCAGGTGCACGAACCCTGGCCTTCATGCTCCGCGAGCGGCAGGCCGGACAAAAGGGAAATGTCAGTCCGGTGCTGTACATGGCCATCAACTGTTATTGGGACGCCCTCCCCTTCGAATTACCTGAACTGCCCGCCAATTATCACTGGTATCTGTTCGCCAATACCGGTTTGCCAGCCCCTGATGACATCCAGGAGCCCGGTCAGGAAGTCAAACTGGAAGACAATCTGCGCAGTTTTCTGGTCGGTGGGCGAGCGGTGGTGATACTGATCGGGCGCCCACGGCTGCATGAAAAGACAACTTGATCATTCTTTGGAGACAGGAACATGACATTCAGTACCACAGTGGAAACCAGGGGCCGTGAGGCATGGATCACGCTCGACGGCGAACTCGACGCCGCAGTGGCCGGAGAATTCCGTGCGGCAATCGAGCGGCTGGCCCAGGAAAAACCCGAGAAGCTCGTGCTCTTCGTGAACAAACTGCAATTCATGGCCAGCGCTGGTCTGCGCGTGCTGGTGTTCGCCAAGCAGCGGATGGGAAGCGAGGTCAGCATACACGTCATCGGTGCCACGGGTCCCGTCCTCAACACCTTGCAGATGAGCGGCTTCGACCAGTCGGTTTACCTTCAGGAAAGCTACCCCTGAGCTTGGCGCCCCCTGGTCATGGCAAGGCACAGCATTCCGGCCAATCTGGCAGCGCTCTCGGCCATTCGTCATCTGGTCTCTGAGGCGTGCATCGAGGCAGGACTGGACGGTTCAGCCACCTATCGTCTAACCCTGGCCGTGGATGAGATCGCCACCAACATCATCACCCACGGCTACCAGGAACAGGGGTTGACCGGCGACATCGTGATTTCGATTGAAACCATGGACGATAAGCTGACCGTCATCCTCGAGGACACAGGCGTTGCTTACGACCCCCGTGCGCGCGCCATGCCGACTGCAGAAGACCTCGACAAACCGTTATCGGAACGTGATATTGGCGGACTTGGCATCTACCTTGCGCTGCAAGGCGTTGATCGCTTCGACTATCAGCGTTGCGACCAGGTCAACCGCAACATTCTTGAAGTCGAACGGCCCCGCTGAACCCTGGCTGGCCTGGAAAATCGACCTGCTCACCGGCAAATACCGGACAGGTCGGGTGTACTGCTGTCAAAACAGCCCCTATTGGAGTCAATGACAGGTCAATACTGCGATTCGCTTCTCAAATTTGAAGGAGATACTCATGACAAAACACAAGGCAAGCTATTACGAAAAATTATCCGCGGACTATTCCCGACCTAATCTGGTCTCCCCTGCATTGCAGGCAGAGCTTATCGAGTTTGGCGAAAAAATCGTTGCAATGAAGGAGGAGAAATTACCGGCGATTGATTCGAGTTATACCCTGACACAAATTGAAAAAGAAAATAAGGAGTGGTGGCCCACCCACTGTGAGGCATTAAGGCAAGGCCGCGGCGACATCTTGACAGGTGAATATAGAAATGATCTCGTTTATTTTTGTCAGGATGGCCCGTATCAGGGAGTCGAACAACAAAAGGAACGCGAGAAACATTGGTGGGCATTAATCGCCCAGCCCGGAGTCACCATGTGCTGGCCGATCGTGATGTTTTATGGGGAGCATACCTATTTTGAATGGAAGTGCGTGGATGACATTACCAATGAAACCCTTGCCAAGGGCAATGTCACCTGGGTTCGTCGTGGTCACCGGGGAGGCTGTTATCTCAAGACCGAGCAATTGACGTTCTATCGGGATGTGTTTGCCGAAGAAAGGTTGCTGAAGTTGATTCAGACATAGAAACCATGCCGCATGGTTGATTGAATTAGGTTTGTTTGTCGCGTATCGTTTTTGTTTTGGCCCACCACCCGGACTCGCCAGCTTCTGCTCGCGCAGTTCGGGAGAATTTCACACCAAGCCATTGAGGAGAAATAGAAATGCCGGTCATCAGTCTTGACATCATTGGAGTCAGAAGTG
This sequence comes from Accumulibacter sp., assembly GCF_036625275.1. Taxonomy (GTDB): domain Bacteria; phylum Pseudomonadota; class Gammaproteobacteria; order Burkholderiales; family Rhodocyclaceae; genus Accumulibacter. The sequence continues at coordinate 12,306 of NZ_JAZKUD010000047.1, forward strand.
GAATCGCCTTTTATCCAACGGCGACAGAGGTTGCCACTCTTCAGAACAATATCACCAATGCTCAACTAGGAGTGCTGTCGTCCAACTTTCCGAATCAGTTGGGTTTCGTTAGTCATGTGGACCCGAAGACGGGGCTCAATCAGTATGATATAGCGAGGCAAGCGGTCCATGATGCTTTCCCTGGTTATATCGTTGTTGCTGCAGATCAGTCGGCCTATCCGACTACTGCGTATACCGCGAACCTGAACAATGGGATCACCGTCTTGGCAGACATTCGCATTGTCGAACTGGCCTTGAATGAAACCATTCAGGACGCGATGCTCAGAAGCCTGACGACAACCATTCAATCTTCCTTGAGCACGAATTACCCGGATCTCAGGATCAATGTCGCTTCGACCATGCTCACAGGCAATGTCGACATCTCCCTCCCTGGCACATTGAATGTTGCCGGAGGGGCCGTGGATGGGGTCATCAGTGCGATGGAACGAACTTCGGCGGATGGTACGCAGAATGCCAGTTTTCATCAGTTCCTGTGGGACCGTATTCTGGCCGCAACCGATTCCAGGAATATGGATTTACATTTGCTCAATCCATTGGACAATATTGATGGTCTCCGCGGCGGTGCAGGCAATGACATCATCGAAGGAGGCGATGTCGGTGACTTTCTGCTATCCGGCGGGGCGGGCAATGATTTCATATTCGGCGGGGGTTATGCTGACATAGGTACCAACGTCATCGATGGCGGCGCAGGTAATGACATTCTGGTTGCCGGTGGGCATAAAACCAGCCAGCTTGCTCAATATCTGGCCAACAATCCCTTCACGCCAAGTACAACAATCAATGACTTCAATTCCATTACACAAAGTGTTGCCGACGATTCTGCCGGCAGGTCATATAATGTCTTTGCATTCCATAACAATAGCGGCAACGACAGAATTTTCAACTTTCATGCTTCGACCGATAAAATTCAGATCGACGTCGGAATCAATGGCTCCAGCATTACCAACCTGAGCAGCCTCCTTCAGCACACCACTGTTTCAGGAAACAACCTGAGCATCGACCTGGGCAATCAGAATACCGTCACCCTGGTCGGTGTCGATATTGCAGGATTGAGTGCAAGCAATATTGTGTTCGTTTAACCGCCATTGGGCGCTGTCAAAACGAAAGAAAGGGAAATTGCGCAATGCAATTTCCCTTTCTTAATCTGGAGCGGGAAAAGAGTCTCGAACTCTCGACCTATACCTTGGCAAGGTATCGCTCTACCAACTGAGCTATTCCCGCGTGTGAATCGTTGCGTTACAAAGCAAGTTTTCCGGAGTGAGCAGCCCTGTTTCAGAAGCAGCAACGGGAACAATTATCCGTAGGCTGGCGGGCGCTGTCAAGCACAAGTCCATGCCACTTGATGCCAAAGATGAAACAAGCCATGCATCGACCGACCGCCGTCCATAAGCCGCGGCCCAGGCGCCACAAGGGCGGAGCGCCCGCATCATCAAGCGCGAAGACGAGGACGGCTGGGCTGTCGAGATGAGCAAGGACGGCGAACCCGAGCCCGCTCTGGTCGACCCTGACCTGCCCGGCGGGTTTCGCCGGTTCAGTTCGGCGCGTACACCAGGAACTCGGGGTTGTCCTGCAGGCCGCTGATGAACGCTTGTGGTGGACCAAAATCCGCCCCACAGCGATAGATCGCCTTGTCGTCACGCGACGCGACATAAAAGTTGCCTGCCGTGTCGAAACACATTCCCGAAATCGTCCTGACGCCACTGACTACCGTCTTCAGTTCGCCACTACCGAAGTGATATTGCAGGATCGTGTCGGTACCGCTGCTACCAATGTACAGATATTCACCGTGTGCGAGCAGATGCACGGGGGCCTGCAGGAACTGGGCGTCGGCGATCTGCCCCAGTAGTTGCCCCTGCTTTTCCCCCCCGGCGAGATCGTAGATCTTCACCGCGTTGCCCGGTTCATCGGCGACGTATAGTAAGTTGCCGTAAACTAGGACACCGCGTACCGAGTGCGCGACCTTTGTCCGCTTTCGATCCTTTTTCGACGGATCCGGCGCGACGACCACCGCCAGCCCTGCCGGCTGCCGGCAATCCGATGGCGGACGCGCCGGCGAAGCCGGTAATTTTCCGATTGACGAGGCAACGAAGGTACCCTTGAGGAAGCGCTTGCCCTTTTGTGCCCGCAAGCTCGCCGCAACCGCCAGAGCAAGACTGCGTTTCCGGGCTTTTGGCGGCTTCAACGCAGTAACCACATTGCTGTCCTGACTTGACAGGTAGCCATTGTCACTGCTGTCGAAAGCCAGCGCAAAAGGATGCGCGATGCCCTTGGAAACACGGGCATCGGCATAGATGCCTTGGTAAGCGTGGCTATGGTCGGCGTCCGGGCGAGCGCTGTAAAGGAGAACCTGGCTGGCGTCCTTGTAGCCATTGATCACGAACAGATTGCCCGACGGACCGAAGACCAGATCACGCAGTTCGCTCAGTGCCGGAGAGCCTGGCGGGGTCTGCAGGGCGGCAGTGGTGATGCACACCGGCTGACCGTCGATCAGATCATAAACATGCACGTTGTTGATTGCTGTACCGACACTACCGCCGTGAAATGTGATGTAGAACATCAGGACCTACCTTTCTGTTGTCGCAGGCTTCAAGCAATGACCGGGTGAGAATGACGTCTGCCGCTGACTGGCAACCGGCGGCCTGATGCTGGATCGCAGACCGGCGCGGTTCGCCCGCTGGCCGCAAGAATGTAGCACGCTTCCCGTCTCACGGTCTCATGACTTTTCCAGGCCCTCCCGATCATGGAGGTCATGACCGTTTCCCGCTCCCCAACCCATCCCCCGCGAGGAGGAGAGGAGATTCGTGAGTCGCTGACACGGCTTTCACATTGACGGTCATGAGAATAACCGCGACGGTTCGGCGATCGCCCTCCCCCTTGCGGGGTTGGGAAGATCTGACCGGGCTGAAATGGGTCATCCACCCATTCCTGCCTTTTGAAAGCGCGCTTCAGGATCATGACTGGTCCGATGACCCGGAATAGCCGGTCATGCACTGTTACGATGGCGATGCGATGCTTGCGCTATACTTCGGCGCGGATTTTCGTATGCCAAAGGAAAAGCATAGAGCATGAGCGAACGCGAAATTGACCAGAAACTGGTCGAGAACGCCCAGGGTGGTGACAAACACGCGTTCGACGCACTGGTCGTGAAATACCAGCGCAAGGTGGCGCGCCTGTTGTCTCGCTTTCTTTACGATCACGCCGAAATCGAGGATGTGACCCAAGAGGCATTCATCAAGGCTTATCGGGCGCTGCCGTTGTTTCGCGGGGACAGTGCGTTTTACACCTGGTTATACCGGATTGCCATCAATGCGGCCAAGAATCATCTCGTTGCACAGGGACGCCGCGCTCCGACTTCGACCGAATTTGATGCTGAAGAAGCCGAAGGCTTCGAGGATGCCACTCAGTTGCAGGACATCAACACGCCGGAGAGCCTGCTGCAATCCAAGCAGACGGGGGCTACGATCAACGCGGCCATGGACGCACTCCCCGATGAGTTGCGTCACGCGATCCTCCTGCGTGAGATCGAGGGCCTGAGTTATGAGGAAATAGCCGAGGTCATGAGCTGTCCGATTGGTACGGTGCGTTCGCGGATTTTTCGTGCCCGAGAGGCGGTCGCAGACAAATTGCGACCGCTACTGGATACCTCGCAGGACCGCAGATGGTAACTCGGCCAAGAATGGGCTGCTTGCAGAAAGGATGAATGATGACGGATGCCTGGGGAACAGTGACCGCGGTTGATGGCCAGTACGCCTACCTTCGGATGGACGAAAGCGGCTGCGGTCGCTGCAGACAACCGGGGGGGTGCGGGGGGAACCCTCTGGGCCAGTTGTTATGTGGTCCGCCACGCACTTTTCGGGTGCTGAATCCCGATCATTGTGACGTTGGTGCGCGCGTGCGGGTGGCTGTGGCTGAGGGTTCGCTTGGCCGCAGTGCGCTGTATGCCTATGCGTTTCCCTTGCTGGCTCTGTTTGCCGGGGCGCTGTCGGGATCGGTCTGCGGTGGCGAGGCGTGGGCGATCGGTGGTGCCATGGGCGGTTTGCTGATCGGTTGGCTGGGCCTGCGGCGTGCGCAGCGGCAGGCCCAGCAAGACCGGCGTTTGCAGCTCTCGATCCGATCTTGATTTTGCGCCCTGCGCCATCATCTTTTTTGTCATTCAATGACGTTCAGGAGGCTATTGCTGCCATGAAACAATTGCTTGTGGCTTTCTTTGTAACGGTGTTCTCGGTGCTGGCACAAGCCGACAACCGAGGATTGCCTGACTTCACCGATCTCGTCGAAAAGCAGGGACCGGCGGTCGTCAATATCAGTACAACCCAGTCGGTGCGGAGCAGTGGGCGGAATGCACAGCCGTTCCCCTTCGATGAAAACGATCCGATGTATGAGTTCTTCCGGCGCTTCATTCCTCGCCAGCCGGGAATTCCTGGCGTACCCCGCGACTACGAAAGCAGATCCCTCGGGTCCGGATTCGTGATCAGTGCCGATGGTTATCTGCTGACCAATGCGCATGTCGTGGACTCGGCTGACGAGATTCTCGTTCGACTGACCGACAAGCGTGAATTCAAGGCACGGGTCATCGGCACGGACAAGCGCACCGACGTGGCGCTGATCAAGATCGAGGCGACCGGCTTGCCGACCGTTCGTCTGGGTGATCCGGGTGTCCTCAAGGTCGGTGAATGGGTGATCGCGATCGGTTCGCCGTTCGGTTTCGAGAACAGCGTGACAGCCGGCATTGTCAGTGCCAAGGGACGCTCCTTGCCGCAGGAGAACTATGTTCCCTTCATCCAGACCGATACGGCGGTCAATCCGGGCAATTCAGGCGGCCCCTTGTTCAACATGAAGGGTGAGGTGGTCGGCATCAACTCGCAGATTTACAGCCGGTCTGGCGGTTTCATGGGGATCTCCTTTGCCATTCCGATCGATGTAGCGATGGAGGTGCAGGCGCAACTGCGCGCCAATGGCAAGGTCAGCCGCGGCCGAATCGGCGTGGTGATTCAGGAGGTGACGAAGGAGCTGGCCGAGTCCTTCGGTTTGAGCAAAGCCCAGGGGGCAGCCGTCAATGCCGTCGAAAAGGGTGGACCGGCGGAGAAAGCAGGCATCGAAGCGGGTGATGTTATCCTTAGGTTCGACGGCAAGACGATTGGCAGTTCCAGCGATTTGCCACGCATCGTCGGCAGTACCAAACCGGGAAGCCGGGTCACGATTCAGATCTGGCGCAAGGGAACAACGCGGGATGTCTCGGTGGTGATCGGTGAAATCGCAGAAGAGAAGCTGGCTGCCCGCAGCAGCAGAAGTGCAAAGTCACCCGAGCGGACGGCCAATCGTCTCGGCCTGGTGGTTTCCGAGCTGACTGCCGAGCAGAAGCGCGAACTCAAGGTCAATGGCGGTTTGCTGATCGAGGATGTTCGCAACAATGCGGCGCGCGTCGATCTGCGGCCGGGGGATGTCATTCTGGCGCTGATCACGCGTGGCGAAAACATCGAAATCAAGAGCAGCGAACAGTTCAACCGTTTGCTCGCGCAGTTCGACAAGTCGGCCAACGTGACCTTGCTGGTTCGCCGCGGCGAATTACAGACCTTCGTCACCATCAAGGGACTGACCGAGCGTCGCGGCGAGTGATACCGGTGGTGAAGCTGACCCTGGTCTCGCGTCGCTACTGCCACCTCTGTACAGAGATGGCAGTAGCGCTCGAAACATTGGCTGCCGAATTCGGCGTGGCCGTCGAGGTGGTCGACGTCGACGCCGACGCGGCGCTCGAAGCGCGCTACGACGAACTCGTTCCGGTCCTCCTGCATGAGGGCCGCGAGCTCTGCCATTACTTTCTCGATACCAGCAAAGTCCGTGATTATTTGAGTGAAATCCGCTAGAATCCGCGCCTTCAGGCTGTTTGACCCAGGGTGCCCGCCGCCGGCACCCTTTCTTTTCAGGGGCGGCTCGGTCGCGATAGAGCCCACACCATGTCCATGCAACAGATCCGCAATTTTTCCATCATCGCGCATATCGATCACGGAAAATCGACGCTCGCCGACCGCATCATCCATCTTTGCGGCGGTCTTTCCGATCGCGAGATGGAAGCGCAGGTACTCGACTCGATGGATATCGAGCGTGAGCGCGGCATCACCATCAAGGCGCAGACCGCGGCCCTGCAGTACCAGGCGCGCAGCGGCGAAGTCTACAACCTGAACCTGATCGACACGCCGGGCCACGTCGATTTCTCGTACGAGGTCTCGCGTTCGCTTTCCGCCTGTGAGGGAGCCCTGCTGGTAGTCGATGCCTCGCAGGGGGTCGAGGCGCAGACTGTCGCCAACTGCTATACGGCGATCGAACTCGGCGTCGAGGTTGTGCCCGTACTGAACAAGATCGATCTGCCATCGGCGATGCCTGACCATGCTCGCCAGGAGATCGAGGATGTCATCGGCCTCGATGCTTCCGAGGCGATCCTCGCTTCGGCCAAGACCGGTCTCGGCGTCGAGGACATCCTGGAAGCGATCATCGAGCGTATTCCCGCTCCGACGGGCGATCCCGATGCGCCGCTCAAGGCCTTGCTGGTGGATGCCTGGTTCGACAACTATGTCGGGGTGGTCATGCTGGTGCGAGTCTTCGATGGCACACTCAGGCCCAAGGACCGGATTCGTCTGATGGCTACCGGCTCGACTCACCTCTGTGAACAGGTCGGCGTGTTCACTCCCAAGGCGCTGCAACGCGATGCGTTGCGCGCCGGCGAGGTCGGTTACGTCATCTCGGGAATCAAGGAACTACAGGCAGCCAAGGTCGGCGATACCCTGACGCTGCACGAGCGACCGGCAAGCACGGCACTGCCGGGGTTCAAGGAGATCAAGTCGCAGGTCTTCGCCGGGCTTTATCCGGTCGAGTCAAATCAGTACGACTCGCTGCGCGAATCGCTGGAAAAACTGAAGCTCAACGACGCGTCGCTGCGCTACGAGCCAGAGGTCTCGCAGGCGCTCGGTTTCGGTTTTCGCTGTGGTTTCCTCGGGCTGTTGCACATGGAGATCGTCCAGGAGCGTCTTGAACGCGAGTTCGATCAGGACCTGATCACCACCGCGCCAACCGTCGTTTATGAGGTCCTGCTCCGGGATGGCAACCTGGTCAATGTCGAAAATCCGGCCAAGCTGCCCGAACTGTCGAAAATCGAGGAGATTCGCGAACCAATCATCACCACCACGGTATTCGTTCCGCAGGAATATCTGGGCAACGTCATTACGCTGTGCAATCAGAAGCGCGGCAACCAGGTCGACATGAACTATCACGGTCGGCAGGTGCAACTGGTTTACGAAATGCCGATGGCCGAAGTGGTGATGGATTTCTTCGACCGCCTGAAGTCCGTCTCGCGTGGCTACGCCTCTCTCGATTACGAATTCAAGGAATATCGGGCGGCCGACGTGGTCAAGCTCGACGTTCTGATCAATGGCGAACGCGTCGACGCCCTGTCAGTGATCCTGCACCGTACCAACTCGGTCTATCGTGGCCGTGAACTGGCCGCCAAGATGCGCGAACTGATTCCGCGCCAGATGTACGACGTCGCCATTCAGGCCGCCATCGGTGCCAATATCATTGCCCGCGAGAATGTCAAGGCAATGCGCAAGGACGTCCTGGCCAAGTGTTACGGTGGCGACATTTCGCGCAAGAAGAAGCTGCTCGAAAAGCAGAAAGCCGGCAAGAAGCGCATGAAACAGGTCGGGTCGGTCGAGATCCCCCAGGAGGCTTTCCTTGCCGTGTTGCGTGTCGGCAAGTAAAGGAGTAATCGAGTGAATTTTGCGTTGATCCTGTTTGTCCTGTTGCTGATCAGCGGCGCAATCTGGGCCGTCGATGCCTGTTTCCTGCGCAAGCGCCGCCCGGCGGACGCCAAGGACCCTTGGTGGGTCGAGTACGGGGCGAGTTTCTTCCCGGTGATCCTGGTGGTTTTCGTCCTGCGTTCGTTTCTCGTCGAACCGTTCAAGATTCCCTCGGGATCGATGATCCCGACTTTGCAGGTCGGCGATTTCATTCTCGTCAACAAATACACCTACGGCATCCGCCTGCCGGTACTCAACCGCAAGATCATCGACATCAACAGCCCGCAACGCGGGGATGTGATGGTCTTTCGTTATCCCGAGGATCCGTCCCTCGACTACATCAAGCGGGTGATCGGCGTGCCGGGTGACAGCATCGCTTACCTGAACAAGAAACTGACGATCAACGGCCAGCCGGTGCCGACGACGCGGATCGACGACTATCTGCACTCGGAGCGTCTTTATTACTCGCGGCAATTCATCGAAAGGCTGGACTCAGCACAGCATCAAACCCTCAACGATGAGGATGCTCCGCCGTATGTTCAGGGTCCGGTACAGTTTCCCAACCGCCAGGATTGTTCCTACAATGCGGCGGGAGTCATCTGCAGGGTACCGCCGGGTCAGTACTTCGTGATGGGCGACAATCGCGACAACAGTCGTGATAGCCGTTATTGGGGTTTCGTTCCGGAACAAAACATCGTCGGGAAGGCTTTTTTCATCTGGTTGAATTTCAGTGATCTGAAACGGATCGGCTCATTCAGGTAAGGAGCGGTGGCTATGAATCGTCAACGTGGTGTGGCTCTTTCGGGCCTGGTGGTCTGGGGTGTCTTGATCAGTCTGGTGGCCGTTCTCGTGATCCGGGCGACTCCCGATGTCATGGAGTATTACAAGATCCGGCATGCGGTCAAGGCGGTAGCCGAAGAGTCCGGCGGCAAGACGGTTCCCGAGATTCGGCAGGCTTTCGGTAAATATCTGGAAATAGAGCATATCAAGACGATCAGCCCGGCTGATCTCGATATCTTCAAGGAAGAGAACCGGCTGATCATTGCCTTCGCTTACGAGAGGCGGATTCCGCTGGTCGCCAATGTCAGCCTGTTAATCGATTTTCGGGGTTCGTCATCAGGGCGCGGCTTCTAGCAATGACCGCTTCCCGCCTTGAGCAGGCGCTCGGGCATACCTTCCAGAATCGCGATCTGCTACAACTGGCACTAACGCATCGCAGCTTCACCTCGCCCCACAATGAGCGACTCGAGTTCCTTGGCGATGCGATTCTCAATGCCGTCATCGCGCGCTGCCTGTTCGAGCGTTTTCCCCTGCTTCCCGAAGGCGACCTCTCGCGACTGAGAGCCAATCTGGTACGACAGGACAGCCTGCACCAGCTTGCGGTGGATCTCTCGCTGGGGGAATGCCTGCGTCTTGGCGAGGGCGAGCAGAAGAGTGGCGGACAGCAACGACCCTCCATTCTGGCCGATGCCCTCGAAGCGCTGTTTGGCGCGCTGTGGCTGGATGCCGATTTTGACCTTGCTGGCCAGGTGATCGTTCGTGTCTATGCCAAAGTCCTGAATCGACTGACTTCCGGACAGGGAATCAAGGATGCCAAGACGCGCTTGCAGGAGTATCTCCAGGGCATTCGACTGGCCTTGCCACAGTACTCGCTGGCAGGTGCCGAAGGCGAGGCGCATGCCCAACAGTTCAGGGTGGTCTGTGTGATCGAGTCCCTGCAAATCCGCACCGAAGGCCGCGGGGGCAGTCGCCGGGCGGCCGAACAGATGGCCGCCGAACGTGCGCTGGAAAGCCTGGAAAGCACTCATGACCATTCCCGGCTGCAGCGATCATGAAAGTCATGAATGAAACCCGCAGCGGGCAGATCGCCATTGTCGGCCGCCCCAACGTCGGCAAGTCGACCTTGCTCAACCAGCTAATTGGCGAGAAGCTCAGCATCGTCTCACAGCGGGCCCAGACCACTCGTCACCGCATTCTGGGCATTCTCACCAGACCGGATGCACAGTACGTTTTTGTCGATACGCCGGGTTTCCAGACCCGCCATGGCAACGCGCTGAATCGGGCGATGAATCGCAGCGTTCGACAGGCGCTGGCCGAAGTCGACGTCGTCCTGTTGGTTGTCGAGGCCGGGCGCTTTGACGATCGCGACCGGGTGGTGCTCCGACTCATCCCCGATGACCGTCCGGTGATCATCGTGGTGAACAAGATCGACCAGTTCAAGGACAAGGCGCAACTCCTGCCGTACCTCGCCCGCCTCGCCGGTGAAGGTGAGTTCACGGCGATCGTTCCGGTCAGCGCGATGCGCGGCGTACAGACCGAAGTCCTGCTCAACGAGACGCGCAAGCATTTGCCGAATACCGAGTGGCTGTATGGCGAGGATGAAATGACCGACCGCAGCGAAAGATTTCTGGCTGCCGAGTACATTCGCGAAAAACTCTTTCGCCTGATCGGCGACGAGTTGCCCTATGCTGCTGCCGTCGAGATCGAAAAGTTCGTCGTCGATGGAGCTTTGCGACGTATCAGCGCCGCCATTCTGGTCGATCGCGAGGGGCACAAGTCGATCATCATCGGCAGTGGCGGCACCATCATCAAACGCATTGCCTCCGAGGCACGCCAGGACATGCAGCGAATGTTCGATGGTCAGGTGTTTCTCGAAGTCTTTGTCAAGGTCAAGTCAGGCTGGGCCGACGATGAGCGAATGCTCAAGACACTTGGCTACGACTAGATCGCGTGCTCGCGAACGAGTCGGAAAGTGACGCAGCGACACAAGGTCGATGCCCAGCCGGCTTTCGTCCTGCATGCCTATCCTTACAGCGAGACCAGCCTGATCGTCGACGTCTTTTCGCGCGACCACGGTCGTGTCGCTCTCATGGCGCGCGGCGCGCGCCGGCCACGTTCGGTCCTGCGCGGTCTCCTGCAGGCGTTTCAGCCACTCGAACTTGGCTGGGCAGGTCGCGGTGAGGTGCAAACGCTGATCAAGGCCGAGTGGCAGGGCGGGCAACCGCTGCTGGCAGGCAAGGCGCTGTTCTGCGGCTACTACCTGAACGAGCTGTTGATGCACCTGCTGCCGCGCGAGGACGCGCATGCCCGACTTTTCGCGGTCTATGCCGAGACCTTGCGGCGTTTCGCCGATGGCGCGCAGGAGTCCGATCTGCGCTGCTTCGAGCGGGCGCTGCTGCAGGAACTCGGATACGGCCTGACGCTTGAAACCGATGCCGCAGGTGTCGCTATCGACATCCATGCAGACTACGCTTACGAGATCGAGCGTGGTCCGGTGCGACTGCCGGCCCCCGGTGGCTCGGTGCAGGCGGTCAGCGGCCGGACGCTGCTTGACCTCGCGCACGAGGATTTCTCCGATCCGCGCTCGCTGGCCGAAGCCAAGCAACTGATGCGCACCTTGATCAACCATTATACCGATGGCAAGACTCTCGCCAGCCGCAGGATTTTTAGGGAGCTACACGAACTATGATCGAACTTGGCGTCAACATTGACCATGTGGCGACGATCCGGCAGGCACGCTGCACCTACGAGCCCGACCCGGTCTGGGCGGCCGTCGAGGCGCATCTCGGTGGCGCCGATGGCATCACCATTCACCTGCGTGAAGACCGGCGACACATCCAGGATGCCGACGTCGAGAAACTGCGCGACCTGGCACAGATCAAGCTCAACCTCGAAATGGCAGCGACCGACGAGATGATCGCGATTGCCTGCCGGATCAAGCCACAAATGGCCATGCTGGTGCCCGAGGGCCGCCATGAAGTAACCACTGAGGGCGGGCTCGACATCGTTGCTCAAGAAGCCCGGCTCGCCGATTCGGTGGCCCGTCTCAGCGATACCGGCATCGTCAGCAGCGTGTTCATCGACGCCGACCCGGTGCAGGTGGAAGCCGCAGCACGCATTGGTGCGCGCGTCTGCGAAATGCACACCGGCCCGTATGCACACGCCTTCTATACGCAGGGGCGCGATGCCGAAAGTCCGGCCGTGCTCGCCGAACTCGAAAAAATTCGCGTCGCCGGAGACCTGGCGCGACAACTCGGAATGCGATTCAACGCTGGCCATGCGCTCAACTACTTCAACGTGCAACCGGTCGCGCAACTCGCCGGCATCCGCGAACTGCATATCGGGCATGCGATCATCAGCCGTGCCATCTTCATCGGCCTGCGCGAAGCGGTCGGGGAAATGAAGCGCTTGCTGCGAGAAGCGCAAGCGCGGTCGCTGACACGGCCTTGATAGTCATGATCGCCGGCATCGGTACCGACATCGTCGCCGTGGCTCGCCTCGGCAAGCTTTACGAGCGGCACGGTCAGCGTGCCCTGGTGAAACTGCTATCGCCGAGGGAACATGCCGAGTTTGTCGGCGTTCGCGATCCGGCCAGGTTCCTTGCCAAGCGTTTTGCCGCCAAGGAAGCCTTTGGCAAAGCGCTCGGCATCGGCCTGGTCGCGCCCGCCACCTTGCCAAGCATCGGCATTGACCACGATTCGCTGGGCCGGCCGTTGTTCGAATATGCGGCACCACTCGCCGCCCACCTCGCGCAGCGCCGGCTCGTCGCACACCTCACGATCAGTGACGAGCACGACTTCGCGGTCGCTTTTGTGATCCTGGAGCAGCAATGAATACCCGACTCCCTCTGGGCCCGCTGATGATCGACATTGCCGGCTTGCAATTGTCCGACCTTGAACAGGAACGACTGTGCCACCCGCTGGTCGGTGGCCTGATCCTGTTCGCGCGCAATTACGCGTCGCCGCAGCAACTCGAACAACTCACAGCCGCCGTGCATGCCTTGCGCTCGCCGGCGCTGCCGATTGCCATCGACCACGAAGGGGGCCGGGTGCAACGTTGCCGTGACGGTTTCACCCGTCTGCCGGCGATGCGCCGTCTCGGCGAGCAATGGGACCGCGACCCACAGGCAGCCTGGCTGGCCGCGCGCGGGATTGGCTATGTTCTCGCCGCGGAACTGCGCGCGCGCGGGGTCGACCTGTCGTTCACGCCAGTACTCGATCTCGACTGGGGGCGCAGCAGCGTGATCGGCGATCGCTCGTTGCACGCCGACCCGGCTGCGGTGGTGCGACTGGCCGGCGCGTTGATCGAAGGCCTGCACTGCGCCGGGATGGCCGCCTGCGGCAAGCACTTTCCAGGGCATGGCTGGGTCGAGGCCGATTCGCATGTTGCCCTGCCGGTCGACGAGCGCGAGCTCGAAGAACTGGCGCCAGACATCGAACCCTACCGCCGGCTCGAACTCGACGCGGTAATGCCGGCACATGTCATCTATCGGCGGCTGGACCTGCGGCCGGCAGGTTTCTCGCGTTTCTGGACCGGCATGCTGCGTCATCAGCTCGGCTTCGACGGCGTCATCTTCAGCGACGATCTGTCGATGGCCGGTGCCAGCGTTGCCGGTGGCCTCGGCGAGCGTTGTACCGCAGCCTGGGATGCGGGCTGCGACCTGTTGCTGGTATGCAACTCACCGGATGCGGTCGGCGAGTTGCTGGCAAACTGGCAGCCGCCAGGCGATCCACTGCGGGCACAGCGTGTCGAGCGTCTTGTCCCGACCACCCCTGCTGTCGACTGGACTGATCTGCAGCAGGATTTGCTATACCAAGCCGGGGTGGCTACAGCCAGCAGTCTGCTGGCCTGAGCGAGTGGTTTACGATCGACGTTCTCCACATGGCCCGCTCAGCCTGCGCTGGCGATCGCCAGAGCGAGTGGGCGATCCTTATGTCGCGACCGGCGCCCGGTTCTCTTGTCTTCGTTTGGGGATTGCAAGATGCACGTCCATTCTTCTCTGCATGGCTCTCTCGAACACGCAGTGACCGCTGATGGCGAGGTGGAAGCCCTGGCCCGGCGAGGTAATCGGCGGCGCCTCAAGGTGTTCCTGATGGCATTTGTCGTGGTGCTGGTGACCGGGCTCACCTGGAATTTCCTTCGACCTGCCGAATACCGTGCCACTGCCAGGGTACAGATCAGCCCTGGGAGCATTGAACCACGCCCCTCTTTGTCGGCAAGGGAGACCGCTGAGCCGTCGTCGCACACCGCCTCCGATCTCCTGACGCAGGTGCAGGTACTCACCAGCCGGCCCTTGCTGGCCAGGGTGAGTGAGTTGCTTGCCCAGGCGGGTTACCTGGTCGGATCGGCAGACGAGGCCACAGAATTGCAGAAGATGATCACGGTGGTGCCAGTGAGTGGCACTGAAATCGTCGAGTTGCAGGCGATCGGTGCGCCCCCGGAACTCCTCGCGGCGGTGCTGAACACCTTGCTCAATGCCTATCGCGAAGAGTTGCAAGCTGCTTACGAAGCCGCTACCAGCGTCACCCTGACGCAAGCGCGTACGGAGGCCGCGCTGATCGAACGGGCGGTGCACGAGCGCCGTGCACGCCTGGAGTCCTTTCGCAGCCAGCATGGCGTGTGGTCATCCGAGCGCGATGGCAACGAGGCCGTGGGACGGATGAAAGGACTCACCACCGCCCTGGCCACCGCCAGCGAGAAAGCCGCGCTAGCCGAAGCTCATCTGCGCGCCCTGCGGGAGGCCATTGCTGCCGGCAACAGCGGCAGCAGCCGGGCCAAGGATGATCCGACGCTGGCCAACATGGAGCAGCGCGCGTCGGCTCTGCGTGAGCAAATACGCGACATGGAACGTACCTATACTCCCAGATTCATGAGCCTCGATCCCGGCGCGAAAGCCCTGCAGGCGCGCCTCGACGAACTGGAGCGGCAAATCGAGGGGCAGCGTTCGGTGAGTCGACAGACCTCCCTCGCCACGGCGCAGGAAGAACTGGCCAGTGCGCGGGAAACCGTCAGCCACCTGCAGGCGCAAATCAACGAGCAGCGCCGAGGCGTGCAGACGTTTTCCGAACGTTTCACCCAGGCCAAGTCACTCGAAGACGACCTCGCCCAGATTGAAAAGGCCAACCGGGAAGCCCAGGAACGCTTGGTCAAACTTGAAGCCAGTGAGCGCAGCCGGTTGCCTGCACTCAATCTGGTGGAGCTGGCGAGCGTTCCCCAGTCATCCTTTCGGCCCCCTTATCTGAGGGATGCGGCGCTTGTGGTCGCCGCCGCTTTCGTTTGCGGATTGTTGGCCATGTGGTTCGTCGAGCTGTTCAACCGGCCGCCGCCCACACACGCTCCGGCAAGCACGACGGTCGTCATTCCGCAATCCTGGGCAACGCCCCACCTGCTGGAGCAGATCGCGGAATCGCAGCAACTCCTGCCGGTGGCCGATTCGCACAGCACCGTCCTGCTGCCTGCCAGGTCATCGATTGCACGCGAGTTGACCCAGAGCGAGGCCAAGGCCTTGTTGACAGCGTCGGTCGGCGAAATCCGTTTCATCATTTCGGTTCTGCTCATGGGACTGACACCGGAGGAGACCATCGAGCTGCGCCAGGAGGATCTCGATCCGGTGGCCAATACCCTGCGAGTCAGGGGCCACGCACCACGCACGCTCACGGTCCCGGCCTGGCTGGCAACCTGCCAGTCGCCGCCGGGCAATGGCGCGCAGGCTCCTCTGGTGACGGATGCGGCTGGAGCGCCGATCACCTCGGCCGAGATTGAATCGGTCCTGGCCTGCGCCGCCTTCGACGCCGGACTTGCCCGCTCGGCCGAGGTCACTGCCGCAGCCCTGCGGCATACCTGCGTGGCCTGGCTGGTGCGGCAAGGCGTACGTTTCTCCGATCTCGCCTCGCTGGTCGGACGTCCGAGCGCTGAAGCGCTGGCGTTCTACGCCGATCTGGCACCCCAGGGGCCGCGCCGGGCAATTTCGGAGATCGACCCGCTCATGCCCGCCTTGCGAGAGATCACTGCCTGACCGTGATGACCGAACCCTTCGACGCCAAATCCCTGCTTGCCACCGTGACCGAGTTACCGGGCGTTTATCGGATGCTCGACGGTTCTGGTCAGGTGCTCTACGTCGGCAAGGCAAAAAATCTCCGCAAGCGGCTTGCCTCGTACTTCCGCGACAACCATCCGAGCCCCCGCGTCGCCATGATGGTGGCACAGATTGCCAGCGTCGAGACCACCGTGACGCGTTCCGAAGCAGAAGCGTTGCTGCTTGAAAACAATCTCATCAAGAGCCTGTCGCCGCGCTACAACATTCTCTTTCGTGACGACAAGTCCTATCCCTACATCGTCCTCACGCACGACAGCTACCCGCGCCTGGGTTTTTTTCGGGGCGCCACCGACCGGCGTGCCGACTATTTTGGTCCTTTTCCGTCTTCGCCGGCGGTGCGTGAAAGCCTCCATCTGCTGCAGAAAATGTTTCGTCTGCGTACCTGTGAAAATTCGGTGTTCAACAACCGTTCGCGACCGTGCCTGTTGTACCAGATCAAACGTTGCTCCGGACCCTGTGTCGGACTCATCCAGCCGGCGCGCTACGCCGAGGATGTGCAGAGGGCGGCCATGTTTCTGCAGGGACGACAACAGGATGTGATCGGCAGCCTGTCGGCTGCCATGGATCAGGCGGCAGCCAGACTCGCTTTTGAGCAGGCAGCGGTCTATCGTGACCAGATCCAGTCCTTGCGGCAGGTGCAGGAAAAGCAATACGTCGAGAGCGGCAAGGCGGACGACGTGGATATCGTTGTCGCCGTTGAAGAGACCAGCCTGTTGTGCGTGAACCTGGCGATGGTTCGCGGTGGCCGGCATCTCGGTGACCGACCGCAATTTCCGGTCAGTACCGTCGATTGCGTGGCCTCGTCGCCGCTCGAGGCACTGACCGCATTTCTCTATCAGCATTATTCCGTGCACCCGATTCCACCGAGAATTCTCGTCAATCTGACCCTGTCTGATGAGGAGCTTGCCGACTGGCTCAGTGCCACGGCGACGCAGCCGATCAGGGTGGGCGAAGCGAGATTGACCCTGCAACGCGTCTGGGTCGAAATGGCCGAACAGAACGCCCGCCTGGCGATCAACGCACGCCGCAGCGTGCTGTCACGGCAGGGTGCGCGGCTTGAAGCCCTGCGTCAGACACTGGGCCTCGACATCGAGGACGGCAAGGAGGCGCGCATCGAGTGTTTCGACATCAGCCACACGCAAGGCGACTCGACCGTCGCGGCCTGTGTGGTTTATCAGGGAAGTGACATGCGCAAGTCCGAGTATCGCCGCTTCAATATCGAGGGCATCCAGCCCGGTGACGACTACGCAGCCATCCGGCAGGCGGTCCAACGTCGTTACGAAAAGCTGCTGAGCAGTGATGGCGTCGTACCAACGCTGATCCTGATCGATGGCGGCAGCAGCCAGGTCAGTGCCGCAGCCGCAGTCCTCGCTGAACTCGGGCTGGGCCACCTGCCGATGCTCGGCGTCGCCAAGGGAGAAGCGCGCAAGCCTGGTCTGGAAACCCTGGTTTTCGCAGATGGCCGTGAGCCATTACAATTGTCCCCTGAGAATAACGCCCTGCATCTGATTCAGGAAGTCCGTGACGAGGCACACCGCTTTGCGGTTTCCGGTCATCGCGCTCGGCGTGGCAAGGCTTCACGCAGTTCGCGCCTGGAAGAGATCGGCGGCATCGGACCCAAGCGGCGCAAGGCGCTGATTTCCCGCTTTGGCGGCCTGCAGGGAATCTCCGATGCCGGGATAGACCAACTGACGGCAGTTCCTGGAATCAGTCGGGATCTGGCCGAAAAAATTTACGCAGCGTTGCATTGATGCCACTGAACATACCCATCCTGCTGACCTGGCTGCGAATCATTCTGATCCCGCTTCTGATCGCCATCTACTACGTTCCGGAGGGGTGGATTCAGGGTATCGGGCGTGACCGCGCGGCAACCCTGATCTTCGTTGCCGCAGCCATGACCGATTGGCTGGACGGCTATCTCGCGCGACGCTGGCGGCAAACGTCGGCTTTCGGCGCTTTCCTTGATCCGGTCGCCGATAAGCTGATGGTTGCCGCAGCGCTGATCGTCCTCGTCCAGCTCGGCCGTCTCGACGCCGTTCTGGCGATGATCATCATCGGTCGCGAGATCACGATTTCCGCCCTGCGCGAGTGGATGGCGCGGATCGGCGCCCACAAGAGCGTCGCCGTATCGATGATTGGCAAGATCAAGACCACTGCACAGATGGTCGCCATCCCGATGCTGCTTTATTACGCACCGTTGCTCGGAGTCGATATCTATCAGTGGGGCGTCTGGTTGATCTACGTAGCGGCCGTGCTGACGCTCTGGTCGATGGGTTATTACATGCGGATGGCATGGCCATACCTGATCGAAGAGGACCGTAAACGGTGATCCGCATACTGGCTGACCATCACCCAGGGAAGCCAAGGCCGGTGCCGCCAGTCCGCCATCGATGAGCGGCCACGGCCGGTGGCGGCCCTTCCGGTTTGCCGCGCTTGACACCTGGCAAAGTCCGCTATAATCGCTCGCAAACTCTTCCCCCCCTTTGCCACGGGCACCCCCGAGGGAGCTTCTCGCATGCCCAATGAACTGCTGACGCCCGAAGCCATTCCCCATTCGCTGCTCGGCCTTACTCCGCCGACTTCGCCGGCGACCTCGCGGCATGCCGACGGGACGCTGGTCGACCGATATGGCCGGCACGTCACTTACCTTCGGCTGTCGATCACCGACCGTTGCGACTTCCGTTGCCGCTACTGCATGGCCGAGGAGATGACCTTCCTGCCGCGGGCGCAGGTGCTGACCCTTGAAGAGTGCCTGCGCATCGCCAGTGCTTTCGTCGATCTCGGCGTGACCAAGGTACGGGTGACCGGCGGCGAGCCGCTGGTCCGGCACAACGCCATCTGGTTACTCGAGCAGATGGCCCATCTGCCAGGTCTGCTGGAACTGGTGATGACCACCAATGGTTCGCAGCTCGATCGATTTGCCCCGGCCTTACGTGCTGCGGGGGTCAAGCGCATCAACATCAGCCTCGACACGCTGCGTGCCGACCGTTTCCGGGAGATCACCCGCGTCGGCGATCTTGGCAAAGTGCTGCGTGGTCTCGACGCAGCGCAGGCGGCTGGTTTCCAGCGCATCAAGATCAACACGGTAATGATGCGCGGCAGTAATGATGACGAGTTGATCGACCTGGTCGAATTTGCCGTCGAACGCGGTATCGATATTGCTTTCATCGAGGAAATGCCGCTCGGCGACATCGGTCACGCGCGCCAGGTCTTCGGCAGCGAAGAGGCCCTGGCGCGTCTGCAGACACGCTTCGTACTTCTGCCGTCCACCGAAACCACCGGCGGGCCGGCACGTTACTGGCGGATTCCCGACACCTCGACGCGCGTCGGTTTCATCTCGCCGCACAGTCACAACTTCTGCGCCAGTTGCAACCGCGTGCGCATCACTGCCCGCGGCGAGCTGTACCCGTGCCTCGGCAACAACCATGCTGTAGCGCTGCTGCCGCTGCTGCGCGCGCATCCGGCCGATGATGCTCCTCTGCGGGCGGCGATTGTCCGCAGTATGGGCATCAAGGCCCAGGCCCATGACTTCAGCAACCAGATGGACGCACCGCAGGTGGTGCGCTTCATGTCGATGACCGGCGGCTGATCACCGGCAATTTTTGACCGGGGCGATAGCGCGCACGCCGCGCGACGAACCGACAACCCATGACCCGTCCTGCGAAATCTGCCATGCCTCTCACTGCCCGCTTCAGTTGTTTCAACGATTACGATCCCGATGCACTGTCGGTCGAGCAGGCGCGAACCTTCATTCGCAGCCAGTTGACACCGCTGCAGACGCCAGAAAGGCTGGCTCTGCGCAGCGCCCTGGGACGGATTCTGGCCAGCGATGTGATTGCCCCGGCGAATGTGCCGGCGCACGACAATTCGGCAATGGATGGCTACGCGCTGCGTCATGTCGACCTGTCGAGCAGTGGCGAGAGCCGCCTGCGCGTCGCCGGGACAGCGCTGGCCGGCCAGGCCTTTACCGGCAGCATCGCCGCCGGTGAATGTGTGCGCATCATGACCGGTGCGCCGCTGCCAACCGGTAGCGATATGGTGGTGATGCAGGAAGTCGTCGAGGTTGCTGGCGACCACGTCGTGATTCCGTCCGGGCAGCACTGCGGCCAGAACATCCGCCGCGCCGGTGAGGACCTTGCCGCCGGACAAGCGGCGCTCGCAGCCGGACGACTGATCCGCCCGGCGGAACTCGGTTTGATCGCATCGTTGGGTTGCGCCGAGGTCAGCGTCTACCGCCGCCTGCGCGTCGCTTTTTTCTCGACCGGCGACGAACTGTGCTCGATCGGTACACCGCTGGGCTGTGGCGAAGTCTATGATAGCAATCGCTACACGCTTTTCGGCATGCTCCACCGTATGGGTTGCGAAATCCTCGACCTCGGGGTCGTTCGCGACAAACCGGCGCTGCTTGATGCGACCTTCCGACAGGCGGCCGCTGCTGCCGATGTGGTGATCAGCAGCGGCGGGGTCTCGGTTGGCGAGGCCGACTTCGTCAAACCGCTGATGACCCAACTGGGCGAAGTCCTGTTCTGGAAAATCGCCATGAAACCCGGTCGCCCGATGGCTTTCGGCCGCATTACCGCTGCCGGGGCAGGTGGCGAGAAGGGAACGTCAGCCTGGCTGTTCGGCTTGCCGGGCAATCCGGTGGCCGTGATGGTCACTTTCTACGCCTTCGTCCGCGACGCGCTCTACCTTCTGATGGGCGCCGACCCGCTGCCCGTCGTGCCACTGCTGCCGGCACGGTGCAGTGTCGCGCTGAAGAAGTCTCCCGGCCGTACCGAGTACCAGCGGGGCATCCTCAGCCGCACGCAGGGCCAATGGTGCGTTCGGCCGACAGGCGCCCAGGGTTCGGGAATCCTGCGCTCGATGTCTGACGCCAACTGCTTCATCGTCCTGGAACAGGATCGCGGCAGCGTCGCCGCGGGGGATACGGTCAGCGTGCAAGTCTTCGACGGTCTGGTCTGAGGTCCGGGTGAGCGGGGGGGGTCGAGGCTCGCTAAAACGACCTGAGAGGCTGTGAAAATATTCCTCGAAATCTGCCCGTCGGCTTGGCGGGTCCTGTATAATGACGGGGTCATTCACTTTGTCGCCCGTGCTCATGACCCCGCCCCCACCTTTGTTCCCAGACGAACCGACGTTGCCGGCCAGCCCAAGCGGCCAGGGCTCTGCGAGAACCGCGCTGTCCAAGGCCTCGGCCCGTGTTCTGATGCCCAACCGTCACCAACTTGAACTGCGAGCGAGCGACCTGGAAT
>NZ_JAZKUD010000048.1:0-32928 GCF_036625275.1 Accumulibacter sp.
CGGCGTTCATGCCTTTGGGGTAAATCCAAAAAAGCTATTTGCAGAGGGCGCGCCCACCGCTCCGGCCCGGGCTCGTCCAACAAACGGATCAGATCGTGGCTTCGCACGATCTATCCTTATTCGTTAGGCCTCAGCGTGGTGCGGCGAAGATGCAGTTGGGCGCCCTTACTGCCCTACGGTTCGAAAGAGCTTGGCCGAGAACCCTGGTTCAATACTGTCCGCGAATGCGAGGAGACCAGACAGCTCCTGTGCTTCCTTGGGTGAAAGCTGTTGGCTTAGGCTGCGGTGATACATGGCGCGAATCAGCCGCTTTCTGTCCCTTCCTAATGAGACTTGCCCTTCGGGAGTCAGCACTAGCCCAGTAACGACACGTTTACCTGCGCGAGATGCGCGTACCGTCTTCGTCTCGTTGAGGGTTAAATGTGGATACTGAAGGTTCTTAATGACAGACCTTACGATCTCCTCATAACGATCGATCTTGCCGCGATCTCTTGACGAGATTGTAATGTCATCCGCATATCGCGTATAGACAACATCTTCCTGCGCGCAGACATCAGCTATACGACTGTCGAACTCAAATAAAATGCTGTTTGACATGAGCGGTGAACTTGGGGCTCCAATGCAAAGCCTGAGAGGCGGCTGTCGGCGTCGTGCCCAGCAGCTAACGTGTGCCACCAACTTACGCGCGCCAGCATCAAGTGTCCCGGAGCAGTGTCGCTCGAGGTGGAGTTCTAGATCAGACCGAAGAATTGAGGGGAAGAAGTTCGTGAAGTCCAGCTTGAGCATGAAGCGACTTGCGGCGTGAGCTTCAGCGTTTTGGAGAATCGAGAGTCCATCGCGGTATGCCATCGCGCATGTGTGGACGGGCAGTGACGGACCAATTTCCCTGATGATCCAACGTTGAATTGCCTTGACCTCCCGTGCCGGCTGCGCAACCTCACGCATGCCGCCTGACTTCTTCGGGATCTCAAAGAGCTTGTAGCGAAGCGGTGCCGTTTGGATGATTCTTGCGAGGTGCGATGGAAGCATCGCTAACTCGCTTGACATGCGGCGCAAGAGGTCGGCTTGACTAAACACCTCGCCCCCGGACATCTCTGATGACTCGGAACCGCTTCTTGTCCTCGCGCTCGTAGAAGGCTAGTAGGTCTGCCCGGAAGCGCATGGCATCGAAGTGTCTGTCCTTCAGCGCGAACTGCAGATGCTGGCGATCCTCAATGCCGACATAGAAGCGTTGATCGCCCTTCGGTTCCATTGCGATGAGCCCCAGGCTCTGCAACAAAAAGACCAGCTGCTTCACTTCGCTCTCAGTCCGAGAGCAACCTAAGTCACCGAGCAGTTGCCGCAACTCGCGAAGCGTTAAAGCAGAGCAGAGCCCGAGGAGATCGCAGACCAAAAGCGCGCCGTCCAACCAGCGACTCGGATCGAACGGGCGTTCTGGGGTTGGGCTCGATGCTCGTGCACGAACGGCCTGTGCAAGCTCCGGCTGGAGTTCCTCCGCTGCTGTTGGATCGAATACGGCTAGCCGGCCGGCCCCTCGGGTCCAGCGATGGCACTCCGCCGTGTTCGCGTGGACCTTTTCCAGATAGTCAATTGGCCCGAGCTTAATGAATGACGAGCTCTTGTAGTGTTCCGTTTCGACAAATACCAGAAGCTTCTTTTTGAACTCGTCGATTGCTGTGAAGAGGCCCAGTTCGGCGATGGAGCCTGGGCTCTCGAGAATGAGAACAATGACAGAAGACAACTCGGCAAGGTGCCTTTCAAACGAGACTAGGTCCCTGTAAATGGCCTCGTGTGACCAGTCTTTGTAGTCTTCGGCTACGCGGATTCGACCATCGATATCGGGATGCTTTACGAGCTCTCGGTGTACTGCGTCACGCACGGAGATCGGCTTCGGCGACCGCACATCAGTCGGGCCTCCGCACAAAAAAATGAAGCCCGAGTAGGGCTTCAAGCGGGAGGCTGATAGATCAAGCTTCGAAAGAAGAACATCCCTCATTGATTCTCGTTCTCAAGCCCTGTTCTTACCAGAAATGCGCTGCGAAACCGGCTTCGGGTTTTCCGAGTGCCCGCAGGAAAACCCGAAGCCGGTTTCGCAGCGGTAAATGCACTCAATCAATACGAGTCTGGCGAACCGCCCGACATTTTCTACGTAACCCTGAACGTAGAAGCGCGTAAGAACGTCAAGATACTAGTCAAGGGATGTCGTGCCGTCAAGGCGCATCTCCCGCTATGCGCGGCTCGCGTGCATGAGGGTCGGAATCTGAGGCCGAACGAATAGCGTTTATCTGCCGCGCCGAAAGCACCGGGTCCAAGCTCTGGCGCATCCGCGGCAGATAAACCTCGTTGGACTGAAGCGCCTCGACGGCGATACTGATGGGGATTGTAAGCGTCCCGCGGCTTGGGTCAAAGCGCGGATAGGGTTCGGACGCGCTGGCGCGGGGTTCACGAGGGCCTTTCGGATCGTCGCGGGAGCATCACCGGAGTCAAGCGGGCCGTTGGGTTGCCGTAAACCCGGATCAGAGCCGTGACTTCGACCCCTCGCCGACGCGTCCACTCCTGGCGGCCTTAACCGCCAAACGTCACCCCGCGTCACCCCCGAGGCTCCGCGCCCCTGTTCAGCCGTGCTCATGGCGGTCCGCGAACGGAGGCGCTCGGCGGCGTCGCCTGACGCTGGGGCGGAATCGCCGCCGTCGGAACGAAGCGGCCCTCATGGCAATGCGTGCAGCGCGCCCACTCGGCGCCGGCGATACGCTGCAGGAAGTCCTCCACCGTCGCCGTGATCACCGGATCGGGTTCCGGTACCGACAAGGCCTGCCGTGCCCGGGATAGCTGTGTCGCCTTCGCCGCCGGAGCCAGCAGGCCGTAGTGCCGAATCCGCTTGAAGCCGCTCGGCAAGACGTGCAGCAGGAAGCGGTCGATGAATTCCTCCGCCGGCACGCTGAGCACGCGTTTGCCCGGCGTGGCGCGCACGCGGAAACGAACGGTCGTCTCGTCCATCCCGACCAGACGCTCGTTCGAGATCGCCACCCGATGCGTGTAGCGACCCAGGTATTGGAGGACCTGCTCCGGGCCGCCGAGCGGCTGTTTCGCGTAGACCACCCAGTCGTGCGCCAGCCACTGCTGGCGCAGGGCCCGCCAGACCTTCTCGTCGGCCAGATCTGCCACCAGCGGCCGCCCCGAGCCGCGGGCTTCACTCAGCGCCGCGATGAACTTACCGCGAAAGACCCGCGACAGCGCCTGAACCGGAAACAGGAAGCCGCGCTTGGGCGACTTCCATTCGCCCTCGGACGTCAACGCTCCGCCGGCGACCAGGGCGTGCACAGGCACATGCCGCCCGAGGTCCTGCTTCCAGGTGTGCAGGACCCGCGAGAACGCCAGCGTCCCGCCCAGCCAGCGCGGATTGGCGCCGAACTCGGTGAGGGTGGCCGATGCCGTGCCGAAGAGCATCTCGTAGATCCCCCGCGGGCGCTGGCCGATCAGCGCGTGCAGCGCATGCGGCAGCGTGAACACCCGATGGAAATACGGCACCGGTAACAGCTCCTGGCGCCGTTTCGCCAGCCAGTGCTCCTTGGCTCGGGTCTGGCACTGTGGGCAGTGGCGGTTGCGGCACGAGTGATCCACGTGGCGCGTCACCCCGCAGCCGTCACAGGTCTCGACGTGGCCGCCGAGAACGGCGGTACGACAGGCGACGATCGCCCGCCAGACCTTGGCCTTGACGGACGACAAGAGGTACTTGGCGAGGTACGCCGGCCCGTGCCGGCGGAAGACCTCGGCCAGGGTCACTGGCGGTGGCTCAACTGGGCGGGTCGAGCAGTTCCAGGGGCGACGTGTTGCCGGTCAGTGAGGAGCGCGCCAGATGCAGATAGCGCGAGGTCATCGACAGATGACCATGGCCGAGGAGTCGGCCGATGCGGTAGAGATCGACGCCGACTTCGAGCAGGGGCGTGGCGAAGGCGTGTCGAAGACCGTGGATGCCGCCTTCAGGAGCGATGCCCGCCGCGTTACGCGCCGCGTCGTAGATCCGCTGCGCGGTCTGGATTTCCATCGGACCCGTGCCCGACCGGTTCGGGAACAACCACAGATTCGGCCGGGTATCGCGCCAGTAGGTCCGCAGGGCCGCGAGCAGACGTGGCGACAGCAGCGTATAGCGATCCTTGCCGCCTTTGCCCTGGCGGACTTTGAGGCACCTGCGATCGGCGGCGCTCTCGATGTCCCCCACCTGCAGGGCGCAGACTTCCGAGACCCGCAAGCCGGCGGCGTAGGGGGTCATCAATAGGTTCGCCCGCGCAGGGTTCTCGCCGAGTCGATCAGGCGCGCGACTTCTTCGCGCGAGAGGATCTGCGGCAGGCGCTGGGGTACCTTGGCCATCGGAAGGTCGAAGCCCGCTTCCGGGCGCCCGAGCACCCGCCGATAGAG
Organism: Accumulibacter sp.; assembly: GCF_036625275.1. Taxonomy (GTDB): domain Bacteria; phylum Pseudomonadota; class Gammaproteobacteria; order Burkholderiales; family Rhodocyclaceae; genus Accumulibacter. The sequence continues at coordinate 4,417 of NZ_JAZKUD010000048.1, forward strand.
GAAGCGGAAGGCGCACGAGGCTGGATTGACGCTCGCGTAGGCGAGCTTCTTGTCGCGAATCAGGGGCAGCAGGTAGGCCTGGACTTCCTCGACACGCAGATCCGCCGGCGACCGGTGGTAATGCTTTGCTAGCCCGACCAGCGCACCGATGTAGGCTTCCTGGGTCCGTGCCGCCATTCCCCGCAGGCACATGGCGTTGCTCATTCGTTCACGCAGTTCACTCATGATCCTCTCCTTGATTGCTGCGGGGACGCCCCCGCAGCGAGGAGGATCGAGGATTTGCGAGCGAGTTGGGAAGCGAGGCGTCGAGACCTCAAGCGGTCAGGGTGAAGGCGAGAACGAGTGCAAGGAGCGACAGAGAAAAAGACAACTGCGCTGGGATGCCGATACCAGCGCGCAGCGCTTTAGTTCAACGTCGAAGGTGAGGGGCGCGGAGACAGCAAGCGAAGCTTGCTGGCGGAGCGTCCCTCTCGACCGAAGTGTTAGAGGTGGCGTTGCATAAGGCACTCAACGCCAGAACCTCCCGGAAGAATAGATTGGGCCATTTGGATGGGGGCGCTCATGAAACGGCGGTTGTGGAATGGCAATGAACTCATGCGCCTTTGCGTCATCGGCGAAACGCCCAAAGCCATTTCTACGCAATGCTTGTTCTGCTTCGGCGACCGATGGAAAAGTGAGCTTGTCGAAGACGCCAGAAGTGTCACCAAAGAAAAACACTGTGCAGCCGTCAGGGGTTTCGTCAATCAGTGCCCAGTTCTGCTGGAGGAACTCAACAATCTTGAACCAGTAATCTCGACTACGGATTTCTACAGGCGTTTCGTTGAATGGCATACGAACCTCTAACGTTTGAGCTCACCTGCGTGCGACAGCCGTAGGCTGGCGCACGTCAGGTGCAGCGAAGGGTTAGGGCCATAGTGGACCACCGGGCTCACCACGCAACCAAGCACGTAAGGTGGCAATCTTCTGTTCATAGGCGAGCAATGAGAGGTCATTCTCGCGATCCCACCGATCGGAGGCAAGTAGCGCTTCTAGGTCAACAATTGCCTGAGCGCATGCAGTGGCGTCTTTGATTTCGGTCCATAGTGTTCTGGCAAAGCCTAGACGCAGCAGTGGAGCATTTGGTTCTAGTGCGAAGGCGCGCAGATATAGCGACTCGAAGCGCTCGCGCTCACCTATGGTTGCTTCAAAGTACGCCCACTGTGACAAGTAGAAGGCGCGATCGCCCGCTGCGAGGGTTGCGTCGCTCACAGTAGATTCGAATAGGCGCCGGGCGTCGTCGCGGCGCTCGCTGTACCACATGCGCTCAGCCTCACGCCAGTGCTCAGGCTGCCGGGATTGCACCATGGTGATCTGATGGCCCTAACGTGAAGGTGAGGGGCGACGGGCCGGCCCCGCCGGCACGGCGTCCCAGCGGCGTAGCCGCGCCTCGACCGTAGGGTTAGAGCGGGAGGCAGTTGAGCAAGGAGACATAAGGTGACGTTGGCAGGCGGATGTCATTTGCACAGGAGTGCCGTGAACCCCCCAAGGCCCCACGCAGGCAACAACGGGAGCGTCATTAGCAGCACGCCGAAGATTGCCGAAGGCGGAAATGTTTCCGTGGGCTCTTTAGTTCTCAACAGGTAAACGAGAAGACCGGCCGCTCCGCCAACGTAAGCTGCAAGGAAGAATGTGCTGCCGGAAAATGGCCTTCGGTCGACGAAGAGTAAGACGAAAATAAATGCGCCTGCAGCAGTGTGCAAGAACGCTGGGATGTAGTCCTTTATCGGTTTTTGGCCGTGCCAGCTCATATCGCTCTAACGCAGAGGTAAGGGGCGGCTGACGGCGGCTTCATCGCCGGCAGGCGTCCCACTTGACCGCCGATTTAGGCGGGAACTTTTAACGGAGAAAGACATGAACGCAACGACTTGGAAGAAAGAACCAGCAATTGAAGGAAAGCTCAGCGGCTGCCTGAACTGCGGGCCGCGCCCGAGCTTCTTCCCGCCGGACGGAGTGATTGGGGTTGGCTTTGGCTACGCCGGATTGCACAGAGACGGCGAACCGGTTTGGACTGAACCGAACGAACCCGAGAGCGACGACGAATACATGACCGGCGCGAAAGCCGAAGAAATGGCGGCGGCAAATCCTGACCATGACTGGCGAATTGTGATGGATGGCCCGCTGTCGGGACGCACCTACCAGCGGCACGCGGCCGGCGAGTGGGCGCTGATTGAGCGGAACCAAGGGTTCGCATGAAGGCACCTAACGCAAAAGTCAGCGGCGCCGGTACGGCGTCCGCTGGACTGCCGGGTTAGCGACCAAAGGACGAGATGATGAGTAACCGACCAGCGATACGGGTAGCACGAACACAAAGGATGCTCGCAGAGCTTGGGCACGCGGACATTTTCGACGCGCTGCGGCATGCCGAAGAAATGCGCTCTGCACTGCGGGTGATTCACACATGGGCAGGAGTGCCGGGAGCGCTGGATGCTCGGCACGTTCGGGAGCTGACAGCGAAGGCGCTGCACATGGGCGCTAACGCCTGAGATAACCGGAGCGACGCGGCTTTATCGCGGCGCGTCCGGTTGAACGATGGGTTCGGCGGCAAATTACGGAGGACGTAAATGGAATCACCGAGCATTGAAGCAGCCTACGCGATGGGCGCGAAGGGCGGGCCAGTTGTGGAAGCGGAACGCCTCGCCTTTGAGGCATGGATGCGTGGCCATTGCTGGGCGCTGACAGCGATATGGGACGGCGCGACCTATCGAGGCACGGCAGAACACGGCAACTACATCTGCCCGCACGCGATGCATATTCGACAACTGTGGGCGGCATGGCGCGACCGTGCAGTATTGACGCCGAACGTGAAGTAGACACCTAGAAAGGTGTATAAAAGCACACAAAAAGGCGTGTGCTATGGATAATGCTTTGTAATATGTTGATTTATCAACATATTACAAAATAAGCACGCCTGGCGGCGTGCGAAACACACCTTCGGATCTCAAACTGCTCGATCAGCTTCGCGACGGCATCCGGATGAAGCATTATAGATAGATCCGAACCGAATCCGTCGTGTCGTGTTCATCGTTTGCTACTCCGCACCATTGGCCGACGTCCAACCGACAGCCCAGCGGATTTCGGGCAAGTATTCCCGTTCGACGCCAATCTTGCCGCCAACGAAGCTACCCGTCGTGAGTTGCTTGAGGAAGATAGCCCCGCACGGCTGCCGTGATGGAAGCTCTTTGCGGCCCCGACGAATGGGCTTCGCTCGAAGCCACTCCCCGCACCGTCTGAGCCGCGGGCAAGCGGCCCGCCTAGAAGCGTGCCAGCCGCACCCGATACAGCCCGCCGATCACTACGTACTCGTCCTCGCCGCGCAGCATGCCCGGCAGCAGGCGGCTAAAGAAGGCCAGTTTCGGCAAGGGTACATCGACGGCCAGCAGGTCGTCACCGAATTCTCCGGCGCGCTCGCGCGAGCGGGAGAAGGAATTGATGTTGTTGAGCAGCAGCACCTTCTCCCCCGGCCTGCTGTCCTGCACCGTTTCGTGTTCGGCGAGACGGTTCACGCCCCGATACAGCCGCAAGTGCGTGCGCTGCGGAAACTGCCGGGCCAGTTCGTACTGGGTGTAGGCGTAGAGCAGGTCGAGTTGGACCTCCAGGGCATTGGTACCGCGTAGTCCCTGCGCGCGGATTTCCACATAGCGCTGCCAGGCGGTGCTGCCGGGCTCGCGCAGCGGTTCGCCATGGTGGCGGGGAGTGAGCCCGAAGCGCGACTCGACCCAGCCCTTCAACACCGCCGCCTCCCGGCTCTCGCTGTCGAACGCCCAGCCGCGCACGACGCGCAGGTAACTGGCCTTGGCGCGCGCGCCGGACTGGCCCTTGACGAAGCCGGCATCCTCGGGGTGCCGCAGGCGAAAGTGGTTCTCCATGTAAACCGCGAAACGCTCGGCTCGCTCGCCGGCGCCGGGAATGTCGTCCAGCAGGGTCCACAAGGGCTTGTGCAGATGGGCCACGCCGTCGATCTGCAAGGGCGTCGGATGTCGCTGGTAGGTCAGGCCACCGAGGATGTCGGCCGGCAGGTTGCAGCGGTTGATCGGCAGGCGGGCAAGGCGGGGCAGCGTCGGCAGGCACTCGCTGGCCTTGTCGGGAGCGCGACAAACATCTGCAGGAATGTCGGACATCGGCGTTTCGTCGGCCTTGCCGGAATCGGTGGGGAATCGGTGAAAGGCTTGCCACGTCAGGGTTTCAGCGTTTTCAGCCGGAACTGGCACGGTCTGTGCATAAGCCCTGTCAGGAGCGCAGGATTCTTTCCTTGCTTCAGATGACTTCAACGCAGGACTTCAACCAGGAGATTGCATCATGGCAAAACTTCGTCAGGCCGCCATCTACGGCAAGGGCGGTATCGGCAAGTCTACCACCACCCAGAACCTCGTCGCCGCTTTGGCGGAAATCGGCAAGAAGGTGATGATCGTCGGCTGCGACCCGAAGGCCGATTCGACACGCCTGATCCTGCACAGCAAGGCGCAGAACTCGGTGATGGGTCTGGCCGCTGAGGCCGGCTCGGTCGAGGACCTCGAACTCGAAGATGTGATGTCGGTCGGTTACGGCGGCATCAAGTGCGTCGAATCCGGCGGCCCGGAACCCGGCGTCGGCTGTGCCGGTCGCGGCGTGATCACCGCCATCAACTTCCTCGAAGAAGAAGGCGCCTACGACGAGGACCTCGAATTCGTCTTTTATGACGTGCTCGGCGATGTCGTCTGCGGTGGCTTCGCGATGCCGATCCGCGAGAACAAGGCGCAGGAAATCTACATCGTCTGCTCGGGCGAGATGATGGCGATGTACGCTGCCAACAATATCGCCAAGGGCATCGTCAAGTACGCCAACTCCGGCGGCGTGCGCCTCGCCGGGCTGATCTGCAACAGCCGCAACACCGACCGCGAGGACGAGCTGATCATGGCGCTGGCGGCCAAGCTGGGCACCCAGATGATCCATTTCATCCCTCGTCACAACATCGTCCAGCACGCCGAGATCCGACGCATGACGGTGATCGAGTATGACCCGACGGCGGCACAGGCCGACGAGTACCGCACCCTGGCAAGGAAGATCGTCGACAACAAGAACTTCGTGATCCCAACGCCGGTGACCATGGACGAACTCGAAGCACTGTTGATGGAGTTCGGCATCATGGAAGCCGACGACGAGTCGATTATCGGCAAGACCGCCGCCCAAATCGCGGCCGAACAAGCCGAAGCGCTCGCCGCTGCCTGAGTGGCCTGGAATGCGCCCTATCGTCTCAACCCGCGGCTGCCGCGCGCACATGCGTGCCGGCATCCCAAAAGGAGAAGCAGGATGTCTGAATTGACACGTGAAGAAACCGAGGCCCTGATTCAGGAAGTGCTCGAGGTGTATCCCGAGAAGGCCAGGAAGGACCGCGCCAAGCACCTGGCGGTCAACGACCAGTCGGTCGAACAATCGAAGAAGTGCATCACTTCCAACCGCAAGTCGCTGCCCGGCGTGATGACCGTCCGCGGCTGTGCCTACGCCGGTTCCAAGGGCGTGGTGTGGGGTCCGATCAAGGACATGATCCATGTCTCGCACGGCCCGATCGGTTGCGGCCAGTATTCGCGCGCCGGTCGCCGCAACTATTACGTCGGCACGACCGGCGTGGACACATTCGGCACGATGAACTTCACCTCGGATTTCCAGGAAAAGGACATCGTCTTCGGCGGCGACAAGAAACTGGCCAAGCTGATCGCCGAGATCGGGATGCTGTTTCCGCTGCACAAGGGGATTTCCGTGCAATCCGAGTGTCCGATCGGGCTGATCGGCGATGACATCGAAGCGGTCGCCAAAAAAGCCGGCAAGGAAATGGACAAGCCGATCGTGCCGGTGCGCTGCGAAGGCTTCCGCGGCGTTTCGCAGTCGCTCGGGCACCACATCGCCAACGATTCGATCCGCGACTGGGTTCTCGACAAGCGCGACGGTCAGGCCTTCGCAGCCACGCCCTACGACGTTTCGATCATTGGCGATTACAACATCGGCGGCGATGCCTGGGCGTCACGCATCCTGCTCGAGGAAATGGGACTGCGGGTGGTCTCGCAGTGGTCCGGCGACGGCACCCTGGCGGAAATCGAAAAGACGCCGAAGGTCAAGCTCAACCTTCTGCACTGCTACCGCTCGATGAACTACATCAGCCGTCACATGGAGGAAAAGTACGGCATTCCCTGGCTGGAATACAACTTCTTCGGCCCGACCAAGATTGCCGAGTCGCTGCGTGCGATCGCCGCGCAGTTCGACGACCACATCAAGGAAGGCGCCGAGCGCGTGATCGCCAGGTACCAGCCGATGATGGAGGCGGTGATCGCCAAGTACAAGCCGCGCCTGCAGGGCAAGACGGTCATGCTCTACGTCGGCGGCCTGCGCCCGCGGCATGTCATCGGCGCTTACGAGGATCTCGGCATGCAGGTCATCGGCACCGGCTACGAGTTCGCGCACAACGACGATTACGACCGCACGATCAAGGAAATGGGCAATGCCACGCTGCTCTACGACGACGCCACCGGCTTCGAACTGGAGGAGTTCATCAAGCGCATGAAGCCCGACCTGGTCGGTTCCGGCATCAAGGAAAAATACGTCTTCCAGAAGATGGGCATCCCGTTGCGCCAGATGCACTCGTGGGACTACTCGGGTCCGTACCACGGTTACGACGGCTTTGCCATCTTCGCCCGCGACATGGACATGGCGATTTCCAACCCCTGCTGGAGCAAGCAGACGCCGCCGTGGAAGAAGCAGCCGACAGCCCTCGATCCGGCCGAAGACGGCGCGCTGAAGAAAGTCGCCTGAAAGAGGTTTCCCTGAACTTGTGTCCGCGTCCACAAATGGGTGGCGCGGGCAAAGGAGATGAAGATGCAAGCTGTAGATGACATCAAGCCCTGCTACCCGCTCTTTGGCGACGACGACTACCAGGCGTCGCTGAAGCACAAGCAGGAACGGTTCGAAGAGCGCCACTCGCCGGAGAAGGTGCAGGAGGTCTTCCTCTGGACGACGACCCAGGAATACCAGGATCTCAATTTCAAGCGCGAGGCGCTGACCGTCGATCCCGCCAAAGCCTGCCAGCCGCTCGGTGCCGTTCTCTGTGCGCTGGGTTTCGAAAAGACGCTGCCCTACGTGCATGGCTCGCAAGGCTGTGTCTCGTATTTCCGCACCTATTTCAATCGCCACTTCAAGGAGCCGATCTGCTGCGTCTCGGATTCGATGACCGAAGACGCCGCGGTATTCGGCGGCCAGAAGAACATGTTCGACGGTCTCGAGAACGCGCGCGCGATCTACAAGCCGGAAATGATCGCGGTATCGACGACCTGCATGGCCGAGGTGATCGGCGACGACCTGAATGCCTTCATCAACAACGCCAAGAAGGAAGGGCACGTGCCGGACGAGTTCCCGGTGCCCTTTGCGCACACGCCGTCCTTCGTCGGTTCGCACGTCACCGGCTGGGACAACATGTTCGAGGGCATCATGCGCTCCTTCACCCTGAACCACATGGCCGACAAGGCGCCGGGCAAGAACGGCAAGCTCAACTTCGTTCCCGGCTTCGAGACCTACCTGGGCAATTTCCGGGTCGTCAAGCGGATGATGGCGGAAATGGGCGTCGAGGCGACACTGCTCTCGGACCCGACCGAGGTCCTCGACACGCCCGCCGACGGCGAGTTCAGGATGTACGCCGGCGGTACGACGCAGGACGAAATCAAGGATGCGCCGAACGCGATCAGCACCTTGCTGCTGCAGCCCTACCAGCTCGACAAGACGAAAAAACTGGTCGAGAACACCTGGAACCATGATGTGCCCAGGCTCAACATCCCGATGGGCGTCGACTGGACAGACGAGTTGCTGATGAAGGTCTCGGAACTGACCGGCAAGCCGATTCCGGAATCGCTGGCCAGGGAGCGTGGGCGCCTGGTCGACATGATGTCCGATTCGCACGCCTGGCTGCACGGCAAGAAGTTCGCCCTCTACGGCGATCCCGATTTTGTCATGGGAATGGTCAAGATTCTCTTCGAGTGCGGCGCCGAGCCGACACATGTGCTCAGTCACAACGGCAGCAAGCGCTGGCTGAAGGCGATGGAGAAGATGATCGCCGAAAGCCCCTTTGGCGGCAGCGCCAAGGCCTACACCGGTCTCGACCTCTGGCACCTGCGGTCTTTGTGCTTTACCGACAAGCCGGATTTCCTGATCGGCAACAGCTACGGCAAGTTCATCCAGCGTGACACCCTGCACAAGGGCAAGGACTTCGAGGTGCCGCTGATCCGCATCGGTTTCCCGCTGTTCGACCGTCACCATCTGCATCGCCAGACGACGCTCGGCTACGAGGGCGCAATGCAGGTGGTCACCACCCTGGTCAATGCGGTGCTCGAACATCTGGACGCCGAAACGATGGGCATGGCCACCACCGACTACAACTTCGATCTGGTGCGCTGAGTGCGCTGAATCGGCCAGACGGGAACGTTCGCCGTTCCCGTCGCCAACTGCAAGGAAAGTCCCATGGCCAACATCATGGTCCGCAAGACGGCTGTCGGTGCCTACTCGTTCTACCTGCCGAAACGCGATCTGGAGGACGCCATCGTTTCGATGGAATACGACAGCGCCGACAAGTGGGGCGGCGAGATCCGGCTCAACAACGGCGGCATCTACTACATTGAACCGCAGGCCCTGCCTGCACGCTTCCCGATCTCGCTGCGCGCCAGGCGACTGGATGCAGCCGAGTAGGACATGCAACGGAGAATTAACTCATGGCAATGAAAATCATCCAGGCCGAATGCACCTCCTGTGGCGACTGCAAGCCGGTCTGCCCGACCAGCTCGATCACCAGCAAGGCCGGTATGTACAAAATCAACGTCGACACCTGCACCGAATGCGAAGGCGAGTCCGATTCGCCGCAGTGCCTCGATGCCTGTCCGGCAGGCGAATCCTGCATCGTCTTCCTCTAACTTCCGGGGAGGCTCTGATGGCACAGTCGATTAGCCGCGAAGCGGCGCTACGCGTTGCCCTCGCCGCCCGCGAACTGGGCAGTCTGCCGGTCCGGGAACTGGTCTCGGCCCTGGTCGAGCGACTGGAGTTGCCACTGACCGAGGCCAAACTCGCCACCGTCACGGTGGCCGACCTGCAACTCCTGCTACAGGGGGACGACGTGGTCGCGAGCGAGGTTCCGCGCGAGCAGCTCAAGCAGGCGGTTCGCCTGCTCTGGGGCGAAGGCATCGCCAACCGCGATCTGCCGCCGGTGGCAAGCTACGCCGAAGGCGACATGCCCAGTTCGATCCGCGTCGCCTGCGCCTCGAACCGCGAGCAATGGCTCGACGGCCACTTCGGGTCCTGCGAGCGCTTCCTGGTCTACCAGGTGTCGCCGGATGAAGTGCGGCTGATCGACGTACGACCGACGCTCGCCGCCGACCACGCCGAGGATCGCAACGTCGCACGCGCGGCGCTGATCGATGACTGCCAGATCGTCTACGTACAGTCGATCGGCGGCCCGGCGACGGCCAAGGTCGTGCGCGCCGGCGTCCATCCGGTCAAGGTCGCCAACCGCGGGGACCCGGGCGGCGAAGCACTGCAGGCGCTGGCCCAGTTACAGCAGGCCTTGCGCCATCCGCCGCCGTGGCTGGCCCGCATCATGGGCGTCGAAGCCGGCTCGCTCGCGCCTTTCGCCGCCACTCTCGCCGCCGGGGAGGCATGATGGCTGCCGGCGATGAATAGCGACTCACATTGGCAGCATCTGTCGTGCCAGGTCGCCGAACTTTGCGTACGCGTTCCTGCCAGCGCCGGGCCGGCGGTGCTCGCCAGGGAACTGGCGACGCTGGCTCCCGAGCTGACGTTTCGCCAGGTTCTGTCGCGCGGCGGCTGGTATCGCCTGGGCGGCGTCGTCGATGCGAACAACGCCCATCTTTCGGACAACCTCGAGACCTGGGCCGAGCAGGAGCTGGCCGCGCACGACGACGACATGGCTGCGCTCTGCGACGACCACGCCGGGCGGGGGCTACGGGCGACGCGCCTGACCGGTCGCACGCATTATTTCGTCGCCGCCACGGGCGCCGGCGCCACCGACTTCGTTCAGATCGAAATCGAGGAACTGCAGGAGGTCGTTTGTCATTCGCTGTTCGCGGCAGAAGGTTTGCCGTCGGGAATCGAAGAGCTGATCGATCCGCGCGGCGCGCACCTCCCCTGCTGTGCTGCCGGCGAACCGATCGGGACGCCCTTCCTGCTCTTGCGCCGGCTGACGCCGATGGCCGACTTCCTCGCCCGCATGCGCGTGCAGAAGCCCGAAGCGCAGCCGATCCATCGATTCGTCGAAGCCTGGGAAGCCAGCAGCGCTGGCGCCGCGACGCAGTTTTCCAATCACTGGGTAATTGCCGTTCGGGAGCATCTCGACCGCTATCGGCAGGCCGTGCTGCATGCCAACCCGGTGGCTGCGCTGAACGGCGCGGCCCCCAAGTTCGCCGCCACCTTCGGTATGCAGGGGCTGGCATTGCATCAGGCGATGGCCCGCTACGACAAGGCCGTTGGCTTCCCGATGGCCTGGTTCTTCCATATGCTGACCGTCCGCAGCGCACCTTACGCCCTGGCCAATGCCGTGATCAACGATGTCGTGGCAGGCTTCCACTACCTTCCGGGTCGCGACATACAGGTCGTCAAGCAGTGGCTTTGCCAACCCTACGCCTTCTGATTAAGCAAACAACCCGGTCTCTGGCTGGCCGTTCTTGTCCGCACAGCGTGGACGACAACTCCAGTTCATTGCCCTTGAACACTTCCGATGAATTCAGTGGGTTCCTGACTCTCGATGAGTGATGTCAGCCTGGCCATCTGGCACAATATGACTGAAACGCACGCGGTCGACTCCCCGTGCCGGTATAGCCTGGTGTGGCCCCGAATCGGGAATTAAGCAGACAAGATACTGTTTGTACGACGTGGTGAGATCGCCTACCTGCCACCGCCGTCACTGGACGATTGGCTGAACCAGGATCACTTGGCGTGATTCATCGTGGAGGGGGGTGACCAGCTTGACCTGTCGAAGCTGACGCGACAGTGTGCTGGAGGTGAAAATGCAGGCCTCGTTCAGGCTCATACCATGTTGGACAAGGCGCTCCCTTGCCTTGCGGGCAGACCTCAAGGCACAATTCGAAGGTCTGCACTGCCGGAGTCAATAGCCATGGCCTTGCCGAGAGCCAGGGGACGCCACTGTACCTATGCCGACTACCGGCAGTGGCCCGATGATGAGCGCTGGGAACTGATCGACGGCATCGCTTACGCGATGGCGCCGGCACCGACGATCAGCCACCAAACCCTGGCTGGTCAGCTTTTCCGACAGATCGATCAAGCCCTGGATGGCACCCCTTGCCGCACCCTGATCGCTCCGGTCGACGTCCTGTTGCCGGCAGCGAACGAGACTGACGAACAGGCGACGACCGTCGTCCAACCCGATATTCTGGTGGTCTGCGACCCGGCCAAGGTCACCGAAAACAATATCCGCGGCGCCCCGGACTGGATCATCGAGGTTCTCTCCCCGAACACCGCCCGCCACGACCACCTGACCAAGCGCGCCCTGTATGAACGCGCCGGTGTCCGAGAATACTGGCTCGTTCACCCGGTCGACCGCGTCATTACCCTTTATACACTGAAGGACGGCCTCTACGGCGGCCCGGAAATCGTCGAGATGGCTGGAGAACGGTCGCCGGCCATCTTCCCTGAAATCGTCATTCGCTGGCAGGCGGTTCTGGACAAGCTACAGGATCATTCCGCCGCGCCGGTCGATCAGCACGCTTGACGATGACTTGGGGAACATGTGTCCGGTCTTCGAGATCAGGGTCCGCTGAATCCGGCTACGACTCGGCCACCATCACCACGCCGCCACGCCGGCGGTCAGCGGCGCCAGACAAACGACCGTCGTTGCTGGCAACACCATTGACCCCGCCAAAGAACATGCTCGTCGTGTCGAAGCAGGTCGCGGCCGGCCAGGCCTGCAGCAGGGCGTCAGCCACCCCCTCGTCAAGGCCGACGTTCTCGAACCACAGTTTGCTGCCTTCGACATGCAGGCGGGCGGCGTTCAACGCTTCGTCAAGCGGGCGCCGATAGAGCAGAAGATTGAGCAGTGCCTGCAGGATGGCGCTGCGAATCCGGTTCGATCCACCGCTGCCGAGGGCAAAACACGGCCGGTCGCCGGCGACGACGATGGTGGGTGACATCATGGTGCTCATCCAGCTTCCCGGTGCCAGTCGATGGAAACCGGCCGGGTTGATGTCGTCTTCACCGAGGAAGTTGTTGACGTGGATTCCCAACCCCGGCAACACATGCCCGCAACCCTCGCCGTTGCTGGTGGTCATCGCTGCAGCCATGCCCTCGGCATCGATCACCGAGATATGCGTGGTCGCACCGAGCAGGTTCTCGTGAGTGCGTGATCGTGCCCACTCGACCCAGGCCGGGAGGCTGTCGCCGGCAACCAGCGCACGGATCGACGCCGGGTCGGCATATAGTCGGTGGTCGTAACCCGCAAGGCGAATCTGCGATACGGTTGCCAGTATCGCCGCCACCACGAGTTGATGCTCGCGCGAGAGAAAAGTCTCCTGGCCAATCCCCAGGCTCTCGGCGATGCGCAGCCCGGCGCCGATCAGGCCGCCGCCGGCGGCGGGTGGCGGGTTGGTCAACACGCGGTAAGGACCGAAGGGAACGTGCAGCGGTTCACGCACTACCGGCGCGTAGGCGGCAACATCCTGCGTGGTCATCAGCCCGCCTTGTGCAGGGCCGAAGTGATTGACCAACGACGCCTGGTACTGGGCGACCAGGCAGTTCGGATCACCTTCGCCAAGCGCCTGCAGAAAATCGCCGAGGTCGGGGTTGGCCAGGCGATCACCGGCTTGCGGCAGGCGTCCGCCAGCCAGGAGCAGACGTGCTGCCGCTGGCGTCGATTTGGCGATCGGCTCGATCAGGCCGATGATCATCGCGATCTGCGGACTAACCGTGAATCCGTTGCGCGCCCAGGCGGCTGCCGTCGCCACGACTTCATGCAAAGGCAGGCGACCGGCGCGCCGATGCAATTCGAGTAGGCCGACCAGTTCACCGGGAACGGCTGCGGCCGCCTTGCCGATGTGAAAGACCTGCGTGGTCTGGCCGAAATCGACGGTCACCGGTGCAAAGTCCAGTGCCGGCAGAACACCGAGGCCAAGGCCCGGAACGGCAGCAAAAAAATCGAGCACCTGGTAGCCATCGGCTGCGTCGCCCCAGACACAGACCCCGCCGCCGCCAAGCGAAGTCAGCGGCAACTCGGTCACGGTGGCGGCAAACTTGGCTGCGATGATCGCGTCAACTGCGTTGCCGCCGCGCCGCAAGATGCGCGCACCGGCCAGTGCCGTATGCGGTTCGGAGGCGGCGATCACTCCACGAATGCTCATGGCCAGAGGATACGCGGATCTCTTTCAGCGCAATGGCCACCCAGGGAGGTTGATCACCAGGCGCGGAAAACCGCTTCGGCCGCAGCAATGGTGGCGGCGACATCGGCCTCGCTGTGTGCTGCCGAAACGAAACCGGCTTCGAAGGCCGAGGGAGCGAAATAGTGGCCGGCGTCGAGCATGGCGTGGAAGAAGCGATTGAAGGCCTGCGTGTCGCACTCCATCACTTCGGCGTAGCTTTGTGGACACTCGGAACGGAAATACAGCCCGAACATGCCACCCATCGCCTGCGCCGAAAACGGCACTCCGTGCTTGCCAGCCGCGGCAGCCAGCCCGTCGGTGAGTTGTCGGGTACGCTGCGTCAGGGAGTCGTAGAAGCCTTCGGCCTGCAGCAGTTTCAGCGTTGCCAACCCGGCAGCTACCGCCACCGGATTGCCTGACAGGGTGCCCGCCTGGTACACCGGGCCCAGCGGCGCGATCTGGCTCATGATCTCGCGCTTGCCGCCAAAAGCGCCAACTGGCATGCCGCCACCGATCACCTTGCCGAGAGTCGTCAGGTCAGGAATGACGCCGTACAGGCCTTGGGCGCCCTGGGCGCCGACGCGGAAGCCGCTCATCACCTCATCGAAAATCAGTACCGCGGCGTGGCGGCTGCACAGCTCGCGCAGGCTCTGGAGGAAAGCAGGCTGCGGCGCGATCAGGTTCATATTGCCGGCAACGGCCTCGACGATCACCGCGGCAATTCGCGGCCCGTGTTCCGCAAACGCCGCTGCAAGCCCGATACTATCGTTGTAGTCGAGAACCAGCGTGTGCCTGACAAAGTCGGCCGGTACGCCGCTGGAACTCGGGTTGCCAAAAGTAAGCATCCCCGAACCGGCCTTGACCAGCAGGCTGTCCGAATGGCCATGGTAGCAGCCTTCGAACTTGATCAGCAGATCACGCCCGGTAAAGCCGCGCGCCAGCCGGATCGCACTCATCGTCGCTTCCGTCCCGGAACTGACCAGACGCACCATTTCCAGCGAAGGCAGCAACTCGCACAGCAGTTCGGCGATCTCGACCTCATCTGCGGTCGGCGCCCCGAACGAAAGACCTCTGAGCGCCGCCTGCTGGACGGCGGCGACCACCTCGGGGTGAGCGTGCCCGAGGATCAACGGCCCCCAGGACCCGACGTAATCGATGTAGCTCAGGCCATCGACATCGCGCACGCGCGCGCCGGCACCCGCAGCAAAAAACCGCGGGGTGCCGCCGACCGAGCGAAAAGCCCGTACCGGTGAGTTGACGCCGCCAGGGATGCGCTGCTGTGCGCGCTCAAACAATTGCTCGCTGCGAGAACTCACGATGCTCTTCCTCGAAAAGTTGTTGATAGGCTGCCGCGCGCGCCGCCACGTCAGGCGCTTCAAACAAGTCACCGATCACCGCCAGCAGGTCGGCACCGGCGGCAAGCAAGGGTCTGGCCCGGTCCACCGTAATGCCACCGATGGCACAGGCCGGAACCTTGAGTTCGCTGCGGCAACGGGTGAACAGCGACCACGGCGCAGGCTCGGCCTGCGGCTTGGTCGCAGAGGGATAGACCGCTCCAAAAGCAACATAATCGGCACCCGCCGACACGGCTGCACGCGCCCGATCGAAATCGGCATAACACGAGGCACCGAGCAAGGCGCCGGCACCAAGCGCCTGCCGAGCCGCCCGCAGATCACCGTCGGCGGCCCCGAGATGCACGCCGTCGGCATTGACTGCCAGCGCCAGTGGGAGATCGTCATTGATCAGCAAGCGTGCGCCAAACTCTCTGCAGAGGCTCAGCAGCGCGCGCGCAGTGGCGGCCCGCCGGGCAGCATCGTGGCTCTTGTCCCGATACTGAACGAGCCTCGCGCGCCCCTTCAGGGCAGATCCGACCTGGGTCAGCAAGGGGTCCAGCGCGAGCCCTTCTGGCGTGACCGCATAAAGACCGCGCAGGATTTTGCCGACTGCTTCAGGCATGGAGAGTCCCGCCATGGCCTCGAATCTGGAAGAAACGATCCGGGATGAATTGACCCATCCCCGGCCGAAAGCCGGCGGCCAGCGATTGCCAGGTATATTCCTGGGCAGCCACCACCGCTTGCTCGACTGACCCGCCCTTCGCCAGATAGGCGGCAATCGCCGAGGCGAGCGTACAACCCGAACCGTGGTAGCTGCCGGGAAGGCGATCCCAGAGGTCGCTGCGGACCAGGCCAAGCCTCCGGCCATACAGGCTGTTGACCACGCGTGCCGTGTTTTCATGGGTGCCGGTCAATAGCACGTACTCGCAACCCAGGTCGAGCAGGCTCTGCGCACATTCGACCAGAGTCCGCTGTTCATCGTCCCCCTCGTCATCCATGTCACCGTCAAGCAGGCGGCGCGCTTCGAGAGAATTGGGTGTCAGAATCGTCGTCAGCGGCATCAGCAACTCGCACAGGCCAGCGATCATTTCCTCGTCGACCAATTCATCGCCACGCCCGGAGGCAAGTACGGGATCGAGGATCAGAGGGATGTTGGGGTAATCGGCCAGGATTTCAGCAATCACCGCAATATTCTCGATGCTGCCCAGCAGACCCATCTTGAAAGCGGCGACCGGCACGTCTTCGAGAAGCGTTCGCGCCTGATTCTCAACGCAATCGGCATCGACTGCCAGGATGCTGCTGACGCCGACGGTATCCTGCACAGTCAGTGCCGTCACCACAGACAGCGAATGACAGCCAATCGACGACAGGGTCATCAGGTCGGCCTGCATCCCGGCACCTCCACAGGGATCGCTGGCGGCGAAGGTGAGAACAATGGGCGGCGGCAATGGTAGGGCGCGTGAGTTCATGACAGCAAACCGGCGTCGGCAAAGCGCTTCTGTCGACAAAATCTTGGCGGAATGGAAAAGGTTTGGCTAGAATCCATGGATTTTCTACCCGATTCTAACCGAAAAACTGACCGAGACCATGAACACAACAAGCGATGAGCCCTATTACACCTGGATGTGCCTGACCTGTGGCTTCATCTATGAAGAGCGCAAAGGCCTGCCGGACGAAGGCATTGCACCAGGAACCCGCTGGGCGGATATCCCCATCAACTGGACTTGTCCGGAATGTGGAGCGCGCAAGGAAGACTTTGAAATGGTCGAAATTTGAAGACAATGCGTTATAGTAGCTACTGGCGCGAAAACAAGCTGGAACCGGAACTTCCTTAAAACAACGATCCGGGACACTCTGGAGGAGAGAATTGGCTGAAGCGGCAAACCTGCGCGGCGTCAAGGTCATGGTCATCGATGACAGCAATACGATCCGGCGCAGCGCGGAAATATTTCTTGTGCAGGCCGGCTGTCAAGTGCTGCTTGCAGAAGATGGTTTCGACGCGCTGGCCAAGGTCGCCGATCACCAGCCCGCCGTGATCTTCTGCGATATTGTGATGCCGCGCCTCGACGGCTACCAGACCTGTGCCTTGATCAAGAAGAACCAGCGCTTCCGCACCACGCCAGTAATCATGCTGTCGTCGAAAGACGGTCTTTTTGACCGCGCACGTGGCCGCATGGTCGGGTCGGACCACTATCTGACCAAGCCCTTCACCAAAGACAGTCTGCTGCAAACAGTCGCGGCTTTTGCTCCGGCCGCAAACTGAAGAAACCCATCCCGTTGAAAGGCCATCACGGAAGCTGAGAAGCCATGACCATCAAGAAAATCCTCGTCGTAGACGATTCGCCGACCGAACGCCATGTGTTGAAAGCACTATTGACCGGCAATGGTTATGAAGTCATTACCGCGGAGAGCGGTGAAGAAGGCATTGCCAAAACGAAAAGTGAATTGCCGGACCTTGTCTTGATGGACGTGGTGATGCCCGGCCTCAACGGCTACCAGGCCACCCGAACCCTGACCCGTGATCCGGCGACCCGGAACATTCCGGTCATCGTGTGCACGACCAAAGGCCAGGAGACGGACAAGATCTGGGGCTTGCGCCAGGGAGCCCAGGATTATCTGGTCAAACCGATCAACGGCCCAGAGTTGCTGGCCAAGATTGCAGCGCTCTAGAAGATCACCAGGGCATGGCCAAGAAGATCAGCCTACATGAATTTCAGGCCTACCTCGCGGCCCGCCTGACCGGCACCAGCACTCAGAGCTCGGCTGGCCTGCTGGGCATTCAGGCGGGTCCAGACCACTGGCTGCTCGACCTGACGGACTCCGGCGAAATCATCCCGCTGCCTCCCTTGACCAAGGTTCCTCTGACCAAACCCTGGTTCGCAGGGATCGCCAACATTCGCGGCAATCTGTACTCGGTCGTCGATTTTTCCGCTTTCCTCGGCAAGGAAGCGACGCCCCAGAATACCAGCTCGCGACTTCTCCTGATTGGAACCCGCCATGGCAGCAACGCAGCCTTGCTGGTCACGCGCATGATCGGCCTGCGCAATATCGAGGCCCTGACTCCTGAGGCCGTCGCTCCAGGCGTGCCGGACTGGTCCCGTGAAGCTTATTCGGACAACGAAGGACGTCGCTGGAACAAACTCAGAGTGCGCGAACTCCTGGCTGACGAGACGTTCATGGACATTGGCGCCTGAACTGCCTGCGTGCCATGAAATCTTCAACAAGTAGTGTTTACGCTGTCGAAAAAGTGTAACCGGAGAAGCAAGATGACGTTCAAACCCAAGCTACCGGCTTTCCTGTCCCGGATGACTACTGCGGCAAGCGAGACCCTCGTGGCTCGTACCGTGATCGATCCCGGCGAACCGGCGAGCAAAGGGACGATTCCGTTTTTGCTGCCGCTGTTGAACCGCTTTCCGGTGGTCAAGCAACTTCAGATCCTCGGCGGCTGCCTGGTGCTGGTCATGCTGGTGATTGCCGTCCTCGCCTATCGCGACGACCGTCAGTCGGCCTATAACACGGCCTACATCGCAACCGCCGGTGAGATGCGCATGCTTTCTCAGCGCCTGGCAAAGGCATCGAGCCTGGCGCTGCTGGGTGACACGATCGCCTTCAAGCAACTCCTCGAGTCGCGTGACAGCTTCGCCAGTTACCTTGAGCGCTTGACCACGGGTGGAGAACTGGCAGGCACGCGTGTGCCGCCTTCTCCAGGGAGTGTACAGGGCCAGTTGCAAACACTGACCCAGATCTGGGACAAGACCGACAAAAATGCTTCACGCCTGCTCGAAATGGAGAAAAACCTGGTCTCGCTGGGCAAGGATGTCGCCACGATCAACGACAAGAATCCACAGTTGCTCGAACTTTCCGAACAGATCGCCGCCCTCAAGCTGCAGGGCAGCGCGAGTGTCCGTGAGATTGCGGCTGCCAACCTGTTGGTGATGCTGACCCAGCGAATCGCGAAAAACGCCAGTGCTTTGCTGCTGGGCGATGCCATCGACCCGGAAATCGCCTTTCTGCTGGGCAAGGATACGAACACGTTTCGCGACACCATACAAGCGCTGACCAAGGGGAGTGAAACCTTGCGCATCGCCGCAACAACGGATGCGGATACCCGACATAAGCTCAACGCCCTCGATAGCAGCTTTGCCGAGTATCGTAAGGCCGTGGGTGGCATCCTCGGCAACATGCAGAAACTGATCATTGCCAAACAGGCCGGTTCGCAAATTTTCCGCGACAGCGAAGAGTTGCTTGACGGCACCTACCAGCTGGCGCAGGCCTATCATGGCAGCTTCATGCAACGTACCGCTTATGGCATGGCGCTGCTGATTCTGATCCTGCTCGCCATCTCGCTGGTGTTTCTGCTGGGCAAAACCTACCTCGCGGAGAGCCAGCGTCAAACCGAACAAGCCGAACAACGCCGCCAGGAAACCGAGTTGCTCAACCGCCAGAATCAGGATGCCATCCTGCGGCTGATGAACGAACTCGGCGACCTCGCCGATGGCGACCTGACGGTGACCGCAACGGTATCCGAGGACATCACCGGCGCCATCGCCGATTCGATCAACTATACGATCGAGGAACTGCGGGTACTCGTCGGCCGCATCAATGATGCAGCCGGGCGGGTGACGCAAGCGACCGAAATGGCCCAACAGACCTCCACCGAATTGCTCGCTGCCGCTGAGCGCCAGGCCGCCGAGATCAAGGCTGCCGGCCAGTCGGTACTGACCGTGGCCAGCTCGATGACCAATGTGTCCGGTGATGCGAAGCAATCGGCGACGGTGGCGCGCCAGTCACTGGCGGCTGCCGGCAAAGGTGCGCAGGCGGTGGAAGACTCGATCAAGGGCATGAACAAGATCCGCGAGCAGATCCAGGAAACTTCGAAACGAATCAAGCGTCTCGGTGAGTCATCCCAGGAAATCGGCGAGATCGTCGAACTCATTTCGGACATCACCGAGCAGACCAACGTACTGGCGCTCAATGCCGCCATTCAGGCCGCTTCTGCCGGGGAAGCAGGACGCGGCTTCACGGTCGTGGCCGAGGAGGTGCAACGCCTGGCCGAGCGTTCGGGCGAGGCGACCAAACAGATTGGAGCCATCGTCAGAACCATCCAGACCGACACCCAGGATACGGTCTCGGCGATGGAGGAATCCACCCGCGGGGTCGTCGAAGGGGCCCGGCTTTCCGATGCGGCTGGCCAGGCGCTGGCCGAAATTGGCGAGGTTTCAAGGACGTTGACGGCGTTGATTGAGAACATCTCGGGAGCAACCCGCCAGGCGGCCGACTCGGCAACCAAGGTGGCCCGGAAAATGCAGGAAATATTGCTGGTCACCGG
The DNA here is from genome assembly GCF_036625275.1 of Accumulibacter sp. GTDB lineage: Bacteria > Pseudomonadota > Gammaproteobacteria > Burkholderiales > Rhodocyclaceae > Accumulibacter. The sequence continues at coordinate 24,507 of NZ_JAZKUD010000048.1, forward strand.
ACAGACCACCGCAGGAACGGAAAAAACGGCCACGGCAATCGGCGAACTGGCTGGTCTGGCGACCGAGCTCAAGGGGTCGGTCGCCGGCTTCAAGGTGTCCTGAAATCTAGATGAATGCTCCGACGGACTTCGATATCGGCCCGCTGACCTGGGTCAAGAGCGAAATCGACCTCGCCCTCGAGCGAGGCGACGCGGCGTTGCAACAGTTTACCGCGAGCGCTGTCGACGGGAACGGCGGCGACCTCACGCAAATCAGATTTTGCCGCACCCATTTGCACCAGGTGCAGGGCGCCCTGACGATCATCGGTCTGGATGGTGTAACCCAGTTTGCCGAAGCACTGGAGTCGCTGCTGGAGGCCATCGAACTGCAGGAGCGCCCCGCTGCCCCAACTGCTGTCAAACTCGTACAAGGCGCACTGGCAGCGCTTCGCCACTACCTCGATGACCTGATCAGCGGCCAACCGAACCAGCCACTCCGGCTATTGCCGTTGTACCGTGAAGTGCAGTCGGCACGCGGACTCGAACGTGTCTTCCCAACCGATCTGTTCTTCCCCGACCTCAGCGTCCCGCCGCCACTGACCGGCTCGGCGCCAAAACTTCGCCGCGGTGAATTTGAGCATCGCCTCCATCAGCAGCGCGCACACTTCCAGCATGGCCTGCTGTCGTGGTTGCGCGCACCCCAGGACGTCCAGGGCATAGACGAAATGCTCCACGCCGTCAAACGGATTGCTGCCCTCCAGAAGACCGCGTCGGCACGCTCGTTCTGGTGGGTCGCCACGGCCTTCCTGAGCGCTCTGGGCGAACATACCTTGCCGGCAGATGCGGATGCCCGGCAACTCTGCAGTCGCATCGATCTGCAGACTCGCCGGCTCCTCGAAGGTTCGAGCAATGTCGCTGAACGCCTGATGCGCGATGCGCTGTATCTGGTCGGCAAGGCCAACAGCGACAACGCTCTCGTACGCCGGGTCCAGGATGCTTACCAGTTGGCCGCATTGATGCCAGGCATTGCCAGCGCAGCTCCGGTCGCCATGGAGTCCGTCCGCCGTCGTTTGCGCGAAGCGATTGCCGCCACCGAAGAGGCCTGGAGCCGGTTCTGCGCCGGCACCATGCAGGTTCTGCCGCTGTTCAGGACCCATACCAATACGCTGTTGGCCTTGGTCGAAGAACTGGGTCACGCCGACTATCGTCGTCTGGTGCAGGCCATTGCCGAGGTGGCCGGCCTGCTGACGCAAAACCCGTCGCGCCATACCGAAGCCCTAGCCATGGAAACCGCGACGGCCATCCTGCTCGCACAGAACGCGCAGGAAAACATCCAGTACCTGGACAGCAGTTTCGCGCACCAGGTAAATGTGATGGTCGACCGGATCCAGGGCTGTATTGCCGGCACGCCACCGCGCCCGGAATCGGAGTTGCCGTCGCTCGACGAAATGTCGCGCCTGGCACAGGAAAAAATGGTCGTTGGCCAGGTCGCCCGGGAGATCACCAGCAACCTCGCACAAATCGAACAGGTCCTCGATGGCTTTTTCCGCGATGCCGGGAAACGTGCCGATCTGAACGGACTGGAGACTCCGCTACGACAGGTCATCGGTGCGCTGACCATGATGCGCCACGATGATGCTGTAGCCGTTCTGAAGCGGTGTGCGAAAGACATCGCAACCTTCTCTGAAGCGGACTATGTCCCGCAGGTGGCCGACTTTGAAAACGTCGCCGAGCAACTCTCGCTGGTCGGTTTCTTTGTCGATGCCATGCAGCACGGCACGACCGATTTCGCGACATTCGTCAACAAGATGCAGGCGGCCGCAGCCCGCAAGCAGGACGACACGGCAGCAAGCGTCGAACAGGAGCTGGAGCAGCAAAAACGCGATACGCACGCCTTGCTGGTGGCCCTCAAGGAGCAGCCCAGCGATGCCGGGCTGCGCCAGGAGGTCCGGCAAAATCTGACGGCACTGCAAAAGGATGCCGATCTGATTGCCGACAAGCAACTCGGACAGCAAACCAAACATGTGCTGTCGGCGCTGGCTGGCGGCGGCGATGCCGCGCAGCAGATTGACGCGGCCATGGCAACGCTCAAGCCGCAGACGCCGGAAGCCCCCCCGCCCTCAGCAGAAACCATCCAGCTCGCACAGGCCAGCGCCGAAGAAGTCGACGCCGAGCTGGTCGAGATCTTTCTTGACGAAGCCGACGAGGTCCTGGCCAGTATTCATGAACACTTGCGTCTGCTGCACGAGCAACCGCACGACACTGAGCTGCTGACGGCCATCCGTCGTTCCGCGCACACCCTCAAGGGCAGCGGCCGCATGGTCGGACTCAAGGATTTCGGAGAAGCGGCGTGGTCGATTGAACAGGTTCTCAACCTCTGGTTAAGGCAGGAACAGGAAGTCACGCCAACCCTCTTCGACCTGCTCGGACAGGCTTACCGGGTTTTTCTTGCGTGGGTCGAGCATCTCAAGACCAGGCGCGGCCATGCTCCTGACGTGACGGAAATGGTCGCTTTGGCCAATTCCCTTCGCGACGGCAGTGAGGTCGGCTTCCTGTCGGTGCTGCCAGGCGAGGCCGAAGCGCCGCCGAGCGAACACCCGGCGGCGACCACAGCCGCCATTCCAGAGGAAGCAGGCGCCGGCGCCTTGCCTCAGGTCACCGCCGTTGTACAGCCCCCTCGCGTACAGCTTTCGATCGACCGGGAACTGGCCGAAATCTTCAACCAAGAAGCGGGTGCTCATCTGGCCACCTTGCAGCGCGAGTTCGCAGTTCTCGAAAAAGACCAGTCCGCCCCGACAACGCACGAAATGTACCGAGCGGCGCACACCCTTGCCGGCATCGCCGGAACCGTCGGCATTGAGGCGGTCAAGGATCTGGCGCACGCACTCGAACTGGCGCTGTTGCGCCGCAATCACGCCGAACATCCCGACAGCCTCGAAGCATTTGCCTGCATCGAGCAGGCAATCGGCGCCCTTGCCTTGATGCTCTCGGATGTGGGTCGCCAACACCAGCCTGAAGCAGCGCCCACTCTGGTCGAGATACTCGACACGCTCTACCCGGATCTGGCTGTCGAAAAACCGGAGGTGCCGGTCACGACTGACAAGCCGGAACGGCTTGTCTCCGGGAAGGGTGCGAAGGATGCCGCAGCGGTGCCTGCCGATAGCCCGCCGGCTACTGCGATCGAAGCACCGCAATTGCATGACGAACTTGACGAGCAACTGCTGCCCCTGTTTCTTGAGGAAGCGCTGGATCTCAATCAGAACATTGCCACGCAGTTACACGCCTGGCGCAATAATCCCTCTGATGGCGAGGTCGTGCGCCGGCTGGCGCGCCTCTTCCATACGCTCAAAGGGAGTGCGCGCATGGCCGGCGCGATGAACCTTGGCGAACTCACGCACGCCATTGAAACGCGCATGCAGGAGGCGCAGGAGACAAGCAGTGCACCACTGCACCTGATCGACGACATCGACAATGCCTTCGACGTGATTGTGCAGATCGTCGAGCGATTGCAGCACGGCGAGTCTGCAGACGCACCGATCGAGATATCCGACACGGCAGCGTCGGAACTGGCGGCCGAGCATGCGGCCGAAAGCTCCGCCTTGGCCGTCGAACAGGGGACGACAGCCAGCCCGCAGGAAGTCGACAGCGAAGTCGCTGCACAGCGTGCCACCCTACGGGTGCGAGCTGACTTGATTGACCGGCTGGTCAACGAAGCCGGTGAATTGTCGATCGCCCGCTCGCGGATTGAAGGCGAAATGCGAGCCATCAAGGGATCGCTGCTCGACCTGACCGAGAATGTCATCCGTCTGCGTCGGCAGTTGCGCGACATCGAGATCCAGGCCGAACTGCAGATGCAGTCACGGGCTGGTCAGAGCGCTGAACTGCATGCCGATTTCGACCCCCTGGAATTCGACCGCTTCACGCGCTTCCAGGAGCTGACGCGGATGATGGCCGAATCAGTCAACGACGTCGCCACGGTGCAGCAGAATCTGCTCAAGAATCTTGACGACGCCAACGCAGCCATCGTCGCACAGGCGCGTCTGAACCGCGAAGTGCAACAGGAATTGATGTCGGTGCGCATGGTACCGTTCGTCAGCATTGCCGATCGTCTGTACCGGATTGTCCGGCAAGCCGGCAAGGAGATTGGCAAACGGGCGAACCTGGAAATCCAGGGCGCCCAACTCGAACTCGACCGGACGGTTCTCGAAAAAATGGTCGCGCCGCTTGAACACATGCTGCGCAACGCCATCGTGCATGGCCTCGAAGACGCACCCACGCGGCGGGCCAAGGGCAAGCCCGAGATTGGCGAAATCTCGTTGAAGCTGGCACAGGAAGGCAACGAGATCATTCTCTCCTTTGCTGATGACGGCGCCGGCCTCGATCTCGACCGACTGCGCACGCGCGGTCTGCAGGCTGGCCTGTTGACCGAGGACGAAGCCCGTGATCCGGCGCGCGTGGTGGATCTGATTTTTGCGCCGGGAATATCGACGGCCAGCGAGGTGTCACGCCTCTCCGGGCGTGGCATCGGAATGGACGTGCTGAAAAGCGAAGTGAACAGCCTGGGCGGCCGCATTGAGGTGCTCTCGACTCCGGGCCAGGGAACGACGTTCCGCCTTTACCTGCCGCTCACCCTGGCGGTCACCAAGGCCTTGCTGGTACGTTCCAGCAACCGGCAGTATGCGATCCCGTCGGCCATGATCGAGCAGGTGCTCGATCTCAAGGAGCAGATGCTGACCCGGATTCGTGAAGCCAAAGAGGCCGTCTGGACCGGAAATCATTATCCGTTCAGCTACCTGCCTCACCTTCTCGGCGAGACCCGCGCGCTACCGGAAAGGCATTCCCAGTACTGGGTCCTGCTGCTACGCAGCGGCAGCAAGCGAATCGCGATGCAGGTCGACGAGCTGCTGGGCAATCAGGAAGTCGTCGTCAAGAACATCGGCCCCCAACTGGCGCGGGTGATCGGCGTCGACGGTGCAACGGTTCTCGGTAATGGCCAGGTGGTGCTGATCCTGAACCCGATTGCCCTGGCCAGCCGCGATCGCACGGCGAGCGCAGTCTCGCCGGTACCAACGGTTCGTCAACCGGTCGCCACCGACAGCGTCACCGCCACCTTGCCGACGATCATGATCGTGGACGATTCGCTGACCGTGCGCAAGATCACCAGTCGTCTGCTGGCACGTGAAGGCTACCAGGTGATGACCGCCAAGGACGGCGTCGATGCGCTTGAACAACTGGTCGCGCTGGTCCCGGACGTACTGCTGGTCGACATTGAAATGCCGCGCATGGACGGCTTCGAGTTCACCCGCAACGTGCGTGCCGACAAACGCCTGGGAACGGTTCCGATCATCATGATCACCTCGCGAACTGCAGATAAACATCGCCAATACGCCATCGAGCTGGGGGTTAATCACTACCTCGGCAAGCCCTATCAGGAAGAGGAGTTGCTGCGCCTGGTAGCCGGACACGTCAGGGAGCAGCGCCAGGCTTGACCACGCTGTAGCGTTGCAGGGTCCGCAGCCGCGCCTGCGCGTGCTCGACCAGCGGCGCCGGGAAATCGCGTCCAATGCGCACGCCACAGGCTTCCTGCTCGGACAGACTCATCCGCCATGGTGCATGCAGGAACCGGTCGGGAACAGCGGCCAGCTCGGGCAGGTAGCGGCGAATGAAACTGCCGGCAGGGTCAAAGCGCTGCGATTGTGTGACCGGGTTGAAGAGGCGGAAATAGGGTTGGGCATCGCAGCCGCTGGACGCTACCCATTGCCAGCCTCCGTTGTTGGCCGACAGATCGAAATCGTTGAGCTGGCGTGCAAAGTAGGCCTCACCGCGCCGCCAGTCGATCCCCAGATCCTTGGTCAGAAATGAAGCGGTCAGCATGCGCAGGCGGTTATGCATGTAGCCCGTACCGTTGAGCTGCCGTATCGCCGCATCGACCAGCGGATATCCGGTACGTCCTGCGCACCAGGCGGCAAAGGCCGCGTCCGCCGCTGGCCCCTGTTCCCAGCGAATCGCGTCGTACGCCGGCTTGAACGCGCGTTCGCAGACCTGCGGAAAACGGTCCAGAATCATGAAATAGAAGTCGCGCCAGATGAGTTCGGAAAGCCAGGTCGCCGCTCCTTCGGCACCGTCGCCCAAGGCGCCGGCAGTGATCGCCTGAGCCACCAGATCGCGAATCGAGACGGTCCCGAAGCGTAGATGAACCGAGAGATGCGAGCCTCCTTGCAGCGCCGGAAAATCACGCTGCTGGTGGTAGCGCGCGATCCGCAAACGAAAATCGGCCAGGAGCTGCCGGCCGCCGGACATTCCCGGCACGATGCCCAGCGCTCGCAGATCGCTGCCGGTAAAGCCGATTTCCGCCAGCGTCGGCACACCGCCGGCGCCCGGCAGCGCGGCCAGCCTCCCGTCTCCGGCGGCGTAGGGCTGCCAGTCATCGTCGCCGAGACGCTTCAGCCAGGCTTTCCTGTAAGGCGTGAACACGGTGTAGGGCCGCCCGGCCTGGGTCAGCACTTCGTCGCCGTCGAGCAGCGCCTGATCCTTGAACGACTCGAAGGCAATCCCGTTCGCCTGCAAGGCCGCCCTGACCGCGGCATCGCGTTTCTTCGCCTGCGGTTCGTAATCGCGATTGGTAAACACCGCAGTCACGGCCAGCGCCTTGGCCAGGCTCGGAATCTCGCTGACCGGCCAGCCATGGCGTACGATCAGGGCGCCGCCGCGGACGCGCAGCGCCCGATCCAGTTCGACCAGTGACTCGCGAATGAACTCGACGCGGCGATCGCAGCGCTGCTCCAGCGCGTCAAGGATCTCGCGGTCGAAGACGAAAGCGCAATAGACGCGGCGTCCACGCCGCAGCGCTTCGCAGAGCGCCGCGTGACCAAAATCCCGCAGATCACGCCTGAACCAGACCAGAATCGCATTCTCCATCTTGGATTACCTCTGTGTCAGTGGCTGCTGCCGATTAAAAAACCATGCCAGCCGCCGAAGCATCAGGTGAGCGGCGGCGACGTGGGCCATGATTTCGGCGGTGTCCGGGCGAAACTCACCGTCTTTGCCCTGATCATGAAAACCATGGCCGTTTCCCTCTCCCACGGCCCACACTGCATCGCGGGCCGGCTACGGCGGCGCACAGCAGCGCGCCGCGAAACCCCGCCTTCGTTCCCGCAAGTGAGGACGGGAGATTTCTGAGTCGCTGACGTGATTTTCACATTAAGGATTCGCGATTGCATACGACTAATGGCTGACACCGGAGGATTGCCATGCGTTTGAACCACTTTCTCGCCGCCAGTACCTTGTCCAGTTCGCTGTTGAGCTTGCCTGCCATTGGCGGTACGGCCGCTTGCCTGGCTAGAAGCGGGGCCGACCGCTCGACACTGATCGAGCTTTATACCTCGGAGGGATGCAATAGCTGCCCACCGGCAGACCGCTGGCTTTCCGGCTTCGTTGGACGAACAGGCAACTCGCCTGCCATCGTGGCGCTGGCTTTCCATGTGGATTACTGGGACTACATCGGCTGGCGGGACCGCTTTGGCTCGCCGGCCTACACCGCGCGTCAGCAGGCACGCGTGCGGGCCAATCGCGGCCAGTTCGCTTATACGCCGCAGACCGTCGTCAACGGTCGCGATTCGAAATCGTGGCGGCAGGCACGGGTGCCGGGCGAATTGGCTCTGCAAGGGGCTGCCGGTGCCGCTGGCGCCGATCTGCAACTCCGAGTGCTCCGGCGGGACGATGGGGCGATCGACATGCAGATCGAAAATATGCTGCTGCCAATCGCTGCCGGCATACCTGCAGTGGCCTATCTGGCGCTGTACGAGAACGGGCTCAGCTCGCAAGTAGCCGCTGGCGAGAACTCCGGCCGGAGACTACAGCACGACTTCGTCGTTCGTGAGTGGATAGGCCCGATTCCGCTGCGCAGCAGCGGCCCCACAACCAGCAGCCATACCTTTCGCCGACCCGATGTGCGCCCGGAAAACGCTGGCGTAGCAGTGATCGTGGAAAGTGCGGACGGCAAGCACTATCTGCAGTCGCTGGCTTGCCGGATACAGACAGGGAAGTAAGCGCTATCGACAGCACGTCTTGGTCGCTCAGGCGCGCTTCAGGGCTTCCCTGCAGACTGCATATTCAGCACAAACAGGATCAGGCTCGCACTGCACGAATGCCGCATCTCAACGCAATCGATGTAGTGCTGACCATCAGGGCGTGCACGCAAGGTGTTTTTCACGCTCCTTTTTCCGGACGCAGCCGCCTTACCCACGCTCTCCCCCTTACAAGTGTAGGTTTTTTGGCGACGGGACAGTTGGTGGCGAGACAAGGCGTCCCCATATAATTCCAAGTAGCTTTCAAGATGAGACGAACTATGGCATGCTTGAATCTGTCGGCCTCGACGGAGGCATCGCATGGCCAGACCGAGGCGGGTCGATACGGAATTGGTGGCCAAAGCGCAGGATCTGGC
>NZ_JAZKUD010000049.1:0-31940 GCF_036625275.1 Accumulibacter sp.
ACGTGCGTCAACAGGGGATCGCCGAGCTGCGTCAGATCTGGCAAGAGGCAATCAATGACGGGGCACCGGGGGTTGCGGCCGACGAGGTGCTCAACCGCCTGGAGCGCAAGTATCAGGCGATCGCCGAGGCTGCAGGCACGGCGAAGTGATGCGGCTGGAGCTCTCGCACTTCATCGAGGGCGATCTGGACGACATTGCTGCCTATATCGCCCAGGACAATCCACAGCGTGCCGTCACATTCATACAGGATATCCGTGCAAAATTCCAGGAAATCAAACGCCAGCCGCGGATCTACCAACTCCGTCCCGACATTGGCGACGAGGCGCGCGTCGCCAATGTCGGAGGCTATGCCATTCTCTTCCGGATCGTCGGTAAGGTGGTGCGGATTGAGCGCGTGGCCTACGGGGGGCGCGACCTGGCGGGCGTTTTGGGTTCTCCGTGAAGCTGGGTGGCGCTGCGCAGGACAAGGTCGGCAATACCCGAAGTCTTCTGCGATACGGCCAGCTTGCTGATTACCGGTCAGCCGGAAGGGATTGGGCATCATGCACCAAAATTTGCGAAGGGAGCGTGTAATGACCCGCCGGCTGATTGAAGCGTGGCTACCGATTGCGGCGCTTGGCATCGAAAGTCTGCGCGAACGGACGCCGATGACGCCATTTCCCGCACCCAACCGTCTGCACGTGTGGTGGGCACGTCGACCCTTGGTGGCTTCTCGGGCGGCCATCCTCGCATCACTGCTGCCGGAGGATGCAGACCATGGCAAGTTTCTGCATATGCTGGGGATACATGGAGACCCGGTAGCCTCAAAGAGACGCATCCAGAAGGCCACCCGTGATGGCGTTCGACTGGGAGCCGATGCTTACGGTTATTCCCGTGCCTTCTCCTACTTGCCAACCGATGTGGAGCGTCGCTGGTTTTTCGCAGAAATGTCCCGCTTTGGCATGATTTCACCAACCGTTCTTGATCCAACGGCGGGCGGGGGCAGCATCCCTTTTGAGAGTGCTCGACTTGGGCTGAATACGTTCGGCAATGATCTCAACCCCGTCGCGACCCTCATTGAGCGGGCAACGATTGCAATCCCGATAAAGCACGGCACCGCGGTACGCTCTGAGGTCCTTCGTATCGGAAAGTCATTGGCAGATCGAGCAAGGGAGCGACTTGCGTTTGCTTATCCTGACGAACCGGGCGAGAACGTGCGTCCAGACGCCTATATCTGGGCGCGAACGATCCGCTGCCCTCACTGCGAGGGTCTTGTCCCGCTCTCGCCCAACTGGCGCCTGGCCCCGGATGGTACTGGGGTGCGCCTGCTGCCGGAGAAGGGCAAGGGGCCTGGGGACAAGGCCCGCCACTTGCGTTTCGAAATCGTCAGCACCGCCAAGGCGCATTCGCCAGGCACCGTCTCCGGTGGTGACGCCACCTGCCCTTTCGACGACTGCGGGCGATTGATTTCCGGTGACCATATCAAAGCCGAAGCGCAGGCGGGACGCATGGGTGAACAGATCTACACCGTGGTCTTCAAGAAAATGGTGATCACCGGCCACACGAAAGCTGGCAAGCCCAAGGAAAAGTGGGTACGGGGTTACCGCGCTCCCCGTCCGGAAGACGACGTCTCGCAAGCAGTGGCCGAGGCCTTGGCAGAGAAGCTTCCCGACTGGGAGGCACTGGATATGGTCCCGACAGAGCCCATTGCCTCCGGTCACAAGACCGAGGAGCCGATTCGATACGGGATGAATCACTGGCGCGATCTGTTCTCTCCACGGCAGCTTTTGGGCCACGGCACTGCCGTCGAAGTGTTCCGCGAACTGATCGACGAGGAGAAAGCAACGGGCCGGTGGACTGAATGCACGGCGGCGGCCTTCTGCTATCTCTCCTTTTCGCTCGACAAGCTTCGCGACTACAACTCGCGCATGTCGCGTTGGCACGTCAATCGCGAGGTGATGGTCAACACTTTCGATCGTCACGACTTCGCTTTCAAGTGGTCGTACGCCGAAATGGCCCCACTGATCGTCGGCCTTGGCTACGACTGGGCGATCGAGCAAACGGCGAAATGCATTGCTGAGCTGGTCGCGCTCACCCGTCCCGACGCCGGCGCCACGGCGAGTCCTCAGCGCAAGTTCAACTTTGACGGCGCGCCGGCGTTCATCCCTCCCCCCGTCACCCTCACTTGCAAATCCGGCGACAGCCTCGACCACATTGCCGATGCCAGCATCGACGCGGTGGTGATGGACCCGCCGTACTACGACAACGTGATGTATGCCGAGCTGTCTGATTTCTTCTATGTCTGGCTCAAGCGCACCGCCGGCTACATCTATCCGGAATTGTTCCGTCGCGCGCTGACCGACAAGGAAAACGAAGCGGTCGCCAACCCGGCCAAGTTCAAGGGCGAAAAGGGCGCCAAGGCTCTGGCCGGCCGCGACTACCAGCAGCGCATGGCGGCCATCTTCACCGAGATGCGCCGGGTGCTGAAGCCGGACGGCATCATGACGCTGATGTTCACCCACAAGGCGACGGGGGCCTGGGATGCCCTGACCAAGGGACTGATGGAGGCGGGTTTCGCGATCACCGCCTCGTGGCCGATCAATACCGAGGCCGAAGGCAGCCTGCACATCAAGGACAAGTCTGCCGCCAATTCGACGGTCTTCCTGGTCTGCCGCCCGCTCGCGCAGCCGGGTGCCGACACCCGCTACTGGGAAGACGTGGAGCCCAAGGTCCGTGCCGCCGTACGTGAACGCATCGGCGTTTTTCAGACCGCCGGGATTCGCGGTGTCGATCTCTATCTCTCCTGCTTTGGTCCGGCGCTCGAAGAGTTCTCGCAGGCCTGGCCGCTGGTGCGTGGCACCCCGCGGCAGGACATCGAGCAGGCGCGCCGCAAGCGCCGTCAGGCGGAGATGTTCGACGAGGCCTACGACCCCTTCGCCGTCACGCCGGAAGACGCACTCGTCGCCGCGCGCACCGAGGTGAAGCAATGGCGGCTCTCGCAGCTTGCGCACGTTCGCCGCAATGTCGAACTCGACAACCTGACGAGCTGGTTCGTACTCGCATGGGACGCCTTCGAAGCGCCGATCTTCCCGTTCGATGAGGCCAACAAACTCGCCAAGGTGTGCGGCGTGGACCTCGATCGTGACGTAGTCGGCCGACTGGCCGAGAAGAAGGGCGCTGACCTCGTCCTCTGGGACAGCGTCACCCGTGCCGCCAAAGGCTCACTCGGCCTGCCCGATGGTCGCGACTCGATGATGGACGCCCTGCATCAGTTGGCCAGGACCGCCCGCACGGCATCGCTCGAATCCGCCAACGAGCTGCTCGCGAAACACGGGCTCGCCGTCGAACCGGCCTTCCTCACCGCGCTCGAAGCGGTGCTGGAAGTCCTGCCGGTGGGGACGATCTGGAGTGGCTTCGACCTTCCCGAAGCCGCCAGGGGCGCCGGCGCCGACTTCGATGCCCTGGAAAACCTGCGCCGCCTGGCGCTTGCCGAGAAGGTGGCCGAGCCGCAGCAGTTGAAACTCTGGCAGCTGGAAGAATTGACGGTCTGAGCGAACAGAACCATGCCCTTGCTGACCGACTTCGACTGGCAAAGCAAATACGACCACGATCACGGCTCGCTGATCGAGCAGTTCTATCTGCGCGCACTCGCCTGTGCGCAACGCTACGATCGGACCACCGGCTATTTCACGGCGACCGCGCTGGCGATTGCGGCGCGCGGCCTGGAAGGTCTGGTGCTGAACAACGGCCGGATGCGCCTGGTGGTCGGTTGTACGCTCGATGAGCCCGAGGTTGCGGCCATCGAGCACGGCCAGTCCCTGAAGGACACCGTCGAAGGCAGGTTGTTGACGATGCCGCTCGCCGGCAGCTCGCCAAGGGAACAGCAGGCGCTGGAACTGTTGGCGTGGATGGTGGCCAGGGGTTACCTGGAAATCAAGGTCGCCGTTCCCTGCGACGACGATCGCAACCCGGTAGCCACGCAGGCCATTTTCCACGAGAAGGCCGGCATCCTCGAAGACAAGACCGGCGCCAGGCTGGCTTTCGCCGGCAGCGTGAACGAAACCGCCTACGGCTGGCTGCACAACTGGGAGAGTTTTCATGTCTTCTGCGACTGGGATGGCGGCGCCGGGCACGTGGACGCGGAAGAGAAGAGCTTTACCCTGCTCTGGGCCGACCGCGCCAGGCGCGCACGCGTGCTCGACGTACCGGCGGCGGTGCGCGAAGAGCTGCTGCGCTTCCTGCCGCGCGATGAAGAAGGATCAGAGTGCGAACCGGAACGGATCAGGCGGGCGCGCAGCGCCGAGGCTGTTCCAGACTCAACGGCCGAAGAGGAGCCGGTCAAACGGAAAAGCACGCCGCAGGCCTCTTCGATCGATGAACGACGGAAAGCGGTGTGGCAACTGATCTGGTCGGCACCGCAGCAAGCAGGCGGTGAGCGTATCGCCGAAGCGACCAGCGCCGTGACCCCCTGGCCGCATCAGATTCTGACCTTTCAGCGCATGCTCGACCATTGGCCGCCCCGTCTGCTGATTGCCGATGAAGTGGGCTTGGGCAAGACCATCGAGGCCGGACTCCTGCTGCGCTACGCGTGGCTTTCCGGGCGCGCGCAGCGCATCCTGATCATGGCGCCCAAGGCGGTGATGACGCAGTGGCAAGCCGAATTGCGCGAGAAGTTCAATCTCAACTGGCCGATCTATGACGGCAAGCGGCTGAACTGGTATCCCTCGCCGCTGCTGCGGGGGAAATCGGAAAAGGAAGTCTCGCGCGACGACTGGCATCGCGAGCCTTTCGTCATCGTCTCCAGCCACCTGATGCGCCGGCGCGACCGCCAGCACGAACTGCTGGAAGCGGCCGACCCGTGGGACCTCATCGTTCTCGACGAGTCGCACCATGCGCGACGGAAGAGCCCGGGCGCCGCGCAGGAAGGTCCGCCCAATCTTCTGCTGAAACTGATGCAGCGTCTCAAGGAGCGTACCGACGGCTTGCTCCTGCTGACCGCGACACCGATGCAGGTGCATCCGGTCGAGGTCTGGGACCTGCTTTCGCTGCTGGCCATGCCGCCGGCCTGGTCCCGTCAGGGCTTCCTGGATTTTTTTCGGAAGTCGGGCAGCGGCAATCCGTCGCACGAGGATTTCGAGTTCCTCGCTGCCCTCTTTCGCGCGGCCGAAGCCGCTTTTGGCGAGGTGTCGATCGATTCAGCCGTGCGGCGAGCGCCTGAGCGAAGTCTGCTCAAGGCGAAACGCATTCTGCGCTCGCTGCGCGACGCCGCCGCGACACCCAGGCGGCAGCTTTCCGCAGAAGAGCGCCGCAGCGCGGTGGCCATCATGCGTGCGCACACGCCGGTGGCTGGACTGGTTTCACGGCACACGCGCGGCCTCTTGCGGGAGTATCACCGGCGCGGCCTGCTCAGCACCCCGATCGCCACGCGCGAGGTGGTCGACGAGTTCCTCGACATGGCGCCGGCAGAGGCTGCGGTCTACGCTGCGCTGGAAGCCTACATCTCGACGACCTACAACAATGCCCAGGAGGAGCGGCGCACGGCGGTCGGCTTCGTGATGACGACGTATCGCAAACGCCTGGCCTCCAGTTTTCATGCCCTGAAGATGACTCTCGAAGAGCGCCTGGCTGTGGTGCGTGGACAGGCCGGCTTGCCCTTCGATGAGTTGCGCTCAAGCGAGGACGCCGAAGACGACATCGACGAGTCCGGTGACGCTGCCGACGAGGAGGCCGTCGACCGGCAGAAACAGGCGGCGTTGCAGCTCGAAGAACAGGGCGACATCGAGACTTTGCTTGAGCAGGCGCGCAGACTGCCGGTAGACACCAAAGCCGTGCGGCTCGCCGAGGTGCTCCAGGCCCTGCAACGAGGCCGCTATCACGCCATGGACGACTCGCTGCTGCCCGCCTATCCGCAGGCGATCGTGTTCACTCAATACACCGACACGCTCGATTACCTGCGCGATTTTCTCAAGACACAGGGATTCTCGGTTCTCTGCTACTCGGGGCGCGGCGGCGAATGGCTACAACCCGACGGCAGTTGGAAAAGGCTGACCCGCGAGGAAACGAAACGGCGCTTCAAGCGACAAGACGCGCAGGTGCTGGTGTGCACCGATGCTGCCGCAGAGGGCCTGAACTTCCAGTTCTGCGGCGCGCTGGTCAATTTCGATTCGCCCTGGAACCCGATGCGCATCGAGCAACGCATTGGACGCGTCGACCGTCTGGGCCAGCAGTTCCCACGCATTGCGATCGTGAACCTGATGTACGAGGACACCGTCGAGACCGACGTCTACCGTGCGCTGAGATCGCGCATCAACCTCTTCACCTCGGTCGTCGGCCCGCTGCAACCAATTCTCTCGGCGATGCCCGCCAGGATTGCCGAAGTCGCCCTGATGAGACCGGAGAACCAGCAACAGGCCAGGGCGAATCTCGTCAGTCAGCTTCAACAGGCAGCCAGTGAAGCTCCAGCAGAATCCTTCAACATCGACGAAGCCATCGAAGCCGCGCTCGAACAGCCTGAGCGCCTGCCCGCCCCCTATGGGCTTGAAGAACTCGGCCACCTGCTGGACCACCCGAAGCTTCTGCCGCCCGGTGTCGAGGCCCAACGGGTTGGCACGAAGGAGGTCTTCTGGACGCAGCCAGGAGCGCCACGTATCAGCGTCACCACAGACCCGGACTTTTTCGAGGAGCATCCGGAATCGGTCGAATTTTGGACGCCGGGCAGCCCGGCGTTTCCGGAAGATGGCGGATCGGGGGTTCAATCGGCTGATGGGGCCACACTTGCTGCCCTGATTCGCGCCACACGAAATCTTCCAAATCGCGCTTGAACACCCGTACGACAGAGTCAGAGCGCGCCCCTTGAGCCAGCGGAACTTCTCTTCCCAGGTAGCGAAGCGCTCCGTATCGCCGAGCAACAGGACTATACTTTCGGCCCCGTGCCTGCCAGGAGATTACTACCCATGAACCGCCCGACGTGTGTCGCCGCCCTGTTTCTGAACACCCTCCTGATGGCTGCGCCCGTCCATGCAGTCCATGCGGAAGAGACCCGCTACCTTGGCCTCTGCGATGCTTCCGCAGCCGTCGGGCTCGGCGCAGGGCATTTCGTCGTCGCTGACGACGATCGTCATGTCCTGACCATCTACCAACGCGGCAAACCCGACGCCGTGGCCTGCGTCGAGCTGCTCAGAAACAGCGGCGAGTGCCTGCCCAAGGCCAAGGCCACGAAATCGGACATCGAGGGTGCCGCGCGCATCGGCAACCAGATTTACTGGATTTCCTCGCACGCCCGCAACCAGGACGGCGAGGTCAAGGTGCAACGGCGGCAATTCTTTGCCACCGACGTGCTGGTAGGTGCTACCCCACCAACGGTCAGCGCGGCCACGCCGCCTTACCCCCGGCTTGTCGAGGACATCGCTGCCGATCCGAGGTTTGCCGTCCTCGGCACGGCCAGCAAGCAGGCGATCGATCCCGAGAAGCCGGGCAGCCTGAACATCGAGGGCCTGGCCGCAACCCCGGACGGGCAACTCCTGATCGGCTTCCGTAATCCCTTGTCCGCACGCAAGGAAGCGCTGCTGCTGCCCCTGAAGAATCCGGCAGCAGTGATCGACCAGGCAGCCAGGCCAGTCTTTGGCGATCTGATTGCGCTCGATCTCGGCGAGCGAGGGATTCGCAGCATCGATTTTGTCGACTCCCGTTTCGTGATCATCGCCGGACCCTTGGGCGACAAGAAGAGCGGCAAGGGTTTCGCTCTCTATACCTGGTCGGGCAAGGCCGCCGATTCGCCGCAACGGGTCAAGAAGATCGACTTCGCCGACAGGCACCCGGAGGCGCTGTTCGCAGCAACTGGGAAAAACGAGATCTATGTGCTCAGCGACGACGGCAACCAGTGCAAGGACACCGGGCCAGGCGAAAAATCATTTCGTGGTTTTTCCTTGACCTTGCCTGATCTCTGAGCAGCCCCGCTGACGGCGAGGAGCTGGCACCAGCGAACAGCCACACACTACTGCCAGGCAGCCAGGAATTCCCGCCAGTGCGGTTTGTCGATCCGCGCCAGTTCAGCACGTACGAAGGCCATCTCATTTTCATACTCGATACGCGCCATTTCACCGCGCATGCGGCGAAAGCACACCGAAACCAGATAGGTGTTGAGTGCGTCGGTCTCGCAGTAATCGCGGATTTCAGCGCTTCGGCCCGCCTGCCATGCGCCCCACACCTTGCTGCCATCCATGCCGAGCTTGCCGGGAAAACCGATCAGCCTGGCCAACTCGTCGAGCGGCACGCTGGCGCGCGGCTGATACATCGCCAGCAGGTCCATCAGATCCAGGTGGCGCGTGTGATAGCGGCTGATGTAGTTGTTCCATTTGAATTCACGGCTGTCGGAGTAGTCGCCGTCACCGAGGTCCCAATATCGCGGCGCGACCACCCCGTGCATCAGGCCGCGATAGTGCAACACCGGCAGGTCAAAACCCCCGCCGTTCCAGGACACGATCTGCGGCGTGAACTTTTCGATGCCGTCGAAGAAGCGTTGAATGATTTCAGCCTCGCCCTGCTCGGGTTCAGCCAGCGACCACACGCGGAAATCCTTGCCGAACCTGAGAACGCAGGAGATCACCGCGACGCGTTGCAGGTGCAGCGGCAGGAAGTCGTTGCCGCTGGCCGCGCGGCGCTGCTGAAAGGCGAGTTCCGCAACCTCGTCGTCGGAAAGCGTTGCATCGAGGCCATGCAGGCGGCGCAAGCCCCCGACATCCGGGAGGGTTTCGATGTCGAAGGCGAGAACCGGCCTCATGCATTCAAGCGGGAAAGACCCCGGTCGACAGATAGCGATCCCCACGATCGCAAACGATGCTGACGATCGTCGCATTCTCGACTTCGCTGGCGACCCGCAAGGCGACGACCAGCGCGCCACCCGACGAGATGCCGGCGAAAATGCCTTCTTCGCGTGCCAGGCGGCGGGTCATTTCTTCGGCCTCGCTCTGCCCGACCGATTCGACCCGATCGACACGCGAGCGGTCGAAGATCTTCGGCAGATAGGCTTCCGGCCATTTGCGGATACCGGGGATCTGCGAACCGTCCTCGGGCTGGCAACCGACGATGCAGATGCCGGGGTTCTGTTCCTTGAGGTAGCGTGACACCCCCATGATCGTTCCGGTGGTGCCCATGCTGCTCACGAAATGGGTGATTCGCCCCGCAGTCTGGCGCCACAGCTCGGGACCGGTCCCTTCGTAGTGCGCCAGCGGGTTATCCGGATTGGCAAACTGATCGAGGATGATGCCGCGGCCTTCGTTGCGCAGGCCCTCGGCGACGTCGCGCGCCAATTCCATGCCGCCATCCCTGGGCACCAGCACCAGTTCGGCGCCAAAAGCGCGCATCGTCTGCCGGCGTTCGACGCTCTGATTTTCCGGCATCACCAGAATCATCCGATAGCCGCGCACCGCCGCCGCCATGGCCAGGGCGATGCCGGTATTGCCCGAAGTGGCCTCGATCAGGGTGTCTCCCGGTTTAATATCGCCACGCTGTTCGGCACGCGCGATCATCGACAGCGCCGGCCGATCCTTGACCGAGCCGGCCGGGTTGTTGCCTTCCAGCTTGGCCAGAACGAGATTACCGCGAGCGTCGTTGGCGGTCCCCGGTATACGCTGCAAACGCACCAGCGGCGTTTCGCCGACGTAGTCTTCAAGGGTCTTATGCATGCTCGTTCAGCCAGTTAACATATTGTCCAACGCCTTCCTCGACGCTGGCAAACGGGGCATCATAACCTGCCTTGCGCAGCCTGGTTAGGTCGGCCTCGGTGAAACTCTGGTACTTGCCCTTGAGATCCGCCGGGAATGGGATGTATTCGATCAGACCTTGCTGCACCAGTTCGGCGAGCGGCAGCGCTGCCTCGCCGGACAAGGCCCGGCAGCCATTGACGCTGGCCATCGCCAGATCGTTGAAGGGCTGTGCGCGACCGCTGCCGACATTGAAAATCCCTGATTTCTCCGGATGATCGAGGAAAAACAGGTTGACGCTCGTGACATCGCCGACATGCACGAAATCGCGTCGCTGTTCGCCATCCGCATAGCCATCGCAGCCTTCGAAGAGTTTGACCTTGCCCTGGCTGCGGAACTGCTGAAAATGGTGGAAGGCGACCGAAGCCATGCGCCCCTTGTGCGACTCGCGCGGACCATAGACGTTGAAATAGCGGAAGCCGACGACCTGCGAGTGGGACGAACCGGCGACGGCAAGGCGTTGCCGGACCACCTGGTCGAACAGGAACTTCGAATAGCCATAGACGTTCAGCGGTGCCTCGTGTGCCCGCTCTTCCCGGAAAACGCTGCCACCCCCGTAGGTTGCCGCGCTCGATGCGTAGAGCAGCGGGACTTCCTGATCAAGACACCAGTCGAGGAGACCCAGCGAGTAACGGTAATTGTTCTCCATCATGTAGCGGCCATCGCTCTCCAGGGTATTGGAACATGCCCCCTGGTGGAGAATGGCATCGATGTCACCGTCAAAGTCTCCGGCCAGCAGACGGTCGAGGAATCTCTGTTTGTCGAGGTAATCGGCGATGTCGCAATCGACGAGATTACGAAACTTGTCAGCCCGGCTCAGATTGTCGACGGCAATGATCCTGCGCATGCCGCGCTCGTTGAGCGCCTTGACGAGGTTGGAACCAATGAAGCCGGCTGCGCCGGTAACGATGGTATACATGGATTGACCTCACTTGAGTGCCGCGGCCAGTTCATGATGACTGACCACCGCCGTACCGAGCTTGCCGACCACGACGCCGGCCGCAACATTTGCCACCCGGACGGCCTCCGGCCAGGCCGTGCCGTACGCGAGCATCACCGCCAGGGTGGCGATGACCGTGTCGCCGGCACCAGAAACATCGAAGACTTCCCTAGCCACTGCCTGCTCATAGATCGCCCCGCCGGCGTGGAAGAGCGACATCCCTTCCTCGCTGCGGGTCACCAGCAGCGCTTCGAGTCCCAAATCGCTGCGCAGGGCCTCGGCCTTGTACGCCAGTTCGCTGTCGTCGTGCCAGCGACCGACTACAGCGCGCAACTCGGCGCGGTTCGGCGTGACGATGGTCGCGCCCGCATACTTGGAGAAATCGTCGCCCTTGGGATCGACCAGAACCCTTTTGCCGGCCGCACGCGCCAATCGGATCATCTCGCCGATGTGCGCGAGGCCACCCTTGCCATAATCGGAGAGGATCACCGCGTCGCATGTCGGCAGGCGCGCCGCGAACTCGACGAGCTTGGTGCGCAACACCTCATGCGAAGGTAGCGTTTCAAAATCGATGCGCAGCAGTTGCTGTTGCCGGCCAATCACGCGCAGCTTGACCGTCGTGCTGATCGCAGCATCGAGATGCAGGCTGGCCTCGATGCCACTTGCGGCCAGCAGTCTCTGCAGGCAGCGCCCGGCTTCGTCGTCGCCAACCACCGACAGCAGGGCGACCTGCGCACCCAGGGCAGCGACGTTGCGGGCGACGTTGGCCGCACCACCGGGGCGCTCTTCGCTGCGGTCCACCTTGACCACCGGCACTGGTGCCTCGGGCGAAATGCGTGTGACCTCGCCAAACCAGTAGCGATCCAGCATCACGTCACCAACGATCAGCAGCTTCGCGGTCGCGAGATCAGGGAAGTGCATCGCAGTGGCTTTCGGAACGACCGGATCTGCTCATGGGGCGAAGGCACCCCGTATCGCATCTGGCGACTGGCAAGTTGAACTCCTAAGGTGTGAGGTCAAATTCTTCGGTGCGCTTTGGCGAATAGGTCTCCCAACCGCCGCAGGCCGGACAGCGCCAATAGAACTGACGCGCCTTGAAGCCGCAATTATCGCATCGATAGCGTGCCAGGCGGCGTGTGTAGCCCTGCACGATCCCTTTTGCCAAATCGAGATCGGGGCGGCTCTCGGGCGGCGCAATCAGCAGTCTCGCTTCCAGCAACTTGTCGAAACCGAGCAGGGTCGGGTTGCGCTTCAACTCATCGCGAACCAGTTTGTACGCGGCGTCCGGCCCGTCACTCTCGAGCACCAGTTGAAAAACCACGTCGAGCAGGTCCAGCGAAGGGTAATGCTCCAGATAGCCGCGCAACAGTTGCAGGCCGTTTTCGCGGCGATCGAGCTTGCGAAAGGCGTCGAGCAGGCGTTGTGCAACCAGCGCCAGGTAGGTGGGATCCTGTTGTTCGATGCGTTGCCAGGATTCGATCGCTGCCAGCGGCTGATCCTGCTGGAGCAGGATGTCACCCTGGAGCAGGCTGGCGCGAACGCATTTGCGGTTGCGCTCGAGCGCTGTCTGCAGGTGGCTGACCGCCAGGTCACAGCGCGAGCGAATCAGCTCGGCAGCGGCCAGCTCGCAATGGTACTCGGCGATTTCCTTGTGCGACGCGTAGTCCGGCAGTTCCGAAGCAATCGTGATCGCCTTCCCCCAGTCCTTTTCGAGTTGATAGATCTCGAGCAGGTTGCGCTTCGCTTCTTCGGCCAGAGGTGAGTCGCGCAGCTTGTCAAAAATTTCTTCGGCGCGATCGAGCAAGCCGGCCTTGAGGTAGTCCTGTCCGAGTTCCGCCAGCGCCTGCAGTTTCAAATCCTGTTTCAGATCCTCACGTTCGATGAGGTTCTGGTGCATGCGAATGGCGCGTTCGGTCTCGCCGCGACGACGGAACAGGCTGCCCAGCGCAAAGTGCAGCTCGATGGTCTGGGGGTCGATCTTGACGGCTTCGACAAAGGCCTCGATGGCACGGTCAGGCTGCTCGTTGAGCAAGAAGTTGAGCCCCTGAAAATACGAACGCGGCAGCGTTCGCGACTCCTTCACGAGATGCCGGATGTCGATGCGCGCCGCTGCCCAGCCGAGCCCGAAGAACAGCGGAAAAAGCAGGAGCTGCCAGTATTCGAATTCAATCATGTGTCACCTGGTTCCTGATGGCAAACGCGAACATGACCGAGCCCACGACAACGCACGCATTGATCCATCTCCCACAAAAAAACGGGCGGCAACTCTCGTTACCGCCCGTCATTCGCCACGTTCCTGGCAACTCAGATCGAGTCTACCGCATCCAGAGCGCCGTCGACGCGTTCCCGCAATTCCTTCCCGGCCTTGAAGTGCGGCACCCATTTTTCTGGGACCTCGACCTTGTCGCCGGACTTGGGATTCCGACCGATCCGCGGTGGCCGGTAATTCAGAGAAAAGCTCCCAAAGCCACGAATCTCGATGCGATCACCCTGGGACAGGGCCTCCTCCATCGCAGCGAGAATCATCTTCACCGACAGGTCCGCATCCTTGGCGACCAGTTGCGGAAAGCGCTCGGCCAGCTGGGCGATAAGATCCGACTTGGTCATTCGCTAAACCCTAGTTCGGGTTGTTGAGCTTGGCTTTGAGCAGGGCCCCGAGATTCGTGGTGCCTGAACTGGCGTTGCTGTCAGCCGAAAACTTTTGCATGGCTTCCTGCTGCTCGGCCTGCTCTCGTGCCTTGATCGACAGGCTGATCGAACGGGTCTTGCGATCCACGTTAATGATCATCGCTTCCACCTTGTCGCCTTCCTTGTACACCTTGGTCAGATCATCGATACGGTCTCGCGAGACTTCCGAAGCGCGCAGATAGGCTTCGATGTCGCCATCGAGGGTGACCACTGCACCGCGGGCATCGACCGATTTGATGACGCCACGCGCGATGCTGTTCTTGTCGTGAGTGGCGATATAGCTGGTATAGGGATCGCCATCAAGCTGTTTGATGCCCAGCGAAATCCGCTCCTTGTCAGTATCGATGGCCAGTACCACGGCATCGACCTCGTCGCCCTTCTTGAAGTTGCGGATCGCTTCTTCACCCGGCAGCGACCACGAGAGGTCGGACAGATGGACCAGACCGTCGATGCCACCGGGCAAACCGATGAAGACGCCAAAGTCGGTGATCGACTTGATGGCGCCACGGACCCGGTCGCCCTTCTTGTAGTTCATCGAGAAGTCGTCCCACGGATTGGCCGCGCACTGCTTCATCCCCAGGGAAATTCGGCGCCGATCCTCATCGATCTCGAGGATCATCACTTCGACTTCATCGCCCAGTTGAACGACCTTCGACGGATGCACGTTTTTGTTGGTCCAGTCCATCTCGGAGACATGCACCAGGCCCTCGATGCCCTGCTCGATCTCGACAAAGGCGCCGTAGTCGGTGAGGTTGGTGACTTTCCCGAAAAGCCGGGTGGTCGGTGGGTAGCGGCGCGAGATGCCGACCCAGGGATCTTCGCCCAACTGCTTGAGACCGAGCGAAACACGGTTCTTTTCCTGGTCGAACTTGAGGATCTTGGCCTGCACCTCGTCGCCAACTGCAAGCACTTCGGAGGGGTGGCGAACCCGGCGCCAGGCCAGGTCCGTGATATGCAGCAGGCCATCGATGCCGCCCAGGTCAACGAAAGCACCGTAATCGGTAATGTTCTTGACCACCCCTTTAACGATGCTGCCTTCCTTGAGCGCCGCCAGTAGAGCATCGCGCTCTTCGCCCACACTGGCTTCGAGGACGGCACGGCGGGAAACGACCACGTTGTTGCGCTTGCGGTCGAGCTTGATGACCTTGAATTCGTAAGTCTTGCCTTCGTACGGGGTGGTGTCCTTGACCGGACGCATGTCCACCAGCGAACCCGGCAGGAAGGCGCGAACGCTGTTGGTCATGACCGTCAGCCCGCCCTTGACCTTGCCGGTGATGGTGCCGGTCACCAGGCTGCCGTCATTGAGCGCCTGTTCGAGCGCATTCCACGCTGCGACACGTTTGGCACGGTCGCGCGACAGGCGGGTTTCACCAAAACCGTTTTCGAGCTGCTCGATGGCGACTTGGACAAAATCCCCGACCGTGACTTCGATTTCGCCCTTGTCACTCAGGAATTCTTCAATTTCAATATAGCTCTCGGATTTGAGACCGGCATTGACGACCACAAAATTCTGGTCAATGCGCACGACTTCCGCGGTGATGACCTCTCCGGGACGCATTTCCTGACGACCGAGGCTCTCTTCGAAGAGTTCGGCAAAACTTTCTAGCATGGTGGGATTAGCTGACATATGAGTTGAGTGACCTGACCGCAGCATTGCGGGGTGAGTGAATGAACGATCACCAGTTCCGGCTTGACAGTCTGACCAAGGCAGGGGCAAGGACAAGGCACCGGCAGATCTGGTGCGGCAGAACCTGCCAGGCCAAAGGAACGACACGTCGAACTGGTGACACCTCAGGAAACGACGGTGGCCGTTTCACCTTTTCTGCGGACCCTGGCTGACCCAGTCCAGAACCTGTGCCACCGCTGAGTCGATGGTGTGGTTCGTGGTGTCGAGTAGCTCGGCGTCCGCACCCTGCTGCATCGGAGCGACGCTACGTTGGCTATCCCGTTCGTCACGCTCGCGCAGATCCAGCAAGAGGTCCGCAATACTAGCAGCCATTCCTTTTTCGATCAACTGCTTATGCCGGCGCATGGCGCGTATCTCGACGCTCGCGGTGAGAAAAATCTTGGTCATTGCATCAGGAAAAACGACCGAACCCATGTCGCGCCCGTCGGCAACGAGTCCAGGCGACCGGCGAAAAGCCCGCTGCCGGAACAGCAAGGCAGCGCGTACGGCAGGCAGCGCGGCCACTCGTGAGGCACCGACAGAGATCTCCTCGCTGCGGATGGCGTCGGAAACTTCCTCGCCAGCCAGAATGATTGCATGGTCTCCGAACGCGACGTCGAGACCGGCAGCCATCGCTGCGACGGCGTCTTCATCGTCCCAGGCCGTTCCAGAGCGCTGTGCGGCCAGTGCAGTCAGGCGATAGAGAGCGCCGGAATCGAGGTAGTGCCAGCCCAGCGCCTGCGCGACGCGGGCGGCGATGGTGCCTTTGCCTGAAGCCGAGGTGCCGTCGATGGCGATCACCGGTACTGCCTGGCCGACCTCGGCGAAGCGTGCGAAATACTCCGGGAAGGTCTTGGCCACCGTCTGCGGGTCATTGATCCGCAGGGGCGTTCCCAGTGCTGCCAGCGAGCAGGCCATGGCCATCCGGTGGTCATCATAGGTGTCGATCGCCACCGCATGCAGGACGCCGGCTGGCGGATCGATGCGGAGATAGTCCGCGCCCTCTTCGACGCTTGCACCGAGCTTGCGCAGCTCGGTGGCCATCGCGGCGATGCGGTCGGTTTCCTTGACCCGCCAACTGGCAATGTGGCGCAAGGTGGTCGGTCCATCGGCAAACAAGGCCGTGGTGGCCAGCGTCATCGCCGCGTCGGGGATGTGATTGCAATCGAGGTCGATACCCCGCAGCCTGCCGGTCGACGGCGCTGCAGCCTCGATCCAGTGTGCCCCGGCACTGATCCGTGCGCCCATCGCGGAAAGGGCATCGGCAAAACGGACATCCCCCTGGATCGAGTCCGGGCCAATCCCCTCGACCCGCAATGGCCCGCCGCCGATCGCGCCGAGCGCGAGGAAGTAGGATGCCGACGAGGCATCGCCTTCGACCTGGACGCGCCCCGGCGAACGATAGGCACTGCCCGCAGGCACGGTAAAGCGCCGCCAGTCGTCGCGCCGCACCTCGACGCCAAAACGCGCCATGCTCGCCAGCGTGATGTCGATGTAGGGTCTGGAAATCAGCTCGCCGACCACTTCCACCGTGGTTTCGATCCCGCGCAGCGGCAAGGCCATCAACAGACCGGTGAGAAACTGGCTGGACACGTCGCCACGTACCTGCACCACGTCATTCAGGCAGGGCCTCGGCGGGCGAATCAGCAAGGGCGGAAAGCCTTCGACCCCCTGGTAGCTGATCTCGGCGCCGAGCTGGCGCAAGGCATCGACCAGATCGCCAATCGGTCGTTCGTGCATCCGCGGCACGCCGCGCAGGCAGTAGTCACCCCTGGCAAGCGCCAGGACGGCAGTCAGCGGCCGGAAAGCCGTGCCGGCGTTGCCGAGAAAAAGGTCGGCCGCACGTACCGGAAAATCCCCCGCCACCCCTGTAATGCAAAGCGCCTTGCCCTGCCCCGGCGTGACGCCAACGCCGAGTGTTCGCAGTGCTTCGAGCATGCGCGCGGTGTCGTCGGAGAGCAGCAGGTCAGCAAGTTCGGTCCGGCCGGCGGCCAGCGCCGCCAACAACAGCAGCCGATTGGAGAGGCTCTTCGAACCGGGCAGGTGTACCGTACCGCGCGCCGCGCGCAATTGCGGCAGATCGAGATGGTCGATGCTCACTCGTTTGCCTGGCCTGCGGCCCACTCACGACGAGCGTTCCTGGCAATGTTGAAGGTCGCTTCGAGGCTGGCACCGTCGCCACGCTGCAGCGCCTCACGCAAATCGTCGAGTTCTTCCCGGTAGCGGTCGAGTTCTTCGAGCAAGGCGGTGCGATTGGCCAGACAGATATCGCGCCACATCTCCGGGTGGCTGGCGGCAATGCGCGTGAAGTCACGAAAACCGCTGGCGGCAAAGCCGAACAGCAGCTCCCGGTTGTCACGCCGGGTCAGCTCATGCACCAGGGCAAAGGACAAGAGGTGCGGCAAATGGCTGACGGCCGCGAAAATCCGGTCATGCTCGGCCGCCGTCAGTTCCCTGACCAGGCCACCGCAACACGCCCATGCCGAACCTACGCGGGCGATGTCCTCCGGACGGTTTTCCGGCAGCGGTGTCAGGACGACCTGCTTGTGGCGATAGAGATCGGCGCGCGCGGCCAGCGCACCGCTGTTTTCGGCTCCGGCAATGGGATGCGCGGGGACGAATTGACCGAGCCGGGCAGCAAAATGGACACGCGCTGCGGCAATGACGTTTCCCTTGGTACTGCCTGCGTCGGTGACCAGCGTCTGGCGTCCCAGGCAGGGAGCGATGCGGGCCATGATCTCGGCGGTCTTGCCGACCGGCGTAGCGATCAGTACCAGGTCGGCATTGGAAACCTCCTGCCCGACATTGAATCCGGCACGGTCCACGATACCCAGCTCCAACGCCTGTGTCAGCGAGCCGATCCGACGCCCGAAACCGACGACCTCTGCGGCCCCTCCGGCAGCCTTGAGAGCCAGCGCGAAGGACCCTCCGATCAGACCGACGCCGAAGACGACGACCTTGCCGAACAACGGCGCGCTGCTCACGGCAGGCCCCTGGGGCAACGGCTGCTCACAGCGACCCCTCCAGGGCGGCGAGGAAGCGGGTATTTTCGCTTTCGGTGCCGATCGTGACGCGCAGCCATTCCGGCATCCCGTAGCCGGCGATCGGGCGAACGATGACCCCCTGCTTGAGCAGCTTCTGGTTAACCAGGGGTGCATCCGCCACACGGAAAGTCAGGAAGTTGCCATGCGAGGGAATGTGGGTACAGCCCAGGCGTTTCAGTCCGCCAACGATCTGCGCCATTCCCGAACGGTTGAGCGCATAGCTGCCGGCGACAAATTCATGGTCATCGAGCGCTGCGATGGCTGCGACCAGTGCGAGGTTGTTGCAGTTGAAGGGTTGGCGAACACGATTCATGAGGTCGGCAATCTCGGCCGAGCAGAGCGCATAACCGATGCGCAGACCCGCCAGACCGTAGATCTTCGAAAAGGTGCGGGTGATCACCAGGTTCGGAAAGACCGCCAGCCAGGCGGTCGTATCGACCCGCTCGGCAGGCGGCAGGTATTCGTTGTAGGCTTCGTCGAGCACCACCACGACCTCTGCCGGCAGCGACTGCAGAAACGCCCGAAGCTGCGCATACGGCACAAAGGTGCCGGTCGGATTGTTGGGGTTGGCCATCCAGAGCAGCCGTGTATCAGGCCGGATTGCCGCGCGCATGGCATCGAGGTCATGGCCGTAATCCCTGGCCGCGACGGCGATCCCCTCGCCACCGGCCGCCAGCGTTGCCAGCGGATAAACGGCAAATGCATACTGCGCGAAGACTGCCGAGCGCCCCGGTGCAAGAAAAACCCGGGCGACGATATCGAGCACGTCATTCGAGCCATTGCCGAGGACGATGCACTCCCTTGCCAGGCCGGTTCGTTCAGCCAGAACCTGTTTCAACGCGAAGTCATCCGGATAACGCGCCAGGCCGGCGATCGCCTCGGTGACGGCCCGGCGCGCCTTGGGACTCATGCCGAGCGGATTCTCGTTGGAAGCCAGCTTGACGATCTGCTCGACGGCAAGACCCATCTCGCGCGCCAGTTGGGTGATCGGCTTGCCCGGCTGGTAGGGAGAAATGGCCCGTATGTAGGGTAATGATTGCTCGTAGGGTGTCATCGGCAGTCCTCGCATCGAAAATACCTGGCAAAGCCTAGTAGACCGCGACCGGGTACGAACCCAGCAGCTTCAGATAAGGCGCACGCCGAGCCAGTTCGGCGAGTGCGCTGCGCACGGCCGCATCGTCGCGGTGGCCCTCGACATCGACGAAAAAGACATACGCCCACAGCGTGTGACGTGCTGGACGTGACTCCAGCCGGGTCAGCGAAACACCGGCGTCGGAAAACGGTGCCAGCAGCTTGCTGAGCGCGCCGGTCTGGTTGTGCGCCGACATGATCAGCGAGGTCTTGTCACGCCCTGATGGCCCGGCATCGTGGCGACCGAGAACGACGAAGCGGGTGGTATTGTTCGGTTCATCCTCGATGTTACTGGCCAGTTCAGGCAGTCGATAACGCTCGGCAGCCGCCTGACCGGCGATTGCAGCAACCCCTGCTTCGGCTGCGGCGAGTTGTGCGGCCTGCGCGTTGCTGCCAACCGGGATGCGCTGCACATTCGGCAGCGAGCGATTCAGCCACTCGTGACATTGCGCCAGCGACTGCGCGTGTGAATAGACCTTCACCACCTCACCCAGTGAGCGCTCGTTCGATAGCAGATGTTGGTGAATGCGCAGCACCACTTCGCCGCAGACCTTGAGCGGCGTCGTCAGCAGCAGGTCGAGGGTACGTCCAACAGCGCCCTCGGTCGAATTTTCGATCGGCACTACAGCGTAATCGGCATGACAGGATTCGACTTCGCGAAAGACATCGTCGATCGAAATCTGGGGCATCGGGCGCGCGGCGTGACCAAAATGCTTGATCGCTGCGCTTTCCGAGAAGGTGCCGAGCGGCCCCAGGAAGGCGATGCCCAGCGGCTGTTCGAGCGACAGGCAGGCCGACATCACTTCCCGGAAAAACCAGGTCACGCTCTCGTTCGACAACGGCCCTGGGTTGATCTCCTGAATTCGCTGCAACACCTGCGCTTCACGCTCTGGCCGATAGATGAAGCCGGCCTCACCATGGCGCGCCTTGATCTCCCCGACCTGCTGCGCATAGCGGGCACGCTGGTTCAACAGGTCCAGCAGTTGCCTGTCGAGGCCATCGATCTGCTGGCGAACGACCGCCAATTCGCTCTGCAGGTCGCCGCTCACCAAGCGTACCCTACGTGCAGTCGCGACCGGTCGGTCAGGCAAGGTACGCGGTCGAACATGCGCACCCTACCCCTGCCCCGGATCGGTCACGGGAAGCTCGGCCGCGGCAGTGTCCTCACCTTCCGACGGAGGTTCAACCCCTTCAACGTCGTCTTCGCTCTCGACGACCTTTTCCAGACCGGCAAGCTTCTCACCGGCGTCGAGCGCGATCAGCGTCACTCCCTGGGTCGCGCGTCCGAGTTCGCGAATCTCGCGCACACGCGTGCGAATCAACACGCCGCCGGTGGTGATCAGCATGATCTCGTCTTCGTCACGCACCAGGCGGGCCGCGACGACCTTGCCATTGCGTTCGCTGGCGGCAATCGCTTTGACCCCCTGCGTACCGCGACCGGAATGGCGAAAATCGGCGAGAACCGTGCGTTTGCCGAAACCGTTTTCGGTGGCCACCAGCACCGTCTGTTGATCGTTGTCGGCAACCAGCAGCGACAACACCTGTTGCTGGTCGGCGAGCCGCATTCCCCGCACGCCGCGCGCCGTGCGCCCCATCGGGCGGACCTCCTCCTCATCGAACCACACCGCTTTGCCGACGTCGGAAACCAGCACCACATCCTGCAGACCATTGGTGATTTCGGCGCCGATCAGGACATCGTCTTCGTCGAGGGCGACGGCGATGATGCCGGCCTTGCGCGGATTGGAGAAATCCGACAGCGGCGTCTTCTTGACGGTGCCGTTGGCGGTGCACATGAAGATGTAGCGATCGTCGGCAAACTCCTTGACCGGCAGGATGGCACTGATTTTCTCGCCATCCTCGAAGGGAAACAGGTTGACGATCGGCTTGCCGCGGCTGCTGCGCGTTCCCTGCGGTACCTCATAGACCTTCAGCCAGTAGACGCGCCCCCGGTTGGTGAAGCAGAGAATGAAATCGTGCGTATTGGCCACGAACAGATGGTCGACGAAATCGTCCGCCTTCATCGCCGCCGCCTGTTTGCCCCGTCCACCCCGCCGCTGTGCCCGATAGTCGGCGAGCGGCTGCGCCTTGATGTAACCGGTATGCGAGAGCGTCACCACCATGTCGACCGGGGTGATGAAGTCCTCGATGCCGAGATCCTGGGTATGGGTGACGATTTCCGAGCGGCGCTTGTCGGAGAACTGGGCGCGGATGCCGGTCAATTCGTCGACGATCATCCCGGTGATGCGCTCGGGTCGCGCCAGGATGTCCATCAGGTCGGCAATGCGTTCGAGCAGTTCGCCGTAATCGGCAACGATCTTGTCACGTTCGAGGCCGGTCAGGCGCTGCAGGCGCAGTTCGAGGATCGCCTGTGCCTGTGCTTCCGAGAGCAGGTAGCCGTTCTCCGTCAGGCCGAATTCGCGGCCCAGCCCTTCCGGACGGGTTGCATCGAGTGCAGCCCGCCGCAGCATCTCGGCCACCGTCGGCGAAGTCCAGGGCCTGGCCATCAGCCCGCGGCGCGCATCGGCCGGCGTCGGCGCCGCCTTGATCAGGGCGATGATCTCGTCGACATTGTCGAGCGCCACCGCCAGACCTTCCTGGATGTGTGCCCGCTCGCGTGCCTTGCGCAATTCGAAAACGGTTCGCCGGGTCAGTACCTCGCGCCGGTGCCAGAGAAAACACTCGAGCATCTGCTTGAGGTTGAGCAGGCGCGGCTGCCCATCGACCAGGGCGACCATGTTCATGCCGAAGGTGTCCTGCAGTTGCGTCTGCTTGTACAGGCAATTGAGCACCACTTCAGCCACTTCGCCACGTTTCAGCTCGATGACCACGCGCATGCCCGATTTGTCGGACTCGTCGCGCAGATCGGAAATGCCGTCGATCTTCTTTTCGTTGACCAGTTCGCCGAGCCGCTCGAGCAGCGTTCGCTTGTTCACCTGGTAAGGCAGTTCGTCGATGATGATCGCCTGACGATTGTTGCCCTTCTCCAGGTCCTCGAAGTGCACCTTGCCGCGCATGATGACGCGTCCGCGCCCGGTGCGATAGCCCTCGCGGACCCCGGCAAGGCCGTAGATAATGCCGGCGGTCGGAAAGTCGGGCGCCGGCAGCAGATCGATCAGATCGTCGACGCCGATCCCGGCGTTGTCAAGCAGCGCGAGGCAGGCATCGATCACTTCGCCGAGGTTGTGCGGCGGAATGTTGGTCGCCATGCCGACCGCAATCCCCGACGAGCCGTTGATCAGGAGGTTCGGAATACGCGCCGGCATGACCAGCGGCTCTTCCTCCGAGCCGTCGTAGTTGGGTCCGAAATCGACGGTTTCCTTGTCGATGTCGGCAAGCAATTCGTGCCCGATACGCGCCATGCGCACTTCGGTGTAACGCATCGCGGCCGCATTGTCGCCGTCCACCGAACCGAAGTTGCCCTGCCCGTCGACCAGCATGTAGCGCAGCGAAAAATCCTGCGCCATGCGAACAATGGTGTCGTAAACCGCCGTGTCGCCATGCGGATGGTACTTACCGATGACATCGCCGACGATCCGCGCCGATTTCTTGTACGGCTTGTTCCAGTCATTCGACAACTCGTGCATGGCGTACAGCACGCGCCGATGCACCGGCTTGAGGCCATCACGTGCGTCGGGCAGCGCGCGCCCGACAATCACGCTCATCGCATAATCGAGATACGATCGACGCATCTCGTCTTCGAGGCTGATCGGGAGGGTTTCTTTGGCGAAAGCTTCCATCTTCTATCCGCTGGCGACGCGACTTCGGCAGGAATATCGTCGTCTTGTTGAAGCCCGTCATTCTAGCATGCTCCCGACCCCCCGGACCCGGCAAGGCGGGGATATCACCGCCTCCCCCACATTGACCGCAGTTGATGAGGAACATATACTCTCGCGGACAGTTTTGGATTTCCTGCTCTTCATCCGCTCGGGATGGTCTGGAGGGCCGCTGGCAGTGCGGCTTCGTGACTATGGAAGTCGTGAGCGACTCTCGAATCTCCCCTCCCCCTCGCGGGGGAGGGGTCGGGGGAGAGGGAAACGGTCATGACTTTCATCATCGGGGGTATCTTGCAAAGTCATGACCGTTTGTCTGACGACTTCCGGACATCCCTGGTTGGTGGTCGACGCTCTTCTGGCGGCGCAAACACTGCCATGCACCGGCCGACCGACGTACGACAGGTATCCCCCGCAGGTTGCCGGGCTGGTTTGAACTCGCGTCATAGCAAAGTACAAACTTCAGAACCTGCAACGATCCATTCTTGATCAACACGTTTTCAGCAAGCTGTTGGCGTAGCGAGGGCACCGTGCCATGGTGCGGGAGATCATCGCTAACGCTGTGGATAGTTTAATGTGAAAGTCGCGTCAGCGACTCACGAATCTCCCCTCCCCCCTCGCGGGGGAGGGGTCGGGGGAGAGGGGAAACGGTCATGGCTTTCATGATCGTGGGGTGCCTGAAAAAGTCATGACCGTTAGAGGTAAAGATGCTCGCAAACGCCATTCCTTCACCACCAAACAGCCTCGACAGGCCAGGCACGATCAGGATTTTCGATTTTGCCCTGGTGGGTGTCCAGTTGATGTTGCTTTTGCTTCTCTTGCGCCAATTCCAGATCGAATCCGCAGCCTTCCTGCGGCTCGCCGCCCTTGCCTTCGGCGGCTTTGCCATTCATGCCTGGTTGCCCCTGCGCTACCGTTTGCCCTTCTTTCTGCTCTTGAGTTTCGCAGGCATCGGGGTCGTCATGGGCTTCGAGAACGGCGCCTGGATGATCGGAATCGGGTTGCTCCTGATAGGCATCTGCCATATCCCGGTTTCCTTTACGTTGAGAGGAGCCTTGCTGTTGCTCGTGGGGGCGCTTCTGGCGGCACAACGCGCAAAGCTCCTGCCGTTTCCCTGGTCGGAAGCAATCTGGCCCATTCTCGGCTCGATGTTCATGTTCCGGCTGATCGTGTACTTCTATGACCTGCGCCACGAAAAGGTACCGGGGACGCCAGTCCAGGCCCTGGCCTATTTCTTCATGCTGCCAAATGCCTGTTTTCCCCTCTTCCCCGTGGTTGACTACAAGGCGTTTCGCCGCAGCCATTTCGACGATGATGCCTACCGTGTCTATCAGGTCGGCATCGACTGGATGGTCCGCGGTGTCATCCATCTGATCCTGTATCGGGTGATCTACTATTACTTCACGATGGCCCCTTCCGAGGTCAACACCCCGGCCGATCTGTTGAACTACCTTGTCTCGAACTTTCTGCTCTACCTGCGCGTATCGGGCCTCTTTCACCTGATTATCGGCATGCTTTACCTGTTTGGTTTCCGTCTGTCGGAAACGCACAACCGCTACCTGCTGGCGACGAGCTTCACGGATTTCTGGCGGCGCATCAACATCTACTGGAAAGACTTCATGCAGAAGGTCTTCTATTACCCAGTGGTATTCAAGCTGAAAAAGCTGGGAGCGACAAAGGCCCTGGTGATCGCGACGCTCTATGTTTTCGTAATGACCTGGTTCCTGCACGCCTATCAATGGTTCTGGCTGCGTGGCACACTGCTCTTCGTGCCACAGGACATCCTTTTCTGGGCAATCCTGGGCGTTCTGGTGGTGCTCAATTCGCTCTACGAGATCAAGCATGGACGGTCGCGGAGTATCGCGGCGAAGAAGCGAACCCTGCGCGATGTCCTCCTGTCGATCGTCAAGACCTACGGCACCTTCTGGTTCATCTGCATCCTCTGGTCTTTCTGGACAGCGGAAACCCTGGGCGACTGGTTCTCCTTATGGGGTGCCCTGCACGGCGACTTCAGCTGGCAGGTGCTGACCTGGCCAGCCATCGTCCTGCTGGTGGTTGCCGTCGGATCGATCCCCAAGGAGACCTTGCGCAATATCAAGGTTTCGGCGCAGGAAGAAAGCGAGTGGATTCGCTCACGCATCGTCACGGTCGTCGCCTTGATCGGACTGATTCTGATCAGCATCGAAGGAGTGGCCACCCGGATTAGCCCGGACATCGCGACGATCGTGCATTCACTTCGTTCCGGACAATTGAGCCGCCTTGATCAGGCCAAGCTGGAAAAGGGCTATTATGAAAACCTTCTGTCGGTGGATCGTTTCAACTCGCAGCTCTGGGAGGTCTATACCAAGAAGCCTGCGAACTGGCTGGACGTCGACAATGCCAACCTGAAGCGTTTCAACGGCGGCTTTGCACAAACGGAACTGATCCCGTCTTTCGTTTCTCACACCAAGTACGGTGATATCACCATCAATCGGTGGGGAATGCGGGATCGCGACTACACGCTCGAACCTCCTGCCGGCGTCTTTCGTGCCGCTGTCCTCGGTGCATCCTCGGTGATGGGCTGGGGTGTGGGAGACGGTGAAACCTTCGAAGCACTCGTGGAAGAGCGTCTGAACATCGAGCGACCGGTGGTCGGCATCGGCCACTATGAATTCCTGAACTTCGGCGTTCCCGGTTATCAGCCGCTGCAACAACTTGTGGCCTTTGAGAAAGCCATGCAGTTTCGACCGAATGCCGTGATTTACGTCGCAACCGGACGTGAGCTGTCGCGTGCCGCGGTCTACCTCGCCGAGGCTGTCAGGAAGCGGGTCGACATCCCCTATGAGGAGTTGCGACAGATCGTCCAGCGCTCGGGGATCACGCCGGAGATGGAGGAAGCCGAGGCGCTCAAGCGCCTGACACCATACCGCAAGGAAATGCTGAATTTCGTCTACGGATCGATCGCGGCGCGCGCGCGCGCCAGCGGCACCCTCTCGATCCTGCTGTTCCTGCCACAGGTCACCGATGGATCGTGGCGAGAGGAGACGGTCGATACCCTCGCCATCGCAGCGGGCGCGGGCTTCGTGATCATTGATCTGGACGACGTCTACAAGGGCCGCGACATCAACCAGTTGCGACTTGCCGAGTGGGACGACCACCCGAACACGCAAGGCCATCGCCTGGTCGCAGAGCACCTGTACCAGGGACTCGTCGAGCAACGCGAGCAGATATTCAAGACCGATGGCATCCGCCACGCACAGTAGTTTGTTGACAAACCAACGGGGGTCACATGAGTACAGAAGAACTGAAACAGGCCATACAGAATTACATCATCCAGGAGTTCCTGCCGGGCGAAAACCCCGATAACGTGACCGATGACCTCCCACTGATCAGCAGCGGGATTCTTGACTCGATCGCGACGCTCAAGCTCGTGCTCTTCATCGAGGAGCGCTTTGGAATTACGCTCGAGGCGCACGAAACCGACAAGGAGAACATGGATACGCTTGCCCAGATGGTAGCCACCATCGAGGCCAAGCAGAAGTGAGCGGATGATGAGCACTGCACGGGCATTGCACCAGGCTTTTCTTGCCGCCACCGACCGTTTTCCGGAACGGATTGCCGTCGTCGAACCCGGCCATGGAGAGATCAGCTATCGACAGCTTGCCGATTTGTCGGGTCGCACGCGCGATCAACTGCGCGCACGGGGCGTTGGTCGCGGTGACCGGGTTGGTCTGTACCTGCGCAAATCAATCGATACCGTCGCCGCGATCTACGCCATTCTGCGCGCGGGCGCGGCCTATGTACCGGTTGATCCGGGCGCGCCGCCGGCTCGCAACGCGTACATCATGCACAACTGTGGGGTCAAGGTGGTGTTCAGCGAGAGCCGCGTCACAGAAAAGTTCTGTACTGAACTCGAAGCCCTCGGAGCAGCGCCGCAGGTGATCGCTCTCGACGACGTTGGTGCCGGACGGGCCCTGGAGCGGTGGCTCGGTACGCAACCGAGTGCGCTCCCGCTTGCACAGGAGGCAGAGGCCAGCCCGGACGATGACGATCTCGCCTATATCCTGTACACCTCAGGATCAACCGGGAAACCGAAGGGCGTGATGCTGTCGCACGAGAATGCCGTCAGTTTTGTCGACTGGTGTTCCGAGGTCTTTGAACCGCGCGAAACGGATACTTTCTCCGCGCACGCCCCATTTCATTTTGACCTCTCGATTCTTGATCTGCACGTTTCCCTGAAGCACGGTGCCGCACTCGTGCTGATCACGGAGGATGTCGGCAAGGACCCGATGCGCCTGGCGAAGATCATTGCCGAGCACAGGATTTCGATCTGGTACTCGGCACCCTCGATTCTGGGCCTGCTTGCACAGTTCGGAAACCTCGCCAACCTGGCGTTCCCGGCTCTGCGCCACGTGTTGTTCGCCGGCGAGGTTTTCCCCGTCAAGCACCTGCGCATCCTCTGCGGTTTGTGGACGCAACCACGATACTTCAACCTGTACGGCCCCACCGAAACGAATGTCTGCACCTTTCACGAGGTCGTCACTCCGGTACCGGACGATCGTTCGGTGCCCTATCCGATCGGGAAGGTCTGCTCGCACCTGCTCGGAAAAGTGGTTGATGAAAACGGCACGACTGTCGAGCGGGGTGCGGAGGGCGAGCTGTGCATCACGGGCCGGGGAGTCATGCAGGGTTACTGGGGACTTCCCGAGCAGACCGCCAAGAGTTTCCTGGTCGATCCGCAAGGAACACGGTGGTACAAAACGGGTGACATCGTCGTCGAGGAATCCGGTGGCTGCTACATTTACCGTGGGCGGCGCGATCGAATGGTCAAACGGCGCGGCTATCGCGTCGAACTCGGCGAGATCGAAGCCGGTCTGTACAAGCATGCGCACGTGAAGGAGGCTGCGGTCGTCGCCGTGCCCGATGAGGAAGCGGGCGTCAGGATCGTCGCACACCTGAGCTGCAAGGTGCAGACCCTGCCATCGTTGATCGAAATGAAACGCTTCTGTGGCGAGAACCTGCCCTTGTACATGATCCCGGATCGTTTCGTCTGGCAGCCGTCACTTCCCAAGACCTCCACTGACAAAATCGACTATCAGCGCCTGAAGGAGATGGCTTGATGGATTTTTCTTTCTCGGAAGAGCAGCGATTGCTGCGGGACAACATCATCAAATTCGCCAAGGGTACGCTGAACCAGAAAGTGATCGAGCGTGATCACCACCATGAGTTCTCCCGTGATCTATGGCGCAAATGCGGCGAGATCGGTATCCAGGGCCTGCCTGTTCCAGAGCAGTACGGTGGTTCCAATGTCGATCCGCTGACTTGCGCGATCGCGCTGGAAGCACTGGGCTACGCCTGCCACGATGGCGGCCTGGTGTTCTCTCTGTCGGCGCATCTCTTAGCCTGCGTCGTGCCGATCTGGCGGCACGGAACCGATGCCCAGAAGCAGCGTTATCTGCCAGGGTTGTGCGACGGGACTTTGGTCGGGTCGCATGCGATCACCGAGCCAGGCTCGGGTTCGGACACGTTTTCGATGCGCACTCGTGCCGAGAAGGTGGACCGCGGCTGGAAGATCAACGGAACCAAGACCTTTATCTCGAATGGTCCGGTCGCAGACGTAGCGATCATCTTCGCGGTGACCGATCCCGGCAAGGGTTTCCACGGCGGGGTCAGCGGCTTCCTGGT
Organism: Accumulibacter sp.; assembly: GCF_036625275.1. Classification (GTDB taxonomy): domain Bacteria; phylum Pseudomonadota; class Gammaproteobacteria; order Burkholderiales; family Rhodocyclaceae; genus Accumulibacter. The sequence continues at coordinate 28,644 of NZ_JAZKUD010000049.1, forward strand.
GGACGCCGGGCAACCGGGCCTGTCGACCGGCAAACCGTTCGAAAAGATGGGGCTGCGCACATCGCCGATTGGCGAATTGGTCTTTCAGGACATGTTCGTTCCCGACGATGCGGTACTCGGAAAAGTGGGGGCCGGATCTGCTGTTTTCGGGACAGCCATGGACTGGGAACGCGCACTGCTCGTCGCCGGCCATGTCGGCGTGATGGAGCGGCTGCTGGAAACGGCGGTCGGCTACGCAAGAACGCGCAACCAGTTCAACCAGAGTATCGGCAAGTTTCAGGCAGTCTCGCACAAGATCGCCGATATGAAGGTCCAGCTCGAAGCTGCGCGCCTGCTCGCCTATCGGGCGGCCTGGAAACTCGGCAATTCGCGTAGCGCTTCCCTCGATGCGTCCATCGGCAAGCTGTTCGTGAGCGAGTCGTTGCTGCAATCCGCGCTCGACTGCGTGCAGTTGCACGGAGGCTACGGCTTCATGGTCGAGTACGAAGTCGAGCGCGTCTTGCGTGATGCCGTGGCGGGAACGATCTACTCGGGAACTTCGGAAATGCAGCGAAACATCATCTCGCGCTGGCTGGGATTGTAAATCGTGAGTTGTTGACGCCACTTCCGCAAACGAAACGACGGCTCTCACCCACCAGGAGCGAAATGTGGAAAAGGTTTGGAGTCAATTCCGGATCGGCGAGAAGATCGGGCTTGGCTTCGCCGTCGTCGGCCTGCTGTTCGCCGGCGTTGTCTGGCATTACCATCAGACCCTGCAGTCGGTGCTTGGTGACTATCAGCAACTCCAAAGCGTCTTCGAAGTCCGCAAATCGCTGGCCCTCGAAATCGAAATCGAGATGGCGGCTGCACGCGATGCAGAGAAAGACTTCCTGATCCAGCGCCGGGAGCACTTCGCCGACGAGGTCGATCAGCATCTGCAGCTCATGCGCACCAAGATGGCAGCATTGGCGGCTGTGGATCAACACTCCCGGCAGACGGCCGAACAAATAGAGCAGCGGCTGACGACCTATCAGACAAATTTCCGTGCCGTCGCCGAGGCCTGGCGGCGCATCGGCCTGGACGAGAACTCGGGGCTCCAGGGCGCTTTCCGCCAGAAGGTCCATCGCCTGCAGGAATTGTCCGCACAGTACTACGTCGACCCGCTGTATACCACTCTGCTGCAGATTCGTCGCAGCGAAAAAGACCTGGCCTTACGCAGGGATCCGGCTTACCGGGATCGGGTTCGAATGCTGATCCAGGAGTTTCGCCAACTCGTTCAGGGCTCAGGACTGCAGGCCACCGTGAAACAAAAACTGCTGTCCGAGTTGGTCGTCTACGCTAGAACCTTCGAACCCTATGCCGACAACGCACTCAGGACCGCTGACGTCGGTGATGGCATGGGACCGTTCCGGGATGCGGCACATCGCATCGAGGCGATTCTCAGAGCCCAGCACGTCCCCCATCTGGAAACCAATATCTATAAGCTCCGGCGGCACGAGAAGGATTTTCTGCTGCGTGGCGATGAGTCCTACGTCACGATGTTGGTGGACATCGCCAGGACGATCCGCACCCAGATTGCGGCATCGCCACTCTCCGAGACCGACAAGACGCTTCTCACCGGCCTGTTGCTCGATTACCAGCAGGGTTTCCTGCTGCTGGTAGCGCAGCGCGCCAGCATCGTGACACTGACTAGGGAGGTGGACGCTGCCGCCAGGCAGATCGCTCCGCTGATCACGGCCAACGTCGATCAGGCCAACCAGATGATGGCCGCCCGCGTCGAGGCCATTGCCGAATCCTCGCAGGCCAGCGTCCACCTGGGCCAGATCACGATGTACGGCGCGCTTGCCCTCGCACTGATCTTCGTGGTCACCCTGACCACGCGCATCGTTCGCAAGGTTCGACAAATGGCAGGTCTGCTCGACGACCTCGCCTATGGTGCGCCAAGCACGCGCGTCCCGGCGGTGCCCGGCGGGCGAGACGAAATCAACGCCATGGCGGAATCACTCAACGCGCTGCTCGAACATCGGGCCAACTTCCTCGACTGTTGGAAGACGTCGATGAACGAGATGATTGCCCAACGCGAGCTTGAGCACGCCCATAGCGAAGCAGCGCGAGATGAAGTGATCACCGAGCTGCGCGCCGCCAGCATCGCCAAAGTACAGCAACTCAACGCGATCCGCGGACGCCTGCGCCTTCATGCCGAACAGATTGTCGAAATCCATCAGCGGCTGCGTTCGACCCCCGGCGACGTCAGCACAGACGATGTACAGGCCCTCGAACACGCGGCTCAGGGCATGGTGACGCTGCTCGAAGTCCTGGCGGTTGACCACACTTGAAACGGCCATGCATTGCTGATGTCGCTGGCGAGGCAGCGCCGCACTGAGGTGAGTGTCTTTCCACCTGAGGGCGCGCGTGCTCTCGCCACATCGCCGGAGCAGTACCGCGAGCGTGGCGCGACCGGAACGATGACCAAGGCCGTCGGCGGCAAGCATGCGCTGCCCCACGGTATTCCGAGATAGCTCCGACCCCAGCCTACCAAGCAGGCAATGCGACCCCGCAAACAGACGACGGCTCCTCCTCTTCCGGCAATTCCATCGACTTGGCAAGGTGGTTCATGTCCTTAATCATTTTGCAAGTGTCCATCAGATCCAGTCCAGAGACGCCTACTGCGACCGCGGCCCCGACAACTGGCATCACTTTCCCAAACAAGGTCGACGCGCTGCGAACAACACTCCTAGAAAGCCTCGCGGTAGTGCGCCTCAATACGTCATGTGCCACGCGTCGCATCTCCTCGTGCCGGTTCTCATACCACTGTGCCCGTGCTGTCGCTTTGATCATTTCTGCCTGAAGAGCACTGGTGTGAGCGACGAGTGTTTTTACAGCGTCCACCAGGATCAGGGTACGATGCGCCAAGTTCTGTTTCTGCAATACCACGCGCTCATTCTCGGATAGCAGCTACTGATTCCGGGATACGAGGTGCTCATTCTGAGTTCTCAGTTCTCGCGTAGCCGCAACGGCGCGCCTTGCGACCTCGGTTGGGCTATTCTGGAGCACTCGGACACCCACCGTCGCTCGTGCGATGCTTTCCAGAAATCCGTAGGCTTTAGCATGCACGCTATCATCGGTCAGCGTTAAGAGATTGAACGTCACCAGACTCAGCAAGGCAATGGCAACAGCGACCACTTTTGATTTCCGGTGAATGTCAAGGTAGTTGTCGCCTGAGTTCATGTTGCCAAACGCATACTTTCTGCGCTAGCGGTGGCCGCGGAGACGATTTCGTCACGCTCCGGGTTGAGTGTCACGGCGCCGATCGGCGAC
>NZ_JAZKUD010000050.1:0-31297 GCF_036625275.1 Accumulibacter sp.
GCATCGATGACCGCGGTGTCGGTGCCGGCGCCGCCGGTCATTGTGACGGCAAACAGCGTGGTGCCGATCACGCCGCCGATGCGGTCGTCGCCCGACCCCCCGGTAACCCCCAAGGCCTCAACGTTGGTCACCGATCCCGATGCGACGCCGTCGATCAACGCGGTATACGTGGCGCCGGCGACCCCGCCGTTGACCAACTCGACGTGGCCAGTCCGGTCGGAAAAGTCGAAGATCGCCAGATCCGATCCCGCGCCGCCGTCGATCGTGTTGTTGCCGAGTCCGCCGTTGAAGCGGTCGTCGCCGTCGAGGCCGATCAGGAGGTCGTTGCCCGAACCGCCGGTAACCCCGGACCCCGCGATCGTGCCGGTCGCATTGCCGGTGTACTCCAAAGCCTCGATATGGCTCAGGTAGACGAACGGGGTGCTGCCGCGGTACAGCACCCCGCTCGGAACGCCGCCCGAGATCGCTTCGGATACCGCCGAAGCATCGATGACCGCAGTGTCGGTGCCGGCGCCGCCGCTCATTGTGACCGCAAACAACGTGGTGCCAATCACGCCGCCGATGCGGTCGTCGCCCGACCCCCCGGTGAACCCCAAGGCCTCGACGTTGCTCACCGATCCCGATGCGACGCCATCGACCCACGCGGTATACGTGGTGCCGGCAACCCCGCCGTTGACCAACTCGACGTGGCCAGTCCGGTCGGAAAAGTCGAAGATCGCCAGATCCGATCCCGCGCCGCCGTCGATCGTGTTGTTGCCGAGTCCGCCGTTGAAGCGGTCGTCGCCGTCGAGGCCGATCAGGAGGTCGTTGCCCGAACCGCCGGTAACCCCGGACCCCGCGATCGTGCCGGTCGCATTGCCGGTGTACTCCAAAGCCTCGATATGGCTCAGGTAGACGAACGGGGTGCTGCCGCGGTACAGCACCCCGCTCGGAACGCCGCCCGAGATCGCTTCGGATACCGCCGAAGCATCGATGACCGCGGTGTCGGTGCCGGCGCCGCCGCTCAGCGTGTCTCTGCCCCCATGGCTGATGAGCCGGTCGTGGCCCTCCAAACCCGAGATCAAGTCATCGCCGCTTGACCGAATGCTCGGCGCTAGGGCGTGTCATCAATTAAGCCAAACGACGGATGCCGCCAGATGAATGGCACCGAGGAAGTCCCGCGGTAACTTCTCAAAAAGTCAGGGCAGCGCAGCTTTCCGGCGGAGGATATCCGCGAGCGGTTCGATATGACCGGCACGGGAAATGCAGTCTAGGAGATAATCCCAGAACGAGATACCGAGCTTGCGGCAAGTCTTCTTGAGACTGGTGAAGGTAGCGCGGCACGGCCGTCCGAGGTCGCTACGGGTGCCGCCGCTCACCTTTCGCCGCGTGACCTACTCCCGGAGGTCCGACTCGCTACCGTTGGTGTGCAGGTGCACGTCTGGCCTCTGGTGCAAGGATGAAGGCGGTGGCAAGAAGCGCATCCAGATCAAGCTTTGAGCGGTTTCCTGAGCCGGAGCGCGGAAGCTGTCCACCGGCGTGTAGGCTCTTGAGCACATCGAGAATGAAGCCCTCTTCGACCGCCTGCTTCATGGTGTATCTGTGCGGTACTGCTCGACGGCATCCTCGACCGTCTGTTTGGTCAGGCTGTTCTTCAGCTCGAAAGTGGCGATCGGCAGGCCGTTGATGAACAGGCATAGGTCGAGCGCGCGGCGCGTCTCGTCGAGGCTGTAGGCGAGCTGGCGCGTGATCGAGAAGCGGTTCTGCGCGTGCCGCGCCTCGGCTCGGGCGTTGCCCGTCGAGGCCGTGCCGTAGAACAGGTCGACGTGCAGCGGCCCGTGCGCCACGCCCTTGCGCAGAACGTCGATGACGCCGCGCTTGCCGATCTCGGCAGAAAGGCGGGCGAGGAACTTGAGGCGGTTGATGTCCCTGGTGTCGTTCGCATCGGCCAGCGCCAGCTTCCTGAAGGCATCGGGCTGGGTGGCGCGCAGGAAGGCGAAGAGCTGCGGCACGTCGAGCGCGTGCGCGCGGTCGTAGTCCTGCGCGCTGCCGGCGAGGTAGCCGGTGCCGCCATAAGGTGCCTGTGGCCGAGCGACACTGTTCGGCGTAACGGCCAAGCCATCGACGCCGGTCATGTGCCTCATGATCAGCGTTTCGAGACCCTTTTCGCTGGTATCGGTGGGCATGGCGTTACAGCTTCGCCTTCAGGATGCGATCAACGCGAACGAAGCTGGGCAAGTGCTGCTTCAATACAGCGGGGTCGAGCTTCGCCAGCAACTCGAAGGATCGCTTGCCCTTGCTGTAGGCGTTTGAGCAATTGCGGGACGCGTGGACCAGCTTGTCGTACACCTCGTGCCGATCCCGGCTCTCCAGGTTGGTCAGCGGAGGCAGCGCGTTCTCTTGCAGGCTATGGCCGTAATGCTCCTGCAGCGCCCGCCGATCCGTGACGATCCAGGTTTCCATGCAGGTGGTCATGAAGAGGACTTGCTCATCCGTGGCTCCGACAGGCTTGTCGCATTGGTCACGGTGCTTCAGATGGTCCCAGGTTCTTTCCAGATCCCCCACTGGATCTTCGCTATCGACGAGCATCGCAATGTAGTCGCCCACCTTGCGAAGGGCGTAGGCGGTCTTGAAATCATCGAAAACCGATCCGCGTCCACCGCAAGCGCTGAGTCGAGGCATCTTTCCCGAAAATCCCGCTTTCTCGAATAGCTTTCGGAACCCCTCGCGGCAGCGAATCTGGTCCTCCTTCGATTCGCCGCCTTCCACGTACAGATGCGCACTCACCAGCGATTTCCCCCGATCTCGCCTTTGGTCCAAAGCTGGCCGAGCCGATACCTTTTCAGCCACTCGGCAAGGTCGGCCGTATTCAATCGTTCCATGATCGTTTGTCCCTGGTTCCTGGTACAGACGACCACCGCATCGGGACTTTCTGTCATCGTGTCCACCAGGATATCCGAGTGGGTCGTGACGATGATCTGGGTTCGCTGCGAGGCCGCTCGCAACAGGTCCCCCAACTTTGGCAGGATATCCGGATGCAGTCCCAGTTCCGGCTCCTCGATGCAGATCAGGGGTGGTGGGTCGGGATCGCAGAGGATCGCCAGGAGGCAGAGATACCGTAAGGTGCCATCGGAAAGGCGCGTGGCGGGAATGACGAAATCTCCCTCCGTGAAGAACACCTGCACCGTGCCCCCCTCGACCAGGACATCGAAGTCGTGGATACCATCATAGAGGTCATTCAAGCCGCTGAGGATCGCCTTCTTGGCTGCCGGAAAGCGCGTCTTCAACCGGTTCAGGAAGAGGCCGAGGTTCGAGAAATCCTCTTCGAGCACGTCGTTGCGGTTGTCGGACCTTTGCGGTTCGCGGAATACCGCATTCCGCCCAAACGCCCATTCCCGGTAGATGCGCACGCGCTCGTAGTTCTGGGCCAGCCATGCCAGTTCCGGATAGGCTTCGGGGTCGCGCCGTTGTGCCAGGATCGAGCGATCCGCTTCGATTGACTCTCTGGCTAGTCCACGTCTGCCATGGTTGCTGGTATTGACGACCGGCTGACCGTGCTGGTAGCGGTAAAAGAAGTCAACGTCTGGTTCCCCAGCCTGCGGGTGCGCTCGCTCCACACGCTCGTCCTCAAGGGAAAATGCCTGCGCCACCGAGCGGAACGAGAGCAGATGGCGCAGCGGTATCGAGTCTTTGGAGTCTCTCACGACGCAATCGACCGAAGCCGGCGCTTTCGTCCCGCCTTTCCATATCCATTCCCCGACGCCGCCGCCCTTTCGAGTCACCTCCCGAAGTTCCTTGGGAGCGGAACGTATCAGGCTGATCGCTTCAAAAAGATTCGACTTGCCGCTGCCGTTGGGACCAATGAGGAGATTCAGCGCCTGGAGTTCAATGCCAGGATTGTCAGGGCCGAAAGACAGAAAATTTCTTGGCGCCAGATGGCGGATCAAGATGCGGTTGCCTGGGTCGGACATCGTTCAAATCTCCTCAGTTCTTTCAACTTCATCCAGATTGTCGGCGTCGTCGAGCATTTCGCCGGCGAGTTCTGTAAAGGTATCGGGCGCCGCTTCGTCGGGCAGCCGCGTCGCCACCTCGCGCACGTCGAGCTCGCCGGTCATGATGTCGGCGACGAGGCGCGTGCGGTATTCGCGAAGGAGGGCGATCTCGCGCTGGAGGCGGGAGATGGCGGCGTTTGAAGTCGCAAGTTCCGTCGAAAGGAAACTGCGGATCGCCGCCTGCTCACCGAGAGTGGGAATTGGCAAACAGAAAGCCGCCCACGAATCAGTGCGCAGACAGCAAGTGCCATGGCCCGCAATCTCTACAAGTTCCAGCAGCTCACGCTGAATGCCAGTAAGGAGCAATGCGAAAAACTCTACAGACAATTCTGGGTGTGGAATGAGGGCCTTGATATCCTGATTTATTGTCACAGGAACGCGTGTGACCGCGGTCGGAAACATCCGCGCCAAAATCATCCCGCGGACGACAATCAAGACCGCCGGCCCAGATACCAGGCATATGTTTGTTTCCCTGAGAGCTGCATCGGAGATGTGATCTTGGGAGTCGAAGATCTCCGGAACCTTCATGTCTTTCGGACTCACCCAGGGCGTCGTTCCGCCCCAATACCTCTCAACGGCTTTGTTCGGAGTCATTCCTCCTACTGTTCTCGCGAGAGACTTGATCTTCCTCACCTGCCAATGCTGCGGAATATCGCCGAGCCAGGGGATGCCGGAGGGTTTGAGGGGGACGGAGGGGTCGAGGCCGCGGGTGACGGCGCGGTGGATGATGGCCTGCTTCTGCTCGTTGAGCAGGGCAATTACCTTCCGCTTCGCCCGGATCGCCTGCTCCAGCCGCCCGTTCGCCCAGTCCAGAAACCGCCCGATCGCAGACTGGTCCGTATGCGGTATCAGTGGAAGGTCTACATCGCAGAAATTGCTGTAGTTCAGATCTTGGCCGTCCCTGATGAAGTCGGCCGTGGCGCGCAAAGCGCCGATGTATGGTGCCGACTTGAAAAGATGTCTGAAATAAGTCGCATCGACTTGGGCATCAGGCTTCAAGACAACGTAAGAAGAGCGGATGGCACCTGTTGTCCATGCGCGCTCAAGCCCGCCCTGAAAGCTCCTCATGCTGATCACGAAGTCGTTTGCCTCGACATGGCGGCGCTTGTCAAGGTGCATCGAAATCTTAACTACGCGATAACCCGTACGCTCCTCGTAGAGCGACTGCGCGATGACGCCATAGGCCTGTGTCGCCGAAAGCTGCAGGTCATCGGGCCGTGCCAGCTCCTTTCTCGGCGTGAACAGCCGTTTGCTACGTACGATGTGCCAGTGCGCCGGCACCTGCCCGAGCCACGGCAGCCCCGACTCCTTGTACTCCGCATACGGCCTGAGGTCGGCGATCATGGCTGCTCCTCATCTATCATCCGCCGGGCGGCGCTCTCGCGCGCGTGTTCAATCGCCTGATGCAGCCGCTCGCGCAGCAGCGGCAAGGGTGGCAACTCCGTCAGGTATTCGCTGACGCGGATGGACTTGGCATCGAGCTGCAGCAGCTCGACCTGCTCGGCATCGGCGGACGCGCAGAGGATGAGTCCGATCGGGGCTTCCTCGCCAGGAGCGCGTTCGTGCTTGTCCAGCCAGCGCAGGTACAGCTCCATCTGCCCGACGTGCGCGGGCTGGAAAGACTCCAGCTTCAGTTCGACGGCGATCAGCCGGCGCAGGTGGCGGTGGAAGAACAGCAGGTCGAGATGAAAATCGTCCTTGCCGACACTGATGCGCTTTTGCCGGGCGACGAAGGCGAAGCCGCTGCCCAGCTCCAGCAACACCCCCTCGATCTCGCGCAGGATGGCGCTCTCGAGGTCGCGTTCGCTGTAGGCGCCTTTGAGCCCCAGCAGGTCGAGCAGGTAGGGATCGCGAAAGACGATGTCGGGGCTCATCTGCCCGTCGCGAAGTTTGCCGATCTCCGCAGCGATGACGGCTTGCGGCTTCTTCGACAACGCAGTGCGCTCGAACAGCAAGCCGCCGATCTTCTGGCGCAACGTGCGTACATCCCAACGCTCGATGCGGCACATTTCCGCGTAAAAATCGCGGGCCAGCGGGTCCTTGAGCGGCAGCAGCGCATGAATATGCGACCAGCTCAATTGTTGTGACAGCGTCACGACAATCGCCTCATCGGGGAACAACTGTGCGAACTGGATCATGCGGGCAATCTCGGCATAGCTGAACCCGCGCCCGTACTCCGCCGTCAATTCTCGTGACACGGTCACGAGAATCTGCTTTCCATAGGCAGCCCGAGCGCCCTGTAGACTCTCGTTCAAGAGCCGTCGTCCCACATGCCAACAGAGCAATGTCTGGGTGGAATAGGCGACGGTGGCAATCCGCTGGCGTGCGGACTGGATGAGGCTGCGCAAGTCCTCGGCGATGCGGCTGCCAAGCGCCGACTGGCCGTTCATCTTCGACGCCATGTTGGCGAGGAAGAGCATTTGCCCGTCGCTCGAACGCGTGACCAGCGACAGCTCCTCGCCTGGTGCATGACCTTGAAGCGCGGGTCGCGCATGCCGTCCTTGCCGCCCATGGCTTCCAGATCCTTCTTCCAGCTCTTGCCGTAGGGCGGGTTGGCGAGCATGAAGTCGAACTCGCGGGCGGGGAAAGCGTCGTGCGCCAGCGTGGACCACTTGGTCGGTTCGAGGACCGCGTCCATGCGCCGGATGACGCACATCGGCAGGATCACGTCCGGGTACTTGCCGCGCTTGAAGAGATCGCGCAGGACGTCGTCGGCGATGCCCCAGATGAAGGAGACGATTTTGTGATGAGAGGCCTGGTCCATGATGACTTGCGCTCGCGGTCTTTCACCGGCTGCTGCCGGGAGTTGGCTACTTTACCGCATCGGCGGCAGCCTACGGTAGCACCGCGGATCGGCCGAACGTTTCGCTGCGGATCGGGCGTCGTGAGCGGACGACGCGATCGAAGTGAGGCAGGCATCATGCCGCGCGGTACGTGCTGTGCTGGCAGACGACCCGGTTCCACGCCCGTTGAACAGTACGTCCTCACCCGACAGGCATCGAATATAATTCCGGACGGCCCGACGAGACCTTGGATGGCCGCTGTGGCGGGGAGTCAGCCTTGAACGAACATTCGGAGAAAGTGCAGGGCACTGCGTCCCTGTCGCGCAGTTCCCGCCTGGCGATCGCCGTGCTGGCAGCCGGGTCGCTGCTGTGGCTGGCCGGCGACATGGCCAGCCCCGGCATAATCTCTCTCGGGAAATGGCGGGCGCATCACGACCGCTTTCTCGAACTGGTGGGGGCGTATCCGGTCACCGCGGCGCTGCTCCTTTTCCTCTCGCATGTGCTGCTGGCGGCTTTGGCCCTGCCGGGCGCCTCACTGCTGATGCTGGCCGCCGGCTCGGCCTTTGGGCCACTCGCCGGCACACTGATCTGCCTGACGGCGTGCACCGTCGGTGCGACGCTGACGATGCTGGCGGTTCGCCATCTGCTGCGGCCGTGGGTGATGCGCCAATGGGGGAGTCGCCTGACCGACCTCGAGGCACGTTTCTCCCGCGACGGCCCTGCCTACCTGTTCAGCCTGCGCCTGTTGCCGATCGTCCCTTTCGCGCTGGTCAACGCCGCCGCCGGTCTGACCCGCATGACGACCTGGACTTTCTTCTGGATCAGCTTCGTCGGCATGCTCGCCGCAACCTTCGTCTATGTGAATGCCGGCACCCAACTGGCGAGGATCGATGCCATCGGCGACATCTTGTCGCCCCAGACCCTGATCTCTCTGGCGCTGATTGCACTCCTGCCGTGGGCAGGAAAACTGCTGGTGCGCGTGCTGGAGAAGCACTCGCCGGCGGCTTTGCCGCGCACCCTGGTGTTGTTCAACCACGATTGGGATCGTTTGGGCTTTTCCCGCTGGCAGCAGACGTTTCCCGTCGACAGCGCCGGTTTCGACCTGTTTACGTTTCCCAGCAACACCCGCCTGGCCTTTTTCGATCTGCAGCGCTTCGTTGACCGGCTGGCGCGCAAGGCCAGCCGCAAGCGCTGGCAGGCGGTGACTTCCAGCCACGAACAGTTCGGTGCGCTGGCCGCGGCGATGCTTGCCGAGCGCATGGGCTGGCCAGGGACGCCGGTGGCCGCGGTGCTCGCCTGCCAGCACAAGCTGCACGCGCGGCAGGTGCTGCAGGCAGTGGCGCCGGAAGCGAACACGCACGGCGAGCTGCTGCCAGCGTGCTACGGCGAACCGATACCCGAAGGCATCGGCTACCCGGTGTTCGTCAAGCCGGTGAAGGCCGCTTTCTCGATCCTCGCGCGCCGGGTGGACAGTCGCGACGAGCTGTCGAAGATGACCCGCTTCGGTGCCTGGGAACGGTGGGTGATCCGCCATCTGGTCGAACCCTTCGAGCGGATCGTCGCCGAGCGTCTGCCGCAAGCCGGCAGCGCACATCGGCTGATGCTCGAAGCACCGGCCAGCGGACGGCAATACAACCTCGATGGTTATGTCTTCGCCGGCGAGCTGCGCGCGCTCGGTTTCGTCGAGTCGGTGATGTATCCGGGCACGCAGAGCTTCATGCGTTTCGTCTATCCCTGCACGCTGCCGGCGTTCGTGCGCGAGCGGGCGGTTGGTGTCGCGCGGCGATTCCTGCATGCCGTGGGCTTCACGCACGGCCTGTTCAACATGGAGTTCTTCCACGACGACGCACTCGATCGTTTGACGGTGATCGAGTTCAATCCGCGCATGGCGGCACAGTTTTCCGATCTCTATCTGCGCGTCGACGGGGTCGACCTGCATCGCGTCGCGCTGGCACTCGCGCACGGCAACGACCCGCAGTTCCTGCCGCGTGCCGAGCCGGTCGCCGGCGTGGCGGCGAGTTTCGTCTATCGCAGTTTCGATCCGGCGGCGGCACCGCCGTCCATGCCGAACCGATGGCTGCGGCACGAGCTGGCGCGGCAGTTTCCCGACGCCATGCTCTTTTGCTTCGCCAAGACGCCAGGGCAGATCGCCCGCGATTTCAGGTGGCTGGGCTCCTACCGTTACGGCATCGTGCACCTGGGCGGGAACGACGCGCACGATCTGCGCGCCCGCTGTGAAGCGGCCAGCCGCTTGCTCGACTGGTCGCTGCCCTACGCCGATGCACACGCCGAGCCGGCCGGCGATCCCTCGCGGCCCTTGCCCGCGTTATCCCTGGAGAGCAGCCGATGAGACTCCTGCAGGTCGCGCCGGAAGTACCGGAAAACGCGGCGGCGATCCGCGCCGAGCTGCTCGCCAGCCTGAGTGCAGCGCCGGCGACGATCGCTCCGAAGTACCTCTACGACGCACTTGGCTCGCGGCTTTTTGCGGCGATCACCGAACTGCCCGAATACTACCCGACGCGCACCGAAGCCGCGATCTTCGCCGAACATCAGGACGCCATGGCGGCCGCTCTCGGCCCGGTGGCAACGCTGGTCGACCTCGGCGCCGGCAACTGCGAGAAAGCCGCCCGCCTGTTCGCGGCGCTGCGCGTGCGCCGCTACGTGGCAGTCGACATCTCGCTGCACTATCTGCGCGAGTCGCTCGGGAACCTGCAGCAGAAGCATCCGGCGATCGAGATGCTGGGTGTCGGCCTCGATTTCTCGCAGTCGCTGCGCCTGCCGGCCGAGGTCGGCACGGAACCGCGCACGCTGTTCTATCCGGGTTCGAGCATCGGCAATTTCACGCCCGCCGAGGCACGGGTTTTCCTGCGCCAGGCGCACGCCGAATGTTGCGGCGGCTCGCTGCTGATCGGCGTCGATCTCGTCAAACCGGTCGATGTCCTCGAAGCAGCCTACGACGACCCTCTGGGCGTCACCGCGGCGTTCAACCGCAACCTGCTCCGGCACCTGAACCGGCTCGCCGGCACCGATTTCGACATCGCCGACTGGCGCCATGTCGCCTTCTTCAACGGTCGCGAGTCGCGCATCGAAATGCATCTGCAAGCACGGCGCGACACGACGGTGCGCTGGGCCGGCGGCGAACGACGCTTCGCGGCGGCTGAGCGTATCCATACCGAGAATTCGTACAAGTGGCGCAGCGAGGATTTTGCGGCTCTGCTCGAAACCGCCGGCTTTTCGAGACTCCGCCATTGGTGCGATGCGCGCGGCTGGTTCGCGGTTTTTGCCGCGCAGGCGTGAGGCGATGGCCAGGCCACGACAGACGACTGGACGGTCAGATGGCGCAACTGCGAAAACCGTTGTGCAGATCGTTGCGCTCGGGCGTGAAATAGTTGCGATAGCAAGGATGCGCCAGGCGCGGCGAGGTCGCCCGGCTGGCGCCGCGCAGCACGTAGCGGTCGCCGAACCAGGGCGCCGAATAGTCGCGATAGGGATGGGCAGCGAAGCCAGGGTAGGCCAGAAAGCGGCTGGCCGTCCATTCCCAAACCTGACCCCAACGGAAATCCGGCCGGCTCAGCGCCGCCATTTCCCACTCCGCTTCACTCGGCAGACGGCGGCCAGCCCAGCGGCACCATGCTTCGGCTTCGTTCCAGGCGAGATGCGTTGCCGGCATGTCGAGCGTCAGGTCCTGCCACTGTCCGAAGACGCGCTGCTGCCACTGGCCGGCGTGCCGGCGCAGGTAACGCGGCACTGTGGCGCCGGTTTCTTCGACGAAGGGAAGGTAACGCCGCCAACTGACGACCTCGCTGTCGATGGCGAACGTCGGCATTGCCAGCACATGCGGCGCAAGTTCGTTGTCGAAGGCGAATCCGTCGCCGTTCCAGCCGAGCGTCCACTGCCCGGCTGGAAGCACGAGCGGACGCGCTGCCGGCAACGGGACAGCTGCTGCCAGCAGCACATCGGACAGCGGAATGTCCAGCGCCTGCGCCATGTAGATGCCGGCTTCGCCGTGCATGTCCTCGTGGAACAGCACCAGACGGAAGAAGTACAGCGCCGCGTCGGTCTCCGGCGTGGTCGCGAGCAGCGACAGCGTTTCCGCCAGACTCTCGGCAAGATAGGCACGCGTCGCAGCGAGGTCGGGCAGGTCGAGTTGCCAGCGCGTCGTGTGCGCGACGCGGCTCGAGTGGTACAGCGCGTCGGCTTGCGGCAAACGCCCGACGGGACGTTCATGTTCCGGGTCGCAGGCGGTTCCGCACGCGCGCTGCGGGTTGCGGGCGATCCAGTAGTCCTGGAACCAGCCGACGTGCCCTGCTTCCCAGCGCGGCGGATTGAGCTGCGGCGAACAGGGAACGTTCAGCGAATCGCCGAGCGTGGCAGCATAGGCGTCGAGCAGCGCCAGCGTGCGTGCGCGGCTGGCATGCAGCGCCGTGGCAAGGAATTCGCGGCCACCGCGGCGGGCGGTTTCGGCAATGCCGGTAGTCATGTCTGTGTTCATCGGCGAGGTGCAGGCAATGACCAGGATTGTAGCCGGAAGGCATCTTGCAAGGGAGGGAAACGGTCATGACTTTCATGATCGGAGGTACCTGGAAAAGTCATGACCGTTAGCATGCCGCAACTGGTGATCGTCAGTCCGGCGCTGCGCGACGCCAACAACGGCAACTGGCAGACGGCCCGCCGCTGGCAGCGGCATCTGGCCGGCGCGTACCGCGTGCGCATCGTCCGGGACTGGCCGGACGCGCTGGCTGCCGACGACGCGGCGATGATCGCACTGCATGCACGCCGCTCGGCTGCGGCGATCGCCCTCTGGAGCACCCTGCATCCGCAGCACGGGCTGGCGGTGGTCCTCACCGGCACCGACCTCTATCGCGACATCCTGACCGATGCCGAGGCGCAGCGCTCGCTGGTGCTGGCGCAGGCGCTGATCGTACTGCAGGAACGTGCGCCGCAGGCGCTGCCGGAAGCGCTACGCGACAAAGCGCGGGTAATCTTCCAATCAACCACCGAACGCCGGACGCTGACCAAATCGCGGCGGCATCTGCGCGTGCTCATGGTCGGACACTTGCGCGACGAGAAGTCTCCCCGGACGCTGTTCGCCGCCGCCCGCCGGCTCGCCGACCAGCCCGGAATCTTCATCGATCACATCGGCGAGCCGCTCGACCCGGCACTCGGTGAGGAAGCGCGAACAACGATGGCAAGCGTTGCCAACTATCGCTGGCTCGGCGGTCTGCCACACGAGACCGTGCGCCGGCACATCCAGCGTGCGCACCTGCTGGTTCACGCCAGCCGCATGGAAGGCGGCGCGCACGTGATCATGGAGGCGGCGGCAAGCGGCACGCCGGTGCTCGCCTCAGCCGTCGACGGCAACATCGGTATGCTCGGGGCCGATTACGCCGGCTACTTTCCGTGCGGCGACGCCGGGACGCTAGCGGCGCTGCTGCTGCGCTGCCGCGAAGCCGTCGGCGCAGCGGGCGCCGATGAGGCGCCCGGCGGGAATCTCCTGTGGCAACTGGGGGCGCAGTGCCGGGAGCGAGCGCGGCTGTTCACGCCAGCGCGCGAGCGCGCCGAGTTGCACCGAATGGTCGATGAATTGCTGGCCGGCGACCCCGGTGGAACCCACTGATCGGGTCAGCCAAGCAGTTGCCCCGCTTGGTGAAGCAAGCGCCTGCCGCGAATCAGTTCGCTACGAGGAAAACGGCAGGCAAGCAGGCTGACCACCGGGGCGCTTTTTACCTCCACTTTCGGAAGCACGATCTCGACCGCGACCTCGCCGGCTCCTTCGGGCACGAGCACGTTCATCTGGTCGAGCCGCAACTTCGTCATGCCGATCCGAAGGTAGTCGGGGCCGTGCGTGAGCACCTCCTGCACACGCCCGATGAGCCCTTCAAGGGTCTCGCCAGTCCCCGGAAACGCGGCGAGAGCGCGCTCGTTCTCGGAGAGTTTCCGCTCCACGTCCTCGATCTTCTGTCGCCCGCCGGCACCCTCCTCTTCCAGCATCGCCTCCAGCCCGACACGCTGGCCCTTCAGGATCATCAGCCGCGCCTGCAACATCGATCGTTGCGCCTTGAGATCCTGGCGCTGCATATCCACCGATGTGATCTGTTGCAGGACCTCGGTGAGCAGGAACTTGAAGGCACGGCGCCGGATCTCGAGGCGTGCATCGTGCTCGCAGCCGCTCGGCAGGACCACTTTCTTGTCGGCAAACGAAACGCAGGTCTGCGCCACTTCGTGCCTGACCACTCCTCCTTCAGCCGCCATGCCAAAGCCTGTCGCCTCGCGACACAGGAAGCGCAGCGTTGCCCACACCTGCTCGGCCCCCGGCGTGGCCTCGAAAAAGTCCTGAACCGCCCGGCTGCGGCTGAAAACCTCGGGGATGTCCCGCGCAGTGGCGAAAAGGGCGCGTAATGTCGGATTCTCGGCCCATACCGTCGCACTCGCTTCGATGGCGGGGGGAATTCTCGCCTCGATCTCGCGGCAGTAGAGCACCGCCTGCTCGACCGCAGGGAAGAGCTTGCGGCGGTAGCCAGGAACGAGCTTCAAGCGTGGATTGATGATGCGTACGATCTGTTCGATGCGCTGCTCGATGATCGCAGGGGCAACCGTGGAACCGATCGCCTCGTCGTTGCCACCGAAAAGCCAGTCAAGAATCCCCATCTGCACTCCCTGCGGTTGACGTGCCAGTAAAGCCAGCAAACGTTCCAGTCAACGGTCATCAGTCGGGTTGTCGCAGGCCCGTACGCCGGATGTCCGTGCGCACCGGAGAGGGCCACGTATATTTGATTGCCCGCATGCCTTGCCTGGAGGGTTTTTGACCAGATTGCCCTGGAAACGCCCTTTTCGCCGTTGTCTGGCAAGGCAGTGACGACGATACAGCCAGGGCGTTTCCGGAAACTCGCGACCCATGGGCGCTGGCCGCGAGTGGTGACAGAATGGCTACAGACTTCTTCAGCCGCCGCGCTCGTGCATCCAGCTCGCCACCTTCGGAGCGAGGACCTTTTGCGCCAGGCCACCGGTGTAGATCCCGATGTGGCCGGTGGCAATGGCAAACTCGGTGTAGTCCTTGCTGCCGACATGCTTACCGAGAGCAACGGTGCACGGCGGTGGCACGATGTGATCCTTTTCGGCGAAGATGTTGAGAATCGGCATCGTGAGATCCTTCAGATCCACCTTGCGACCGCCGACCTCGAGGGTGCCCTTGACGAGTTTGTTCCCTTTCAGGTAGTCACGGATGAACTCCTTGAACATCTGGCCGACGGCGTCGGGGCCGCCAAAAAGCCACTTCTCCATGCGCAGGAAGTTCTGTAACGCCAGACGGTCATCGAGAATATCGACCACGTCGGCGTACTTGCCGTAGTTCAGGATGAACGGCGAAGCCATCATGAACGACTCGTTCAGTACGGTAGCCGGCACATTGCCATGTACGGCAACCATTTTCTCCACGTCGGCATCGGCACCCATGGTGAACATCAAGCCTTCGTGCGGCTTGTGATTTGCCCGATAGGCATCGAAATCGATCGGCGACACGGTCAGGACCAAGTGACTGATCTTGTCCGGATTGAGCGTCGCGTAGGTGGTTGACATGGCGCCACCCTGACAGATACCCAGCAGGGCAATCTTGTCGACACCATGGTACTTGCGAATGAATTCCACCGTATCGTCGAAGTAGCCGTTGATGTAGTCGTCGAGCGTGCGGTACTTGTCTACCTGACGCGGATAGCCCCAGTCGTTGAGGTAAACGTCGATTCCCTGGTTCAACAAATTACGGACCAGCGAGCGGTCGGGTTGCAGGTCGGCCACCTCGTAACCATTGATCAGCGGCGGCATGATCATCAGCGGCGTCTTCATGATTTTCGATTGCTCGACCAGCGGATGATAATGGTAGACCTTGATGCCATCCTGTTCAAAGATGATGTCTTTTGGCGTGCTGCCAATATCGATGTCGTCGTCGGTCAGATTGGTGAGGTTGCTGATGCCCTTGGTGAGCTTCTCGTTCAGAGTTGCGGCTTCAGCCACGAGGTCAGCGGGAAGAATCTGGATGGGGAAAGAAAACATGGGTAGCACCCTCCTAAAGGTCTTATTAGCTTGTAAACCCGATCAGAACAACATTCAGACTTCGGCTCACTCGCTCTTGGCACGCGCTGCCGCGGCGACCTTGCGAGGCGCGATGCTGCCCCTGGTTGCGCTTTGGGCGGCCGACGGCAGTGCCTTTTTGAGCGCCCGGACCTCTTTCTTGAGTTCGTGGATCACCTGGTAGGTTTCGTCCAGTTCGCTGCGCGTGGGCATGTCCAGATTACGGAAGATGTCTTCGACTACTGCGCGTTGTGCCAGCTTGAATTGCTGCTGAGCTTTCGTGAACGCGTTTTGCGTATCGAGGAACTCCTGCGTATTGAATGTCACCAGCAGCGATTTGTCGGCCGTACGATACCAGAGGCCCATCAACTGGCGCAGTGAGGTGATCTTCTCCCCCTTGGCAGCCACTTTTCCGAGTTCTTCCACGGTCGCCTCGACGGCCTTGGACAAGGCCTCGGCAAACGACGTGTGGAAATTGAGACTGCTCTTGCGCAGATCAACCACGGTATCGACCAGCCGCAACAACTTGGCGTTCTTCTCACGGGAAGCGCCAAACAGCGGAATCTGACCGACACCCGCCAGGGCACTGGCGTCGCCTTCCATCGACAACAGGCGATTGAGTCCAGCCGTGCCGCCGAGCACCGCTTCGCCGATGTGTCCGGACGAAGCAGCCTGCATCAGAAAGGACAACCAGGGACCCATGGCATCAGGCAAGTCCTTGCTGAAAGTTCCACTCAGATTACCGATGTGCGAACCCATGCCAAAACTGCGCTCAAGCATGGCCGTCGATTCCTTGGCCCACTGCTCGGCAAAACCCTTGAGGTCGGGACGCCAATCCTTGTTGGCTTCGAGATTGGGCGCCACGACCTTCATGGACTTGAAAAAGAAATCCATGACGCGGTTCATCGCGCCCTGGCTGCTCGTTATACGGTCCATCAGCAAGCGCGCCGCTTCGTTGGTACTTTTGTTGGCGGCTTCAACACCTTTCTTCACCGCTTCGACGGGGCTCTCGTTGCCGCCTGGGAGATTCTGCAGCAGCGAGGACCAGTCACTCCACATGCGCTTCTGCGACTCGGCCCAAGCGTTCACGACGCTGCTCATTTGCTCATTCGGATCCTTGTTTTCCACTCCTGTGATCTCCTTTCAGTGTGTCGGACACGCCTACCGCCACGGTAGGCGGATGCCCTGCGGTAGGCGGGGTGCACTCTACAACAAAACTGCGGCCGTCTGGTGACGGCCGCGATCATGCAGCTTGACTGGCCTGGTCATGGAATCAGGCCAGAGCCACCACGGCATCTGCCTTATGCTTTGCCTCACCCTGCTCATTGGCACAGGTCAACTCGAGGCGAACACATTTTTCGCCACCCTGCTCCAGTTTTTCGACCACCTTGCCGGTGCACACCAGGCGCTCGCCAACCTGGGTGATGGCCGTAAAGCGCACCCCGAAACTGCGGATCGCTTCCTGCGGCACCCATTGGGTCAGCATGCGACCCAGGTAAGCCATGCCCAGCATGCCGTGCGCGAAAACGTCGGGTATTCCTTTCGAGCGCACATAATCCTGGTCAAGATGCAGAGGATGGTGGTCGCCAGAACCCGTGGCATACAGGGCAAGGGTCAGACGAGACACCGGCTCGGTGGTCAACGAAGGAATCTCGTCGCCAACCTTGAGCGCATCAAAATTCGCTGTTGTCATGGACTTTCCCCTATCCCCGAATAACCATCACAGAGTGCACATCGCACACCAGTTCGCCCAGCCGGCGCACCTTGACATCCTTGACGACGAACTGCAGAGCGCCATTCTTCTTGTCGTAAATGTCGGTGATTTCGCCATCGAAAGTCAGCGTATCGCCAGAATAGACCGGCTGGTGGTAAACGAACGATTGCTCGCCATGCAGCATCTTGCCGAGGTCACAGCCCATGGTTTCAAGGTAATCAAAGGGGTGCTCCTTGTCCATGTCCATGCAGAAGAAGAAGGTCGGTGGCGCCAGAACGCCCGGAAGACCAGCCTTTTTCGCGGCTTCCTCGTCGAAATAGATCGGGTTCGTTTCGCCTGTCGCCTTGGCGAACCACTTCAATTGCCACGCCGTCAAATGGACGGAATGCTGCGGCACTTTCATGCCGATGTGTTTCTTGTCGATCAACATCTGTTTCACTCCTGGACCACCCCGGAAACCGGGGTGGAAACGCTGTTTGACGACTTGTTCAGATAATTTCCAGAGCGATTGCGGTGGCTTCGCCGCCGCCAGCGCAGAGGCCCGCGATGCCGCGCTTGAGACCACGCGCCTTGAGCGCGTAGAGCAGCGTCACCAGAATCCGTGAACCCGTCGCACCGATCGGATGGCCCAGCGCACAGGCGCCACCATTGACATTGACCTTGTCGTGCGGCAGTTTGAGGTCACGCATCGAAGCCATGGTCACCGCTGCAAACGCCTCGTTGATTTCCCAGAGATCGACGTCCTCGGCCTGCCAGCCAAGCTTTTTCAACAGCTTCTCGAAAGCAAAGACCGGCGCCGTGGTAAACCATGAAGGATCATGCGCAAAGGTCGAGTGGCCAACAATTCGCGCCAGGGGTTGGATGCCGGCACTCCTGGCGTCCGATTCGCGCATCAGGACAAATGCCGCAGCCCCATCGGAAATCGACGACGAGTTGGCCGGCGTGACCGCACCGTCCCGCTTGAATACCGGCTTGAGTTTGGCGATCTTTGAAACGTCGCACTTCATCGGCGTCTCATCGAGGGCGACCACTTCCTCTCCCTTGCGGCTGGTAATGGTCACCGGTGCGATCTCGTCCTTGAAGACCCCCGAGGTGACTGCGTTCTGTGCGCGGGTCACTGATTCAACGGCGAAGGCATCCATCTCTGCACGAGAAAAGGCGTACTTGTCGACGCACAGTTCGGCGAACACTCCCATCGGCTTGCCTTGTTCGTACGCATCTTCAAGGCCATCGAGGAACATGTGGTCATGCAGCACCCCATTTCCCAGCCGGTAACCCGAGCGTGCGGTGGTCAGCACGTGCGGCGCATTGGTCATCGACTCCATGCCGCCAGCCACGGCGATGTTGACCGAACCAGCCAGCAGCTCGTCATGAGCGATCATGACCGATTTCTGGGCAGAACTACACATCTTGGTCAGGGTGGTGCAAGGCACCGACTTCGGCAGACCGGCGCCCAGGACCGCCTGGCGCGCAGGTGCCTGCCGCACCCCTGCCATCAGGCAGCAGCCCATCAGCGCCTCGTCGATCTCCTCGACCTTGACGCCTGCCTGCTCGACAGCGGCCTTGATCGCGACGGCGCCGAGTTGCGGCGCGGTCACACCCGCAAACTGACCCTGAAAAGCGCCCACAGGGGTACGCTTCGCACCTACGATGACAACGGATTCACTCATACGACACTCCTTGATTGCAACGGATGTTGCCAGATTGAAGTTTGCTGCTGACCGGGAATTACTTGGGCGCCATCCGGATGGCACCGTCGAGGCGGATCACTTCACCGTTCAGGTAGCCATTTTCACAGATATGTCTGACCAGCCCGGCGTATTCAGCGGGTTTGCCGAGGCGCGACGGGAACGGGACCATTTTGCCCAGCGAATCCTGCGCGGCCTGCGGCAGGCCCTTGAGCATCGGCGTTTCGAAAATGCCCGGAGCAATCGTCACCACCCGGATGCCATGCGCCGCAAGTTCGCGCGCCACGGGCAGGGTCAGGCCGATCACCCCTGCCTTCGACGAAGCATAGGCAGCCTGACCAATCTGACCATCGTAACCCGCGACGGAAGCGGTATTGACGATCACACCGCGTTCGCCCCCATCGTTCGGGTCGTTCTTGCTCATCGCCTCGGCGGCCAGACGAATCATGTTGAAGGTGCCGACCAGATTGATGCTGACCACGCGCGCGAAGGTTGCCAGGTCATGTGGGCCATCGCGGCCAAGCACTTTCTTCGGCGGTGCAACACCGGCACAGTTCACCAGTCCGTGCAACGCTCCGAATTCGTTCACGGCCAGATCGATGGCGGCGCGTGCGCTGGCCTCATCGGTCACGTCGGTCTTGGCAAAGCGCGCGTTCGCGCCGAGCTGCGCAGCCTGCGCCTCGCCCGCACCGGCATCGACATCAACGATCACCACCTTTGCACCCGCGTTGACCAGGCCACTCGCCGTTTCCGCTCCGAGTCCGGAGCCTGCACCCGTTACCACAAAAACATTGCCACTGATTTGCATTTTAACTCCCAAAAAAATATCGCGACATCACGTAATGCCGCTCTCCTGGACTGTGCCGACGGCGGTTATGCATGCCTCGTCACAGCAAAACAGAACCTCCTGGCGCTTCGAAAACCCTTTTGATGGGACGAGTGCCTGACTTCAGAAGGTTGCCCGGAAACCACACCCGT
This sequence comes from Accumulibacter sp., assembly GCF_036625275.1. Classification (GTDB taxonomy): domain Bacteria; phylum Pseudomonadota; class Gammaproteobacteria; order Burkholderiales; family Rhodocyclaceae; genus Accumulibacter. The sequence continues at coordinate 19,259 of NZ_JAZKUD010000050.1, forward strand.
ACAGCCAACCGCTGTACCTACCAGTTCCCTGGTGCCTGGCGCATGACGCCTGGCCGTAGGCGAGCAATCCTGCCATTGTCGAATGCAGACTGCCGCCGAGTCAAGTCTTTGACGCAGCGCAGCAGCAAGGGCCACATGATGTCCGTGCGACAAGCGCTCCTTGCCAGAGATCGAGGGTCCGCTGTCACCGCTTCTGTTGACCTGGATCAGGGCCGCGTCCGCGCGATGCTTTAAGATATGGCTCACTTGGGCGCTGCGCCGCCCTATGCTGAAGATTGTCTCGGCATTCAACGGAGAACATACATGGTCGAAACGTTCAACCCATCCCAGGAAGCTGCCATCATGGCAACGACGGCGCCCCCTCCTCCCGAAGAGAGCGGTACCGTCAAACCTCCCGCCAAACCCCGCGCCGCGCGTCGAAAAAAACCCACCGCGAACCGGATCACTGCGCCGGTGCTTGCCGAAACCGCAGCACCGAGCACTACCACGGCCACGCTTCCCGCAACCACTCCGGCAGTAACGGCCATTCCGGCAGCAGCGACCACGTCTGCGGCCGCCGAACCGCAGCCGCGGACAGGGTTCTCTCGCCGCCTGGGGGATCGCCATTTGCTGGATTCAGACGCTCTGGAAAACATTGACCGGATGACCAATGTGGCGCTTGGTCAGTTGAGCGGAGGAGTTTCGCCGGCCTCCCTGGCGATGGCCTATCTCGACTGGACGGTGCATCTGGCGGCCTCGCCCGGCAAGCAGTTTCAACTGGCGGCCAAGGCAACCCGCAAGGCGATGCGCCTGGGTGCCTATGCCCTGTCATCGGCAATCACGGGTAACGCCGAGCCAACCATCAAACCGCTTCCCGGCGACCATCGCTTCGATCATCCGGGCTGGCAGCGTTTTCCATACAACGTGATCTATCAGGGCTTCCTGCTCAATCAACAGTGGTGGCACAACGCGACCACCGGCATTCGTGGCGTTTCCAAGCATGGTGAAGCCGCCGTATGGTTCACCGCCAAACAGATCCTCGACATGACTGCACCGTGCAACGTCCCCTACCTGAACCCGGAAATCGTTGAAACCACGATCAACGAGCGGGGCGCGAATCTGGCACGGGGTGCCCAGTTCTATGGTGAGGATGCGCGTCGCGCGCTGCGCGATGAGAAGCCGGCCGGAATCGAGGCCTTCAAGGTCGGAGAAAATCTCGCCATCACTCCGGGCAAGGTCGTCTTTCGTAACCTGCTGATCGAGCTGATTCAATACTCACCGACCACCGCGACCGTCCAGCGCGAGCCGGTTCTGCTGCAGTCGGCGTGGATGATGAAGTACTACATTCTCGACCTGTCGCCGCACAATTCACTGGTCAAGTACCTCGTCGATCAAGGCCATACGGTATTCATGATTTCCTGGCTCAATCCGGGTGCGGAACACCGCAACCTGGGAATGGAGGACTACCGCAAGCAAGGAACGCTGGCCGCCATCAACGCCATTTCGGACATCCTGCCGGGTCGCCGAATCCACGCGGCGGGTTACTGCCTGGGTGGAATCCTGCTGACCATTGCCGCCGCGGCGATGGCTCGCGACGGAGATGACCGTCTGGCCAGCGTCACCCTGTTCACCACCATGACCGACTTCACCGACGTTGGAGAAATCAACGTCTTCATGGATGCCAGCGAAGTGACCTTGCTTGAAGACATGATGTGGCAGAAAGGTTACCTGGGGCACAAGCAGGTTTCGGGCGGCTTCCAGTTGCTCAAATCCGCCGACCTGATCTGGTCGAAGATGGTACGGGAGTACTACCTTGGGCAACGCGAACCGATGTTCGATCTGATGGCCTGGAACGCCGATGGTACGCGCATGCCCTATCGCCAGCACTCCGAGGTTCTGCGTCGTCTCTACGTGGACAACCAACTGTTTCAGGGCAAGTACCTGGTCGACGGGCGCGCCATCTCGATCAGCAACATTCATGTGCCGATATTTGCCGTCGCCGCCGGGGCCGACCACGTTGCACCGTGGCACTCGGTATACAAGCTGCACCTGCAAAGCGACGCGACCGAGCTGACTTTCGTTCTCACCAGTGGTGGCCATAACGTGGGCATCGTCAATGAGCCGGGGCGCCCGCGTCGATCCTACCAGCTCAGTGTGTGCCGGGAGGGAGAACGCTTCCTGGATGCTGCAACCTGGAAGGAAAAGACGCCGTCTTATCAGGGGTCGTGGTGGCCGGCATGGCAACAATGGCTGCAGCGGCACTCCTCCGGCAGTGAAGCACCGCCCCCGATGGGCGCGCCGGACAAGGGCTATGTCCCGCTTTGCGACGCACCGGGAACCTACATCTATCAGGTTTGAGGGTCATCATGACCCGTGTCATTCCCTGCCTGATAGGCATCCCGCATCGTCCGCTTTAGCGTCTTGCCGGCTGCGTTGCGCGGAAAGTCGTCCATGATCTGCAGCGCATGCAGGCGCTGGTAACGAGCGTCCACGCGCTCGTTGATCCAGGCACGCAGTTCGCTGGCACTGGTTGCTGCTCCGTCGCGGAGCAGCACCGCGGCGACCGGCGTCTCGCCCCATTTTTCATGCGCCACGCCGAATACGGCCACTTCCCTGATCGCCGGGTGACGTGCCGCGACCTCTTCGATGTCCCTCGGGTAGATCTTGACGCCACCGCTGTCGATCATGTCTTTCTTGCGGTCAACCAGATAGAGATAACCCTCTTCATCGACATGGCCCAGATCGCCAGTAAACAGCCAGCCGTCGCGGATCGCCTGCGCAGTCAGGTCGGGGCGGCCGTAATAGCCGGTCATCAGCGACGGCCCGCGCCCGACGATCTCGCCGACCTCTCCGGGCAATGCGTCGCTGCCGTCGTCCCGGACGATGCGCATCTCGAAAAAACAGGGCGGGGAGCCGACGGAACCGGCTTTGCGAACTGACTGCGTCTTGTCGAGAATGGTCCAGAAACCTTCGGTCAGTCCATAGAGTTCGTAAAAGCGGTCAGGCAAGAGGCGATTGAGCAGGTCCTTCTGTTCCTGATAGAGCGGCGCGCCCAGTGAAAGGATCATTTGCAGTGAAGAAAGCCGTTCAGCAGAGAAATTCGGCGCGTTGAGCACGGCAATGATCTGTGCCGGCACCATCATGGTATGCGTGACGCGCTCGCGAGCGATGATCTCGATCGCCTCTTCCGGATCGAACTGGCGCTGCAGGACGTAACGCGCCCCCAGATAGAAGCAGGGCATCATGGTCACGAAAGCACCATTGAAGACGATCGCACCGGTGTGCAGCACCACCGATTCGGGGCTCATCCGCCATGCCGAGGCGAACAGGGTGCAATACATCGAGCGCACGAAATGAGTGTGCATGATTCCCTTCGGAAGACCCGTCGTGCCGCTCGTGTACATCACATTGAACAAATCATCCGGTCCGACCGGCACCGGTTCGCAATCTCCCACGGAAGCGTTCCCGAACGAGGCTGCAGCGTAATCGGCATAACCGGCGGTCGGGCCGTCGATCATCAGCACGTGTTCAGCCGTCAGCCCCGGCAACTCGTCGCGGATCTGATCGACGACCGGCGCCATCGAGCGATTGGTGATCAGGCAGACGGCACCTGCATCACGCAGCAGGCTGGCCAGACCGGAAGCCATCAACAGCGGGCTCAGGGGAACCAGCACCGCACCGATCGACGGCACCGCCCAGTAAATTTCGAGCAGTTCCCGGCAGTTGCTCAAGACCGTCGCCACCCGCTCACCTTTGCGCACCCCAAGCGATGACAGCAGGCGGGCGCAACGCTCGACGCGCGCCTCGAATTCCCGCCAGCTCAGACGTTCCTGCCCGATCACGACGGCCACCTGCTCCGCTCGGAACCTCGAGTGATGTTTGATCAGTGTCGCAAGTTGCAGCATTTTCCTTACCCTCCAAAAAACCTGCGCCACGTAAGGCCAAGCATCCTATCGCAGCGCAACAAAATGTTACTATATAGCTCAACTTTGCCGATTCGTACAAGCCCTTGCGCAAACCCTGGCACAGGTTCGACGAAGGGTCGCAAAACCTCCTCCGGAAAACCATTCAGGCTTGATTATGGGGGAACTGCAGCGGCTTGGAAAATAATCCTCGTGAACCGCAAAGCGGGTGAACAAATCCTCTGCAGAGGAGTAAAATGTACATTGTGCGGTGCAGAAAAACACTTGACTGCAGCCGTCGCGCGAGGGCCGGAGTGCATGCTGTCGGGTCTGGCCTGGCGAACGTCCGACAGGTTCGACCACGATGGCTGTGTGCATTGGTTTCGGGAAGGAATCACCGGTGTCCGTCCTGCTGGCGGAGCCCAGCCAGAATCGGAGCCAGGATAATGGCGGGTCGCTCACTGTGGGCTGGCCTGTTTTGACTGACGTGATGACGTTAATTTGGAGGTTGTAAAATGAATGCTCTGCTAAGGGAAATGCCTGATTTCACCACGAGTTGGTGGAGGTATACGCTGGCCATGATGCGCGCCACGAATCGCGAAGTCAGCGAGTTTAACGACAATCTCTTCATTGCCGCCCACATCGCCATGACAGCGGCCCGTGACAACCCGTTGAGCATGATGGAGACCTTCGAGATCCTCGAACACAACGTTACCATGGGGCGCAAGGGCCTGGCCGGGATGCAGGCAAAACTGGTCGACTATTCCTTCGACCAGGTCGAAGAAGGGACGCGCGCCTTCCTGAACAGCATTCTCAATTCGGAAGGGGAAAAACTCAGCGGCTACATGCGCCGCGAGGCCGAAATCATGGAGGCGGTCTCCAATTTCAACGAGCAGATCGAGGCCATTGGCGATGAGTTCGGCTTCCATTTCAACACCTCGAATTACAAGCTGGTGCATGAAACAGGCGCCTTCGAGCTCTATCAGGTCCTGCCGCTGAAGAAGGGTGTCGAGGTGCGCAAGGATCTCAAGCCGGTCATCCTCGTCCCGCCGTACATGCTCGGCGTTCATATCCTGTCGTTCCTGCCCTTCGAGAACAAGAGCTACAGCCACTCGTTCGCCAACGAAGGCATCCCGACCTATGTCCGTGTCGTCAAGGACATCATGACCAATGAGAATGTCCAGAAGATGACCCCGGAACAGGACTGCGAACAGACGCGTGAGCTCTGCGCCAAGGTCATGGAACTCAATAGCGGCAAGAAAGTCACGCTCAATGGAACCTGCCAGGGCGGTTACATTTCCCTGATGAACATTCTGTCGGGAAAACTGAAGGATGTCTGCGACGCCCTGATCACCAACGTGACCCCGGTCGACGGGACCTACAGTGATGCCATCAGCGGCATGCCGACGATGCACCACGACTTCATCACCACGACCTTGCCGAGCGGCAACAAGGTGGCCAACGGCTACCTGCTGAGCCTGGGGATGCGTTTCGTCGCCATCGACCGGGAAACCCCGCTGGTCAAGGTGCTCGATCAGGCTTCGCTGCAGCGCGCCACCGACCTCAACCCCGGCAAGACGCCGGCTGCCCTCTTCCGCTGGCTGCTCAAGGAACGTGTACACCTGCCGCTGGCGATCGCCAACATGAGTTCGCACACCTTCCAGGATCCGATTGCCGATGACGGCACCTTGCCAGTGCAACTCTTTGACCAGCCGCTGAACATCAAGAACCTGGTCGATCTCAATGTGCCCTGGTATCAGAACTATGCGATCAAGGACGACCTGGTGACACCACCGTGTGCCACCGCCGGCAACAAGTTCCTTGAAGGCTGGAATGGCCTCGAGTCGGTCGCCTTCTTCGGAGGTCACGTGGCCATCCTGACCAGCCCCTATGCCAAGAAAGCACCCGTCACCGGCACCTTCAAGGACGCCAACGGCAAGGATTCCCGCGGTCCGGTGAAATTCCAGATGGACATCTCGTGATCCCAAAACTGCGTTGACAACAAGTGGCGCCGCGACCTGCACACCTGCCGTTAAGGCCGGCAGGGCTTGCCACCCGCCGCTTCCAAGGGTAACTTGTCAGACGGCGCCCAGCCAGGCGCCGTCAGTTTGAGAGTATCCCTGCTTTCGGTTTCGTCCAACCTGCGGAGACGCCAGTCCCGCTCAGAGTACCCAGGAGAACCTGTGCCTCGTCCAGGTTCTCGAATCCATCCCTATTGAGCCCGGAGATCTTCTTTATGACCTACGTCAACATTACGTCCGAAGTGCGCGGAAAAGTCGGCCTGATCACTCTCAACCGCCCGAAGCAACTGAATGCCCTGAACGATGACCTGATGGACGAACTCGGCAATGCGCTCAGCGGCTTTGAAGCCGACGAGAACATCGGGGCGATTGTCATCACTGGCTCGGACAAGGCCTTCGCGGCCGGTGCCGACATCACCGTGATGCAGTCACTTTCATACATGCAGGCGTACAAGGGCGACTTCATCACGCGCAACTGGGATACCCTCAAGAGCTGCCGCAAACCGGTCATCGCCGCCGTCGCCGGCTATGCCCTGGGCGGCGGTTGCGAATTGGCGATGATGTGCGACATCATCCTGGCGGCCGACACCGCCCAGTTTGGTCAACCTGAAATTCGCCTCGGGATTCTTCCCGGAGCGGGGGGAACGCAGCGCCTGCCACGCGCGGTTTCCAAGGCCAAGGCCATGGAAATGTGCCTGACCGCGCGCACCATCGACGCTGTCGAGGCCGAACGCGCCGGGCTGGTGTCGCGTGTCGTCCCGGCCGACAAGCTTCTCGATGAGGCGATGTCGGCCGCCACCAGAATCGCCGGTTTCTCGTTGCCGGTGGTAATGATGATCAAGGAATGCATCAACCGCTCCTATGAAAGCTCGCTGTCGGAGGGCCTGCTCTTCGAACGCCGCACTTTCCACTCGGCTTTTGCTCTCGACGATCAGAAAGAAGGCATGGCCGCATTCGTCGAGAAACGCAAGCCTTCCTTCAGCAACCGCTGATCCCTCCCGATCGAGGACCCCGCCCGGCCGTCGGTGCGGGGCCGGCACTCAACAGCAGGCCAGATCGACGGCGTTGTGAATCATGATCTGGTCTACCCACGCCTTGGCGTAAACCGTGTGATAGCTATTCGAACAGGCAGCCACCTCGAGGGTCAGCGTCACCGTACGATTGGCAAAACGTTCCAGGTCGATCGCCGCCTGGCGCAGCCATTCGGTTTCCTGGTGAACCATGCCGATGGCGGTCACCTCGTCAACCACCTGTCCATCGATCAGAACCCGGAAACTCGCGCTGGTGTAATCGTTGACCCCGGCGTTGAGATCCAGTCGCCGCACGTAGCTGAGCTCAGGCTGTTCACCCAGCTTGATCCGCCGTGAAATCGACTGCGCCCGCGCGCCAAGGGCACCACGGTCGCCTGACGAAGCGTGGCCGTAGAGCATCGAGCCACCCCGAAAGGCGCGCGGGTCGTCAAGCAGCAGTTCCCATCCAGAGCCTTCCCAACCGGATGTTTTGAGCATCGCTTCGGGGACGGCCGAGGCCGACCGCTGCGACAGGCCTTTCAATGCTCCGGCCGCTTCCAGTGCCGTCGAAATGATGCCCGGAACGTCGATGCCGAGCGGCGCCCTGCTATCCGACCGGCGACTGCTAGTACCCGGCTTGAGCAGGCCTGCCGCTTCCAGCGAGGCCGAAATGATGCCATGCACATCGAGGCCGAATGGCCGGCCGGCCCCGGAACGCGGCTCCTGCGTACCGGGGACATCGTCCTCCGGTCGGGTTTTCTGCGTGGCCTCTTCTTTGCAGGTACGCTGACCCAAGTCGATCGTGCCGGCCCTCCCGGCCGTCGACGTACGGGCAGATCGCCCGGCTTCCTGCCCAGACGTGGCCGGGTCACGCGCACTGGCTGGCTGCTCGGCAAGCAGTCCCCAGAAGTCGGCAATCCGGTGGGTCGAAGAAATTCCGACGGCGTTGAAGAAGGGGGCTGCCGTGCCACACTGATGGGGCTCGGCGCCCGGATCCAGGGCCGCACCGTGAGTCATGCCGGTGACCGTATAGGACTCGATCAGCTCGTTGCCATCGGGCCCCTGCCAAACCCGGCGCGGATAGCCATCGACCATCATCTGGATCGTCGGTTGCAGGTCGAGGCCGTGGATGTCCGCCCATTGCTTGATGGTTTCTTCGGCGTTGACCGGCTTGACGGCGGTGTCGGCATCGCCATGCCAGACTGATACCTTCGGCCAGGGTCCCTGGTGCAGCGACGCTGCCCGCACCAGCTCACCCCACTCCCTGGGCGAACGCGAACGCCCCTGAAAGATGCTTTCGAGGCCCTCCCGCAAACCTTTGGCGGTACGGTAAGGCACCCCGGCGATCACCGCACCGCCCGCGAACACCTCCGGATAGGTCGCCAGCATCACATTGGTCATCGCTCCACCAGAGGATGTCCCGGTGACGTAGACCCGCTGGCGATCCAGGTTATGATCGCTGAGCATCCGATCGACCATCTGTTTGATCGACAGGGGTTCACCCTTTTCGCGGTCATTGTCTTCCGGCTTGAACCAGTTGAAACAACGCAAGGGATTATTGTTCCAGTGCTGCTGCGGGAACAACACCGCAAAACCGTAACGGTCGGCCAGGGTGGACCAGCCGCTCCCCTTGTTATACGAAGCCGCACTCTGCGTACAGCCATGCAGTACGACCACCAACGGCGCGTTCGCCGGCAAGCGTTCGGGAACATGGCAGTACATCCGCAATTCGCCGGGATTGGACCCGAAAGCGGTGACCTCGAGCAAGCGGTTCTCTTGCGAATCGACCTGCTCCGACCAGGCTTGCACTGCGGTCAACGCCGACAGGAGTTTCTCCCAGCGACTTCCGTGCGGCGTCTTTGCCGCGAGTTCTGCCATCTTCTTGATGGCGGCCACGTGATGGCCCAGTTTGTTCAACATTGGCATACTCCTGTTAGTACTCCTGTCATCGGACAAGGTGGTCAACAGACCGATCTCGATCAACTTTCGGACCGGCAAGAAAACGGTGTGAAGGAGGCCCGGATCGACCACTCCACCACGTTGGGGATCAAGCCAGGCCGGCGGAACAGCGTCCGGGGCCAGGCCATAGGTATGACTGATCACGGCGCGCCGGCCTTGCCAGCAAGCGCTGAACTGCAGCGCAGCGACCGGGCAGCCGCGGTTGATCTGGACGCCGAACAGCTCGCTGGCAACGATCGATCGTGTCTCCTCGGCACAAGCCAGTTCCAGCAGACCAGCGAGCGCTTCACCAAAGGACAGTCCATCCAGTCGGATCAAAAATTCGGGACGCTGCTCGGCTTCTGCAGTGACCATCGCCGGACCGAAAAGCACGCGCGGCGCATTGCTGCCCGCGGCGACCGGATTCGCTCGCAGATCGGCATAACAACGAATGGCCTCAAGAGTCTGCGACTGTTGTGGTGCCGCCATGGCCCCGATCAGCAGGTGCGCAGCATATTGTGGGCTCGCCGGTGGTGAGCCGCGCCCCCGCGGTCCAGGAGCGACCAATCCCCCGGTGACCATCAAGGTGACGCGGAAGCGCAGGTCGCGCCGCGACTCGCCGAGGATGTCGGCGAGTCGCTCGCTGAATTCATAACGTGCCAGCCCATTGACCATGCAGCAACGATAGCACGGTTCGTTCAGAAATGCACCAAATTATTTAGTAAGTGACAACAATTAATTTTATAAAGCTCCCCTGGCTGCCAGAGGGTTCGTCGCAACCGGCCGAATGGGCCGCAGCAAGCAAGCTGACCTCAGCGGTTCCGGTTCGCAGCCGAAATTTTCGCGTTCACTCTGTCCTTGTCGGGCCTTTTCGGGCCTTTTCGGACCAGTTGACAGACCTGACCGGGCTGCTGATACTTTCGGCAGTCCCGTTGGATTCTCTATCCTCCTCAGCGTGTCCCCTGCATCGGCCGGCACTGTCTGGACGGTGACGATACGGGCCAAAAACTGGCTGCGGCCGTTGTGGACGCGCAGGCCCAAACCGAGGGTGACGGCCGACCGACTCAATCCACGTTCCTGGAGGGCATGACTCCCATGATTCATCGACCATCGATCGTCGCCGGACTGATCGCCGCCCTGTTGGCGGCAGAACCGTTCCCGACAGCGGCAGCACCCATTCCATCGACGGATTTCCCAAGGGTGCAGCCACCCGGCGCGTCGCCCGCACAAGCTAAGGTGGACGCCGGTTTGAAGGCACTGAATGCCGGCGAACTGGTGGCCGCCGAGGCTGCATTCACGGAAGCGGCCAGGGTCGATCCCAAGCTGTCGACCGCCTACATCGGCCTGGCAGAAGTCGCCGCCCGGCAAAACCAGCCCGCCCGCGTTGAATACTGGCTGAAGCAGGCGCTGACGGTCGATCCGAATGGCGCGCTGACGCAGCGCACCTGGGGCCGCTACCTGTTTCAGCAAGGGCGCTTCGTCGATGCCGAGACCGCTTTCAAGAAAGCAGTCGCGCTCGACCCGCGCTCGGTTGACGCGCAACTCAACCTGGCCGAGAACACCCTGCTCGGTCTGAAAAAGGCCAAACCGGCAGAAGACGCTTACCGTGCGGCCGTCGCGCTCGACGCCGGCAATCCGCAGGCGCATGCGGGTCTGGCCGCGACGCTGGCAGCGCAAGGCCACCCGGATGCGGCACTCGCCGAGTATGAGCAGGCAGTCAGGCTCGCGCCTGCCGACCCGAAGTTCGCGCACGCCCTCGCCCGCTTCCTGGCCTCCCAGGGTAAACTCGATCAGGCTCTGGCCGCACAGCAGAAGATCGTCGCCATGGCGCCGGATTTTTTCCCCGCCTACATCGATCTCGGCGACCTGTATTTGGCCAGGGGCGACCTCGACCAGGCCGCCAACACCTATCGCTCCGCCACCAGGGTGACCAAAAACCCGGCGCTGGCCTTCTTCAGACTCGGGACCGTGCTCGAAGGTCAGCAGCGCTGGGCCGAAGCCGAACAGGCCTACCTCGAGGCCGTGCAGAACGATCCGATGATGTATGGCGCGTACAACAATCTCGCCTTCATGGCTGCGGTGCGCAAGGAGCGTCTCGACGACGCGCTGGTCTGGGCGAAAAAGGCGGTCGAACTGGCGCCCAAGGTGACGACGATCCAGGACACGCTCGGCTGGGTCCACCGGGCTCGCGGCGAACTCGGCCCGGCCGCGCAGGCAATCGAAAAGGCGATCGCCGCCAACCCCAAGAAGGCGAGTTTCCGCTACCACCTCGGGGTGGTCTATGCCGAGCAGGGAAAGAAGAAGGAAGCGGTCGCCGCACTGCAGAAAGCCCTTGAACTCGACAGGAACTTCAACAACGCGGCCGACGCCAGACAGCGCCTGCAGCAACTCTCGGCGAAGTAGTGGGCGGGCGGTTGAGGCGGGCGGCTCTCCCAAATGAAAAGCGGCCCGCAGGCCGCTTCTTCTGCCCTACCGATTATCTCCCTCTCCACTCGCGGGAGAGGGGTCGGGGGAGAGGGAGTTAGACTGAACGGCGACGGCGAGCAGCACCCAGACCGAGCAGGCCCATGCCCATCAGGACCAGCGTGGCCGGCTCGGGGGTCTTGAAGCTGTCATGTTCGCGGGCCACGATCTTGTCGTCGACCAGCGCGAAGGTGTCGAAGTCCTTGTCGCCAGCAGCCACACGCGTGAAGGTGTAGTCGAAGGTGAACACACGGTCAACCGAACGGTCGTACGAACCGACCGCGTCGGAACCGACACAGGCCCCGATGTCGGCGCCCGTGCAGACGGCGGAGACCGCGATCTCGGGCAGACCACCGCCGAGGTCATCGACCGTCACCTTGCTGTACGTGGAGAAGCTGGCCGTGATGCCGGCGGTGATCGCCGCGGCGATGTCGGCCGGAGCAGCCGAAGAGGCAAAGACCGAGCCGCCGAGACCGGTGATGCTGCTGGAGAAGCTCGGAGTGAGGGAGCAGACGCCGACCACGGCACAGAAATCGATGCCGATCAGATCGGCACCGATGCCGCCCATCGCTGCCAACGTAGTGGCAAGGGTAGCGGCACCCGCCTTGAAGCCGGCATCGCCGAGCGCGACGATGAAGCGGTTCGAACCCGCACGCCATCCACCGCCAGCCACTGCAGCGCTAATGCCATCGTAACCCAGCTCGGCAAAATCACCGCCGCCACCAA
>NZ_JAZKUD010000051.1:0-30884 GCF_036625275.1 Accumulibacter sp.
CACCAACGGTCGTCCGGTGCTGCGTTACATGAAGGCGCTGCCGGTCAGCGAAGTCTGCCTCAGCTGCCACGGTCCCGTCGACGGTCTCGATGCAGACCTGCGCCGGACACTTTCCGGGCACTACCCCAACGACCGCGCAACCGGTTACGCAAAGGGCCAGATTCGCGGCGCGCTGACGGTCAAGCGTCCCCTCTGATCGCAGGGCAGCAACTCCAGACCTGAATCATGGTTTGATAGGCGGCCCGAGGTCGAGGTCGGCCGCCACGCCCGTCTCACCTGTTGCGTGCTCGACCACGGCTGCTGCATCCCCGAAGGCCGGGTGATCGGCGAAGACCCGGCCGAGGACGCGCGCCGCTTCCGGCGCACCCAGAACGGCGTCACCCTGGTCACCCGCCAGATGCTGGCCCGACTCGATAGCGCATGAAACGAACGCAGCCTTTGCGCGTCCTCCAGGTCGCCGCCGAGATCTTGCCGCTCATCAAGACCAGCGGCCTCGCCGACGTGGTCGGCGCGCTGCCGCCCGCACTGGCCGGCGTCGGCGTCGACACCCGCGTCGTGCTTCCCGGCAACATGGAGATCCTGCAGGGCGTGCAGCGCCTACGCCTGGTCGCCACGCTGGGCCCCTTTTTCGGCGCCGCGCTGATGACGCTGCGCCGCGGCCACCTGCCCGGCAACGGTGGCATGGCCGATGTGATCGACGCCCCTTTTCTCTGCCGGCGCACCGGCGATCCCTACGTCGGGCCCGACGGCCACGACTGGCCCGACAACCATCGCCGTTTCGCGCTGCTCGGCTGGATCGCCGCCGACCTCGCCGCCGGCAGGCTGGACCCGGAGTGGGCCCCCAACATCGTCCATGCGCACGACCGGCACGCCGGCCTGACCCCGGCCTACATCGCGCAGAACCCTGCGTTGCGCACGCCGACGGTGTTCACCATCCACAACCTCGCCTACCGCGGCCCGTTTCCACTCGAAACCTTCACCGAGTTACAACGGCCGGCAATTCGTTCAACCGTCGCGCCGACGTCACGACCTCGGGCGCGGGCAGCCGAGTCATCGCCGCGAGCGACGTCAATCAAGGGATTTTACCGATCCAGATGGCGCCCGCAGCAAGCCGTTACAGCTTCAGTGCGCTACCGTCAGCGGCGGCGCTTACTGGCCATTCGGTCTCGTTGGCGTCCGGTGCACCGTCCGGGTCAACCAGTAGCCGATCGACAGTGCCAGCGCCAGTACCGCCGTCGCATAAACGTAGTCCGGGCTGATTTCCTTGTAATCGAGGATGACGATCTTGCGGAGAACCGCCATGTAGGCGGTCGCCAGAACGATGTCGAGGTGCAACCCGTCTTCCTGCAGGTAGCTAACGATGTTGACGAACACTTCGATGGCGATCAGGACGGCCATGAAGGCGCCGAAAGTGGCGAGAATGTCGCTGATTTCGAGCAGAAAATAGGGGTGAACGCTGACCCGGCTGTAGAGCACATAGACCACGTCGGCGACGCCCCACCAGATCACCAGGACCATCAGCACAGCCAGCACACGCGCCGCATGGCGGATGCTGGCGCGTAGGCGGCCGATCAGCGGCTCGTCGGGAAAGGGTTCAAGTGGTGGCTCGGTGTCTGTTTCCCGGATCTTCATTGCTGCCTCCTATGACTCGAGTAAGGTCCGTGCCGGTGAGCGTCGACGCCGTCGGTCTGTTGTCCTTCGGCTCGCCGTAGGCGTCCATGCCAGCCATTATCGTCCACTGTCGTGGGCGCGGAAACGTTTCCCCAGGGTCTTGCGCCCTTCGTCGAAAAACAGTACCGACGCCACCACTCCAGTTCCCAGTCGCGCAAGCTCAGATCCACGGTGTCGAGGATACCCTGCGCGGGGTCCCAATGCACAAAGCGGGCCCCGGAGATTCGGACAGGAGGATAAGTGGTAGCCTTGCCCCCACGAACGGCTGCGTAAGCAGCCACCACAGGAGCAAGAGCATGGCCAGAAGGACGAGGCGGAATCACACACCGGCATTCAAGGCGCAAGTGGCACTGGCGGCGCTGAAGAGCGACAAGACGCTAGCGGAGCTGGCGCAGCAGGATGACATTCACCCGAATCAGATCACGGACTGGAAGCGGCCACTGACCGAGCATGCGGTTCAGGTTTTTGGTGACGCCAGAAGCCCTGCGAGCAGTGATCCGGACCTGACGAAACGGCACGCCAAGATCGGCCAGTGGACGCTGGAAAACGATTTTTTAGAACATGCGCTCACCCAGGCGGGCCTGCTGAGCGCAAGACGAGGATTGACCGCAACCATAAGCTCCCTGTATCGCATCAGTGCGCCCTGCTTGGGCTGGCTCGTTCGAGCGTGTACGACACGCCACGCGAGGTCTCGCCGGAGGACCTCGCGCTGATGCGTCGTATGGACGAATCACATCTCGAGCCCCCGTTCGCGGGCGCACGCCTGTTACGCGATCTGCTGCGCCCCGAGGGCTTCCAGGCCGGGCGCCAGCACCTCGGCACCCGGATGGCGCGCATGGGGATCGAAGCCCTCTATCGGAAGCCCAACCCCTCTCGTCGGCAGCGGGGGGATGAAATCCATCCGTATCTCCTGCTCGGCCTAGCGATCGAGCGGCCCAATCCGGCGTGGGCGGCGGACCTCACCATCATCCCGATGCGCCGAGGCTTCCTCTCCCTGTTCGCCGTGATCGACGGGTACTCGCGCCGGGTGCTCGCCTGGCGGCTCTCCAACACCTGGACGACCGACTTCTGTCTGGACGCGGTGCGGGAAGCCATCCCCCGCTACGGTGGCCCGGAGATTTTCAACACCGATCAGGGTGGTCAGTTCACCAGCAGCGAGTTCACCGGTCTGCTCAAGGCGCACCACATCCGGATCAGCCTGGACGGCAAGGGCTCCTGGCGGGACAACGTCTTTGTCGAGCGCCTCTGGAAAAGCGTCCAGTACGAGGAGGGGTATCTCAAGGCCTATGACCGCGTTGCCGATGCGAAAGCCAATCTGGCCACGTACCTCCGCTTCTACAACGAGCGATGACCCCATCGCTCCCTGGATGGCCAGACGCCGGATGCCGCCTACTTCGTGGCACTCGCGTCCGCCACCCGCGCTGCGGCGTAAGGCATGAGGAAGGGACTCCGTGGATTGGTGGACGATGCGCTGTCGCGCACCGGGCCGCTTGCGGTGGAAAAGTCTGGCGACTTTCCCACCGCACGTCCCTTCGCCCACCAGCTCCACCGAGCTCTATTCGTTTCGTATAAAATTCCAGAAGGTCAAAACCAATCGTATCACCGGTCAGCCGACCGCAACTGGCCAGGTTCCACTTATCAAAGAACGTTTTCTGTCCAAACAAACGGGGCCACCTCTGCACCAGGAGGTACCAAAAAACTGATCAGCTGAATCTGACATTGCGGGCCTGTAGTGCCACTCGATGTTCTCATGGCCAGCAACTAATTGATTCGACGATAGGTTTTTTTGGGCAGGTTAAACACCGGTTAGCAATCAAAGCTCGTCTCCGCAATCTCGAGGTTTGGGCAGCGGCTGAGTTTCCCGCCCACCGGATCCGCTGAACGAGCAGCTGCCAGGAGACGAGTTCGTGCTCGTTGGCCTCGAAACTACCGGCGAAACCGAATGGACGCCTCTGATATTACCCCGAGGGTGCGAACCTTCTCCGGGATTCCTGTTTCGGCGCCGAAGGAATCGGCAGGCAAATTCCCTGCTACCGGGTCAGCGCCATGAACAGTTCGGGCAGCCGCTCCGGCAAGCGCTCGACGCGGTCGATCACTGAAAATCTCCGCCCGAAGATGTCGCTGACGTAGTCGTCGGCCTTGCGGTCGAGGCTGATGCAGTAGGTGAAGATGCCTTGCTGGTCGAGTTCACCGACCGATTTGCGGGCGTCTTCGATCAGCAGGCGCGGATCATGGACGTCGACGTCGGCAGGCTGGCCGTCGGTCAGGACCAGCAGCAGCTTCTTCCCGGTTTTTTGTGCGCCGAGGTAGTGCGCGGCGTGACGCATCGCCGCGCCCATGCGTGTCGAATAGCCGGCCTGCATCGCGGCGAGGCGGCTCTTGACGGGATCACCCCAGCTTTCGCTGTAACCCTTGAGGTGAAGGTAGCGGACGTCGTGACGGGTGTCGGAGTGGAAACCGGCAATGGCGAAGGGGTCGCCGAGCTGCTCGATCGACCAGGCGAGCAGCGATACGGCTTCCTGACTCAGTTCGAGAATGCTCTGTTCGCCACCGTTCGTGCCGACCTTGACCCGGTCGGCCAGCGACTTCGAAAGGTCGAGCAGGAGCAGCACCGCCAGATTGCGGCCGCTGCTGCGGTGGCTCATGTTGATGCGCGGGTCGGGATGAGCACCACCCTTGAAATCGATCAGTGAACGGATGGCAATGTCGAGATCGAGTTCGCTGCCGTCTTCCTGATAGCGGACGCGGACTCGCTCCTGTGGCCTCAGCAGATCGAGCAGACGCTTCAGGCGCCGAGCCAGCACTGCGTGTTTTTCGAGCAGGCGATTGATGTCACGGGCATCGGCACTCGGATGCAGCGATTCGTAGAGGCTCACCCAGTCCGGCCGGTAGCTCTGGCTCTGGTAGTCCCACTCCGGGTAGTAGCGCGGTGGCAGGCGTTCGACTTCGGCAGTCAGGGTCGTTGAACGCGGCTCGTCGAACATTTCCTCGTCGTCGCTCAACTCGTGGAAGCGCCAGAGATGGCGATTGTCGTCGCGATAGCTGACCTCGCTATCGGTAAAAAAGACGCTCGCCAGTTGGTCGCTCTGGCATCGGGTGCGTGCGACATAGGAAAGTGCGAGCTGGGCGATTTCTTCGCTGCTTGAATCGCCCTGCTGCAGCGTTTCCTGGAAGCGCCGAACGAACTCCAGCAGGGGCACGTCCTGGTAGCCGTGCTCGGGGTCGAGCACGGCGCGAGACAGCATCGCCAGACGATGGCGGAGGCAGGAATGCGTCTCGGGGTTGCAGGCCCCTTCCACGGGTTTTGGATGCAGCGCCAGGAAACTGTGACGCAGGCCGGGATATACGCGCAGGATCAGCGTCTCGATGCGACTGTCTTCGAAGAACTCGATCGCCATGCGCTGCATGGGGCTGAAGTTGTCGGCAAACATCGGCTGGCTCCAGCGCCGATGCGCTGCGATATGGGCCAGTGTGACGCGGTAACGGTCGATGCCGGAAACACCATTGGCGTCGTCGAGGACGTCGGGCAGACGGATTCCTGACGAGTCGTAGTAGGGAACCGGCGGCCGTGTCTGGTCGATGTCGCTGGCGTAGGGAACCAGTTGCGCGCTGTCCTGCCACAGGGCTCGCAGGTAGAGGTCGAGCCGGTGTTCGTGATCGAGCAGGAGCGTGCCGTGCCGCTCGCGTTGCAGCACGGCGCGGCTGTCGGCTGATTGCAGGCTGAAGTAGGCACGCTGGCGTTCGGGATGGTTGTGGTAATTGCGGATACCGTAGTCAAGCCAGTTCCTCAACCCGGCGATGGTCAGCGCATTGAGCAGCCGCGGCGCCTGCGCGAAAAACTCCGGGAGCCCTGGGCTGGCGAAGGTCTGGTGGATACCATGGATGGAACCGGTGGTGCGCTCCATCAGGTCCAGTGTCAGGTCCAGGTAATGTTGCATCTGCTCGCGGCTCCCCAGCTGTCGGGCAACCGCCGCCAGGCTCTGCAGGAAAGGGAGGATGGCCTTGCCATTCGGTGATTTCCAGAGTCTGTGCACGCTCCGGGTGAGCGACGGCAAGGCGTCTTCACCGAGGATTGCGGCGATCGCCGGCCACTCCCCGAGGAATGCCAGCACCGGTTCGACGCCACGCCCCATGCGACTCAGAAAACGTGCGTAGTCGAGGTAGGCGCTGACGCCCTCGGCGGTGAGCACGCGCAAGGCCTCGACCAGACAGTCCTCGAAGACCTCATTGACCTGCGGAAAGCGGCAGTCGAGTTGCTCGCGGTACTGGCGCAGGCGCTCGCTCCAGGCGGCACCCACCTGGTCGTCTGCACTGGAGTTCGCCGGCATGCGGTTACGTTCCCATGCGATCAGGCCAAGATCGCATCGATCGCGTGATCCAGAGTGTCGCGGATATCATGGTCGTCGGTGATCGGTCGCACCAGGGCCATTCGACAGGCGTCACGGGGCGCGACTCCGCCCTTGATCAGGGTTGCCGCGTAGACCAGCAGACGCGTCGAGATCCCTTCATCGAGACCATGACCTTTGAGCCGGCGGGCGGTGGCTCCGATGTTCACCAGTTGCACGGCAATGCGGCTATCGATGCCGCTTTCACTGCAGAGGATGGCGGCCTCCAGATCGGCATCGGGGTAGTCGAATTCGAAAGCCGTAAAACGCTGCTTGGTTGACTGCTTGAGGTCTTTCATCAGGCTCTGATAGCCAGGATTGTACGAGATGACCAGTTGAAAATCGGGATGCGCGTGGATCAGCTCGCCCTTCTTGTCAAGCGGCAGCGTACGCCGGTGGTCAGTCAGGGGGTGGATCACCACCGTCGTATCCTGACGCGCCTCGACAATTTCGTCGAGGTAACAGATCGCGCCGATGCGCGCTGCGGTGGTCAATGGCCCATCGAGCCAGCGCGTGCCGTTGGCTTCGAGCAGGTAACGCCCGACCAGGTCGGAAGCGGTCATGTCTTCGTTGCAGGCGACGGTGATCAGGGGTTTGCCAAGCTTCCAGGCCATGTATTCGATGAAGCGGGACTTGCCGCAGCCGGTCGGTCCCTTGACCATCACCGGCAGGCGTGCTGTGTAAGCCGCTTCGTACAACGCCACCTCGTTTCCCTGCGACTGGTAGAAAGGTTCCTCGATTACCCTGAATTGATCCTTGTCGGTCATTTCCTGCCCCTCGTGTGCGCTCATCCGATCTCAACGATGAACGCCGAGCTTTTCGCGCCAACCCGGATAGAGCTTGTCGGCGTCACCCGGGAAGGATTCGAAGGCGCGCGCGAATTCCTGGTGCTCCCTCGCCCACTCGATCGGATCGGCGCCAGCCTTCCAGCATTCGTAAGCCTGACGCAGCGAAAGCGCGCCGGCCGCCGGACTGTCGATGTGGCCATAGGAACCGCCACCGGAGGTGTTGATGACGTTGCCGTGGCCGAGATTCTCGAAGAATCCCGGCAAACGCAGTGCATTCATGCCACCCGAGATGATCGAGGTAGTCGGCTTCATGCCGTACCACTTCTGGTAATAGACCGGACCCTGGCACTCGTCACGCTCCAGCATGTAACAGATGTTCTTGTCCGAGTTCTCGCCTTCCATCTTGCCGAAACCCATGGTACCGACATGAATGCCGGATGCCCCTTGCAGACGCGCAATCTTGCCCAGCACGAGTGCCGTATAGCCGCGCTTGGCGGACGGCGAGGTGATCATGCCGTGACCGGCACGGTGATAGTGCAGATATTGGTTGGGGTACTGCCGGCGCGCGGTGGTGATCATGCCTGGGCCGCCCACGAAACCGTCCACCAGGAAGGCCACCTTGTCGGCATCGGGGCCGAAGGTTTCCAGGATGAAGTCGGCGCGATGGAGCATTTCGTAATGGTCATCGGCGGTGATATTGGCGGAGAAAATTTTGGCCTGCCCGGTTTCATCCATGGCACGCTTCATGGCGTCATAGACCAGGGGGTATACTTTCCTCGCCGGGCAGAACACCTGATTGCCCTGCGGCTCGTCATTCTTGATGAAGTCGCCACCCAGCCAGAACTGGTAGGCGGCCTTGGCGAACGGCTCCGGGCGCAGCCCCAACTTGGGCTTGATGATCGTGCCGGCGATGTAGCCGCCATCCTTGAGCGGGCGTCCGAGAATCCGCCACAGATCCGAGATGTCCTTGGCCGGGCCGTCGAAGAGCTGAATGGCGCGCCCGGGAATGAAAAGGTCATGGATCTTGCCGTATTCGATGTCGCCCATACCCTGGTTGTTGCCGATGATCAGCGTCAGGATCGATACCATCATCATGCGACCGTCGGTCATGTTGCGATCGAACAGATCCAGCGGATAAGCGATGCGCATGTCTTCGGTCGCTTCGTCGATGTAATAGACCAGTGCATCGACGCCCTTGGTGAACTCATCGGTGGTACTGGTCTCGACATTCGTGCCCGTGGAAGATTCTGCGGCAAAGTGAGCGGCCGACTCAAGATAGCCATAGCCGGCTTTCGGCTTCATTTTGTACGCCACCAGAAGGTGCTTGCCTTCCTTGATCAGGTCTTCTTCCTTCAGGCTGAGGTCGGCGTAACGATTCGATTGGTCCATGCTTGTCTCCGTGTCAATGAGGTAAATACCGTGTTGGATCATGTGCGACAAGTGTAGGCGGCCAAATTGATTATTAAAAGTTAAACTTTTTTCCGTTTATAGTTAGTTTTTACTTTCTTATTGAACACTCGCCGGAGAACTGAAGCCGTCCCTGCCCGATGCCCACCCAGCAGATCCCCCTGCCTGCCCATGCTTCGTAACGGACAGTGGCAAAGCCTTCCATTTTGGCGGATAATTTGTCCATGCGACTGAACTCCCCGCCCCGAACCAGCGAAATATCGTGCCTACTGCGTTTCCCCCCCTGACCCGCGTCGTCCGCGCCCTTGCCATGGGCACGGTCCAGCAAGCCAGCTCCGGCCATCCTGGCATGCCGATGAGATGGCCGATGTCCGCAACACCCCTCCAGCGTCGCCACCTGCGCCACCATCCGGCCGATCCCCTGGCCGGATCGCGATCGTTTCGCTCTCTCGAAGGCTCACGGATCAATACTGAATATGTTGGACGCGACGGTGCCGTGGTCGGCATCGATCGCTTTGGAGTGTCGGCACCTGCCGGCCAGTGGTTTGACTTTCTCGGTCTCACGGTGACCCACCCAGTTAGCACCGTGAGATCACTGTTGTAATTTCTCAAGGAGATCGTTTCATGACAATCAAAGTAGGGATCAATGGCTTTGGCCGTATCGGTAGAATGGTTTTTCGCGCTGCCGTACAGAACTTCCCGGACATCGAAGTGGTCGGCATCAATGACCTGCTCGAACCCGACTATCTGGCGTACATGCTCAAGTATGACTCGGTACATCGTCGCTTCCAGGGCAGCGTTGCGGTCGAAGGCAATACGCTGGTCGTCAATGGCAAGAAGATCCGTCTGACTGCCGTCAAGGACCCGGCCGAGCTGAAGTGGGATGAGGTAGGCGCCGACATCGTCGTCGACTCGACCGGCCTCTTCCTGACCACCGAATCGTGCCAGAAGCATATCGCTGCCGGCGCCCGGAAGGTCATCCAGAGCGCTCCCAGCAAGGACGACACGCCGATGTTCGTGTTCGGCGTCAACGACCAGACCTATGCCGGCCAGACGATCATTTCGAACGCTTCGTGCACCACCAACTGCCTGGCACCCGTCGCCAAGGTGTTGCATGACAACTGGGGAATCAAGCGCGGTCTGATGACCACCGTGCACGCCGCCACGGCTACCCAGAAAACCGTCGATGGCCCGTCCAACAAGGATTGGCGCGGCGGCCGTGGCATCCTCGAGAACATCATTCCGTCCTCGACCGGTGCGGCCAAGGCCGTCGGCAAGGTCATTCCCGAGCTGAACAAGAAGCTCACCGGCATGGCCTTCCGCGTTCCGACTTCCGACGTCTCGGTCGTCGACCTGACCGTCGAACTGAACAAGGACGCCACCTACGAAGAGATTTGTGCAGCCATGAAGGCCGCCTCCGAAGGTCCGATGAAGGGCATTCTCGGCTACACAAACGAGAAAGTGGTCGCCACCGATTTCCGTGGCGAAAGCTGCACGTCGGTGTTTGATGCCGAAGCCGGAATGGCCCTCGACAGCACTTTCGTCAAGGTCGTCTCGTGGTACGACAACGAATGGGGTTATTCCTGCAAGGTGCTGGAAATGGTCCGCGTAATGGCCCGCTAATCGACCATCAGGGGCGCTTCCGGGCGCCCCTTTCGTAAGGAAACCCCATGTTGTCACGCGATACCAAGATCGTTGCCACCCTCGGTCCGGCATCATCTGATGACGCAGTACTGGAGCGCATGATCCTCGCTGGCGTCGATGTCGTGCGCCTGAACTTCTCGCATGGCAAAACGGAAGATCATGTTGCCCGTGCGCAAATGGTTCGTGAAGTGGCCGCTCGTGTCGGGCGTCCGGTCGGGATTCTCGCTGACCTTCAGGGCCCCAAGATCCGTGTCGGAAAATTCGCCGACGGCAAGGCCAGGCTCGAGAACGGCGCACGCTTCATCCTCGACGCCCAATGCGAACTGGGCAATGCCGAGCGGGTTGGCCTCGACTACAAGGCGCTGACCCGTGACGTTTCGGCCGGGAGCGTTTTGCTGCTCGACGATGGCCGCATCGTCCTGGATGTCAAACGCGTCGTCGGTTCGGAGATCTTCACGGTCGTTCGCCACGGTGGCGAACTGTCCGACAACAAGGGAATCAACCGCCAGGGAGGTGGCCTTTCGGCGCCGGCACTGACTGCCAAGGACATGGAAGACATCCGCACCGCGGCAGGCATCGAAGTCGATTTCCTGGCCGTCTCCTTTCCCAAGAGTGCGGCCGACATGTACATGGCCAAACAACTGATCCACGCGGCGGGTGGGCAGGCACAGACCATCGCCAAGATCGAACGGGTCGAGGCCGTTGCCGCCCTCGAAGAGATCATCGCCGCATCGGATGGCATCATGGTCGCGCGCGGGGACCTCGCTGTCGAAGTCGGGGATGCTGCCGTTCCGGCACTGCAGAAGCGCATGATCCGCCTGGCACGCGAGAAGAACAAGCTGGCGATCACGGCAACGCAGATGATGGAATCGATGATTGCCGCGCCGACCCCGACGCGTGCCGAAGTTTCCGACGTGGCCAACGCGGTGCTCGATGGAACCGACGCGGTGATGCTTTCCGCTGAAACCGCATCCGGCAAATATCCGGTCGAAACCGTCGAGGCCATGGCCCGCATCTGCCTGGAAGCCGAAAAGTCTGCCGCCGTAACGCTCGACCACGAGTTTCTCAATCAGGTCTTCACGCGTATCGATCAGACGATTTCCCTGGCTGCCCTCTGGACGGCGCACCACCTCAAGGTCAAGGCCATCGCCGCGCTCACCGAGACGGGCGCAACGGCCCTGTGGATGAGCCGCCTGAACTGTGGTGTTCCGGTCTATGCATTGACCCCGCAAGCCGACGCAGTGACCAGGATGAGCCTCTACCGATCGGTATTCCCCTTGTTCATGAAACAACGGCCGACGACTCGCGATGAGCTGCTCTATGACGCCGAGCAGTTGCTGAAGAATGAGGGAATCGTGGAAAATGGCGACCTGATCGTGCTCAGCGCCGGCGATCCGATGGGAACCAGCGGCGGCACCAATACGCTGAAGATCGTCCGTGTCGGCGACCCACAGCCGTACATGATCTGACCACAAGACCGATCCGGAGTGTCCCGCCGGCAAGTGGTCGCTTGGCGATCGAGAGTTATCTGGGGGCGGACACCCCCCCTTTGGCTGCTCGTCACTTTCCCTTGTCATGGCACTCAATCAATGGATCAACAACGTGACCGAAGCCCTCTTTGAATCGACGATCACCAGCCTGCCGCTGCTCGGCCGCGGCAAGGTGCGCGACATTTACGCGATCGATACCGAGAAGCTGCTGATCGTGACCAGCGATCGCCTTTCGGCCTTTGACGTCATCCTGCCGGACCCGGTGCCCGACAAGGGCAAAGTGCTGACGCGGCTGGCCGGCTTCTGGTTCGCCAGACTCGCCGGCATCATCCCCAACCAACTGACCGGCATTGACCCTGAAACGGTGGTGACCGCCGACGAGCGTGCGCAGGTCCGTGGCCGTTCGCTGGTCGTGAAACGACTGAAACCGCTACCGATCGAAGCGGTGGTGCGCGGTTATCTGATCGGCTCGGGATGGCAGGATTATCAGGCCAGCGGCTCTGTTTGCGGCATCCGGCTAGCGACCGGTCTGCGGCTCGCGAGCCGGCTGCCGCAACCGATCTTCACTCCGGCAACCAAAGCAGCCGTCGGCAATCACGATGAAAACGTTTCGTTCGAGCGCGCCCAGTCCGACTGTGCGCTGGCGCTTGCCGGTCTGCTGGCGGCCACCGGCCAGAGCGCTGAAGCGATCGTCACGCAGGCGCGCGACGCAGCCATCGCGCTGTACCTCAGCGCCGCCGAACACGCGGCGGCGTGCGGGATCATCATTGCTGATACCAAATTCGAGTTTGGCGTCGATGCTGCCGGCACGCTGCATCTGATCGATGAGGCACTGACCCCCGACTCATCACGCTTCTGGCCGGCCGACGCCTACCACGACGGGAGCAATCCGCCGTCCTACGACAAGCAGTATGTCCGCGACTATCTTGAGACCCTGGCCTGGAACAAACAGGCGCCTGGCCCCCGCCTGCCGCCAGCGGTACTCGCCGCCACCCGCGCCAGATACGTCGAGGCCTGCGAGCGCCTGACCGGCGAAGCGTTTGTCGATTGACCGAAACCCGGAGACCCGCACCACGACACATCCGTCTACGCTCACCTCAACAAGGAGAACGCATGCCCCTGGAGCCCAGCCCCCCTGACTGCAGCCACATCCTGCCGCAAGTCCGCAGCGTCTCCGTCGGCCGGCCGTTCGCCTGGCTGGAGGCGGGCTGGGCCGACCTCCGCGCCAACCCGATCGCCAGCCTTGCCTATGGTCTGTTATTTGCGATCGCCGGCGACGTGATCACGATTTTTGCGTGGCGCAAAGGGCAACTGTTCATCATCGCGACTTCCGGCTTCTTTCTGGTCGGCCCTTTTCTCGCCGGGGGGTTGTACGAAATCAGCCGCCGCCGCGCGGCGGGCCAGACTTCGACTTTCTTCAGCTCGTTCGCCAGTGGCCGGCGCAACGCGCCCGAGCTCGCCATGATGGGTCTGCTTCTGGCGATGATCGGGCTGACCTGGGAACGCATCACAACCTGGTTGTTCGCCTTGCTGGCGCCGACGATCACCCCGGATCTGCTCGAGTTGCTGGTAGAGATCCACCTGTCGGTCGACCATCGCGATCTGCTGTTGATCTGGATCATGATCGGCGGAGCGCTGGCCTTGTTCGTTTTTTCCATCACGGTCGTCTCGGTACCGATGCTGCTCGATCGCCAGATACCCTGCGGCATTGCCATCCGGACCAGTCTGCGCACCGTCGATGCCAATCTGCGGCTGATGATCTTCTGGGGTGCGATTGTGGTCATCCTGACCGGGATCGGTTTTCTCACCCTGTTTTTCGGACTGATCGTTTTCATGCCACTGCTCGGCCATGCTTCATGGCATGCGTATCGCGACCTTGTAAAATATTAGCCATGCCGAGCGCCGTAAACCGCGCTCCCCTCCCTGATCGAACCACGGAATCCCGGATGACTGACCACTCCCTGCAAGACAACCCGCTGCTCGACTTCTCCGGCCTGCCTCGCTTCGATGTGCTGACGCCGGCCGATGTGCAACCCGCGATCAGTACGCTGCTCGGTCGCTGCCGGGCGCTGATCGAGCGACTGACCGCCGACGACCTGGCCGCCACCTGGACCGATTTCGCCGCACCGCTCTTCGACGGTTTCGAACAACTGTCACGGGCCTGGGGAATGATCGGACATGTCCACTCGGTCAATGACATCCCTGCCTGGCGTGACGCCTACAACGGCATGCTGCCCGAGGTTTCACGTTTTTATGCCGAAGTCGGACAGAATCTCCAGCTCTTCGACAAGTACAAGGCGATCGCCGCCAGCGACGAATACGCGCGCCTGTCGGTGGCACAGCGGCGAATCGTGGACCACGAAATTCGCGATTTTCGCCTCGGCGGTGCGGAACTGGCGGCAGAGGACAAGCCGCGCTTCCAGGCGATTGCCGAGGAACTCGCACAGCTCTCGGCAAAGTTTTCGGAGAATCTTCTCGATGCCACCAACGCTTTTGCCGAAGTGCTGAGCGACGAGAGCGAACTGGCCGGACTGCCTGACGATGCTCGACAAGCCGCCCGCGAAGCCGCTGAACGAGACGGCAAGAGCGGCTGGAAGTTCACCCTGCACATGCCCTCCTATCTGCCAGTGATGCAGTACGCCGACAGCCGCCGCCTGCGTGCCGTGATGTATCGCGCCTATGCCACGCGCGCGGCCGAATTCGGTGCCGCCGAACTCGACAACACACCGCTGATTGGACGCATCCTCGAACTCCGCCGCGAGCAGGCGCAACTGCTCGGCTACCAGAACTTCGCCGAGGTTTCGCTGGTGCCGAAAATGGCCGCATCGGTGCCCCAGGTACTCGGCTTCCTGCGCGATCTGGCGGTCAAGGCCCGGCCTTTTGCCGAACAGGACATCGCCGACCTGCGTACCTTTGCCGACAGCGAACTCGGTCTCGATCACATGGAAGCCTGGGACATTGCCTACGTTTCCGAGAAGCTGCTGCAGGCGCGTTATGCTTTCTCGGAACACGAGGTGAAACAGTATTTTACCGAGGACAAGGTTCTCTCCGGTCTGATTACGGTCATCGAAACGCTGTTCGGCGTTCGCATCCAGCCCGATCAAGCGCCGCTATGGCACCCGGACGTGCGCTTCTACCGGATCGAAACGCCGGCAGGTGAACTGATCGGTCAGTTCTACCTCGACCTCTACGCGCGCGAAACCAAACGTGGTGGCGCCTGGATGGACGAGGCCATCAGCCGCCGCAAGCGGCCAGAGGTGTCGCCAACACTGACCCGTGACGGCATCCAGAAGCCAGTCGCCTACCTCAACTGCAATTTTTCCCGACCAGTCTGCGACCAGGATGGCAAGCTGCGTCCGGCAACCTTCACCCATGACGATGTCACCACCCTCTTCCACGAGACCGGTCATGGCCTGCATCATTTATTGACGCGCGTTGACGAGATCGGCGTCGCCGGCATCCATGGCGTCGAATGGGATGCGGTCGAGTTGCCATCGCAGTTCATGGAGAACTATTGCTGGGAATGGAGCGTTCTGCAGAAAATGAGCGCTCATATCGACACCGGCGAGCCCTTGCCGCGCGCCCTGTTCGACAAGATGCTCGCGGCAAAAAACTTCCAGAGTGGCCTGCAGACCCTGCGGCAGGTCGAATTCTCGCTGTTCGACCTGTTGCTGCACAGCGACTTCGACCCGGCGGCCGGTCGCAGCGTGCTCGAACTGCTGGACGAGGTGCGCCGCGAAGTAGCGGTCTTCGTCCCACCCGAATGGCATCGTTTCCCGAACAGTTTCGCGCACATCTTTGCCGGCGGTTATGGTGCCGGCTACTACAGCTACAAGTGGGCCGAGGTGCTTTCCGCCGATTGCTACGGTGCTTTTGAAGAGACCGGCAACCCCTTTGACCAGGCCACTGGACAGCGTTTCCTCAACGAAATCCTGTCGACCGGCGGCAGCCGCTTGGCAATCGACAATTTCCGCGCTTTCCGCGGCCGCGAACCACAGGTCGACGCCCTGCTACGACACCGTGGCATGAGCGCGGCGCAAAATCTCGAGGACCTGGAACATGCTCACCACCACCGCCCGGCGCCTTAGCCGCGCCACCGCCATCGCGCTGCTGATCACCGGCACGGCCAGCGCCGAGACCACTTATCGCTGGATCGATCCGAAAAGCGGCGGCACCATCATCTCTGACCTGCCACCGCCACCGGGAGCCCGTCAGGTCATGAAATATTCCAGCACGACCGGAGTGGATGAACAGCAATTACCCTATGCGGTTCGCCAGGCCAGCGAGAAGTTCCCGGTCGTCCTGTATACCAGCACGGGTTGCGTCACCTGCAAGCAAGCACGCAGTCTGCTCAATGGCCGCGGCGTTCCATTCACTGAAAAGATGCTCGCCAGCGAAGAAGAAATCAACGAACTCGGCCGGCAACTCGGTGGAGAATCCCTGTTACCCAGCCTCAGCGTCGGCCGGCAAAGCGCGCGCGGGTTTGCCCCGGCCACCTGGAACGAGCTGCTCGACGCCGCCGGCTATCCGGCCAACACCCCCCAGCGCGTCAAGCCCTCCAAAGGTGCCGCGGTGGAATGAAGCGAAACGCGATCCTCTCAATCCTCTTGCTCGACTGATAAAAAAACGGCCCGGGAGATGACTCCCGGGCCGTTTGCCGATCTGGCCGGCCGATTCGACTTGCGACTACTCTGCCGAAGAAGCGCTTAGTGACCCGACGCCGAGGAAGCGCCGAATCCGGTTTCCGAACGAACCTTCTGCGCCGGATACAGCGAACGCTCAAGCTGAGCCTGCTTGCTGTTGTCCAGCTTGGAAACCACATAGATCACCACGAACGCCGCGGTCATCGAGAAGATGGCCGGTGAAGAGTACGGGAACCATGCGCTGCCTTTGGGATTCTTCAGGACGGCTTCCCACACCGATGCCGACATGATGGTCAGGGCAACCGAGCTGATCAGGCCGACGACGCCACCGGCCACCGCACCTCTGGTCGTGCAATCTTTCCAGAGCACCGACATGAAGAGGATCGGGAAGTTGGCCGAACACGCGATGACGAAAGCCAGCATCACCATATAGGCGACGTTTTCCTTCTCGAACGCGATCCCGAGACCGACCGCAACGATGCCGAGACAGATCGTGGTGATCTTGGAAACCCGCAGTTCGTGCGCCGAATCGGCCTTGCCCTTCTTGAACACCGTCGCATAGAGGTCATGCGACACCGCCGAGGCACCCGACAGCGTCAGGCCGGAAACCACCGCCAGGATGGTCGCGAAAGCCACCGCCGAGATGAAGCCGAGGAAAACGTTGCCGCCGACGGCGTTCGACAGGTGGATGGCCGCCATGTTGCCGCCGCCCCGCAGGCCATCCCAGACCAGCTTGCCGTCCGGTCCGACGGCTTGCACCCCATCGACCATCTTCGGCACGTAGTAGGATACCGGGTCCTGCGTCAGCATGACGATGGCGCCAAAGCCGATGATGAAGGTCAGGATGTAAAAGTAGCCGATCCAGGTCGTCGCCCAACCGACCGACTTGCGTGCTTCCTTGGCACTCGGAACGGTGAAGAAGCGCATCAGGATGTGCGGCAGACCCGCCGTTCCGAACATCAGGGCCATGCCGACCGAAATCGCGGAGATCGGGTCCTTGATCAGCACTCCCGGAGACATGATCGCGTCGTGCTTGGCGTGTATTTCGACGGCCTTGGCAAACAGCGCCTCGGGGTTGAAATTGAACTGCCAGAGCACGGCCAGCGCCATGAAGGTGGCCCCGGAGAGCAGCATGATGGCCTTGATGATCTGCACCCAGGTGGTGGCCGTCATGCCGCCGAAGAGCACGTAGCACATCATCAGAACACCGACGATCATCACCGCGTAGATGTACTCGAGGCCGAACAGTACCTTGATCAACTGACCGGCACCGACCATCTGGGCGATCATGTAGAAAGCCACGACGACCAGCGTGCCGACCGCGGCAAAGGTCCGCGTCGGCGTCTGTGCGAAGCGATAGGAGGCGACATCGGCAAAGGTGAACTTGCCCAGGTTGCGCAGCCGCTCGGCCATCAGGAAGGTGATCACCGGCCAGCCGACCAGCCAGCCGATCGAGAAGATCAGCCCGTCAAAGCCGTTGGCGAAGACCAGACCGGAGATGCCAAGGAACGACGCCGCGGACATGTAGTCACCGGCGATCGCCAGACCGTTCTGAAAGCCGGTAATGCCCCCGCCGGCAGTATAGAAGTCGGCCGCGGTCTTGGTTTTCATCGCCGCCCAGCGGGTGATCCCCAGGGTAATCAGAACGAAGACGACGAACATCGCAATCGCCACCCAGTTGGTGGCCTGCTTCGTGGTATTGCCGAGGTCGGCACCGGCCGCCAGAACGCCGCCGGTGGCAAGCAGGCCCAGGGTCAGGCCGATCATGTTGCGTGTGGATTGGCTGCTCATCGCTTGTTGGCCTCCCTGAGGATCTCGGCATTCATGTCGTCAAATTCAGTGTTGGCACGGCGAACATAGATGTTGGTCAGGACGATCGTGAAGATGATCACGCCTACCCCCAGCGGAATTCCGATCGACGTGACCATCCCGGCACCCAGCTTGCCAGCCAGCCATTCCTTGTTGAAAGCAATCAACAGGATGTACCCGTAGTAGGCAATGATCATCAAAACCGACAGGATATAGCCGAATGAATTGCGCTTATGTACCAGATCGTGATACTTCGGATTGGCCTCAATCCGTGCAACGACGTCTTCGCTCACTATTGTCTCCTCCTCAAAAAGTTCCCGGTGTCGAGCCATTTATCATGACTTCCATCGAATCATAATGGTCAATACTTACTTCCTGCTTACGCCAGCAACCCAGAAACCACGAGAGCTTGTTAAAATCCGTCCCCATCCACCTGACCCGGCCCACCTGAATAAGAATGACTGATGCAAGCCTGCTCCCTGAACTGATCGCCCACTCGGCAAATCGCCAACCGGACGCCGTCGCGCTGACCTACGGCAAACAGTCGATGAGCTACTCGAAGCTCCAGCAAGCCATCACCGGTTTCGTCAGCGGTCTCATCGCTCTCGGCCTGCAACGCGGCGAGCGGGTGGCGATCTACCTCGAGAAGCGGCTGGAGACCGTCGTTGCGAGTTTTGGCGCCACTGCCGCCGGTTGCGTCTTCGTACCGCTGAACCCCCTGCTCAAAGCGGAGCAGGTGGCCTACATCATGCGCGACTGCAATGTACGGGCGCTCGTCACCTCGCCCGAACGCCTGCCGCTGCTGACTGCAACGCTCGCTGCATGCCATGATCTGCGGCACGTCATCCTGGTCAACACCGACTCCTGGCCAGCGAGTACCGGCCCACTCGCCTGCCTGGGCTGGAACGATCTGCTGCAGGCGTCCGCTGCCGCCGGCCACCGGGTCATCGACACCGACATGGCGGCCATCCTCTACACCTCGGGGAGTACAGGCAAACCGAAAGGGGTGGTTCTCTCGCACCGCAATATGGTTGCCGGCGCCAGGAGCGTCGCGAGCTATCTCGAAAACAGCGCTGCCGACACACTGCTGGCTGCCCTGCCACTCTCTTTCGACGCCGGCTTCAGCCAGTTGACGACGGCATTCCACGCCGGTGCGCGCGTCGTGCTGCTCAATTACCTTCTGCCCCAGGACGTGCTCAAGGCACTGGCGAACGAAAGGGTGACCGGGCTGACTGCAGTCCCACCGCTCTACATTCAGCTCTCGCAACTCGCCTGGCCAGCGACCATTAACGAACACCTGCGATATTTCGCCAATACCGGTGGGCGCATGCCGCGCGAAACGCTGGCTGCCTTGCGAACGCGCCTGCCAGCGAGCAGGCCCTATCTGATGTACGGTCTGACCGAAGCCTTCCGCTCGACCTACCTGCCGCCGGATGAGGTGGACCGACGCCCGGATTCGATCGGCAAGGCCATCCCGAACGCCGAAATTCTCGTCCTGCGCGAAGACGGATCGCCCTGTGCGGCCAACGAACCCGGCGAACTCGTCCATCGCGGTGCGCTGGTGGGCATGGGTTACTGGAACGACCCCGAAAAGACCGCCGAGCGCTACAAACCGCTTCCCACGAACACGCCGGGTCGCGATGCCGGCCTGGTGCTGCCCGAAATCGCCGTGTTCTCGGGTGACACCGTGCGCAGGGATGAAGAGGGTTTTCTCTACTTCATCGGTCGCCGCGACGAAATGATGAAAACGTCCGGCTACCGGGTCAGCCCCACCGAAGTCGAGGAAGTGATCTACGCCACTCGCCTGGTCGGCGAATGCGTTGCCTTTGGCGTCGAGCACGCAACGCTCGGGCAGGCCATCCAGGTGATTGCCACGCCCACCGCTGGCGACAGCCTCGATACCACCGCCCTGCTCGCCGAGTGTCGTAACCGCATGCCCGCGTACATGGTGCCGGCGAGCATCATCGTGCGCTCGGGTCCCTTGCCGCGCAACCCCAACGGCAAGATCGACCGCAAGGCGCTGGCGAGCGAGTTTCTCGCGATGAAAGTGGCCGCAGATGAATAAACGAAGCTCTCCGGTGCATGCACTGATCAATCCGTTCCCGATACGGAACGGCGAACTCGTCGTCGGCGGCCTGCCGCTTTCGCGACTCGCCGCGCGTGTCGGGCAAACGCCTTTTTACGTGTACGACCGGCATTTGCTCACGCAACGAGTCGGCGAACTGCGGGCTGCGCTGCCGGCGACCCTGAAACTGCACTATGCGATGAAGGCCAACCCGATGCCGGCGCTGGTCTGCCATATGGCCGGCCTGGTCGACGGCATCGACGTGGCATCGGCCGGCGAACTACAGGTCGCTCTCGACGCCGGGGCCAATCCGCGCGACATCAGCTTTGCCGGCCCGGGCAAACGGCGCAGCGAGTTGCAACAGGCGGTCGCGGCCGGCATCCTGATCAATATCGAATCGTTTCGCGAGGTTGCGGAACTGGCCGCGATTGGCGACGCGACGGGTTACGCGGCACGCATTGCCGTGCGCGTCAATCCCGACTTCGAACTCAAGAGTTCGGGAATGAAGATGGGCGGCGGTGCCAAGCAATTTGGTGTGGACGCCGAGCAAGTCCCCGAACTCCTGGCCGAGGTCGGCCGCAGCGGCCTGGCCTTCGAAGGCTTCCACCTCTTTGCCGGCTCACAGAACCTCAGACCGGAAGCCATCGTCGAAGCGCAGGGCAAGAGCTATGAACTGGCGTTGCGCCTGGCACAGTCTGCACCGTCACCGATCCGATTCCTCAACCTCGGCGGCGGGTTTGGCATCCCCTACTTCCCGGGTGAGCAGCCGCTCGATCTGGCGCCGATCGGCGCCAATCTCGCCAGCATCGTCGAACGCGCCAGCCACGAATTGCCGGCGGCCGAGCTGGTCATCGAACTGGGGCGTTATCTGGTGGGGGAGGCCGGCATCTACGTCACCCGCATCGTCGATCGCAAGGTCTCGCGCGGTCATACCTTTCTCGTCTGCGACGGCGGACTGCACCACCATCTCTCTGCATCGGGCAATTTCGGCCAGGTGATCCGCAAGAACTACCCCGTTGCCATTGGCAACCGGATGACGCCGACCGAACTTGAAACGGTATCGGTGGTGGGTCCATTGTGCACGCCACTCGACCTGCTGGCTGACCGAATGGTGCTGGCTGCAGCACAAGCCGGAGATCTGGTGGTGATCTTCCAGTCGGGTGCCTATGGGATTACGGCCAGCCCGCAGGCCTTTCTCGGACATCCCGCCGGTGTCGAGTTGCTGGTCTGAGCACCCGCGAGGGACGCTCGGCAATCGGCCAGAAAAACGCTGGTCTTATCGGAATATCCTGTCAAAGCCGCTGCCATCCCCTCCAGCAACTGCAGGGCAAGCCACGGAAACGGCAACCACTGTTTCCGGCATGAGACGTGCCAACTGACAACGGGAGAAAAACCTCGCTGCCGTTGGCAGCTCGGCGCCTGCCGGCTGTTCATCGGGACCAGGATCGATCTGGATGGGTTGCCGGAATGCAGTATCTGTTTGGTTTGCGCGCGCTTCTTGTTAGAATCGGCCGGTTCAGTGACACCCAACCGCGGCAAGGCAAACCATAACCATGCGCTCGAACCCTCCCAAGCCTTTACGGGCGCCCTTTCCTGTCTTGATGACCGGCTTGCTGCTGGCCTGTACAGTCGCTCCAGCCATTGCCGACGAGCTCTCGGAGGCACGGCGTCTATTGAAACAGGGGCAGCCGGCAGAGGCCCTCGCAAAGGTTGATGCCTACATTGCAAGCCGGCCGAGAGAGGCACAGGGACCATTCCTGAAGGGACTGATCCTCGTCGAGATGGGCCGTCCGAACGAAGCCTTTGTCGTGTTCAGCAAGCTGAACGAGGACCATCCGGAACTGCCGGAGCCTTACAACAACCTGGCTGTTCTGTATGCCAGGGAGAAGCAGTACGACAAAGCTCGTACTGCACTCGAGATGGCGATCAGGACGGATCCGGGCTATGCGATCGCCCGCGAAAACCTCGGTGACGTCTACGCCAGGCTTGCCAGCGAGTCTTATGGCCAGGCACTGCAACTTGATCCTGCCAACAAACTGACGAAATCCAAGCTGTCCAGACTGCGTGAACTCAACCTCAGCGCGTCGGGCAGCGATGCCGGCGGATCGGGCACGACGTTGCGACCATCCACTGCATCATCCAGAACGACCGGTACCGCGCCAGGCAGGGAGTCTGCTGCGCCGCTGCCCACCGCAACCACGGCTGCAACCAGGCCCGTGACCAAGGAACCGTCGATCGCATCGACAGAAATACTGTCGGAGAGGCCGGCACAGAAACCTGCGGAGGCCAAAGTCGAGCCTCCCCCGCCCCCCTCGACCGCGGTCATCGCCGAGCGGACTGCTGTGCGCCAGGACCCGGAACGAGGGGTCGCGGCCGGGGGCTGGGATTTGCTGTTCAGCCCCTACACGGTCCATTACAATCCCGACAAGGACCACAAGCCAGTAGTCATGCTGGGCCTCAACAAGGCACTGGAAGGGCGCTGGTTCGCGGGTGGAGTCGTATTCTCCAACTCCTTCGGGCAACCCAGTACCTACGTCTACGCCGGGCAGCGCTACGTCGATCCCTTCGGCTTCGAGAACTGGTACCTGCAGTGGACAGCAGGTCTTCTTTACGGTTATGTCGGTGAGTACGAGGACAAGGTACCGCTGAACTACAAGGGCTTCTCACCGGGATTGGTGCCCAGCATCGGTTACCGGTTTAACAAGTACGTTTACGGTGAACTCGACTTTCTGGGCGCGGCGGGACTGATGTTCACCGTGGTCGCCCCGTTGCCGAAGGACTGGCCCTGAGCCATCGCCGATGCTGCGCCTGTGGCACAGACCTCAAGACCTGCTGGTGCGAAAAGGCTCGTCGCGTTTGCCGGCCCGACACTTTAGCCGCCCTCCAGGCTGCCTTCTTGTGACCGTGTTCGTTTCCCCACCTTGAATCTTGCCATGCTGTCGCCCCTGCTCCGCCGCCTGCTGATCGCGCTTCTGGTATTGCTGCTGATGGCGTCTGGTATCTGGTGGGCAAACCGCCCCAAACCGGTTGCCGTGGTGCTCAAGGAGATCGAGCGCGGCCTGGTTGAATCGACGATCGCCAACACCCGTGCCGGAACCATTGAAGCCTGTCAGCGCACCCGGTTATCGACGATTACCGGTGGCCGCATCGAGATTCTGGCGGTCAAGGAAGGAGACCACGTCAGCAAGGGCCAACTGCTGATGAAGCTGTGGAACGACGACCAGCAGGCGCAGAGCGCATTGGCCCTCGCGCAGGTCGCAACGACCCGCCATCGCATCAACGAGGCCTGCGCCGTAGCCGCCAATGCCGAACGCGAAGCCGAACGGCAGTCGGCGCTGCGCGCCAAAGGTTTTGTCTCGGGTGCCAGGGAAGACAGCGCACACACCGAAGCACTCGCCCGGCGCGCCGGCTGCGAGGCTGCCCGCGCCGACTTGGCACAAGCCGAAACCAGGGTCAACCTGACGCGCGTCGAGCAGGGGCGAACGGTACTCTATGCGCCATTTGCCGGTACCATCGCCAAGATAGTCGGCGAGGTCGGCGAGTTCTCGACGCCATCGCCGCCCGGCGTGCCGACACCACCGGCGATTGACCTGATCGACGATTCCTGCCTGTACGTCAAGGCCCCGATGGACGAAGTCGATGCGCCCAGGATCAGCGCTGGACAGCCGGTTCGCATCAGTCTCGATGCGCTGCCGCGGCAATCCTTTCCAGGCCGGGTCAGGCGCGTCGCACCGTACGTCTCGGCCGTTGAAAAACAGGCACGTACCGTCGATATCGAGGCAACCCTCGATGACCCAAGCGCGCCAGGCAAACTGCTGGTCGGCTATAGCGCCGATGTCGAAGTGATTCTGGCGGTTCGCGAGCAGGCCGTGCGCGTTCCCACCCCGGCGCTGTTCGAAGGCAGTCGGGTGCTGGTCGCGGACGCAGATGGCACGCTCCATGAACGCCGGATCAGGACCGGCCTCGCCAACTGGGAATTCACCGAAGTCATCGAAGGCCTGGCGACCGGCGAACGCGTGGTCACTTCGCTCGAGCGTGCGGGCGTCAAGGCCGGTGCGCATTACGCGGTCGACACCAGGCCGGCAGCGGCCGGCAAGTAATTGATGAGCGCAGCGCTGATCGAACTCTCCGGAATCGAGCGGGTTTTTCACCTCGGCGACAGTGAAGTGCACGCCTTGCGCCATCTCGACGTCCGCGTTGCGGCTGGCGAATACGTGGCCGTGATGGGTCCCTCCGGCTCGGGCAAATCGACGCTGCTCAACCTGCTCGGTCTGCTCGACCGCCCGAATGCCGGGACTTATCATTTTGCGGGCTGCGACGTTACCACACTCTCCGCCAAAGAACAGGCGCGCGTGCGCAGCGAGCGTATCGGCTTCGTCTTTCAGAGTTTTCATCTGGTACCGCGCCTCACCGCCGCTGAAAACATCGCGCTGCCGATGACCCTGGCGGGCATCGCGCCCCTTCGGCGTGCCGAGCGCGTCGCCCGCGCGCTGCGAGACTACGGCCTGGAGAACCGCGCCAACCATCGTCCGGATCAGCTCTCGGGTGGACAGCGCCAGCGCGTCGCGATTGCCCGTGCGACGATCATGCAGCCGGCGCTGATCCTCGCCGACGAACCGACCGGCAACCTCGATCGCAGCACCGGCGAAGAAGTGATGCATCTGCTCGAAGGACTCAACGACCAGGGCGTCACGCTGATCGTCGTCACCCACGATGGCGGCCTCGGCGCACGCGCGCGGCGCCAATTGTTGATGGCGGATGGCGTCCTGGAACAGGATCGATGGCGCAGCCCGCAGGGGTCGACCGACGCATGCGTGCTCCCGACCTGATCCGTTTCGCCCGCGATGCAGCCACCGGCAACCCGCTGCGCACCTTTCTCCTGGTCCTGGCAATGGCCATCGGTGTCGCCGCCGTGGTGGTGTTGACGGCGCTCGGCGATGGCGCACGCCGCTACGTGTTGAACCAATTCTCGTCGATTGGCAGCAATCTGGTGATCGTACTGCCCGGCCGCTCGCAAACCGGTGGCTTCAACCCCGGTAACGCCATCACCAGCACGCCACGCGACCTGACCATCGACGATGCCCAGGCGCTGCAGCGCGCCAGCGCCGTGCACCGCGTCGCACCGCTGGCGATCGGCACTTCCGAGATCAGCGTCGGCGGCAAGCTGCGCGAAGTCATGGTTGCCGGAACTACCGCCGAATTCATCGAGGTGCGCCGCCTGACGCTCGCACAAGGACGTTTCCTGCCACAGGGCGACTGGCGGCGGGGCGTATCCGAAGCCGTCATCGGGGCCAAGATACGCGATGAAATGTTCGCGCGCGAGGAGGCGCTCGGCCAGAGGGTACGCATCGGCGACCGGCGTTTCCGCATCGTCGGCGTTCTCGCGTCGACCGGCCAGGGGCTGGGCATGAATACCGACGAGTTGGTGATCGTACCAGTGTCGCTGGCGCAAGCCCTGTTCAACAGCAACACGTTGTTCCGCATCCTCGTCGAAGCCAGCAGCCGGGACAGCATCGACCTGGCCAAGGCACAGTTGGCTGAAATCATCCAACTCCGTCACGAGGGCGAACAGGACGTCACGATCATCACCCAGGACGCCGTCCTCGCCACCTTCGACCGCCTGCTCGGAACCATGACCCTCGCCGTTGCCGGCATTGCGGCGATCAGCCTGGCCGTTGCCGGCATCCTGGTGATGAACGTGATGCTCGTCTCGGTCACCCAGCGCACCCCCGAAATCGGCCTGCTCAAGGCACTCGGCGCCACTGGCGCAACGATCCGCAATGTCTTTCTGACCGAGGCGGCAATGTTGTCGGTGACCGGCGCCCTGCTCGGCTGCGTGCTTGGGCTGGCCATGGCGGCGACCATCCGTCAGCTCTATCCCGAATTTCCCGCCTTTCCGCCAGACTGGGCGGTACTGGCCGGACTCGGCACCGCACTTGGCACCGGCATCCTGTTTGGTGTGTTGCCGGCACGGCGAGCAGCGCGACTCGATCCCGTGCAGTCGCTGTCGAAACGCTGAGCTGCGGCAAGCATGATTCCATGATTCGCCCTGCTGACGGACTGCAACTCGCCTTGCGCGCCATGGCTGCACACCGCCTGCGCAGCTTTCTGACCCTCCTCGGGATCGCTGTCGGGATTGCCGCCGTGATCCTGCTGACCTCGATCGGCGAAGGGGTCCATCGTTTTGTCCTGGCCGAATTCACACAGTTCGGCACCAATGTGATCAGCGTTGCGCCGGGCAGGGTCAAGACCTCCGGCCCGGCGCCGACCGGCATCCCGACCTCGGTACGACCGCTGACGCTGGAGGATGCCCGCGCCCTCGGACGTCTGCCGCATATCACGGGCATGACCGCAACCGTATGGGGCAACACCGAGGTCAATGCCAACGGCCGCCTGCGCCGCACCACCGTCAACGGGGTCAGCGCCGAAATGCTCAAGGTGTTCAGCATCCGGGTCAGCAGCGGCCAGTTCCTGCCGGCCGAGGATGCCGATCACGCGCGCGCCTTCATCGTTCTCGGCGCAAAGCTCAAGGAGGAATTGTTTGGCACCGGCAATCCCCTCGGTACGCGGGTCCGCGTTGGCGGCCTGAGCTTTCGCGTCATCGGCATCCTCGAAGCCAAGGGGCAATTTCTCGGCATCGATCTCGACGACGCCGCCTACATCCCGACGGCCCGCGCGCTCGAACTCTACAACCGCGATGGGCTGATGAAAATCGACCTGTCATACGAGGAAGGGGTGCCGGCCGCTGGCGTCAGCGCACTGGTCAAGGCAACGCTCAAGGCGCGTCACGGACGCGAGGATTTCACCATGACCACCCAGGAAGACATGCTGCGGACACTGTCGAACATCCTCGATGTCCTGACCATGGCGGTTGGCGCACTGGGCAGCATTTCGCTGCTCGTCGGTGGCGTGGGCATCGTCACCATCATGACCATCGCAGTCTCCGAACGCACCGGAGAAATCGGCCTGCTGGTCGCTCTCGGGGCACCACGCCGCACCATCCTCGGCCTGTTTCTGGGCGAGGCAGTCATGCTCTCGGCGCTCGGCGGGCTGTTCGGACTGCTCCTCGGCGTTGGCGTCGCGCAATTGCTGCACCTGCTGTTACCGACCCTGCCGGTGCATACGCCACTCAGTTTCATCGTCCTCGCCGAAAACATCGCGATCGCCATTGGCCTGCTCGCCGGCGTATTGCCGGCCCGACGCGCAGCGCGCCTGAACGCTGTCGATGCGCTGCGTGCGGAGTGAATTCGACATTGGATCAACGCCGCAGGGGGCTACCGCCCCCTGCACCCCCGAAAGGGTCGAAGCCTACGAAGCGCCCAAGGGCCGACGCCGCCGCCCCAGCGCCAAGCCGGCCAGTCCCGCCCCGACGAGGGCAAGCGACATCGGCTCCGGCACCGCCCCAGCGGCGGCGACATCGCCGGGGCGAACCGCCCAGGCAAAGTACTCAGTGTTCTTGTAGAGGTAGCCCTGGTGGCCATTGGTGGGGGTGTAGAAGAATAAGGCCCAGGCGTGGAGGTCCGGAACGGGCGCGTACGTCGTACCGGACCAGTAAACGTAGGACTGCAGATTGTCGAAGGGAGCAGTGTGGACGAGGCCCCCGCCGGCCTGCTCGACGCACGACGTCGGGTTCCCGTTATCCGGT
Source organism: Accumulibacter sp. (assembly GCF_036625275.1). Taxonomy (GTDB): domain Bacteria; phylum Pseudomonadota; class Gammaproteobacteria; order Burkholderiales; family Rhodocyclaceae; genus Accumulibacter. The sequence goes on from NZ_JAZKUD010000051.1 coordinate 27,548, forward strand.
GTGCAGTACCCCAGATTGCCGAGGTTGACGTAGTACATGTAGGCCATCTCGGAATTCGGGCTGGTATTGCCGAAGCCGACATCGGTCGTCCCGTTGTTGCTAAAGTCGTAATTAAAAGCGGCGCCCACCGGGCCCACCGTCGGCAGACGCCAGTCGGAGTAATCAACGTTGCGAACGCTGTCGTGGTAGACCAGGCCGTCCGCCCAGGCGATGGCTGCGCCCCACTGCATGCGGCCGTCGGCGTCGTAGCCACTGGTCTTCGCGTAGTTGGCGTCCTTGAGCCAGGTAATCTTCAGCACATCGTCGTAAATCAGGCCGCCGCCGCGGTCATACAGCGTCGCCTGCGCCGTACCGCTGGCCAGCAGGCCAATCCCCGCGAGAATCGCGGCCAGCTTCTTCGTTCCCAACATGATTTTCTCCCTGAATGAGGTTAACAATGGGTTGCCGTAGAGCAGAAGCAAAAAGCATGCTACATAGCGCAAGCCTTTGATTGGCAAGGCAAGGCAAGGCAAGGCAAGGCAAGGCAAGGCAAGGCAAAAAGTGTAAAATTTTCCGACACTTTGGCGCCATCGGCAGGCGTCTTTGCAGCCCCCTGTCGGAGGACAGCCTATCCGCTCCCCGCATTGCCGGATGACGCATGGTGACGGATCACCGGCATGAGCACGCTTCTCGTGCAGGACTCGCTGGTCGGGCGGGTGTTGAGGATTGCCTTCGTCAGGCGCAGGGGAGTGGCCAGAAGCCGGACAGGGTTTCTTTCAGGGGTTCGGGCTTGCCAATGCCGACGAAGGGCTCGCGCAGGCCATCGTGGATCACGCTGGAAAAGTCATCACCGTCAGGCCAACGGCGGCAAACGCCAGGCCGGAAACTCGGCGCGGAAAGTGCTGCCCTCGCCGACCCGCGACTCGATCAGCAGGGCGGCCTGATGGCGTAGCAGAATGTGCTTGACGATGGCCAGACCGAGACCGGTGCCGCCGGTATCGCGCGAGCGACCCCGGTCGACGCGGTAGAAGCGTTCGGTCAGGCGGGGCAGATGCTCGGCGGCAATGCCGACGCCGGAGTCATGCACGGAAAAGACGCCGAGCCGATCGCGGGTTCCCCCTCGCTCGCGGGTTCCCCCTCGCTCGCGAGTTCCCCATTCGATGCGAATCTCGCCGCCGGCCGGCGTGTAGCGAATGGCGTTGGAAACCAGATTGCTGAAAGCGCTGTGCAATTCCTTGCGGTTTCCCCGCAGGGCCGGGCCATGACAAAGGACCTGGAGGCCATGCCGGCCTTCGCTGAGGCTCTGCGCTTCGGACAGCAACTGCGCCAGCAGCGGGTCCATATCGACTTCCTCCTCGCTCGCCGGTGCGTCTTCCGCTTCGAGCCTCGACAAGGTCAGCAGATCGTCGACCAGGCTCAGCATGCGTTTCGTCTGGTCGCTCATGATGCGCGCAAAGTACAGCCGCTGCTCGGCACTCATCGCATCACCGTCGGTGAAGTGTTCCAGAAAACCGCTGACCACGGTCAGGGGCGTCCGCAGCTCGTGCGACACATTGGCCACGAAGGTGCTGCGCATCGCCTCGACGCGGTGGGCATCGGTCACATCGAGACTGACCAGCAACTGCTTGTGCTTCCCCAGAGGGATGGCCCGGATGGCATAGACGCGGCTGCGCGCGGCCTGCGAGCGGAGGATGAAGGGAGCCTGCCCGTCGGGGCTGCCGAGGTAATCGGCAAAGCCCGGAGTGCGCACCCGTTGTTCGATGATCGCCCCGCCATCGCGTGGCAACTGGATGTTCAGGTGTTCGCCGGCGGCGCGATTGCTCCACTGGATCTGGTGGCTGGCGTCGAGGATGACGAGACCGTCGGGAACGGCATCCATGGCCTCCCGGAACGACTGCAGTTCGGCCTCGACCTCTTCGACCCGGCGGGCATCGTGATACACCCTGCGCGACAGCCTGGCGTAGACTTCGCCCCAGGCGCCACCGGCGTCAGGCACGCGGGCATGATCCGGGGCATCGAGCCACGCCGCCAGGACCGTCAGCCGCCGGATCTGCATCAGGACGATCAGCAACCAGCCGAGCGCTGCGACCGCCCAGCCCCAGGCTGCACCATGGATCAACCCGAGCAGCAGCGCCGGGGCAACGATCGGCAGCACACCGCTCAGCAGGATCTTCGCGAACCCCGGTACGGCAGCACTCATGCGGCCGGCAGTGGCGATGCCGGCGCGGCGCCGAGTTTGTAACCGGTCCCTCGCACGGTCTCGACCATCTGCTCGGCAGCTGGTCCGAGGGCGACGCGCAAGCGCCGGATGTGGATGTCGACGGTGCGGTCCTCGATATAGACGTGATCACCCCAGACATGGTCGAGCAGTTGCTGGCGCGTGTAGACGCGTCCGGCATTGGCCATCAGGAAACGCAGCAGCCGGAATTCGGTCGGGGTCAGGGTGATCCGCCGGCCGAGCACGCGCGCCTCGTGGCTGACGGTGTCCAGCTCGATCGGGCCAGCACTCAGCGTGCCCTTGACAAACTCGGGAGCGCAGCGGCGCAGTACCGCCTGCACGCGCGCCAGCAGTTCCTTGGTGCTGAAGGGCTTGACGATGTAGTCGTCAGCGCCGCCTTCGAGCCCGGCAACACGATCCGCTTCCTCGCCACGCGCGGTCAACAGGATGATCGGCATGATCCGCGTTCGCCGTTCGTTGCGAAGCTTGCCGACCAGCGCCAGCCCGGACTTGCCGGGCAGCATCCAGTCGATCAGCGCGATGTCGGGCAGCGTTTCACGCAGCAGCGTTTCGGCGGCTTCGGCGGTGTCGGCGCAAACTGGCTGGTAGCCGCCGCAGACGAGTGTGAAGCGCAGAAGTTCCTGAATGCCCCGGTCGTCCTCGACGACGAGCACCAGTGGCAGGCTGGAAACCGATGGGTTCATGCCTTCTCCGCTTTCCTGGCGGCGCTGCCGGAGTGCCGAACATCGATGCCGCTGACGGTGTAGATGACGTTTTCGGCAATATTGGTCGCGTGATCGCCAACCCGTTCGATGGCCTTGGCGATCCAGATGATGTCGAGCGCCTCACCGATCGTGCGCGGGTCTTCCATCATGTAAGTGACCAGTTGCCGCAGGATCGAGTTGAAAGCGGCATCGATCTCCTTGTCCGCCTGGATCACCTGGCGAGCCGCGTCGACATCCATGCGGGCCAGCGAGTCAAGTGCGCCCTGGAGCATTGCAGTGACCAGCCCCCCGCAATGATGAAGATCGGACAGTCGCGGGATGCGCTGCCCGCTGACCCGATGCAGCTTGCGCGACTTGTTGGCGATCTTGGCCGCCTTGTCGCCGCTGCGCTCGAGGTCGGTGACAATCCGCGAGA
>NZ_JAZKUD010000052.1:0-29294 GCF_036625275.1 Accumulibacter sp.
ACAAAGAGCGACACCTGATCGAGTGCTTCTTCAACAAAATCAAACATTACCGGAGGATTTTCTCACGCTATGAAAAAACCTCCCGCAACTACATGGGCATGTTGCGCTTCGTCTCCGCCCTCATCTGGCTGCGGTGATGTATCAACAGAACCTAAAGCCGATGATCAGTAACGACCGGCTGAACATCAAGGCGATTCGCGCCCATTGGGACGAAATCCTGCGGCTGGCCACCTCGATCAAGCAGGGCACGGTGACAGCCTCGCTGATGCTGCAAAAGCTCGGCAGTTACCCGCGTCAGAACGGCCTGGCTGTCGCCCTGCGCGAGCTGGGTCGCATCGAGCGCACGTTGTTCATTCTCGACTGGCTGCAAAGCGTCGAGCTGCGCCGCCGCGTGCATGCCGGGCTGAACAAGGGCGAGGCGCGCAACGCGCTGGCCAGGGCGGTGTTCTTCAACCGCCTCGGTGAAATCCGCGACCGCAGTTTCGAGCAGCAACGCTACCGGGCCAGTGGCCTCAACCTGGTGACAGCGGCCATCGTGCTATGGAACACGGTCTACCTGGAGCGAGCCGCAAACGCCCTTCGCGGCCACAGCCAGACCGTCGATGCCGCGCTGTTGCAATACCTGTCGCCGCTGGGTTGGGAGCACATCAACCTGACCGGCGATTACCTCTGGCGCAGCAGCGCCAAGATCGGCGCGGGCAAGTTCAGGCCGCTACGACCGCTGCAACCGGCTTAGCGTGCTTTATTTTCCGTTTTCTGAGACGACCCCCGCTACACCCCTCTGACCGACCAGACCAAGCATCACGCCATCGAGCGGATCAACGGCCTGATGGATGGCTTCTCCATCACCTGGGGGCAGGTCAAATGATCCGCCTGGCTGCCGTCATTGAAACCTTCGAGACGGACTTCCTGGCGCAATACCGGGATCAACTCACGCCGGACCACGATCGAGCACTCGCGGCCATGAAACATTGCCGCACGCAGGCCAGCCCGATGATGCAGGGCAAATGCACGGAATGTGAGCATCAGAAACGGGTGCCGCATTCCTGCGGCCACCGCCACTGCCTGCACTGCCAGCATCATGAGAGTCAGCCATGGCTGGAACGTCAGCTGAAGAAGCAGGTGCCCGCCGAGTCCTTTCTGCTGACGTTCACCCTGCCCGCAGAATTCAGGGCGCTGTCCTGGGCGCACCAGAACGTCGTCTACGATCTGCTCATGAGTGGTAGCTGGGAGACGGTGCGTACCTTCAGCCAGAACGACCCACAGCTTCAGGGGACGCCGGGTGCCATTGCGGTGCGGCATACGAACACGCGCCGGTTGGATGATCCCTTAGCGCTCACCAGAATTGACCCGTTTGTGCTCACCAGAACTGACCCACTGCCCGGGTTGAAGCGCAACGGCTCCCGATGGCGGTCGGTGTTCCTCGTCGGTTACCCGGAGCGGTAGAGCCCCGGTCTGAAGGCGCGTCTTGCTGACGGTCCGGCAGAGAACCCCCTCGCGGCGCCCGGTACCCCGAACAGGTCCCCCCGAACCTGATAAGCCCTCCCAGCGCCAGGACTCACTCGCCAGGACTCACTCCGGCCGCCGTATCTTCCCGCACGACATCACGACCTCGTGCAGGGAGAACCCGCCATGGAATTTCGGTCATGCCCGCAAATTGCAGACCAACGCTTTTGTTCGGTTCCCGCCTGCCAACGCGAACGGCGACGGCTTTGGCAGGCGACCAAGCGCCACAACGATCCGGACTATCGCGAGAACCAGAAGCGCGTACAACAGGCCTGGGCAGAGGGCCACCCTGACGATTGGCGAGACTATCGACGCCAACACCCGGAGTACACCGAGCGCAACCGCGCCCAGCAGCGGCAACGCGCGCAGGACAAGGCGGCTGCCGGGCAGATTGCAAAGATGAACGCGTCAAAGGCTGAAATGCCCTTTCCTTCAGGCACTTACCATTTGTCCCCGGGGGGGACGCGTCACTTGCAAAGAGTGACGCGTGGATGGTCGAAATCACGGTGATTACAGCGGCTTGCGCCTTGCCATGAGGTCATTGCAAAAGAAGACTCTCTCGCCTTGAAGGCACTGGGCCGGTACGCTGGGTCGGACAGGAGGTTTCTCGCATGGATAAATCGGCTGCCGCGGGGTTCTGACCCTCGACTTGCACCGTCTCGATTTGCGCTACGCACCGCTTCGCTTGCCGGATCCCCCGGCGATCGTGCGTCTGGCCCGGTCGATCGAGGCGGATGGTCAGTTGGTTCCCTGCATTGCGGTCGCCGGGGAGGTCGAGGCGTTCATCCTGGTCGACGGCTATCGACGCATCGCCGCGTTGCGCCACCTCGGGCGCGATACGGCCGAGGTCGAATGCTGGCAGGCGGATCTCTCGCAGGCGCTGTTGGGCGTGTTGGCCCGTACGCGCAGCCGATCGTTTGCGCCGATCGAAGAAGCCTTCCTGTTGCGCGAGTTGATCTCAGGCGCGCAGTTGAGCCCACACGAAGTCGCCCGGCGTTGTGGGCGCGATGTGAGCTGGGTCAGCCGCCGCCTGCAACTGCTCGGGGGGCTATCGGACGCCTTGCTCGAGGCCGTACGTCAGGGGCTGGTGTCGCCTGGGCGGCGGTCCGCATCCTCGGTCCGTTGGCGCGCGCCAACGCCGCGCATGCCGAACAACTGCTTGCGAGCCTGCGCAAGACGCCACTGTCGACGCGGCAGTTGGCGAACGGGTTCGCGCAGTATCAACGCGCGTCGCGACCGGTTCGCGAGCGCCTGGTCGAGTCGCCGCAGCTCTTGCTCGAAGCCGTCGCGGCCCGGCAGGAAGAGAAGGTCGCCGAACGTCTGCGCGAGGGGCCGGAAGGCGAGGGGCTCGCCGACCTGCGCCTCCTGGAAGCGGTGGGCGCCCGTCTGAAGCGGCGTTTGTCCGCCTTGAGTTTACCATTGACCGCGCTGTCACCCGCCGTCACGGCGGTCGTGGCTTCTTTGCAACCGGCGCTCGAGTCGCTTCAGCGCCATCTGACAAGGGTTTGCCCTCATGATATCCCTCGAGACAGTGGCGTGGATATCCTTGTCATGACAAATAACCTGAGTAGTTACCCCATTTGAAACGGATGCTTGCAAAGCCTCTGCAGGGAACGCCAAGGTGCCTGGTGGCCTTGTGTAACGGTGGCTAATTCTGCGGGATGCTGGCGCTTGATGGCGAACTCTTGAATCGGATGCGGACGCGCTTGCGAATGCGCTGCTCCTTCGCCTGCGGGCTACCTTCGGAGCGTCTCCGGTGTGTTCGCCTTTTGCCTCGTCGGCGAGCAATCTCCAGTGCGACCTTGCCGGTCACCATGAAAAAGAGGATCACCCAGAGCAATGGGTAGCTGAGGATTTCCTTGACCCACTCGATCAGTTCATGAACACCTTCAAGGTCCTTCGACGCCGGGTGAGCACTATGAGCGGACGCACGCTGTGAGTTAGCTTGACCGACATTGCGCTCGACGATGGACAGCGAGGTCTCACCGTATCCCAAAGTCAGTTCACCGCCTTGCGAGGAATAGTGAAACCCCTCGACGCCGGCCAGTGAGAAGGTCAGTCGCCCTTGCGGGCCCTTGTTGAGATCGATTGCTGCTGCAATCACTTCTCTCGCTGAATCCTGCAACTCATTGAATACCTGCATGATTTCTTCGTCATGTCGATCAGCCGCGGGATCGACGAGGGGTGCCCGGTCCCCCGGCTGCGCGGCAGCCAACGATGGCTGCGAATTGCCGCTGAGCACAGTCCGCGGCAGCGCCAATAACGAATCAGTTTCCACCAAGCCGGCTGGGTCTGAAGCGGTGTCGGCACTGTGCTGCAACGGTTCGGACGGCGCTTCTGGCGATTTCGTCCCACTTTCTGACCGAGAAGCCGGTGTGAGAAAGTGTTTATCGATCGCCGGCACAGAAGAGGGCAGGGGCGCAGGCGAATTTTGCCCGGCAGGGACATCCATGCCCATCAGCGCTGCCGGGGCAAGCAAACCTTGGTGACTGCTGCCGGCGGCCGCCGACAGGCCACCCGTATCATTTCCCATGGGGTGTGCCAGCGCCCCAGCCGCGGTTGCGAACGCCAGTATCATCACCTGGAGTAAACTGCATTCTGTCCGACGCGAAATCATGTTATGGATTTGTCTCATCCAGCAATACAAGCAAAAATCGATCCGAGTTTGATGAGGGTTTTATATCAATTGGCTATAGGGTGCATGATGACTGGCAATGTGGTAAATGTAAAATTTTTCGACACCGTGGGTCTGCTATCTCCTCTTCGCACTTCCGTCTGGATGGTTCAGGTGGCAAGGTGAGCAGACGACCCGGCGAAACGGTTTCCTGGCATGGCCTTCCTGCCGACGAAGCGGCAACCCGCTTGGCCGCCAGTTTCGCGGAGGGACTTGCTGAAACCGAAGTCGCCAGCCGTCGTGCGGCACATGGTGAGAACCGGATTACGGCGAAGCCGGGCAGGGGGCCATTGCTGCGCTTTGCCCTGCAGTTCGTGCAACCACTGGTCCTAGTGCTGCTGCTGGCGGGTGTGGTGACCGCCATTCTTGGCGAATGGGTCGATTCCGGAGTGATCTTTGGCGTCACGCTGATCAATGCAGTGATCGGTTTCGTTCAGGAAGGTCACGCCGAGAATGCCCTGGCGGCACTGGCGCGTTCGGTAACCAGCGAGGTGACCGTCCTGCGTGGTGGTTGTAAACAGCGTCTGTCCTCGACGATGCTGGTCCCTGGCGACATCGTTCTCCTGGCGGCCGGAGACAAGGTTCCGGCCGACCTGCGCCTGTTCCGTGCCAAGGACCTGCAGGCCATTGAATCGGCATTGACCGGCGAATCGGCGGCGGTCGCCAAACACGACGAAACACTTCCGGAAGATACGCTGCTCGCCGAGCGCTGCAACATGGCTTACGCGGGCACCGTGATGATCAGCGGACAAGGGGCTGGGGTCGTGGTGGCCACCGGTGATCACACCGAGACCGGCCGCATTTCGCGGCTGATCGCCGAGGCACCGGACTTGAGCACACCACTGACGCGCAAGATGACGGTCTTCAGCAACTGGCTGCTGATCGCCATCGGCCTGCTGGCGGTGTTGACCTTTGCTGTCGGCATGGGGCGCGGTGAATCGGCGTTCTCCATGTTCATGGCTGCGGTCGCGCTGGCCGTCGGTGCGATTCCCGAGGGACTGCCGGCGGCAATGACCATCACCCTGGCGATCGGCGTTTCGCGCATGGCCAAACGGCGGGCCATCATCCGCAAGCTGCCAGCGGTTGAAACCCTGGGCAGCGCAACCGTCATTTGTTCGGACAAGACCGGCACGCTGACCGAGAACCAGATGACGGTGCGCGAGATCTACGCCGGTGGTGTGCGAACAACTGTCAGTGGTAGTGGCTATGCGCCAAATGGCAGGATCGGGGAGGGCCAACAGATCGACGGCGCCTTGCGGGAATGCCTGCTCGCCGGCGTGCTCTGCAACGACGCCGAACTGTGCAGGAACAACCGGCACTGGGAGGTGGTCGGCGACCCGACCGAAGGTGCGCTGCTGGTGGTTGCCCGCAAGGCCGGGCTCGACGAGCGGACCTTGCAGAAACTGTTTCCACGCCTCGATGAAATTCCGTTCGATTCGGCACGCCAATATATGGCGACCCTGCATGAGATCGAGGGTGTGCACTTCGCCTATTTCAAGGGCGCGCTCGAACAGTTGCTGCCACGCTCGGTCAGCATGCTCGATAGCGAGGGCCTGACGGTAGCGCTGCGCAACGACGAAATCGAACTTGCGGCCCACAGCATGGCGGCAGAGGGTTTGCGGGTACTTGCCGTGGCGCGCCTTGCGGTCGGCGCGGCGCGCTCGCTCGATGCGGCCAGTGCCGATGCCGGGCTGCAATTCATCGGTCTGCTGGGAATGGTCGATCCACCCCGCCCGAAGGCGACCGCCGCCGTCAAGGCCTGTCACCGGGCCGGCATTGCAGTCAAGATGATCACCGGCGACCATGCCGGCACGGCGCTCTCGATTGCCCGGCAAGTGGGAATTGCCAAGGCCGGCGAACATGCCCTCACGGGTCGCGAGTTGGCAGCGCTCGACGATGAGGCGCTACGCGGCGTATTGCGGACGGTGAACGTTTATGCACGCGTCGAACCCGTGCAGAAGCTGCGCCTGGTACGTGCGCTGCAGGCCAACGGCGAGATCGTGGCGATGACCGGTGACGGGGTCAACGACGCACCGGCACTCAAGCAGGCCAACATCGGCATCGCCATGGGACTGGCCGGCACCGAGGTCGCCAAGGAGGCAGCCGACATGGTGCTCACCGACGACGATTTTGCTGCCATTGAAGCGGCGGTCGAGGAAGGCCGGGGGGTCTACGACAATCTGGTGAAGTTCATCACTTGGACGCTGCCCACCAATTTCGGCGAGGGCCTGGTGATCATGGCCGCGATTGTCGCCGGTGCGACTCTGCCGATCACACCTTTGCAGATTCTCTGGATCAACATGACGACGGCGGTCTTTCTCGGCCTGATGCTGGCCTTCGAGCCGATCGAACACGCCGTCATGCACCGCCCACCGCGGCTGCCGGAAACACCGATTCTTGATGCAGCGCTGGTCTGGCGAATCGTCCTGGTGAGTGTGCTGCTGCTGGCCGGCTCCTTTGGACTCTTCCTGCGCGAACTGGCCCAGGGACATTCACTCGCCGAAGCACGTACCGTCGCGGTCAACGTCTTCGTCGTCGTCGAGACGATGTACCTCTTCAACTGTCGTTCGCTGACGCGCTCTGCGCGGCGAATTGGCCTGTTCTCGAATCCTGCGCTGTGGTATGGCGTGCTGATCATGATTCTCCTCCAGATCGCATTGACTTACCTGCCGCTGATGAATCGGCTGTTTGCCACCGCAGCAATCGGCTGGCTGGAGTGGCTGGAGATTCTTTCCGTCGGCGTGCTCGCCTATCTCATCGTAGGCATTGACAAGCGGGTGCGCGGGCATCGCTGACAGGCCAGACGGATTCATGTCAATCTGTTCCAACCGGGCATAAAAAAGCCGCGCCAGAGCGCGGCTTTCGGGAACGACCGTTAGTGGAATTGCTCTTCTTCGGTCGAGCCGGTCAGCGCGGTCACCGACGAGGTACCGCCCTGGATGACGGTGGTGACCTCGTCGAAGTAGCCGGTGCCGACTTCCTGCTGGTGGGAGACAAAGCTGTAACCGCGGTCGCGCGCTGCAAATTCCGGTTCCTGGACTTTTTCGACGTAGGCAGTCATGCCGCGAGCGACGTAGTCCTGTGCCAGATCGAACATGTGATACCACATGTTGTGGATGCCGGCGAGGGTGATGAACTGGTACTTGTAGCCCATCGCGCCGAGGTCCTTCTGGAACCTGGCGATGGTCGCGTCGTCAAGGTTTTTCTTCCAGTTGAACGACGGCGAGCAGTTGTAGGCCAGTAGCTTGCCAGGGTGCTTGGCGCGTACCGCCTCGGCGAACTTGCGGGCGAATTCGAGATCCGGGGTGCCGGTTTCGCACCACACCAGGTCGGCGTATTCGGCGTAGGCAACGGCGCGTGAGATTGCCTGATCAAGACCTTTCCGCGTTTTGTAGAAGCCTTCGGAAGTACGCTCGCCGGTAACGAAGGGGGTGTCGTTGGCGTCGCAATCGGAGGTCAGCAGGTCAGCGGCTTCCGCATCGGTCCGAGCAATGACCAGCGTCGGGACACCGCAGACGTCGGCAGCAAAACGCGCGGCGATCAGCTTCTGGACGGCTTCCTGCGTCGGTACCAGCACCTTGCCACCCATATGACCGCATTTTTTGACCGAAGCAAGCTGGTCTTCCCAGTGTACACCGGCCGCACCGGCGCGGATCATGGCCTTCATCAGTTCAAAAGCGTTGAGCACGCCACCGAAGCCGGCTTCGGCGTCAGCGACGATCGGTGCGAAGTAGTCGATATAGCCCTTGTCACCGGGTTCGATGTCCTTGGAGTGCTGAATCTCGTCGGCGCGACGGAACGAGTTGTTGATGCGCTCGACGACCTTCGGGACCGAATCGACCGGATACAGCGACTGGTCGGGGTACATCGCAGCGTAGGAGTTGTTGTCGGCGGCGACCTGCCAGCCCGACAGATAGATCGCCTTGACACCGGCTTTGACCTGCTGCATCGCCTGACCGCCAGTCAGTGCGCCGAGGCAGTTGACGTAGGGCTCGTTATTGACGAGATTCCAGAGCTTCTCGGCGCCACGCCGAGCAACGGTGTATTCGATCGGGAAGGAACCGCGCAGGCGGACGACATCAGCGGCCGAGTAGCCGCGCTTGATTCCCTTCCAGCGGGGGTTTTCCGCCCAGTCTTTTTCCAGTTCGGCAATCTGTTGCTCTCTAGTGCTCATGTTTTCCTCACGAAATTATGAAGTGCAGTTGGGACCATGGTGACGCACCAGGAAGGAGCCAGGAAGCCTTTTTGAGGCACCAACTCGGGGCGACCAATGGCGCACAGTATAAAGGGCTTTTTGCCCACCCGCAACACTCTTATATAAGACATAAGAGATATTTAAGGGATAGGGTTGGGGATGGACTCATGATTTTACATAATACAAATTATACGAAACAAAAGATAGGAATCAGACATCGCCAACTCGCTCCCGCCTGCTCGATCCTCGCAGCAATCCGAAACTGCAAACAGTGATTCAAGGCTTGACCGACGATCCGCTTTCTTACCACAATCCAGCTCTTCGTCCCTGAAAAGCTAGCCATGATCGATCAGACCGTTGACAACTTCAGCCTGCCTGCAACCGGTGGCCGGACCTTCACTCTCTCGGCCTGTCTGGGCAGCCCCGTGGTCCTGTATTTCTATCCCAAGGACAGCACACCGGGATGTACCACCGAGGCACAGCAATTCCGTGATCTGCATCCACAGTTCGTGAAGGCCGGTGCTCTCGTCGTCGGCGTGTCTCGTGACAGCATCAAATCACACGAGAACTTCAAGGCAAAGCAGGAACTGCCGTTCGATCTGCTTTCCGACAACGAAGAATTGCTGTGCGCCCGCTTCGCGGTGATCAAGATGAAATCGATGTACGGTAAACAGGTTCGCGGCATCGAACGCAGCACCTTTGTCATTGACGGCCAGGGTGTGCTGCGGCGCGCATGGCGCGGCGTCAAGGTGGCCGGCCACGCGCAGGAAGTCCTGGATTTTATCGCACAGCTCTGACATGAAACCCTCACCGGCTTGATCCGGAAAGCGCTCACATGACCCGCAACAAAACTGCAGTCAATGCCGAGCAGCAAGCTGCCGCCACGACAGGAGGCAAGCTTTTCGTCCTCGACACCAATGTCCTGATGCACGATCCGACCTGTGTCTACCGCTTCCAGGAACACGACGTTTTCCTGCCGATGATGACCCTGGAAGAACTCGACAATCACAAGAAAGGCTTGTCGGAAATCGCCCGCAACGTTCGCCAGGTGACGCGCACTCTTGACGAGATCGTCAACAGCGTAGATGGAGCCATCGACCACGGCATCCCGCTCCACGAACCTTCCCGCAAACTGGCCAGCGGCCGCCTTTTCCTGCAGACCGGAGCGATCGCCAGCGGGTTGCCGGCGGGATTGCCCACGGTCAAAGTCGACAACCAGATTCTGGCAGTCGTCATCGATCTGCAACGCCGGCATCCCGAGCGTCCGGTAATCCTCGTCTCCAAGGACATCAATATGCGCATCAAGGCCCGCGTCCTTGGGCTCCTGGCGCAGGATTACTTCAACGACAAGGTGCTCGAGGACACCGACCTGCTGTACACGGGAATGCGCGAGCTGCCCCTTGATTTCTGGGAGGTGTATGGCCACCAGGATACCGAGTCCCGGAAGAAGGACGGTCGTACGCTGTACCGCCTCAAGGGGCCGTTCTGCACGCAACTGCTGGTCAACCAGTTCCTTTTCCAGGAAGGGGAAAAACCGCTCCATGCCATCGTCCGCGAAATCTCCGGCTCGACTGCCGAGATCCAGACGCTGACCGACTATACGCATACCAAGAACAACGTCTGGGGCATCACGGCGCGCAACCGCGAACAGAATTTTGCGCTCAATCTGCTGATGAATCCGGAAGTCGATTTCATCACCCTGCTCGGCCAGGCCGGCACCGGCAAGACGCTGCTCACTCTGGCTGCCGGTCTCACGCAGGTGCTCGAAGGAAGGCGCTACAGCGAAATCATCATGACCCGTGTCACCGTACCCGTCGGCGAAGACATCGGTTTTCTGCCCGGTACCGAGGAAGAAAAGATGGGGCCGTGGATGGGCGCTGTCGAGGACAACCTCGAAGTCCTCAACAAGAGCGATGACGATGCCGGCGACTGGGGCCGCGCGGCGACCCGGGATTTGATTCGCAACCGGATCAAGATCAAATCGCTCAATTTCATGCGTGGCCGCACCTTCCTCAACAAATTCCTGATCATCGACGAGGCGCAAAACCTGACGCCGAAACAGATGAAAACCCTGATCACTCGTGCCGGACCAGGCACCAAGGTGATCTGCCTCGGCAACATTGCGCAGATCGATACACCCTATCTGACTGAAGGCAGTTCCGGATTGACCTACGTCGTCGACCGCTTCAAGGGCTGGCGGCACGCCGGCCATATCACCCTGCAGCGAGGCGAGCGTTCCCGCCTCGCTGACTACGCAGCTGAAGTGTTATAATTTTTTAGGACATCAAGGGAGCCGTGTCTGATGACACGGCTCAGTCGTTTTTGGCCATCGATCCATGCTGCCGGCTCCGAGCGACAAGGGTCCTGTGCTTACCGGAGAGTCGATTGAAACGACGCAATTTCCTTGCTGCTTCTGCGCTTCTTTCGCTATTGGCCCCTTCGTCGGTACTTGCCGCCAACAAAAAGAAGGCCGCTACTCAGGATGCTGCCAAACCAGCAGCCAAGTCGACAGCCAAACCTGCCGGCAAGACCAGCAGTAGGGACACCGCCAGGACCAGCGGCAGCAGAGCCAGCATGAGGACCCGGCACAGTTACCGGCCGGTCGCCGAAAAACCATCGGTCCCTCCGGCTGCAACACCCAGCCCACCACCGGTAGCCGCAGTCGAACCGCGCAACGCCATCGGCCTGCCCGATGAGCCGCAGCCCAACTGGCGGACTTACGACATTACTTCGCTGATCACGCTCAACCAGGTCAAAGGCAAACTGCGATTGTGGCTCCCGCTGGCTCAGTACAAGGACACTTCCTGGCAACGCTCGCTGGGTCATTTCTGGCGAGGCAATTTCGACAGTGCCGGCATCTACCGTGATCCGGTGGCCGACATGGAGGTGTTCTACGCTGACTGGAAAGAGAGCAGCGCGACACCGCAATTGCAGCTCGTCAGTCAGGTAGCCAAGCAAGATCGTCACTTCGACATCACCCGCCGCGGCAGCGCCGCCGAACGCAGCGAAGTGCTTCGGCGCTGTCTGCAATCGAGCAATCTGGTTCCGATCGATGGACTCGTGCGCCGCACCGCCGAGCGCGCGATTGGCCGTATCAAGGATCCGGTCGCCCAGGGCAAGGCGATTTACGATTGGGTGGTCGAAAACACCTCATTCGATCCAGCCCAGAGTGGCATCGGCAAGGGTGATGTCGAGGCCATGCTCGACAGTGGCCAGTTGAGCGGCAAGAGTGCCGACATCGCCCTGCTCTTCGTCGGCCTGTGTCGATCGATCGGAATTCCCGCGCGCCCGGTTTTCGGGCTGCGCGTTGACAGTTCGCGGCTGTTTTCGGGGCTCGGCGCAACCGGCAACCTGCGCACCGTGCAGCATTGTCGCGCCGAATTCTATACGCCAGGCTATGGCTGGATTCCGGTCGACCCTGGTGATGTGCGCAAGGCCATTTACGATGAACACTTGGGCAACGGCGATGCGAAACTGGTCGTCCTCAGGAAGCTGCTGTTCGGTTTCTGGGAGATGAACTGGATTGCCTACAACGCTGCCCAGGATGTCAGTCTGCGAGGCACCAGCGGCGGGCCCCTGCCCTTCCTGGTCCTGCCGCAGGCGGAGGCCGCCGGGGTCCGTTTCGACAGCACCGACGTCCAGCGCTTCAGCTACACGGTCAACGCCAGCCGCGTCGAAGGCTGATGTCTGTCCATACTCAATACGATCCCGGCTTGGCGAAACTCTCGAAGCGCGTGTACTCGCCCAGAAAAGTCAGGCGGGTGGTACCGATCGGGCCATTACGCTGCTTGCCGATGATGATCTCGGCAACCCCCTTGTCGGGCGTATCCGGGTTATACACCTCGTCGCGGTAGATGAACATGATGATGTCGGCGTCCTGTTCGATGGCGCCCGATTCGCGCAGGTCGGACATCACCGGGCGCTTGTTCGGTCGTTGTTCGAGCGAGCGGTTGAGTTGCGAGAGCGCCATCAGGGGAACGCCCAATTCCTTGGCCAGTCCTTTCAGCGATCGCGAAATCTCCGAGATTTCGGTCGCCCGGTTCTCGCCATGCGAAGTGGCGGACATCAATTGCAGGTAGTCGATGACGATCAGCCCGAGCTTGCCACACTGGCGATGCAGACGGCGCGCGCGCGCGCGCAGGTCGATCGGGTTGAGCGCCGGCGTCTCGTCGATATAGATCGGGGCCTCGTGCATCTTGCCCAGCGCAAAGGACAGCCTCGACCACTCGTCATCATTGAGGCGACCGGTACGGACACGATGGGCATCGAGCCGACCGACCGATGACAGCATGCGCATGGCGAGTTGCGTACCGCCCATTTCCATCGAGAAGACGGCGACCGGCAGACCCACTTCAATCGCCACATGCTCGGCAATATTGAGCGCAAACGAGGTTTTCCCCATCGACGGGCGGCCGGCAACGATCAGCAGATCGCCGCCCTGCAGGCCCGAGGTCTTCGAATCGAGATCGTGATAGCCGGTCGGGACGCCGGTGATGTCCGAAGGATTGTCGCGATCGTGCAGCTCCTGGATGCGCTCGACCACCTGCGTCAGCAGCGGGTTGATATGCACAAAGCCGGACTGATGGCGAAAACCGCCTTCGGCAATTGCGAAGACCCTTGCCTCGGCTTCGTCGAGCAGGGTTTTCGGGTCGCGACCGAGCGGGTTGAGCGCACTGCCGGCGATTTCGTCGCCGGCAGTCACCAGTTGCCGCAGAATCGCCCGTTCACGGACGATCTCGGCATAGCGCCGGATGTTCGCCGCCGACGGCGTGTTCGCTGCCAGTTCGCCCAGGTAGGCCAGCCCGCCGGTAGCATCGCCCTCCCCCGCCTGGTCGAGGCTTTCAGCAACCGTCACCGCGTCGGCGGGTTTGCCACGTTCAAGGAGTCTGGAAATCTGGCGGTAAATGCGCCGGTGTTCATCGCGATAAAAATCGCCTTCGCTGATCACATCGGCGATCTTGTCGAAGGCCGCGTTATCGAGCATCAAGCCACCGAGCACCGATTGCTCGGCCTCCAGCGAATGCGGCGGCACGCGCAGTTCAGACAGAACCGGGTCCGTCTGCGGGCCCCGTTCCTGCCGTGCGCCGCGACTGCCGAAGCGTTGCCCGCTATCGGAATGGGGTGAATCGAAGGACTTGACCATGAAATATTCGCGGAGGGAACAAGCAAGGCGGGGAGTTTAATGTGAAAGTCGCGCCAGCGACTCACGAATCTTTCATGATCAGCGTTGACCGGCGCCGTGACGACGCACGCGGAACGGCAGCCCGGCGTGGCTGAATATCCGCGGGGAGTTTTAACCCCATTCCCGGGCGTCGTCCGTTTACCCGTTTGAACCCTCCACGAAAGGACTGCCATGTATCGAACCCTTGTCGTTTACCTGACCACTGCCATGCTGACTGCCCTTTGTCTGCCAGCGGCAATGGCTACCACGGCCAATCCAACGGCACCACGCAAGACGCTCAGCGCTTTCGCCAATGAGCAGGAACTCGCCAGTCTCTTCAAACGCTGGGCTGACGAAGCGCAGCGTCGTCGCGACGAGCAGCAACGAGCGCGTGCCGACAAGTCCGTGGGCCAATTCGCTCAACCGTCTCCCGCACCCGCCGCCGCCCCTGCGGCAGTGGCCAAGGAAGCCGCCACCGGCAAGAACGAATCGGTCACCAACGTCCAGCACGCCGGTGTCGATGAAGGGGGCATCGTCAAGGTACACGGCGACCACCTGGTGATCCTGCGCCGTGGCCGCCTGTTCACGATCCGCATCGGCGCGCAGGATCTGCGCCCCGTTGCCGCCATCGAAGCTTTCGGCAGCGACGTCGACCCGCGCGGCGCCTGGTACGACGAGATGCTGGTCTCCGGCAACACGATCGTCGTTATCGGCTACAGTTACGCGCGTGGCGGCACCGAAGTCGGTGTCTTCGACATCTCGCGCGATGGGCAGCTCGCCTATCGCGCAACCTATCACCTGCGCTCCAACGACTACTACTCTTCACGCAACTATGCGAGTCGGCTGGTCGGCAGCAAACTGATCGTCTATTCGCCACACGTGCTCAGCCCATGGGGAGACCCCTGGGCAGCCTTCCCGGCGATGCGCCGCTGGCGCCCAGGCGCACTGCCGGCGGATTTCCGGCGCATTGCACCGGCGACGCGGATCTACCGCAGCGACGAGCCGCTCGATCCCTTCGCCGGCGTTGCCCTGCACAGTGTCTCGATCTGCGACCTCGCCAGGCCGGAGATGGATTGCCAGAGCACCGCGGTTCTCGGGCCGCCTGGGCGCGTCTTCTACGTTTCGCCGGATTCGGTGTTCGTCTGGACCACGGCCCAGCGGGGTGGTGCCTCGGCTTCGTCGGTGTTCCGCATCCCGCTCGACGGATCGGCACCGAGTGCGCTGAAGACTGCCGGCAGCCCGATCGACCAGTTCTCTTTCCACGAAGACGACGGCGGCGTGCTGAACGTGCTGCTGCGTGCCAACGGCCGCGGCGACGGCATGTGGGCAGGCGAAGTCAATGCCGGCGACCTGGCGCTGCTGCGCATCCCGCTCGCCAGTTTTTCCGACGGCCGTGACAGCGCTCCCGCCCATGCTTACCGCCGGTTGCCGAGAGCCAGCGGCTACGTGCTGCAGAGTCGCTACATCGGCCCGTATCTGCTGTACGGCGCGGGTACCGGCTGGCACTCGCCACAGACGACGACGCAATCACAGGTGTACGCGGTGCGCTACGCGCAGGGTGAGCAGGGTAAGGTCTACGAATTACCGTTGCCACACTCGGTCGACCGTGTCGAGGCACTCGGCAGCAATGCCCTCGTCGTCGGCAGCGACGGCAGAAACCTGCATCTGAGCAGTGTACGGCTGACCTCCCCGCCGGTGACGGTTGACCGGTACACACGCAAGGACGCTGCGCAGGGGGAAACGCGCAGCCATGGCTTCTTCTATCGATCCGAGGGTGAGTTCGACGGCCTGCTTGGTCTGCCGATCGTCGGCGGCGACGAATCCGGCGCACGCCAACTGCGCACGCCGTCGGCAGCCCTGCTCTTTCTGCGCAATCACGCCCTGTCGCTGAGCGAACTCGGTACGCTGAGCGCGCAACCGTCGGCAAGCGACCAAAGCGACGGCTGCCGCGCCTCGTGCGTCGACTGGTACGGCAATTCGCGGCCGCTGTTCGTGCGTGGCCGGGTATTTGCGCTGATGGGCTACGAGATCGTCGAAGGAAAGGTGGACGCCAGGCGGATTGTCGAGACGCGGCGGGTGAATTTCGCACCAGCGGTGTTGCAGGTAACGCGGTAGTGCCGCGTGGCATGGGCTTGCCGGACCTGGTTCGCCCCGCAAGATCGGAGCCACGCCGGGCGCAATCCTGCCAGCGCTCGGCAGCCTGATCGTCGCTCATGCGCACAGCGACCCAGCGCACCTTGCGGCGTCACTTCGCGCTAATGGTCGAAACCGCCGCCCAACTGGCCGACCACGTTTTGCCACGACTGCCAGCCCGCCAGGGGGTATTTTCGCTTCCCAGGCGGCTGGCGCATGCCGGCACAGCGGTACGGGACAACCGCTCAGAGATGCGTCTCAGATTGATTCCGGGCCCGTGGTTATTCCCCTTCATCAAACTCCGCATTCTTGAACCGCAACACGTTGCAGTTCTCCTTCACCGCACGCTGCAAGCCATCATCAAAGACAGCCGCCGCTTCGGCCTGAATCTCGACGGCAATGCGGACCTTCACGCCGGGGCGCGAGGTAAATTGCAGGACGACTTCGTCGACCAGATCGGCAAACTGCCTTTTCGCTTGGATGGCATCCAGTTCGATGCTGCCGAAAAAATGCTTCTTCGTCGCCTGCGACGCGGCGCTGCCGCTCGTCGTACAGGTCGACTTGGCCGAATACTCGACGCGTGCCGTAGCGCCTGTTGTTGCCGTCGCGGGCGTGTCACTTGGTTTCGGCTTCGCTGCCTCTTTGGCGGCACGTTGTGCCTCTGCGTACCCCGCTGCGGTCACCGCCTCAATCAGAAGCAGCGCCGAATCGAAGAACGGCAAGGTGCGCTTGCCGTAGGTGAAGCCGAGATACCGATCCTCTTCCTTGCCTTGGGCAAAGCCGAAGAAGTCGCGGCTATCGGAGCCGGCTGCTAAAACCCCGTTGGACGCGGTCACGAATCGCCGGGGATACGTCTTCCTTGTCCTGGAAGCGCCGCTTCCGCTCTTCCATTTCGCGGCGCAGGTTGGGTCGCGTGTCGAACCAGAAACGGTTATTGCCACTGTCTTGGCAAGCGAGCCACCGATCGTCGTCTTCGACTACCCGCCCGGTCGGGGCGGGGTAGTCCGGGGTGGAGTGCCTCGCGGACTGGCAAGGCGCACGGATGGTCGATGAGTTCGCCGGTGACCAGACCCTGTTTCGCGGCGGGGTGATCGAACTCGCCTGTCTGGCCCACGCCCGGCGGAAGTCCTTCGACCTCCATCAGGCAAATGGGCGTCTCCTGGGCGTTCCCTTGCCGCGGAGGCCCTGCGCCGCATCGGCGAGTGGTATGCCATCGAGGATGCGGCGAAAGGGAAGACAGTCGAGGAACGCGCCCGAAGACGAAAGGAAACCCGTCAGCCGCTGCTCGAAACCCTGCCCCGGTGCTCCAGAAGATCCGCCGATCGGTGGCCGACGGCGACGCCCTGGCCAGGGCGGTCGACGACAGTCTGCGGCGCTGGCCGGTCTTGGCTCGGTACGCCACCAACGGTTTCTACCCGATCGACCACCACCCGGTCGAGAATGCCATTCGTCCGATCGCCATCGGGAAGAAGAACGGGCTGTTCGCCGGCTCCGAGGCGGCCGGCCAACGCGCTACGGCGATTCCATCGCTGCTCGAAACCGCCTGCATGAACAGCGTCGAGCTGATGGCCTGGCTGACCGACACCCTGGAGAAACTCCCCTCCTGGCCGAACCGCCGCATCGATGAGTTGCTGCCGCTCAAAAAGCCAGTGTGATCCTGCGCACCCAGGGGTGGATGCGCTGAACGCTTGCAAACGTGCCAAGCAACTCGGCTTTCAACTCGCTCCCATCTCCGAGGTCGCCTAAAACCATTCGACTTCTCTACAATCCGCTTGACGCACTTCACACTCACAGGAGAAACCATGGAAAAGCGTAAACTCGGAAAGAGCGATCTGGAGGTTTCGGCCATCGGCCTCGGCTGCATGGGAATGAGCTTTGCCTACGGGCCGCCCAAGGACAAACAGGAGATGAGCATGTTGCTCCGGGCCGCCGTGGAACGTGGCATCACGTTCTTCGACACCGCCGAAGTTTACGGCCCGTTCGTGAACGAGGAACTCGTGGGCGAGGCGCTCGCCCCCTTCCGCAGGCAGGTGGTGATCGCCACCAAGTTCGGGTTCGACCTCAGCCCGGAGCTCGACCCCCGCGGGATGAAGGGACCGCCAGGCCTGAACAGCCGACCGGAGCATATCCGGCAAGCCGCCGAGAACTCGCTCAGGCGGCTCGGGGTCGAGACCATCGACCTGCTCTATCAGCACCGTGTTGACCCGGACGTGCCGATCGAGGACGTGGCGGGGGCGGTCGGAGAGCTGATCCGGGAAGGAAAGGTCAAGTACTTCGGCCTGTCCGAAGCCGGCGCGCAAACGATCCGCCGCGCACATGCGATCCAGCCGGTGACTGCTCTCCAGAGCGAATACTCGCTGTGGACGAGAAGCCCGGAGACGGAAGTGATCCCCACCCTGGAGGAACTCGGGATCGGCCTCGTGCCGTACAGCCCGCTGGGCAGAGGATTCCTCACCGGCAAGATTGACGAAAATGCGACCTTCGACCGTTCCGATTTTCGCAGCAGCCTCCCGCGCTTCACGCCGGAGGCTCTCAAGGCGAATCAGGCCCTGATTGCGCTGCTCGGCAGCATCGCAGAACGGCATCAGGCGACATTCGCCCAGATCGCGCTTGCCTGGCTGCTGGCCCAGAAGCCTTGGATTGTTCCAATCCCCGGCACGACAAGGCTGCAGCGCCTGGAGGAGAACATCGGGGCGGCGGCCGTTGAGCTTGCCGCCGACGATCTGCGTGAGATCGACCGCCTGGCCTCGGGGATCACGGTGCAAGGCGCCCGCTACCCCGAACAACTGGAGAGAATGACGGGGCGCTGAGGAGGCGCACCGTCGGCCGCATCGACCGGAGCGAAGGAGCGGGCCGCACTCGGCATTCGGATTTCGATCCAGCGCATCAGATCAGATCTGCTTTACTTTGTTGAGCGGCCCCTCGATCCGGAAGGTGGCGGCGGCAAGACTCTCGCGCAGGACCAGGACGCGATCCTCATCGGCCATGACTGCTTGGCACCACTTCTGCAAGTGTTCCCCACACCAGTAGGCACTGAGTGTCATTGAAAACAGTCGTGATTCGAGAACAACGTGCCAACGAAGCCGGAGCTCGGCGCACGCCCCCGGCGATATCGGGACTACACTCCGGCGAAGTACAGCGCACTCACCAGCAGAGCCAGCGTCAGACCCTGAAAAGCGACCCGCATGACCATGTAGCGGGTACTATGAACCCGGTCGTACTCTCCGCCGCGCTCCATGGAGTAAAAACCGAGAGCCAGGGATACAACCGTGGCGGCCATGGCCAGAAAGATCAGGACGGTCAGAATTTTCATGGCATGTCTCCTTTTCTGTTTGGTTCATCGGCAACGGGCCATCACTTCAATGATGCCAGCACAGCCTCCTTCGAGACTTTGTTTTTAGAATAGGAGACGGGGCCACGAAATTCAACGCGACTTCGGCAAGCGTCCAGACGGCGAACGCGGTCGTGTGGGGGGATGCAGGCACCGGCCTGCCGCCCCATCGGCATGACAGCTTCTTCGTAGTCGAGCGGCCGGAAACCGCCGCCGAGCGCCATGCCGCCGCGGTGCCAGGCGATTGTCCGGCAGATGACGCCGGTAATGGCCGAAGGAAGCGGGCAAGCGCAGTATCGTCAACTACCACTGCGTATAGGCTGTCAGTTCGAGACGCTCGTTGTTGAGCACCTTGCCGCTCGTGTGGCTCCGCTTCGTTTCGGAAGCGAGCACGCGCTTGACTCTGCCGAGATCCAATAAACCGTCTGCAGCTTGACCGTGCCCCTGGGCGCACGGCCCCAGCCGTTACCCTCAATCCGGAAGGCTTCGAACGTGCCTGCCGGCACCGTGACCTGCTCGCGACTGACGACCCTGAAGTCAAATTCCATGTCACTGCTGAATCCATGGGGCGTCAACGCACGAAAGCGTGTCGACCAGCGTTTGCCGACTCTTTCCAGACGCCTGTGCGTCGTGGGGTGGTCTGCACGGTGCCCATCGTTTGCCCTCCGTCCGCCAGTCGTCAAGGGCGCACGGAACACACCATTTCATCAGGAACACACGGTGACTCGCAAAGGCACCGCTGTGATTGCCGCCACCCCGCAAAGGTATTACAATGCAATCATGTGTAATACACCGGAGATTTACCATGTCGACGACACTCACCAGCAAAGGACAAGTCACCATCCCCAAGCAGATTCGCGATGCCCTCAATCTGGCACCGGGCTGCACGGTGGACTTCGCCGTCAATCGCGATGGCGATGTGGTGATCCACAAGGTTGGCGCCTGTTCGAGCCGTCAGCCCGACCGTTTCGATGCAGCTCGGGGCAAGGCTGACGTAAAGTGGCGAACCGACGACTTGATGGCTCTGCTGCGCGGCGAAGGCTGATGCTGCTGGTCGACACCAACGTGCTGGTCGACGTTCTGGAGGACGATCCAGAATGGGCCGACTGGTCGACTCATCAATTGCGTGCCCAGTCGAAGATTCATCGGCTGGCAATCAACCCGATCATCTACTCTGAACTTTCGCTGATCTTCTCGACAGTGGAAGCCTTGGACCAAGCCATCGATGACCTCGGCCTGGTCACGATTGAGACACCGCGCCCAGCCCTGTTTCTCGCCGGTAAAGCGTTTGTACGTTATCGGCGACAAGGGGGCACCAAGATCGATGTCCTTGGCGATTTCTTTATCGGGGCGCACGCAGCAGTATCGGGCTATCCCGTTCTGACCAGGGACACACGACGATACGCCTCGTGTTTTCCCAGCGTGGTGCTGATCGCACCGGAGGGATTCGCGTAACTGTCGATCAGCGAAGGCAGCAAGCGGGGAAAACGTGTTGGCTACGGCGTATTGGTTGCCCGGCCCGTTTCCATGGGAAATGCTGATACCCAGAAGGAAGACGAACTCACCGAGTGCAGTACGCGACGCCGCACCCGATGCCTGGGGGCGACGCGTCATCGAACACAAGCTGGAGCGGAGCCTGGCAGATCTCCAGGAGATGATGACCTGCTCCATGGCCCTCAGGATGGGGCCGGGTACCTGAGATCAACGTGAAAGATACACCCCATACCGATCTCAATCCTGCCAGCGCTCGGCAACCTGATCGTCGCTCGCGCGCGCAGCGACCCAGCGCGCACCTTGCGGCGTCACTTCGCGCTTCCAGAATGGCGCGCGCGTTTTCAGGTAATCGATGAGGAACTCGCAGGCGGCAAAGGCTTCGCCACGGTGCGTGCCGGCCACCGCGACGAGGACGATCTGGTCGCCCGGCAGCAAGCGCCCGACGCGGTGGATGACGATCGCGTCGATGATCTTCCAGCGGCGGCCGGCTTCGCTGACCATCGCTGCAAGCGCTTTTTCGGTCATCCCTGGGTAATGTTCGAGCGTCATCTCTGAGACCCCGGCGTCGTCACTGGCCGCTCGCACGACCCCGACAAAGGACACCAGCGCACCGATCTGCGGTTGGTCCCGGCGCAGTGCCGCCAGCTCGGCGCCGACATCGAAATCCGCCTCCTGAACGCGCACCATCATATAGGGAAATCGCGTCAGCGACTCACGAATCTCCCCTCCCCCCTCGCGGGGGAGGGGTCGGGAGAGAGGGAAACGGTCATGGCTTTCATGATCGGGGGGGCCTGGAAATGTCATGACCGTTAGCTCAACCGCCGGTCACCGGCGGGAAGAAAGCGACCTCGTCCTCCGCGCCGATCGGCGCATCGCGCCCGACCATTTCCTGATTGACCGCCTGGCGCAGGTTCCTGATTTCCGCCAGGTGCTCCCATGCGCCGCCCCGTTGCGCGAGAAACCCGAGCAGACCGGCAACATCCACCACTCCGGCCGGCAGCGGCAACTCCTCGCTTCCCTGTCCAAGCTGCTCGCGGACACTTGCAAAGTACAGAATCTTCAGCATCATTTGCCCTCCAGGCTCAGTTCAGCAAGGCTGAATACGGCAGGAAGCGCACCATGTCGCCGCGTCGGATCACCTGTTGCGGCGGGTTATCGATCAGGCCATCACCCCACACCGCCGAACTCAGGACTGCCGCACCCTGGTTGGCGAAGATCTCCACGCCGCCGTCGGCATGGCTTCTTGCACGCAGGAACTCGCGCCGGGCGTCGGGCCGCAACCAGTCGAAATCGGCGCGCAGCCGGTAGCTCGGTGCGGTAATTGGATGCACGCCCTGCATTTTCAACAGAAAAGGCCGCACCAGCATGAGGAAGGTAATCAAGCAGGAAACCGGGTTTCCCGGCAAACCGATGCACGCCACCTCGCGCCCAGCCGAAGCGATCTGTCCAAAGGCCAGGGGTTTGCCGGGCTTGATGGCGATCTTCCACATCTCGATCCGACCCTCCGCTGCAACGGCAGCTTTGACGTGATCCTCTTCGCCGACGGAAACGCCGCCCGAGCTGAGCACCAGGTCATTGTCAAGCGCGGCTGCGCGCAGCGCCTGGCGTGTCGCCGGCAGATCGTCGGGCACCTGCCCGAGATCACGAACGACGCAACCCAATGGCTGCAGCAGGGCAGTCAGCAGGAAACGGTTGGCATTGTAGATCGCGCCTGGCGGCAGCGGCTCACCGGGCATGCGCAGTTCGTCACCCGTAAACAATACGGCCACTCGCAAGCGGCGGAAAACCGGCAGTTCGGCGATTCCCACTGACGCCGCCAGGGCGGTATCCTGGGGTCGCAGGCGCAGTCCGGCAGGGAGAATCTCGCTCCCGGCGGCAATGTCGCTTCCGGCACGGCGAATATGTTCGCCCGCTTGCGGCAGATGGTTGATCAGCACCGCATCGTCGGCGTGTTCGCACAGCTCCTGCATCACCACTGCGTCAGCACCGGCCGGTATCGGCGCGCCGGTGAAGATCCGAGCAGCGGTTCCTGGCTGCAGCGGTATGCCGACGCTGCCCGCCGGAATGCGCTGCGAGACCGGCAGGCGGCTCGCCAGGTGCGGCACGTCGGCGACGGCCAGCGCATAGCCGTCCATCGCCGAGTTGTCGAGCAGCGGCGCATCGGCCGTCGCCTGCTGTGCCTGTGCCAGCACGCGCCCGGCGGCAGCCAGCGTCGGCAGGCGGCGAACTTCCGAAACGGTTCGGGCACTGGCCAGCAAGCGTTCTAGTGCCTCATCAAAGGACAACATGCGTTTTTTCTCCCAGTTGAAGAGTGCCGAGGATGAAGCGGACGATCGCTTCCGGATCGTTCAGGTCCAAGCGCGCCAGATGCGCCGGCAGGGCCAGCGATTGCGAGGCATCCGAGGCGACAGCGACGATGTGCGGCTGCTGTGGCCACAGCGGCGGCTTGCCGTTGCCGGGCCGATACACTTCGAGCTTCGGGATCGCCTCGTCCTTGAAACCCTCGACGAGGACCAGGTCGCACGGCGACAAGTGTGCGACATATTCCTCCAGCGTCGGCTCGGGAGCGCCGCGCAACTCGCTCATCAAGACCCAGCGCGCACTGCTGGCCAACAGCACTTCGCCGGCACCTGCCGCGCGGTGGCGAAACGAGTCTTTCCCCGGCTGGTCGATGTCGAAATGGTGGTGCGCATGCTTGAGCACCGCAACGCGCAAGCCGATCCCGGTCATTCTCGGCAGCAGTTTTTCCAGC
The DNA here is from genome assembly GCF_036625275.1 of Accumulibacter sp. GTDB lineage: Bacteria > Pseudomonadota > Gammaproteobacteria > Burkholderiales > Rhodocyclaceae > Accumulibacter. The sequence continues at coordinate 23,247 of NZ_JAZKUD010000052.1, forward strand.
AAGGTCGTCTTGCCGGCGCCGGAGTAACCGGCAATACCAAACAGTCTCATTCTGTGCTCCCGGTTGGGCAGGGTACCGGGAAAACCGCCGCAAAGCCACCGCCACGGGTCCGGAAATTGGTCGTCTGGCCACGGTACAGTCGCGCCGACACCAGTTGAACCACACCACGATAAACATAGTTACGAAGATCGAGCTTGAAATCGTGCGGCACGCCATCGATCAGCAGACGCCGCTCGGAAGGGGCAACCACCTCCTGCGCGACATAGCCACCGCTGGCGACCTCGGCAAATACGCGCCGGGTCAGCTTGTCGCCGCGATAGGCGGCCTTACCGCCGTAGCCGGTCGCCGGCTTGAAAAACCACTGCTTGCGACTGACCCAGAAGTCCTCGGCCTGCTCGGGGAGCACCTGCAGGGTACGCGGAATGCTATTGGCCAGCAACTCGCGCTCGTCTTCGCGCAAGCCGATCGCTGCCAGCCAGTCGTCGTCGCCGAGAGCCACCAGGTTGCGCTTGTCGGCAAACAATGCATGCGCCTGCGGATGCGGCGTGACCACCACGGCATTGCTTAAATACGCCGCACGCAGCGCCGCGCTTTGCGGCTCGGCCAGGGAAAAGTCGGTCAACCGGTTGTAGACCAGGTCAACGACCTGCCCGCGGCAGGACAGGCGTTCGCCATCGAAGGTTAGTTCCGCAACATCGGCCACCAGCGCAGCGATGCCACTCGCCTCGAAGAGTTGCCGAAAGAGTGCAAATTCAGGTGCCAGATACTGTTCATCGGGCTGTGCGTCGACAATCGCGATGCGCGCCAGCGGCCGTTGTGAAGCATGGCCATTGCCGCGGGCCAATTGCCACTCCTCGCGAAACATCGCCAGAAAGGTTTCCTCGACCGGCATCGGTGCCGGGATCATCCTCGTCACCGCTGCGCAGCACGCACGCTGCGCACGCAACAGGCGAGCGTTGAGCAGCGCGCCACCGGCGTTCGAATTGATTTCGATCAGTTGTGGACCGTCTGCGCCGAGGTGGAAGTCATAACCCAGATAGACCCCCACGGCGCCGGGCGAATGCCGCGCCAACGGCGGCGCGTAGGTGAGCACCCGTTCGCGATACGCCGGCAAGGCCACCACCCGTTCGAGCAAGGCGATGATCCGCGCCATGCGCGCGAGATGCGCGGCGCTGACGAAAACCATGCTGTCAGAAAAGAGATGCGGCCGCGTCGCCAGCAGTTCAGCCTGCGAGAGCGTTCCCTCGCTCTCTTCGAGCGCGAGTTGCAAGGATCGGCGGTCGACCGAGATGCAGGCGCAGCCACGATTGAGCAGCTCGGCCACGGCCGTGCAGTCCAGCGGCAAGAGATCGGCCGCAGCCTGAAGAGGGGGAAAGGTCATGCCGATCAGACGACCTCTGCCGGAGCGAAGAAAGCCAGCGCGTCGGCGAGTTCGCGGGTTCTCTTCATCGGTGGCAGACTCCGCCAGATACGCTTGCCATAGGGTTTGCTGAGCAGGCGCGGGTCGCAGATCATCAACACCCCGCGGTCGTTTTCATCGCGGATCAGGCGGCCTGCGCCCTGTTTGACGTTGATGACCGCGCGCGGCAACTGGTACTCCATGAAGGGATTGCGGCCTTCGCTCCGGAGCTTCTCGATACGCGCCGAAAGCACCGGGTCGTCCGGCGGCGCAAACGGCAGCTTGTCGATGACCACCAGTGACAGCGCTTCGCCACGCACATCGACCCCTTCCCAGAAACTCTGGCTGCCGATCAGGATGGCGTTGCCCAGGCGACGGAAACGTTCGAGCAACTCGTTCTTGCTGCACTCGCCCTGCAACAGCAAAGGCAGATCGAGTCGGTCGCGCTGCAGCCGCTCACTGAGCAACTCGTGTATTCGGCGCATCGCGCGCAGCGAGGTGCACAGAAAAAAAGCCCGGCCGGCGCTTGCCTTGAGCACCGGGAAAGCGGCCTTGACAACGGCCTCGGCATACTCCGGGTGATTCGGATCGGGCAGGTTGCGCGGCGCGTAGAGCAGCGCCTGTCGCGGGTAGTCGAAAGGACTCTCCCAGCGCGCCGAATCGGCATCGTCAAGTCCCATCTCGGCACAGTAATGGGAAAAACTGTCCTGCACGGCGAGTGTCGCCGAAGTGAATATCCAGGCACGCGGATGGCCGTTCATCTGCTTCTGCATGATCTCGGCAATCGCCAGTGGCGTCGAATTGAGTTGTAGCGAGTGATTGAAGGTCTCTGCCCAGCGAACGAAATCCGGGTTCGCTCCGCTTTGCCAGGACTGCAGGCGCGCCTGCAAATCAGTGGCGCGCCGCCAGCAGCTTTCCAGACTTTCGGCACGCTGCGCCTGCGTCTCGAGCAAGGCAGCCAGCGCTGCAAGTTCCTTGAGTACGTCGTTCAATCGATCGGCAAAACCGGCACGCGCCTCAAGTTGCTGGAGCGGGTAGCGGGCCGGTTCGACCGGCAAGACCAGCCGCAGGTCGCGAGCAACCTTTTCAAGCAGGGCACAGAACTTCGGCAGATCCAGGCAGTCACGCGCCGAGGCCAGGCCTTCAAAGTGTGTATCGCGGGTCAGTTCGAGGAGCTGCGCAGTCGAAACACTGTCGCCAAAGAACAGGCTGGCGACTTCCGGCAATTGATGCGCTTCGTCAAAGATCACCGTATTGCAGGCAGGCAGCAGTTCGGCGATTCCTTCGTCGCGAAGCATCACATCGGCGAAGAACAGGTGATGGTTGACCACTACCAGATCGGCAGCCATCGCCTCGCGGCGTGCAGCGAGGACGAAGCACTCCTTGTGCTTCGGACAATCCTGGCCAAGACAGTTGTCGCGAGTGGAAGTGACCATCGCCCATACCGTTGCGTTCTCGGGAACACCGGCACACTCGGCCTTGTCGCCGCTCCGGGTCTTTTTGGCAAAGCGCGCGATACGCTGCGCATGGGCCGCATCGTCGCGCGAGAGGAAACGGCCATCGGCCAACGAACGTTCGAGATGGTAATGACACAGGTAGTTGGCTCGCCCCTTGAGCAGTGCCACCTGGACCGGTGACTTGAGCGCCTTGCGGAGGGTCGGGATGTCGCGTGTGAAAAGCTGATCCTGCAGATTGCGTGTGCCCGTCGACACAATCACCTTGCCCCCCGCAAGCAGTGCGGGCACCAGATAGGCATAGGTCTTGCCCGTACCGGTCCCGGCTTCGGCAATCAGCACCTGATTGCCCGCCATCGCGGCAGCAATGCGCTCAGCCAGTTCGAGTTGCTGGGCGCGCAAACGATAACCGGGAACAGTGCTTGCCAGCGGCCCGGCAGCGGAAAAGACATCGGAGAGCAGAACAGTCATGGACGGATCGTCAAAAGCAGCGCGCATGCTAACAGAAGCCGGTATTGCCGACACGCCCCGCCACGCCGGGGGTGAATGAAAGTGTTGGGATGAACCGATAATTCCCCCCTCGCGGGGGGAGCAACTGTGGTTGCATCTGCCGCCACCGTTTCGCGCCGAGTACCTGCGGCTGATGGCGCTGGCCAATCCGCCGCGCTCGCTGTTCATCTTCTCCGACGAACTGTCGTTTCCGTGGGAGATCGTCCGTCCGAGCGGCCAGATCCATGGCGCCTACTGCGAACTGCCGCCGCTCGGCGTCAGTCACCTGCTCGGCCGCTGGCGGCCTGGGACCGGTGCCCGGCCGCAGCCGCAGGCGCTGCCGGTCAACCGCATGACGATCGTCGTTCCCGGCGCGGCGCACAGCGGGCTGCCGTGGGCAGCCGACGAAGTCCAGCAACTGCGTGCCCTGCTGCCGTTCGCCGAGCGCCTCACGCCGGTGACGCGCCGGCAACTCGGCCGTCTGCTCGACGACGGTGACGCGCAGATCGTCCACTTTTCCGGCCATGGTTCAGTCGGCGCCAACGCCGACCTGACGGCGCTCGAACTCGAAGGCGGCGAGTCGATCACGGCGATGGCGTTTGCCGCCAGCCGCCTCGGCAGCACGCGGCAACCGCGGCTCTTCCTCAACGCCTGCACCGTCGGCCGCGGCGGCCGCGTTCTCGGCCGTGCCGGCGGTTTTTCCGGCAACTGCATCGAAGCCGGCTGGAGCTGCGTCGTCGCGCCGTACTGGCCGGTGCTCGACTCGAGTGCCGCGGTGTTCGGCGTCGCCTTCTACCGCAAGCTCAAGGCCGGCCGCAGCATCGGCGAGGCGCTCGGCGAACTGCGCCGCGAGGCGAGCGACGACCCGACGGCGCTGGCTTACGCGTACTTCGGCGATCCGTTTGCGCGCGTGCTGTTTGGCTAGCGAAAACAGCAGCGCGCAAAAAGGCGAGCAGCGAGCGGCGCGTGCCTCGCTGTCCCGCCAATCCGGCGTATCAGGACCGGCCGGTCGCCCGAATCGTCCTGAACGCAGCCTGACCGCCGTCCGTCCCGGACGGCGGTGCCCCCGGTGCCGGCTCCGCCGGCCCCTGGTGACCTAGGGCGAGCCGGAACCCGCTGCCGTTGCCGAGCCTGCCTGGCCCGAACCTGCTGCGGTCGGCAGAACGGACGAACCAGCCGACGTCGTTCCACGAGCCGCCGCGCAACACGCGGGCGACGCCGGTCTCCGGTCCCCGAGGGTCGGTAGCCGGACTGCGCGCGTAGTAGCCTGCGTCGTACCAGTCGGCCACCCACTCCCAGACGTTGCCGGCCAGGTCGTGGCAACCGTAGGGGCTGACTCCCTGTGGGTAGATCCCGACGGCCGTCGTTCCGCGTCCGCTGACGTTGCAGCGGTTGCCGTCCCAGACGTTGCCCCACGGCCAGGTTCGGCCGTCGCTGCCGCGCGCGGCTTTTTCCCATTGCGCTTCGCTTGGCAGATGCTTGCCGCACCATATGGCGTAGGCGCAGGCATCGTCCCAAGTGACCAGGACGACCGGGTGCTGCTCCTTGCCCGCGCTGAACTCGTCGCGCCAGGGGCTCTGCGCGCGGTAGCCGCTCGCCTCGACGAAAGCGGCATACTGCGCGTTGGTCACCGGGGTGCGGTCGATCCAGTATTCGGCCAGCCTTACCCGGTGGCGTGGCCGTTCATCGCCTGGCCCATCGTCGCTGCCCATCCAGAACTCCCCGGCCGGAACGTAGGCCAGCGGGTGGCCGAGCCGTTCGAGCAGCGCCAGGATACGCGTGCGCACGCCGCCGCCGGCGCCCGGCAGCTCGCCGTGCAGCAGTCGCAGCACTCTCCCATGGTCGGCGAGCAGCGCCTGCAGCGTCGCGGGATCGCCGCCGTGAGCGAGCGCGAGCAGCGCGGCAAGAGCGACTCCGGGACGGTCGGCGGCGGCGAAAGCCGCGCGCAGCGCCTCGTTCGCTCGCCAGCGGCCGACCTCGGCGAGCGCGTCGGCGGCGGCCTGGCGGGCCGGCGTTTCGCCGTTCAACTGCCGTACGAGATCGCCGACGATGCCTTCGGCGCACGCCGCGAATTCGCTCGTTCCGGGGTCGCGCGAATCGGCCAGGCAGCCGGCTGCGAGCAGCAGATCGGCGCTGCGCAAGGCGACGAGCAACTGCGGCGCTTGCGGCGCCATCGCCGCGTACAGGCGGATCACCTCGCGCCACCACGCTTCGCCCAGATGCGCCAGCAACTCGTCGCCGGCGCCGCGGGCGAGGAAATCGCGTGCCGCGAAATATTCCTGAAACGAGAGATGGACGAAATCGTACGCCGAGCGCGACTTGCGGCGCAGCAGACCGCTGTGCGCGAGAATCTCGTCGACCAGCGCCGGCGCGTCGGCGGCTGCGACGCCGGCCAGCGGCGCGAGATCGTCGAGCGCAGCGAACAGCTCGCCGCCCTCGAAGACGCGCGTCCCGCTGCTCTGCAGATGCGCCGCCAGCGCCGTCAGCAGGCTTCGCTTCTGTGCCGGGGTGAAACGCGCCGCCCGCTCGACGCCGCGCCGCTGGTCCCAGATTTCGCTGAGCAGCGCGACGCATTGCTCGTAAGCGCTTCCGGATAAGTCCTCCGACTTATGCGCGTATACTTGCCACCCCCACCTCCCGAAAGCCTCGCCATGTCCCGCAAAGCCAAAACGCTGACGCTCACCGATGAGGAACGCGGCCAACTCA
>NZ_JAZKUD010000053.1:0-26825 GCF_036625275.1 Accumulibacter sp.
AGTGCGTCTCGACGACGAACTTCTTTTTCAGCCACAGCTTTTTCTGGAACTCTTCGAGCTGGGCAAGGAAGTCGATTAGCCGTTGCGAGAGCAGGCGAATGGCTTGCGCCTTTTCCAAGGCCTCCTTCATGGCCTTCATGCGGGCATCGGTGAGGCCTGCTTGCACATCGGCATCTTCGCCGCCCACGAAATCATCCAGTTTGAGGACTTCGTTCTTCAAGTAGAAGTCCAGCTCGCGCCGCAGGAAGCCGCCGAGGTCCTTATGGATAAAGTAATCCATGGTGTTGCTGGCGGTGTATTGGCCGACGTAACGCGCCAGCAGGAGCTGTTTCTTGTCCTTACCCTTACTCACCTCGCGGGCCAGCACCTCGTAATACTCGCCGGCCAGCGCGTTGCCGCCTTCGGTCAAGCCTTTCAGTGATTCGAGCACGGTCTGCACCAGTTGCTCGTTACGCTTGTCTTGCCACTTCGCTTTCTGGCCTGTCTTCTCCGGGTCGGTGCGGTAGTTGATGCGGATGACCAGTTCGTTGTCGTCCCACGCGAGAGGCGTTTCGGCGTCGAGGATGAAGTAACGCTCGTCCTTGTCGCTCGCCTTCACGTTGTTGTGGGCGCCCTCGGCGGCCTCGACGATGCGGAAATGGACTTTGAGCGCGATTTTTTTACCACTGGCGCCAGCGCCGACTTTTGCGGCTTCATCGTCGAACAGGCTGCGGCTGATGCCGCGTTCGTCCTTCTGCAAGGCCTTGCGGGGATCGAAGCTGAACTCGGCGAAGTTCTCGGTGGTCTTGATGTAATACTGATCCTTGTTGGCCCAGTGCAGCACGACTTCGGAGCCATCGTAGGGCACGGCATAGGTTTCGGCGCCGCCGGCCGCGCCCTTGCCGTAGCGACGCAGGGACATGAAATCGCCTTGATCGTAGTAGCGCGAGAAGAAGCGATGCAGATGGTCGTAAATCTCGGCATCCTCGCCGCCGGTCAGGCGGACGACTTCATAACGGGCACGCGCCTGCTGCACCTTGGGTGCCGCATCGGGATCGGGGGCGCCGAATTCGATGGCCTGCTGGCGTGCCGCCTCGTATTCCCTCTTGGCCTCTTCCTCGTGACGTGCGCCACGGTCGGCAAACACCTTGTCGATCAGCTGATCGAATTCGGTTTCGAGGAAGGCCTCTACCTGCCCGCGCTTGGCGTGCATGATGCGGTAAAGCCCGAAATCCAGATCGGGCTGATCGAGCTGGAACATCTCCCGCAGCAGGGTCAGCAGGCGCTGCTTTTTTTCGTTCGTCTTCTTGTCATCGGCCATGAGGCTTCTCGCTATGGTCAAACCACCCTGAATCGCAGGGTGAAGAGCTTATCGGATCCGGTGCGCTGCTGGATACGCTTTTCGAGCTGGTCGATCAGGGCGTCGCGGCGCTCGATGATCTCGTCCTCGACGGAGAAGATGTCCTGCCGTTGCCGCCGCTGCCGGCGTTCCAGCTCGCGCAGTTCGTTCTGGATGGCGGATTGCTCTTCGAGCGTGGCTGCCTTGCGGGCATCGCGTTTCAGCTGTGCGATGCGGGCCTTGGTCTCCCGCAGGCCTTCCTCGGCGGCCAGCAGCTTGTCGTCGGCCCATTTTTCGAGCTTTTCGCGCTCTTCGTTGAGGAGACGCTGGTTGGCTTCCAGCAGTTCGGCGATGCGGGCCTGTGCCAGCCGCTCGGCGTTGGCCGCCAGCACTGGCGGTGGGTTGCCGCTGGCCTGTGATGGCTTGCCGGCCGCCTGCACGGAAAACAGCTTTTCGCAGGTTTCCTGATCGAGCGTCTGGCCGTTGTCGAGCACGGCGGAAAACAACAGTGATTCGGAGGTGTCGAAGCCGGCGACGGTCAGGTGGTTGAGCGTCAGCCAGCCGCTCTTGCCGCGCAGCTGGTCGATGACGGAAATTCGCGTGGGGTTGCCGGCGTAGTCGAAGGTCAGCTCGGCAACCGGCGTTGCCGCCTTCCGTGCGCTGTCGAGCACCCATTCGCCCAGCGGATGATTGAGCCGGTAGGCATGGGCCAGCATGTCGGCCTGCTTGCCGCCGCGCACCAGCTGATAGCGGCCGACCGGCGCATCGGGAATCGGGGACCGCGCCAGCGAGAAGGCGTAGTTGGCCTCCTCGAAGCGGGTGCCGCATTGACTTTCGCGTTCAAGAATGTGGCGCGTTGTCCCCCAAAACCAGCGGCCGATCTTGTCGAGGCGGGCCTCGGCCTCGTCGAGTTGCAGGCGCAGGCGATCATGCACGTCTTCGTCGAAATGCTCGATCAGCTGCGTTTGCGTTTCGCGGAGACGGCTGCTGATGTCCTCTTCAAGCTCGGCCTGCAAGGCGGCAAAGGCGGCATCGATATCTTCCGGCTGTCGGCAGGTTTCGTAGATTTGCAGGATGCGGCGCTCGAAGTCGATGCCGCTCTCGATGCGGCCGAGCACTTCGTCCGATGCCCCGAAAACGCCGGAGAACAGGTTGAACTTCTCGGTGAGCAGTTCGAGCACGCGCTGGTCGGCTTGGTTACGGGTGTTGAGGAAGTTGATGACCACGACATCGTAGCGCTGGCCGTAGCGATGGCAGCGGCCGATGCGTTGCTCGATCCGCTGCGGGTTCCACGGCAGGTCGTAGTTGATGATGAGGGCGCAGAATTGCAAGTTGATGCCCTCGGCGCCGGCCTCGGTGGCGATCATGATGTCCGCCCCCTTGCCATCCGTCCGACGGAAATGGTCGATCAGGGCGGTGCGGCGATCCACCTGCGGCGATCCGGTGATTTGGTCGCCCCCCTTGTTGGCCTCCATCCATTCCTGATAGATGCGGGTCGAGTCGTCGCCCGTGTTCGTGCCGCTGAATGTTGCCAGCTTGCCGGCATACCCGTTGGCGGAGAGGAAGCGGGCAAGGTATTCCTGGGTGCGGCGCGATTCGGTGAAGATGATGGCCTTGCGTGGGGCATGCAGTTCGGCCATGTTGTCGAAGCCCAGTTCCAGCGCCGTCAGCAGTGCCTGTGCCTTGGTGTCGGTCTGGATGCGGTCGGCGGCCTCGATGAAAGACGTGATTTCGGCAATCTCGCGCCGCACGGCGGCGGGGTCTAGGGTGGTCGGTCCGTCGATGGCGTTGTCGCCGTCTCCCGCGTCTGCCGATTCTTCGAGGTAGTCGTCCTCGATCTCGTTTTCTTCGATCAGCTTTTCGAGAAGGCCGTCGTCGATGTCGCCTTGCCCGATCAACAGCTTTTCCAGCCGGTCGCGAATGGTCGTCAGCGTGGCGACGACGGCATGCGAACTCGATGCCAGCAGCTTGCGCAGGATCAGGGCCGTCAGATGGCGTTGGCGGCGCGGCAAGGCGTAGGAATCTTCCTTCGCCAGGAAGGCCGAGATGGCTTCGTAGAGGCCTTGCTCGTCATCGGTGGGATTGAATGGCTGCGTCAGTGCCTTGCGTTCGGTGTAGCGGACATATTCGAGGACCTGTTTGCGGAGCGTCCGCTTGGCAAAGGTCTGCAATCGGTCGCGCAAGGCCTTCAGCGATGCGCCGGCCGACATGAACTGTTTGCGGAAGGCCGCTTCATCGCCAAACAGATGCTCGTCGAGCAGCGTGGAGAGGCCATAAAGCTCCATCAGGGAGTTTTGCAGGGGCGTTGCTGTCAGCAGCAGTTTCTTGCGGCCGTCAAAGGCACGCCGTAGCGTCTGCCCGGTGCGGTTGTTGGCGCGATGGGCATTGCGGAGCTTGTGGGCCTCGTCGATCACCACCAAATCCCACGGGGTGGCCCGCATCTCCATTTCGAGCTTGGCGGCGAACTGGTAGGAGACGATGACGATTTGCTTGCCGGCCAGCCCTTCGAGTGTGGCGAGCGCCGAGCCGGCGCGGAGTTTGCGAAGGCTGACGGCATCGAGCACCGTTGCCCGCAGGGCGAACTTTTCCCACAGCTCCTGCGCCCATTGCTTGCGGAGACTGGCTGGGCAAACAACCAGCAGCCGGCGGCGACGTTCCGCCCAATACTGGCAGAGCACCAGCGCGGCTTCGATGGTTTTGCCGAGGCCGACCTCATCGGCCAGCAGCACGCCTTGCTGGATCGGGTTACGCAAGGCGAATAGCGCGGCATCGATCTGATGGGGATTCAAATCAACGCTGGCATCGAACAGGGATTGCGACAGACGATCAACGCCTTCGGCGTCGTGGCGCCGAGTCAGCTCATACGCGAAGTATTTGGCGTGGTAGGCGGAAATCACTCAATGCAGGTCGTTATTATTTTCATGCTGGCCGGCACGCAGCAAATCCGTTCACCATCGACCAGTCTCCCCAAAATAAGGATTATCTCCTGAGACGTGTCGGCAAACCAACAACACGATGACAAAACGCGATGTGCAACTTTCAATGAGGGTGTACTGACCTACCGGTTTTCAAAAGCTGGAGCCGGCCATGCCCATCGCAACCTTTCTGGTCGTCGTTTATTGCCATGTTTGCGAAGCCCTGCAAGCGGTCATTCCGGGAGGGAACCCGCGGCATCGAGGTTTTCCTCCCAAACGGTCGGATGCGGAAGCGCTGACGATGGCGTTCGTCGGCACGACCCTCGGTTACCGCAGCGACAAAGCCGTCTGGGAGGACTTCCGCCGGCATGAGGCCGCAGGGTTTCCCCATCTGGGCAATCGTTCGATTTTCACCCGACCACTGGCCAACCTCGGTCACGTCAAAGCCCTTCTGCATCGGCACTGGGCCAGCATGCTGGGGGCGCCCAAGGCGCCAGGGCATCTCGTGGACGGATTCCCCGTGCCCGTGTGCCATCCCAAGCGAGTGGGTCGCCAAACCAGCTTTCGGGGCAAGGCGGATGGGGGCAAAAGTTGCACATCGCGTCCAGTAGACTTTTTTGACGTGTCCAACGACCGGAACGGCCGCCCGCGCCTCGGCCGTCACCGCATCAGCGACCTGCCCGGCCCACCCCGTCAGAAGCTCTTGGCCCGTCTCCCAGAGGATTTCGGTCACGCGCCGCTCGGCTTCGTCGACACGCCGTAGTTCTCCCTGAGTATTTTCCATCAGATCCAGCCTCTCCAGCGCCTTGGCCAACCTCTTGGGCTGGGCGGCCAGGCGGGCCGCCAAGACTCTCGTATCCGAAGCTTCGTCGCAGGAAATGATGAGCATGGCTTCTCTCCGAGGATGGGAACGCTACTCTACCGCAGACTCCTCGCCAATCTGGCCAAGTCGATGACCATGATCAGAATAGGGACTCGTCCAACACTTTCGTTCGCACCCGTGGAACGTGATTCAGTCAGAGTAATTTTGCCCATTCCAAGATCCCATTTAGAATTAAACGGTTATCGGTGATACTGGATATCCCTGCCTGGGGATGAGTCTGGCATTTCGCCGACCCCGAGCGAGCTACAGCGCCTTCTCCACCCCATCGATCGCATAGGAGCTTCCAGGATGACGCTCACCGCCAAACAGATGCGTACCCTGCCTGGGCCTTGATCACCGTGTCATGCCAGAGGTGGCTAACCGCGTCCTTCGCTTTCGCCCCAGCAGCGAAAAAATCATGCCTGCAGTGCGCAGTTTCGCAAGAGGCTCCGCCCGCACCAGTCAATACCGGCTTCCCGTTTACGTTAGACTTGCGGCGATCCTGAAACTACCTGGCGCAGGAGCAAACACTCCTGCGCTTTTTTGATGCCGCAATCCCTGCTTGCCAATTACCAGAAGAAAACCGACCGTTTCGACGAAATGCTCGCCGAGGACGGCAGCGTTCGCCCTGCGTGGCAATCGTTTCTTGCCCACCTCGATGCCGCAACCCCCGAGCAGATGCGCCACCGGGTCGATTATGTGCGCCGGCGCATTCTCGAAAATGGCGTCACCTATAACGTCTATGCTGACCCGAAGGGCGCCGACCGGCCATGGGAACTCGATCCGCTGCCGTTGATCCTGTCACCCGGCGAGTGGCAGGAACTGGCCAGCGCCGTGACGCAGCGCGCGCGCCTGCTCAACGCCGTGCTCAAGGATCTGTATGGTCCGCAGGAGCTGCTCAAGGACGGCAGCTTGCCGCCGGCGCTGGTCTTTGGCCACAACAATTTTCTCTGGCCATGCCAGGGGGTCAGACCACCCGGTGATACCTACCTGCATCTTTGCGCCGTTGACCTCGCACGCTCGCCCGACGGTCGCTGGTGGGTGATTGCCGATCGCACGCAGGCACCCTCGGGTGCGGGTTATGCACTTGAAAACCGGACCATCGTTGGCCGTGTTTTCCCCGAACAGTTCCGCGACCTGCATGTCCAGCATCTCGCTTCGTTTTTCCGCCAACTCCAGGACAGTCTGGCCTACTGGGCAGCCCCAGCCAGCGAGGCGCCGTTGATCGTGCTCCTGACACCGGGGCCCTACAACGAAACCTACTTCGAACACACCTATCTGGCGCGCTATCTCGGTTTTCCGCTGGTCGAGGGACATGATCTGACGGTACGCGGCGACTGCGTCTACCTCCGGACACTCAGCGGCTTGCGCCGCGTGCATGCGATTCTGCGCCGACTCGACGATGACTACTGCGATCCGCTTGAATTGCGCGGCACTTCGGCACTCGGTGTGCCAGGGCTCTTGCAGGCCGTACGGGCCGGCAAGGTGTTGATTGCCAACGCCCTCGGCAGCGGCCTGCTCGAATCCGCAGCGCTACCGGGATTTCTGCCAGGCGCCTGCGAAAAGCTGCTGGGCGAGCCGCTGGCCATGCCCTCGGTGGCTACCTGGTGGTGCGGCGAGCAGGCGGCACTCGAGTTCACCATCGAGCACCTCGACGAACTGGTGATCAAGGGATCGTATCCCTCACAGCGTTTCGATCCGGTCTTTGGCAACGAACTGATCGGCAGCCCGCGCGAAGAAATGATCGCCCGCCTGAAGACCCGGCCACAGGCCTATGTCGCCCAGGAACTGGTCAATTTCTCCGAGGCCCCAACCTGGAGTACCCACCATGACCGGCATCTGCTGCCGCGCGGCGTCGGCCTGCGCGTCTTTGTCGCCGCCACCCCGGGCGGCTACGTGGTGATGCCGGGAGGCCTGACGCGTGTCTCAGCGGCTTCCAATGCGCGGGTCATCTCGATGCAGCGCGGCGGATCGAGCAAGGACACCTGGGTATTGACCGACCAGGCGGTCAATACCTTCAGCCTGCTCAAGCACTCGGTCGGCAAAGCCGACCTGGTACGCGGCGGTCGCAACCTGTCGTCGCGAGTAGTCGAGAACCTGTATTGGTTCGGCCGTTACGCCGAACGAACCGACAAGACCTCGCGCCTCCTGCGCGTCGCGCTGTCACGTCTGGTCGATACCGGCGCCGAGATCCTGCCGGCCCTGACCTCGGCTTTCGACCTTTGTCGTGCCCTGCAGCTGTTACCGCCCGTCAGCGAAGCCGAGACGGGCAGCGCGACCAAGGTCGGCACGCCACCACCCGAGCTGTCACTCGAATCGCAACTGCTTGCCGCGGTTTGTGGCACCGAATCAAGCGAGGGTCTGGCCGGCGACATTCGCCGCCTGCTCTGGGTGGCCACGCAGGTACGCGAGCGTTTCTCACTTGATAACTGGCATGCGATCAATCGCCTGCAACAGCAGTTGCAACGCTACGGCAAGACCGTGGCCGAGGTCGGCCAGCCCGAACTCAGCGAGGTGCTGGCCTTCCTCGACCAGGTTCTGCTCGTCTCCTCCTCACTGGCCGGCTTTGCGATGGACAACATGACCCGTGACGACGGTTGGCGTTTTCTGATCATCGGCAGGCGGATCGAAAGACTCGTTTTTCTCGCCAACGCCGTCGCGCAATTCCTGCTTCTGGACTCGACGCGCGCTGCCGGCAGCCTCGAATGGCTGCTCGAACTGACCGACAGCATCATCACCTACCGTTCGCGCTACATGACCCAGCCACAGGTCCTGCCGACCCTCGACCTGATCGTTTTCGACGAAGGCAACCCGCATTCAGTGGCCTTTCAACTGCAAATCCTCATCCGTTACCTCGACAACCTGACGCGCCTGCTCGGCGGTCCGCATGACCGGGCGCTGCGCCAGGAGCTGGCGCGCCTGCAGGGTTTCGACCTCGGGCGTTTCGAGGGGCAAAGCTTCAGCGACTGTCGTACCTGCGATCCCTGCCTCGCGCTGGCAGCGATCCTTGGCGAGGTTTCACTCGCCGCGGCAACGCTTTCGGATCGCCTGGCAATGCGCTATTTCAGTCATGTCGGCGACGTCAGCCGGCCCACCCTCACCTCGTGATCGCCGTGAACCCGAACGCTGCCCGCTATCACATCGTTCACGAAACGATCTACCGTTACGAAAGCCCGGTATCGCTGTCGCGCCAGCTCCTGCATCTGACCCCACGCGATTGCACCTGGCAACGCTGCCTGGCGCATCAGATCAGTGTGAATCCGGAAGTGACTGCTGCGCGCGAGCGCCACGATTGCTTCGGCAATCCGGTACGGGAACTGGCGATCGAATTTCCGCACGACACCCTCAACGTCCGCGCCGAGAGCACCATCGAGGTACTTTCACACTTGCCGCTCGAGGCACTGGCTGCCCTGATGGGGAAAGCGACCACGAATGCTGGCCAAACCAGACCTCCGCAACCGGCATCGCCCCGCTACCTGCGCGCTTCGCCGGCATGGGAAACGGTGCGTGACGCACTTGCCTACGGTTCTCGTCCCGTCCTGCTCGACGCCAGCCGTTTCCAGTTCGAATCGCCCTATGTGCGCGTCAAGCGCGAGTTTGCCACTTATGCCAGACCCTGCTTCACCCCCGGCCGGCCCGTACTGGAAGCGGTGCAGGCGCTGATGAGCCGCATCTACAACGAGTTCGAGTTCGACCCCGAGGCAACGACCGTCGCCACCCCGGTTCTTGAGGTGCTGGCCGAAAAGCGCGGCGTCTGCCAGGACTTCGCGCACCTGATGCTGTCCTGCCTGCGTTCGCAGGGCCTCGCCGCACGTTACGTCAGCGGCTACCTGCTCACCCATCCGCCGCCGGGGAAGCCGCGCATGGTCGGCGCCGACGCCTCGCACGCCTGGGTTTCGGTGTATTGTCCGGGCCTCGAAGGCGGGCGCTGGGTGGACTTCGACCCGACCAACAACCTGTTGCCCGACACGCAGCACATCACGCTCGCCTGGGGGCGCGATTTTGCCGACGTCTCCCCGCTGCGCGGCGTCATTCTCGGTGGTGACGCGCACGAACTCGACGTCGCCGTCACCGTCACCCCGGTCAGCGAAACCTGCGCTGATGTGGCTGCCTTGAGTGCCGGCCGGCCATAGGATCAGCAGGCATGCCCAGACCAGCCGGTCGTCGAGGTCAGCGCAGTCCGGCCCCCCGATGCTTCCCGGCCAAATCCGGGAACCGCCACGCGTGCTACAATTCAAGCCTTTTCAAGGCTTGAGAGGCGCATCATGTTTTCCGACAAAGACACCCTGGCGAAAGTGGATTCCGAGATCTGGAGGGTCATCGAGAACGAAAATCAGCGTCAGGAAGAGCATATCGAGCTGATCGCTTCCGAAAACTATGTGAGCCACGCGGTGATGGCCGCGCAGGGTTCGCAACTGACCAACAAGTATGCCGAGGGCTATCCCGGCAAGCGCTATTACGGCGGCTGCGAGCATGTCGACGTTGCCGAGCAACTGGCCATCGACCGCCTCAAGAAACTGTTTGCTGCCGAGGCCGCCAACGTTCAGGCCAATTCCGGGTCGCAGGCCAACCAGGCGGTGCTGATGGCCTTTGCCAAACCGGGCGATACCATCATGGGAATGAGTCTGGCCGAAGGCGGCCATCTCACCCACGGCATGCCGCTCAACATGTCCGGCAAGTGGTTCAAGGTCGTGGCCTATGGTCTCGACCGGAACGAAGCGATCGACTACGCGAAGATGGAAGCGCTGGCGCGCGAGCACAAGCCGCGCATCCTGATCGCCGGCGCATCGGCGTACTCGCTGCGTATCGACTTTGAGCGTTTTGCCAACGTTGCCAGGGAAATCGGCGCGATCTTCATGGTCGACATGGCGCACTACGCGGGCCTGATCGCGGCCGGTTGTTATCCCAACCCGGTACCCTACGCCGATGTCGTGACCTCGACGACGCACAAGACGCTGCGCGGCCCGCGCGGCGGCGTCATCCTGATGAAGGCCGAGCATGAAAAGGCCATCAATTCGGCGATTTTCCCCGGTCTGCAGGGTGGCCCCCTGATGCACGTGATCGCTGCCAAGGCGGTCGCTTTCAAGGAGGCCCTGACGCCGGCCTTCCGTCGTTACCAGGAGCAGGTGGTCGCCAACGCCCGCGTACTGTCCAGGGTGTTGGCCGATGAACGGGGACTGCGCATCGTCTCGGGTCGAACCGAATCGCATGTCTTTCTGGTCGATCTGCGCGCCAAGAACATCACCGGCAAGGAAGCCGAGGCAGTGCTCGGCGCCGCACACATGACGGTCAACAAGAATGCCATCCCGAACGATCCGCAGAAGCCCTTCGTGACCTCGGGTATCCGCCTCGGTTCGCCGGCGATGACCACGCGCGGTTTCACCGAAATCGAATCCGAGCAGGTTGCCCACCTGATCGCCGATGTGCTCGATGCGCCCACCGACGCCGAGGTGCTGGCGCGCGTGCGCAACGATGTTTCGAAGCTGTGCCGGAAATTCCCGGTCTATGGTGGCTCGGCGAGATGAAATGCCCGTTCTGCGGCGCTGACGAAACTGCCGTCGCCGATACCCGGATCAACGACGACGGCGACATCGTGCGGCGGCGGCGGCGTTGTCTGACCTGCGACAAGCGCTTCACGACTTATGAGCGGGCCGGTTTGCGCCTGCCGCAAGTCATCAAGAAGAACGGCTCGCGGGTGGATTTCGACCGCGAAAAGCTTGCCGCCAGTCTCTGGCTGGCGCTGCGCAAGCGACCGGTCAGCGTCGATGCCGTCGAGGCGGCGATTGCCCGCATCGAGGAAAAACTGCTGGCGCTGGGCGAGCGTGAACTGGCCTCGGAGAAGCTGGGTGAAATGGTCATGCGCGAGTTGAAGAAACTCGACAAGGTGGCCTACGTCCGCTTCGCTTCGGTGTATCGGAATTTCGAGGACGTAGACGAGTTCTCCAAGGTCATTCGCGAAGTTTCCCCGGAAGAGCCGCATCCCACGCAGCCACTCGGCCGTTGATGGCGCCGGCGTTCAGCGCGGCGGATCACCGATTCATGGCGCTTGCGCTTCGCCTTGCCGAGCGCGGCCTGTACACCACGACACCCAACCCGCGCGTCGGCTGTGTCATCGTCAACGCTGGCCAGATTGTCGGTGAAGGCTGGCATGTGCGAGCCGGGACGGAGCATGCCGAAGTTCACGCCTTGCAGGCCGCTGGCGAGAAAGCGCGCGGGGCGACCGCGTATGTCACCCTCGAACCCTGCAGTCACCATGGCCGAACGCCCCCCTGCGTTGCGGCGCTGCTCGCTGCCGGAGTGACCAGGGTGGTCGCCGCGCTGCAGGACCCCAATCCGCTGGT
This sequence comes from Accumulibacter sp., assembly GCF_036625275.1. GTDB lineage: Bacteria > Pseudomonadota > Gammaproteobacteria > Burkholderiales > Rhodocyclaceae > Accumulibacter. The sequence continues at coordinate 11,437 of NZ_JAZKUD010000053.1, forward strand.
CGCCGGACAGGGACTGGCCAGCCTGCGCGCGGCCGGACTGCTGGCCGAATGTGGCTTGCTGGCTACCGAGGCGCACGAGATCAATATCGGTTTCGTCGCACGCATGACACGTTCCCGGCCATGGCTGCGGCTGAAGCTGGCGGCCAGCCTCGATGGCAAGACGGCGCTGCAGAATGGTGCCAGCCAGTGGCTGACCGGCCCGGCGGCACGGCAGGATGGCCATCGCTGGCGAGCGCGTGCCTGCGCGATCTTGACCGGTATCGGCACGATCCGTCACGACAATCCGCAACTCAACGTGCGCGGGCTGGACAACCTGGCCGGGGCATGGCGTCAACCCTTGAAAGTCATCGTCGATAGCCGCCTCGAACTGCCGCTCGACGCCAGAGTGCTCGACGATGGCACGGTTCTGGTCGCCGCTGCTGTCGATGCGCCGGCCAGGACCGCCGCTTTGCGACAACACGGCGCCGAGGTCGTTGTTTTGCCCGGGCCCGATGGACAGGTGGATCTGCCGGCCCTGCTCAACGAACTCGCCCGGCGTGGCATCAACGAAGTCCATGCCGAGGCCGGTTTCGGACTCAGCGGCTCGCTGCTGCGTGCGGGTCTGGTCGATGAACTGCTGCTCTATCTCGCGCCCTGTCTGATCGGTGATGTGGCACGCGGCATGTTCGACCTGCCGGCGCTCGAGTCGCTGGCCACTCGGCGCAATCTCGCGATTCGTGACGTCCGTTCGCTGGGTTCCGATCTGCGCCTGCTCGCCCGCTTCAGTTGAGCCCGGCGCATACCGGACACTCCGGGTCCCGTCCGAACCGGATACTGCGCCACTCCATCGACAGGCCATCGAGCAGCCAAAGCCGACCAAGCACCACCTCGCCGCATCCGGCGATCAGCTTGAGGGCTTCGGCTGCCTGCATGGTGCCGATGATGCCGGTGAGCGGTGCGAATACCCCCATCGTCGCGCAGCGTTCCTCCTCCACCTCCCCGGTTTCGGGAAACAGACAATGGTAGCAGGGAGTGCGATCGCGACCGCTATCGAATACCGCAAGCTGTCCGGCGAAGCGGATCGCCGCACCGGAAACCAGCGCCTTACGGTGCCTGACGCACGCCCGGTTGACCGCGTGTCGGGTGGCAAAGTTGTCGCAGCAATCGAGAACCACGTCTGCATCGGCGACCAGTTCCTGCAGCGCTGCACCGGCCAGGCGGGTGGTGATCGCCTCGACTACCACGTCGGGATTGACGCCCTGTAACGCGGCCTGTCCGGAGAGGGCCTTGGACTGACCGATCCGCTCCTGCGCATGGAGAATCTGGCGCTGCAGGTTGGTGAGGTCCACCGTATCGCCATCGGCAAGAATGATTCGCCCAATGCCGGCCGCCGCGAGGTAAATCGCGGCCGGCGAACCCAGACCTCCGGCACCGACGATCAGCACTTTCGCATCGAGTATCCGCTGCTGCCCTTCGACGCCGATCTCCTCAAGCAGGATATGCCGGCTGTAGCGCAGCAACTGTCCGTCGTCCATCGGGCAGGCCTTACTTGTATTCGCGCCACTCCGGCGGGGTATCGTCGTGATCGCCGTGCGGATGACGTTCCCAGGCGTGGGTGTAGGCTTCCGACTGCGAGCGTTTGAGCGGCCGCTCGGGGGTTTCAAGGTTGTGTAGTTGCGTTTCCTCGACGTAGTAGATCAGTGCCCGCATCATCTTGCTCATCAGCGTGTTGTCGAGATGGTAGCCCTGGTCTTCGAGGGTGCCTTCGAGTTCCTGCAGGCAGTGGCGGCGGAGATCGTAGGCAACGCCGAGTGCACGCTGCTGTTCACGCCGTTCAACTTCCAGGTCCTCCAGCCTGCCGAGAAAGTCGCTGGCTTCGGGTACCTGTCCTGGCGGGAACTTGGCAAACAGGATATTCCGTTGTTTACGGATCGCTGTCGCCTTGTGCGCGGTCGCTTCTGGTCGTTTCACTTTCTCCACTCCGCAAGACGGGTTCACCGCTGGCTCTGCATGATCTGCATCCCCTTGAGAAGATTCAGCGCCTGATTCAACTGATAGTCCTTTTTCGAAGCAATTTCACGGCTTGGAAGCTCGGAGGACTCGTCGGGCTCGTCTTTCGTCGCGCCGCTTCTGGTCTTGATCGGTGCCGCCTTGGTGGGGGGCTTGGCGGGAGTCTCCTTGGTCGCCGGGACAGCTTCCTTGTTGTTGTCGAGGTGATGATCGAGGTTGGCTTCCCGCAAACGCTCGGTCGAACTGCCGTTGGCGCTCTCCTCGACGACGATGTCCGGCACGATGCCTTTGGCCTGGATTGAACGGCCCGACGGGGTGAAGTAGCGAGCGGTCGTCAGCTTGATCGCGGTGTTCCCGGGCAATGGCAGGACGGTTTGCACGGAGCCTTTGCCAAAGGTCGTGGTGCCCAGAATGATCGCGCGTTTGTGGTCCTGCAGCGCACCGGCGACGATTTCGGAAGCCGAAGCAGAGCCACTATTGACCAGCACCACCATCGGTACTTTGCGCGCCTCGGACGGCAGTGCCTTCAGGTAATCTTCGCGGCTGCCGCGCAGATAGTCTGCTGGTGAGGCGACAAAGCGGTGCTTGGCATCGGGGGTGCGTCCATCGGTCGAGGTCACCAGGATATCCGAAGGCAGGAAGGCCGCCGAGACGCCGACCGCGCTGTTGAGCAACCCCCCTGGATCATTGCGCAGATCGAGTACCAGGCCCTTGAGCGGACCCGGTTTGAACAGATCGACCAGATGCTTGACCACGGCAGCACCGGTATTCTCCTGGAAAGAGGTGATGCGCAGATAACCATAGCCTCCCTCGAGGAGTTTCGACTTGACGCTCTGTACCTTGATCACTTCGCGTACCAGCGTGATGTCCAGCGGTTTGGCCTCACCCTTGCGGATGATCGACAGCCTGATCTGGGATTTCGGCTTGCCACGCATGCGCTTGACGGCTTCGCTCAGGGTCAGGCCCTTGACCAAGGTGTCGTCGATCTTGAAAATCAGGTCGCCGGGTTTCACACCGGCGCGATAGGCAGGGGTGTCCTCGATCGGCGAAATCACCTTGACCAGACCGTCTTCCATGCCCACTTCGATGCCGATGCCGCCGAACTCGCCTTGTGTGCCGACCTGCAGATCCTTGAAGGCGTCGGCGTCCAGGTAACTCGAGTGCGGATCGAGGTTGGAAAGCATGCCACTGATGGCATGCGTAATCAGCTTCTTGTCGTCCACCGGCTCGACATAGCCGGTCTTGATGGCATTGAACACCTCGGCAAACGTACGCAGTTCCTCAACAGGCAGACTGGCGCGCATCTCCTTGTCGGCGATGGCTGAAAACTGCAGGCTGATCAGGACGCCACCCACGACCCCGGCACAAACCAGCCCGGCCTGTTTCAACTTACCCATTTGTCTCACTCCAGTCTGCACCTCATTTCGGGCCAACCCAAACCAGTGGATCGAGCGGTTTCCCTTGGTGACGAAGCTCAAAGTATAAACCGGATTCAGGATTCCCACCGCTGTTGCCCACCGTGGCGATCGCTTCGCCGCTGTGCACCTCGTCGCCGACCTGTTTGCGCAGCGAATCGTTGTTGGCATAGATCGACAGATAACCACCGCCATGGTCAATGATCAGCAAATTGCCAAAGCCGCGCATCCACTCGGCGAAAACCACCCGCCCGCCGGCAATGCTCCGGACCTCGCTGCCGGCGCTGGCAAGGATGAACAGGCCTTTCCAGGTGCTGCCCTCCTGTCGCGGGGTGCCAAATCGATTGCTGATCGAGCCGCGCGTCGGCAGCCGCAGTTGCCCTTTCATTCTGGCAATCTGATCGGCGACCGGCGGTGGATTCTCTGCGCGGACCTCCGGTGCTGTTGCGCCGCCTGCAGGTTCTTCCACTGCGGGAGGCCCGGCACGTGCTGTCCTCTCCGGGTCGGCAGGCAGTGTTCGCAACAGCTTCTCCTGGGGCGTCCCCTGCCGCGGCAACTCGCGCCGATGCGCTGCCCGTAGCGCCTCCCGGCGAAGAACCTCCCGCGCTTCGGCTGCCCTGGCGGCGATGATCTTTGACAGTCGGTCGACGAGTTCTGTCAGACGCTTTTCATCGCGTTGCAGATTGCCGATCTCGCGTCGCTGTACTGCGATCTGCGTCGATATCTGGTCAAGCATCGCCTGGCGCTGCTGGCGCTGGGCAAGCAGTCTGGCATGTTCTTCCTTCTGCCGGGCCTCGCTGGCGGATAATAGCGCGCTCTGCTGGCGTGTCTCGGAAACGATCGCCTGCTTGCGCTGCAGGGTAGCCTCGACTTCGCGCAGGATCTGTCCGCGCGCCCGGCCAATGGCCTCAAGATAATGGAGATCGCGAGCCAGTTGATTGGGGTCGTCACCGTTGAGAAACAGTCGCAAGGGGTCCGGGGTGCCACGCAGGTATTGCCGGTAGAGCAGCTTTTCCAGTTGTGCCTGTTGTGTGCTCAGTGTCCTTTCGAGTTCGCGCGACTGGCTACCGAGATCCTGTAACCTGGCCTGCAGCTTGTCGATCTGGATCGTCACCCCATGCAGTTCGCGCTGGGTGGACGAAATGGCCCGTTCGGTATCCTGCAACTGGTCGATGGCATCTCGGCGCGATCCTTCGGCGCTGGCCATTTCCTTGCGCAGCGTATCGATCTGGGAACGCAGCGATTTCAGGTCGTCCTGACGTTCAGCGACTTCGCTCAGCGACACTGCGGCCGTCTCCCGGACGTTCTGGCTGCTGGCGGTCCTGCCGAACGCCAGCAGCGCAAACAGGATCAGCAGTCCGACGAGCAGCCCACGCCAGGAAGGCATTGCGATCCGCCCGGCATCGGCCGCGACGACGGTCGACCTTGTTTCGCCGCGAGCGATGGTGCAGGAGGGAAAAGAATGCTTTCTCGTCAATGAGCGGCACATGCCTTGCTGAAACCTGGGCTGGTTTGCAAAAACCTGCCAGGGGTGATTTTCGTCACGCTGCCCAGGATTGGCGGTGTTCTCCTGCAGTCAGGGTTTTGCTCTATAATGGCCGATTATATGATAATTGAAGAGTCGGTCATATCGTGCCTATCCGGACCAGTATCATCGACAAGCAGGAACATATCGAGCAAGCGGCACGTGCGCTGAAGTCGATATCACATCCATTGCGCCTCAAGATACTGTGCGTGATTGGCGATCAGGATGTTTGTGTGCAAGAGATCGTCGAAGCGGTAGGCACTTCGCAAAGCAACATTTCCCAGCACCTTGCCATCCTTCGCGAAAAGGGCGTTCTGCTCGCGCGCAAGGACGCCAATCGGGTTTACTATCGTGTCGGTGACGCCCGCACGCTGCAGTTGATTGGCATGATGCGCGAGGTTTTTTGCGGAGATTGAGGCACAAGTCGCGTCAGCGACGCACGCCCATGCTTGTCCTGCCACGTTTGGCTGGTTTCTTCTGTTTGGACCTGTCAGTTTCTGGAGTTTCAGTTGGAATTCATTCAACAGAACATTTTGCTGGTAACCGTTGCCGTGGTCAGTGGCGCGATGCTGCTGGCGCTTTCGGTGCGTCGTCCCGGAAGCGCCAACTCACTCACGCCGACGCAGGCCACCCTGCTGATCAACCGCGAGAATGCGCAGCTGATCGACATTCGCGAGCCCAATGAGTACGTTTCCGGGCACCTCTGCGACTCGCGCAATATTCCTTCGGAATCACTCGCAGAACGTGCCGGCGAGCTGGCGCAGTTCAAGGACACACCGGTGATCCTGGTCTGCCAGTCCGGCGCCCGTTCTTCATCTGCCTGCTCGACACTGGCCAAGCTCGGTTTCTCCAAGGTGCACTCGCTCGAGGGGGGTACGGTGGCGTGGGTCGAGGCCGGTCTGCCGCTCAAGAAGGGAATTCGCAAATGACCGCCAGGCCGCGTGTGCTGATGTACTCGACCGCCGTTTGTCCCTACTGCATTCGCGCTGAACAACTGTTGCGTGCCCGTGGCGTCGTGGATATCGAGAAAGTGCGTATCGATCTCGATCCCGAGCGCCGTGCCGAAATGCTTGAAAGGACCGCCCGGCGCACCGTCCCACAGATTTACATCGGCGATACGCATGTCGGAGGTTCCGACGAACTGATTGCGCTCGACCGTGCGGGCAAATTGATGCCCTTACTCGCGGGTGAAGGCATCTGACACCCACTTCCCGAGCCTTACCCACCACTCTCACAACAAAGGTTAGAGAATCATCATGAGCGAACAGGAAACCCCCGCGCAAGATAACCCCGTCTTTGCGATAGAAAAGCTTTACATCAAGGATTTGTCGGTCGAAGTACCCCACGCCCCACAGATTTTTCTCGAGCGAGAATCTCCCAAGGTCAGCATCCAGTTGCAGACCAATGCGCAAGGGATTGGTGAGGGCGTCTTCGAAGTGACCTTGACGACCACCGTGACCTCCAAGATCGAAGAGAAGACGGTTTTTCTTGTCGAGGTGGGTCAGGCCGGCATCTTCCGCATCCAGAACGTTCCCAACGAGAACATGGAACCCCTGCTGTCGATTGCTTGCCCCAACATTCTCTTCCCCTACGCTCGCGAAGTCGTTTCCGATGCCGTGATCCGTGCCGGTTTCCCGCCGGTCCTGTTGCAGCCGGTCAATTTCGAGGCTCTGTACATGTCTCGTCTGCAGCAACAGGAAGCGGCGAAGGATGCAGCGAGCGCCGCTACCATCCAGTAAGGACCGTTGATGAAGCGGCTGCTGGGCTTTCTGCTGGGCGCAGGACTTGCCGTGCCGGCGTTGGCAATTGAATATCGCACCGTCAACATTGCGACGGTGCTCTACGATGCGCCATCGCTAAGAGGCAGTAAGCTTTTCGTGATCAGGCGGGGCACGCCGGTCGAGTTGGTGGTCAATCTCGAGGGATGGTCGAAAGTACGCGATGCCGACGGCGGGTTGGCGTGGATCGAGGCGGCGGCTCTCGTCAAGCGGCGTTCGGTCATCGTCACGGTTGCGCGCGCCCAGGTCCGGCAAAACGCTGACGAGGCCGCGGCCCTCGTCTTCGAAGCGGAAAAGAACGTTTCCCTGGAGTATCTTGAAACTTCTCCCGGCGGCTGGGTCAAGGTGCGCCATCGCGAGGGACAGGCAGGCTTTGTCCGCGCCAACCAGATCTGGGGTTTCTGAAGCACTGCCATCATTGTTGCAGGACACGTTGCAAAGTCCGCGCCCCGGCGTCACCTGGTCACCTCCAATGCACGCCGCCGCAGTCATCTCTCCGAAATTTCGGGGCACCATGATTCTCCTGCGCAATGCTTCTTCGAAGCTCCCGCGCCTGGCAGAGGATCGATTAAATGGCACGAATTTTGCTTCATGCCATCCAGGCCCCCATTGGAGGTACATTAACCATGTCCAGGAAATTATTTTCTTGCTATTCGCTCGCCAGCCTGGCGCTGCCGAACCGTATCGTGATGGCGCCGATGAATCGCAATCGCGCCACAGACGCACAGCTTGCGGCGTCCGCAATGACTGCCAAGTATTACGCACAGCGGGCCTCGGCGGGCCTGATCATCGCCGAGGGAACGCCGGTGTCGCCGCAGGCGCGCGGTTGCGCCTGTACGCCGGGGATTTACAGCCCCGCCCAGATCGCTGGCTGGCGACAAGTCACCACCGCGGTGCATGGCCAGGGTGGGCGTATCTACCTGCAGCTCTGGCATGTCGGACGCGTTGGTCATTGCAGCTTGCGTGCCGATGCTTCGCCACCCGTAGGCCCAAGTACGATCGCTCTGCACAACGACCGGGTGCCGGTCCTCGATGGCAGCAAGGAGCCGGTGCTGCAGCCCTGCGATCCGCCGCGTGCACTGCGTACCGAGGAAGTCAGGGCAATCGTCATGGACTTTGCCCGTGCTGCACGAAACGCGATGGCGGCAGGCTTCGACGGCGTCGAGATCCATGCAGCGAACGGTTATCTGTTCGATCAGTTCCGCTGCCCTTATCTGAACGACCGTGCCGACGCCTATGGCGGCGCCACTCACAAACGTTGGCGATTTCTCCTGGAAACCACGGCCGCGGTCGCCGAAACCATCGGCAGCGAGCGCGTCGGGGTTCGCATCTCGCCGCTGGGGACAGCGCACGAAATGCAACCGGACCCGGCGCCATTGTTCACCTATGGTTATCTGGCCTGTCAGCTGGACCAGCTGGGTATCCGCTATCTGCACGTCTATGACCAGTCGGGGAACTGGATACACGATCCGCAGAGCGATCTGCTCCAGCACCTGCGCGCCTGCTATTCCGGAACGATGATCCTCTGTGGCGGCTTTGACCGCGAGCGGGCAGAAGCTGCGCTACGAAACGACTGTGGCGACCTGATCGCTTTTGGCAAACACTTCATCGCCAACCCTGACCTCGTCGAACGTTTGCGCATCGGTGCGCCGTTGGCGCACTGGAACGCGTCGACGATTTACAAGGGGGGCGCACAAGGCTACATTGATTACCCGACACTGCAGGAGAAAGCGCACAGCGAACACTGATGCCCGGTGCGGTAGTCCGCCGGACAGCCATCAATCGCCAATCACCAGGACGGTGTCGCCCTTGCGATTCGCGAACCGACTCAGCACCTGCTTGTGTTGCTGCACCATCCAGCGTTGCAGCGCGGCGTCTCCGGGCTTGTCGATGAGTACGAAATAGCGAAAGTTCTGTGCCTGCTCGGCACTCATCGCCTGTTCGCGATCGAACGGCATGTAGGGATAGCCCCTGCCAGCGTAATAGGCGAGTCGTGAGTCCTCATAGAATATCTTGTCTGCAGGATGGGTGTGTTGCGCCAGCCAGGCGCCGGCTTCGAGGTAGTGCGTTTTCTTTGGGCCGAACGAGACGACGTTCTGCAACATCACCAACAGGGACAGGATAACGAGGATTTTCGCAAGGCGTGGGAAGTTCCTGGCAAAAGACACCACGAACAGGGTCAGCAACGGAACGACCAGCAGATTCAGAAAGCTGACGTAACGTGAGTTAATGAATCGCTCCTGTACGAAGAAAATCAGCAACAGACCAAAATAAATGAGCCAGGCCCAGGCCATCGGCCTGAGCCTGTGCCAGAATTCACCGACGCCACGCCAGCCGGGACGATACAGCAGGGGCAGGGCGAAAGGCCCGCAAAGCGCGACAAACTTGCTGATCAAAGTAAGCAACAAACCGAAAAAGACGATGCGCCGGGCATCATCTGCAGAGTACTTCGCCAGCGCCACTTCGGCAAACTTGCTGGCCATCAGATTGAAGCGCTCCAGGAAATTCTGCGGACTGACCAGAGACAGGACGTAGTCGACGCGTTCCTGCGAAAGCGCATGCCCGGAAAGCAGCCAGATCACCGCAAAAAGCAGTCCGGCCAGCGGCAGGAGATTGATCTGCAGCAGCCGTATCCAGGCCAGGCGTGTTTTCAGATCGGCCAGCAGGCAAAGCACCAGCGCCGGATAAAGGAGAACTGCCTCGATGCGAAACAGCACCGCGGCAACGATGGCCAGTTGCAGTAGCAGCGCGCGCAACCAGCCGGCACGCTCCAGCCAGCGCAGAGCCAGCCACAGTGCCAGGGTACAGAAAAACCAGAATCCAAACTCCCGGATGATGTCGTAGCGCAACTGGTTGAAGGCAGGGATCGACAATACCACCAGGCAGGCCCAATAGCCGCTGCCGATCACGAAGCGTTGTGTGATTGCTACCAGCAGGGTGCAGGTCCCCGCCATCAGAAAAGCGCACCACAGGTAGGCCGCGAGTTCCAGCGAAATGCCAAAGAGCCGCTGCGTCGCCGCCAGCAATAGTGAAAACCAGGGCCAGCTGAACAGCTCGAACGCCACTCGCGGGCCTTGCTCGACAATCTGCTGGCTGACGTACAGGTAACGCGCCGCATCCTTGGCCAGGGTCACCGTGCCGGCAACGGCAAGCAGCGAAAGCAGCAAGCTGCCGAGAAACGCGAGTTGCACGGGTGAAACCCGTCGTGGCAGCGCTGTCACCACATCAGCCATCAACCAGCTCCTCAATAACCACATCAAGGCATCCTCACAGCCCTGCCAGCAAGCGAATCACCTTGCGCAGGTGGCGCCCACGCAAAGCCTGCCAGGGACTCAGGCGAAAGGCATCACGGTAATAGCGCCTGGCCGTCGAGCGCTCGCCAGCCAGCAGGGCGGTACGAAACAAGGACAGATAGCGCTGCGCCTGATAGCGTCGGCGCAGCGATTGACATTCGGGAGGCAGCCCTGCAAAGACCTCCGAGACCATCACGCGAGCGCGCTCTTCTTCACCATCGCGCCGATGCCGCAGGCTGTCCGGATGTTTGTGGATGCGCGCCAGCGGTTCACAGGTGACGGTGACCGGGGCGCTGACCAGGAGATGCGCAAAAACCGCAACGTCTTCACCGCCGCGCAGATTCTCCGGGTAGGGTCTTTGCAAGAGCAGATCGCGGCGAAACAGCGAACAGCCATGCGAAATCGACACGCGCTTTTCGAGCAAGTAGCGTTTGGCCAGTTGACGGGCTGAAGCAAGCGGCACCGGCTTCGGCAGGCGCAGGCGCTCGCGACCATCCGGGTAAACCGAAACCTGCGCGCCGAGCAGCATACCCGCGGTCGGATGTTTTTCCAGCAACGTGCGCAGACACGCCAGCGCGCCCGGCAGCAACTCGTCGTCAGCGTCGAGCAGCAGCGCATAACGGCCGCGCGCCGCGCGAATCCCGTGATTGCGTGCCGCTGCAGCACCGGCATTGACCTGATCGAGGAGCTGCAACTGCGGGTAGCGAGCGGCATGACTTGCCAGGACTTCGTTGGTTGCATCGGTCGAGCCGTCATCGACAACGATCAGTTCGACATCAGCGGCCATCTGCACCAACACCGAAGCGAGCGCTCGCGGTAACAGATGCGCGTAGTTATAGGTCGGAATGATGACACTGATCAGCGTTTCACCGGCCTGGGTCAGGGGACTGGAATCTTGTTCAGGCGAGAGCTTGTCCTCTTCGATACGACCGGATTGGTTTGTTGCAGGCAAGATCTGCCACCTCACTGATGGGGAAACCGACCGAACATTGCCGGTGGCGACCCCGGCATTTTCCGCGATCTGCGTCGAGATGCAAGCCTGCGCGCGTTTTCGAGAAACAGAAGCATGTTTGATGGCGAGGAGCCACGTGCTTACTCCTTGAGAAACAGCCACACGCCCTCAATGCCGTTAAGCACGAGATCCACGACGTCGGGTTCCAAGCGGTCCTTGCGCTCCTGCCGCTTCGCCCGTGATCTGGCACGCTCGTTGGCGATCAGCGCATCGGCGAAGGCCTGCGGGTCAAGGCTTGCCTGCCGACTCGCTTTTTTGCCGAAGTCATCGAGCGCTTTCTGCACGGCGTCGGGGTCGAGAATGACGATCGGCGAATGGCAGTGATTGCAGACCGGGTCGTGACGAATGTCGACCGGCGCGCCGCAGCCAGAGCAGTGAATGGTCTGCACCTGGCGCGCGAGTTGCTGGATTTCAGCGCCGTTGAGCTGACGAACGAAGCCCTTTTCGATCATGAATGCGGCAAAACCGGTGTAACGGCCGTGCCGTTGCGGGCAACGGTGGTAGGCAAAACGGCCGGCGCGTGTGCTGTCGAGGCAGGCCAGCAGCGACTCCTGGCAGCGTGGGCAGTGCAGCGGCTGGCGCCAGGGCTGGCGCGAGTCAGCGTGCTGGTGCAGCAGCCGGAACAGTTCGAGGACCCCGGCTGGCGCCAGTTGCGCACTTTCATATTCGTCGAACCAGATGCCCTGGCAGGCGAAACAGAGGTCCAGAGTGAGCTCGCCGCCGAGCTGGCGCTGAAATCGATGAACTGCCATCGCTGCCTGACAGCTCGGACATCGCGCAGCATTGGTCGGAGCTGCGGGAGATGCCTCGTAGTTGAGCGCAAAGCGTTGAGAATGATTCACTGCGGTGGCCATGCCATTCCTTCGTCACTCCTGCAGGGAAATTCTGGCGAATGGTAATCGATGAGCTGTCTCGGAAGTTACCCGGCGCCTTCGGCACTCAGGCGTCGAAGCGACGTACCCAGAACAGTTCATGGCGGCGGACAGCCTTGCGAAAGAATTCGTTTTCGCCAGTGGGCGGCCAGGAACGGCCCGTGAGCATTTGCTGAATGCGCCGGCGCAGACGTTTCTTGACCGGCAGGCGGCCCTGCAGGTCGTGCTGCATGGCCAATGCCATGGCCTTGTCGAGTTGCACCGCTTCGCTCAGCGTCGGGCTCCAGAGCGCATCGGCGGGCAACGGTATGAGTGCCGGCGGCAGGGCGATGCCACAACCGGCCGGCCCCATGGGCCAGCGGTCGTTGTCGTGCAGGTGATTGGCGTAGAGCAGGGCGATTTCCGGTTGCCAACTCGCCAGTTTGGCCGCCAGATCAATCGCCAGGGTGGTCGCGTAGTGATCGGGATGCGGGTCGAGCTGTGGGTGCGGCGTGATGACGATTTCCGGACGGAAGCGTTCAAGCAGAGCAACCAAGTCGCCGAGCAGGTTCTTTCCCGAAGGCTGGCCATCGGCATCGGCGGGCAGTGCCAGTGGATTGTGGCGACGCGCGCTGCGGATGTCGGACTCGCCCGATGCGCGGGAAGCAAAGGTCTCTGCGGGATCGTTGAGCATCGCCGACAGTTGCAGGCAGTAGTAACCGAGCTGCACGCAGCGCTGTTGCGAAACGTTGCCCCAGAGCGGCACGGCGATGCTGTCCCAACTGCGCAAGCGGCCTTTCAGCCGCGCCGCCTGCACGGCATCGAGGTCGAAACGCTGGTATGCCTCGGCCTCGACTTCGCCCTGCGTCAGCGTCACGATGAGCACTTCGGACGCCCGGCTGTAGACGCCGAACGCTGCCAGCTCGGCGTCGTCAGGGTGCGGCGCGAGCACCATGACGCGTCGCTGTGCGTAGTCCGGGTTGTCCAGCGTGTACAGCGTCGCGGTCGCCGGCAGACGGCAGTGCCGCCCCTGGATCAGCAGCTCGCTGCGGGCAAGCACTGCCGCCTGCCCCGAGACATTCAGATAGCGCCGGCCCGTGACGCCGCGCTCGAAATCCTGCCGGTCATCGCCGAGCAGGATCTGCGGATCAAACCAACGGCCGAGTCCGCTGCTGCGCAGCTCGACTTCAAGGATCAAGGTCTCGCCAGCCGCCAGCGGCTCGCTCAACTGCACGCGGCCATCGCGCAGCGACACCTGCTGCCTGGGAGTATCGGGTGGGAACCGGTACTGGTAGTCATCGTGCGGCGAATAGAAAAGATGGTCGGCCAGCCAGGCCTCGTGCACGACCCAGCCGAGCAGCAGCAGGCCGGGCAGCAGCCACCAGGCGACGAAAACGCCGAGTGCGACGAGCAGAAGTGCGGCCAAGAGCATCAGATAGCGCTTCTGTCGGCGGTAGCGCGAAAGTAATTGGGGTTTGCGTGAAAGCATGGCTGGCCTCGGGGAGGAATTCGCTGGCATCGCGGAGGACACGTTGTCTAGATTTGATAGGCTGGCACACGATGACACCAGCGATCCTTGTATTCACGATCGGCGCGACCAAAGGAATAGCGCAAGGGCTTGCCGCGCGCGCGCGCATCCTGCCAGGCGGCTTGCGTGTTGACGAAGCTGAGGACGCTGCCAGGGCTGAACTCGCTGCATTGCGGATCGACACCACCGTTGATGTATTCGAGCGAAATCCATTGTGGGGCTTCAACGCGGTAGAGAATCTGGATGGCGATCGGCTGCGCGTTGCGCAACAGGACCGCACCGGTCATGAATTCGCGCAGCAGCGCAAAGACTTGGCTCAAGTGCGCCGCGCCGCGGGCGGCAAAGCCCCAGCGGCGCTCGAACAAATCGGCGTAGATGGCAGCCTGCTCGGACGGCGAGAAATCGAGCATCGAACGAACGCTGCCCCCCGCTTCCTCGAGCAGCCGCCATTCGCGGCGCTGGTTGTAGCGGAACTTCTTGCCGTAGTCTTCTGGTGGGCGCGCCAGCGCCAAGCCCTGCGGCTGCGGCCGTAGCGTGCTGATGCGCGCGGCGTTCAGTTCGGAGACGTAGGGCACCCGCAAACGCACGGGTACAGAGGCCTCGGCGGCGATCGGCAGAATGATTTCGGCATTGCCGAGATCGAACAGGCCGCGTTGGCCGTGCTTTTTGAGCACCACCTTGGACAGCGCCAGATAAGATCCCCAGCAGGGAATCGCTGCGAGCAGCCGATCGCCAGCAAACCAGCCAAGATAACGCACCGGTATTGCCGCCAGCCCCGCCAACCGCTCGACGACGAGCGGATGCGTGGCGACGCTGCCGCCGTACTGTTGCCAGGCTTGCGCGTAGCTCGCCGCATCGATCGGCGTCCAGCCACGCTCGCGCCAGGCGCGCAACAGCGTCAACATGCGTCTCTGCCTGCGGCAGCGTGCGGTGCATGCACGGCGACCAGGCGGGTCACGTGCCAGAACTCCGTGCTGCACGCCTCCTGCTCCTGCCCCATCTTCCGACCGATCCCCCAACGACGCTTCAAAACAAGAATGTACCGCTTTTTGTCATGCTCTGGCTGCCCGCAAGCATGACTGCCTGACCAACTTTCTGAAGGATCTCGGCATCGACTTGGTAACCAAGGTCAGAAAAAACATGAAGCCTGTTGCCCTCAATCCCTTCGACCAAACGATGCTACGACAGCGATCCCTCGTCGAAACCGTCATCGACGAACTGAAAAATCTCTGTCAGATCGAGCACACCCGCCATCACTCGCCCATTCATTTCGCCGTCAATCTGCTGACCGGCCTCATCGCCTATGGCCTGATGCCCAACCAGCCCAAATGGTCGCTACAGGACGTCCGTCGGCTTTCTCTGTCTCCCGAACTTACCCCGAAACTAACGCGTGGTTGAACGAGCGGATCGCCGAGATCGACGACGATCTGACGCAGCGCTTGCGCACCTCCGATCTCTGGCGGGCCGAGGACGATCTGCTGCGCAGCCTCCCCGGGGAAAGCCCGGTGACCAGTCGGACCGCCTTGGCGGAATGCCCGGAACTGGGACACCTCAACCGTCGCGAAATCGCCAAGCTGGCCGGCGTCGCTCCTTTGGCGAACGACAGTGGCAAGCGACACGGGAAGCGATTCATTTGGGGTGGCCGGGCCGATCTGCGGGCCGTGTTGTACATGGCCACCATCACGGCGATGCGCTGTAATCCGGTTATCCAGGCTTTCGCTCAACGCCTCCAGCAGGCCGGGAAGCTCGCCAAAGTCGTCATCGTCACCTGCATGCAAAAGTTGCTGACCATCATGAATGCGGTGTTGAAGACTCGTACCCGGTGGGATCCAGAAATTGCTTGACTTGGAACACAGTTGCTCCCCCACGAGGGGGAGAGCAACTGTGTTCCCGGTCAAGCATTTTTAGAGACATTTTGATGTTCTGGATTCCACGGAATACCCGATTTGACGATGGCGTTCATAATCGTCAGCATCTTGTGCATGCAAGCGACCAAGG
>NZ_JAZKUD010000054.1:0-26752 GCF_036625275.1 Accumulibacter sp.
GTAGCGCGACTGCGGCGGCACCCAGAAGGAGCCTTCCTTCTTGTACCAGCGCGAGTTCTCCGCCGACAGCCGTGCCTCCGCCTCGGCCTTGCCGCCTTCCATTTCGAAGCGGATCACCTCCTCGCGGCGCTGGTCGAAGACGTCGGAGCAGCGCTTGAGGAACAGCATCCCGAAGATGTATTCCTTGAACTCGGAGGCGTCCATCTTGCCGCGCAGGATGTCGGCAGCTTTGAAGAGATGGCGCTCTAGTTGGGGCAGGGTCAGGGGCATCGGTGGTCTTCTTGGTTCTTCATTCACCTTCCCGGTTCAGCGGTTCCAGGTAGGCGGTGTATTCGTAGATGCGGTTGCGCTTCATGCCGGTTACTTCGCGCAGCAAGCCCAACTCGATCATCGCGTCGAGCATTTTACCCACAGTGAGCGGGCTCTGGCCGGTGACGGCACCGAGCCTGCAGGCGCACCCGCTGCAGCATCTCGTAATGGTCTCGAACTGGACGTGCAATAGCGCCGCCTTGATCAGCGCCGAGTGACGGATCGGCTGGTGGTCGTTGAGGAATGGTTCATCAGCGTTTCGCCGCCATTGGTCGGTGCAGCGGGCTGGCAGGATGACCGCGAGTCTCTCGGGCACGTTTTGCGATCGTTGCCCGGGCGTTTCATCGCTTCTCGTGCGGATTCAACGACAGGCTCAGATCCAGCGTACCGCGATCCGCTCCGGTGGTCACGGTGAAACCGAGGCTCCGTGCGAGACGCTGCATGCGCAGGTTGCCGTCCAGGGTCTCGCCGCGCAATTCGGCGATGCCGCGGCTTCGGCAGTAGCCGAGCAGGCATTGCAGCAACCGCTTGCCAAGTCCCTGGCCTTTGATTGCCGAAGCGACCACGATGGCAAAGTCCGCGAACGTACTGCCGGGATTGGCCACGGCCCGCACCTCACCCAGCGCATGCTCGGCGCCCTCGTTTCCACGCTCGATGGCGACCAGGGCCATCTCGCGGTCGTAGTCGATCTGGGAAAAGCGGGCCAGACGGGCGCGCGGCAGGCTCTTGATCGAGTTGAAAAAGCGCATCCGGGAATCTTCGGGGGCCAGCGAATTGAGCAGTTCGCCGAGCAGGCTTTCATCCTCCGGTCGAATCGGCCGGATCAGGAGCCGGCGACCCTGCCAATCCACGTGCTGTTCAAGTTCCTTCGGATAGGGAGCAAGCGCGAAGCGGCGATGGCCGCGCCTGCCTGCGGTCTGCTCGACGCCGATGCGCGCGCCCAGCACGACGACTCCCGAAGCCTCGGCGTGCAGTGGGTCGAGATCGATGTCAGTCACCTCATCGAGGTCGGTGAGCAGTTGCGAAAGACGAACCAGGGCATTGCTCACGGCGGCTTGCAGTGCCGGCCGATCGTCTTCCGGGAGTTCCTCGGCGAAACCGCTGCGGGTCACCAGATCACTGGCCAGTACCAGGTTGAGTGGCGGCAAGGCAACCACCAGGCGGCCGCCACGAAAACCCGTGGTCGACGGGCCAAGAAAAATCACCGAACCGAACACCGGATCGTCGGCAACGCCCAGACGCAGTGCGGGCGCTCCACTGCGGGCCGCACCCGGTCGCAGCCGGTAAGCCTCGACGCGGCTGCCAGACTGCTGGGTGCGTACACGGCGGCGAAGGTCGCGCGCCGCGATGCGGATCTCTGCCGGCGACCGCAGACCGGAAGCGCTCTCCGGAAACTCTGCTCCGCCGGCAAGCAGCAGGGCGAGATCAACCGGATAGCCGAGCGCATCGGCGCAGGCAATCGCCTCGTCGATACTGCCCGCCAGAGGATGCTCGCCAACGGCCAGACCGTAGGCCTGCAACAGTCGTCGTGCCTGGCGTACCGATAGCGGGCCCGCACCCGCCGCCATCGCTTCGCCGAGGGCGCTGCGGGCGGCTGCCACGTCCGGTGAGAAACCCTCTGCGAGCGATGGCGGCATCTGCATCAGCAAGCGGCGATTGCGCCGGTAGCTGACGACGCCGAGAAAGACCGTGATCGCCATTTCCGGCGACTCATGGCTCAACACGCCTTGCGCCGCCACAATCTTTTGCGCCTCCAGCATGGCGGCACCGCCTACCCAACAGGTAAAGACGTTGCGCTCGTTTTTGCGGGATACCTCGCAGATCGCCGCGGCGACTTCAGCACTGGGAGCAAACGGCGAAGGTGAAAAAACGGTCAGGACATTCTCGGTATGCTCGTCGGCCAGTACGATGGCCAGTGCAGCTCCCCAGTGAGTCGCCGTGATGTCCGCCGGCAGCGCCAACGGATTCGAGAGCCTTGAACGCGTTTGCAACAGTTCTTCGAGACGCTTGAGGGTAGCCGGCGACAGCCTGCCGAGCTGGCCGCCGGAACGTGTCAGCCGGTCGCCGGCAATCCGTCCCAGGCCATGACCGTTGGCCAGGATGGTCAGACTCTCGCCGTGCAAGCGGCGCACCCGTGCCATCGCCTCGACGGCGGCGAACAGGTCCCCGAGTGTATCGATGCGCACCCAGCCTGCACGGCGCAGGGCTGCTTCGTAAACATCGTCAGCGGTGAATGGTCCGTTGCCCTGCGGTCTGCCCTGCAGCGGGCTGCCGCGAATGGTCACCACCGGCTTGTTGCGTGCGGCGGCACGCGCCGCCGACATGAACTTGCGCCCGGCCGTCACCTCGTCGAACTGCACCAGGATCGACTGGGTGTCGGGGTCTGCCGCCAGCCAGTCGAGCACGTCGGCAAGGTCGACATCGAGGCTGGCACCCAGGTGGAGCACCGTCGAGAAACCGATTCCCTTGCTGTAGGCGCGATCGAGCACGGCCGCCGTGACGGCGGTCGACTGCGCGACCAGGGCGATCTTCCCCGGCTTGATCGAAACCGGGGTCGCACTGGCATTGAGCCCTCTGGCCGGTACCACGAGACCACCGCTGCCCGGTCCGAGAACGCGCATCAGGTAGGGCTGGGCGGCTTCGAGAATGGCCTTGCGCGCGGTCGCGATCGTCCCATGGCTCATCTTGTGCCACATCCACGGGCCGACGATCGCCGCACGGGTACCGCGCGCGCCGAGTTGAGCGATGATCGAAGGTACCTGCTCCAGTGAAGCGCAAATGATTGCCAGATCGGGCACCCCGTCGAGGTCGCCGAGGCGGACCTCGTCACCCATGAAGAACAGGGCGCGTTTCCTGGCGCTGACCGACATGACCGGACCGCTGAATCCGCCGGCCGCGAGATTGGCCAGCACCACTTCGGCGTAGCGACTCGGTTCGTCAGGCTCGGCGATCACCGCCACCGAGGTGGGACGAAAGAGGAATTCAAGGTTTCGGACAGTCATGATTTCCTGCGATGGAGGTCGTCCCGATGTTCGCCGAACACCTCGGCCACGAGAGCGTCAAGCCCGGTCAGGACAGGTTCGATGGCCAGCCAGTGATCCGCGCTCCTCATCGGGTTGTCGGTGGGTGTACCAGACTGCCCCCCTCAAGCTGATGAAGTAAGCGAATCCAGCTTGCTGGACATCCCTTCGGCGGGCAGCTTAGGCGATTTCCGTGAATAGAGATACCGCCTGCCGACGATTGGGTGCGAATGAAAGTGTTGGTCGAAGTCCCTTTTCCACTACAGGAAAGAACTCATCGCGCTACAGGCCCTAGTCGCCGTTCGTCATGAACAGCCGGAACAATTCGGCAAGCGAGCCGATGTGCAACTTTTCCCGAATACGACTGCGATGAAATTCGACCGTTTTGACGCTGACGCAGAGATTCTCGGCGATGGCGCGCGTCTGCCGGCCCTTGAGGATGTATTCGAGTACCTCGCGCTCGCGGACTGACAGCAGCGCCAGGCGCTCCGCCAGGTCCGGTGGCGAATGCAAGGGGGCAGTGATGCCGCAGCGCTGCTCGGCATCGGCGCGTAGCGCATGGCAGGCTGCCAGCACCAGGCGCTGCCCGTCGTGCGGCTTTTCGATGAAGTCGAATGCGCCCTTTTTCAGCGCGCGCACCGCCATCGGGATGTCGCCGTGCCCGGTGAGAAAAACGATCGGGATGCGGCAGCGCCGCTTGTAGAGCTCGTCCTGCAGATCGAGGCCGCTCATCACCGGCATGCGGATGTCGAGGATCAGACAGCCCGAGCTCTCCCGGTTGAAGCGCTTGAGGAAGGCCCGCGCCGAGTGGAAGAGCTGCACTTGCAGGCCGGCCGTGCGCAACAGCATTCCCAGCGAGTCGCGCACCGCCTCGTCATCGTCGATCACGAATACCGTCTGTTCGATTGCCGGCTTGTCGCTCACGCATCCTCCGCGGCGATCGTGAAGTGGAAAATCGTGCCGCCGCCTGGATTCGGGTCATGCCACAGGCGCCCGCCGTGCGCTTCGACCACCGATCGGCAGATCGACAGGCCGAGCCCGAGCCCTTCCGGCTTGGTGGATCGAAATGGCGTATACAGATACTTGTCGATGGCTGCGGGAATTCCTTCACCCTGATCGCTGATCGACACGATGATCGCTCCGGCGGGCTGCCATCCGGTCGAGACAGTCAGACGGCGACGCGGCTGGGCAAGCGGCCGCATCGCTTCGACCGCGTTCTCGAGCAGATTCACCACCACCTGCTCGAGCAGGAAACGATCGGCAAGTATCGGCGGCAGGTGCTCGGCCAGCATCATGGTGACGACGACGCAGTGGTCCTCGATGCGCGCTTCCATCAGCTCGATCGCCTCGCGAACGATGGCGTTCAGTTCGCACAATACCGGCTGGGGGTGTTTGCTGCGCACGAAGTCGCGCATCCGCGTGACGATGTTGCCGGCGCGTATGGCCTGGCCGCGTGACTTCTCGAGCGCGTGCGCCAGTTCCGCACGTTCCATCGTTTTGCTTGCCAACAGGCGCAGGCAGGCGTCGTTGTAGCTGGCGATCGCCATCAGCGGCTGGTTGATCTCGTGTGCCAGTACGGAAGTGGCTTCGGCGAGCGCGGAAAGGCGCGACGTACGGTACATCATGTCCCGGTTCTCGCGCCGCAGAAACTGCGCGTGGCGCCGGTCCGAGATGTCGGTGACGACGATCAGGGTCACTGCGCTGGTGTCCTGCCAGGGTATCGCGCCGAATTGCACGAGATACCAGCGGCCGCTCGCCGGGTCGCGCCGTTCTTCGGATCTGAAGCCGTGGGATGCGGGCAGCACGCTGCGCCGATGATCGCCATCGCCGCCAGTGAGGTATTGCGGCAGGTCGGCAGCGCACAGTCCATTCGGCTCTGCGCCGATCATCTCCGCCAAGCGTCGGTTAGCGTACAGGATTCGTCCGCTGTGCGCGTCCATCACATAGACCGCCGCGTGCATTTCGTCGAGCACGCGCACGAAACGCTCGTCGGCGCGCTGCAGCGCCAGGCGCAGCCGGGTCAGCAGGATGACGAAGACGATGAAGACCACCACCATCACGAGGCCGTCCCAATAGAACAGCTCTGGCCGCGCGTAGCCGTGCGATGAGCTGAAGCTGAGCAGCCAGCACAGGCAGGCGGCAGCGGCGATCGATAGCCCCGCATGGTGTCCTGCACTCCAGGTGGCAAGCATGATCGGCAACAGGTAAAGGCTGCCGAGTCGCAGCTCGTAGCCGCTGAGGTAGTCGAGAACACCGATCAATGCGGTGAGTAGCAGCGCCAACGCGACCCACCTGCCGGCGCCTGCAGGAGCGATCCAGACGCCGCCCGGCAATCCCTGCTGGATGAAGGTCATCGGGCGATCCATGGTGACCGCTGCGAGATGCTGGGTATCACTGCTTGAGACCGGTCGGTTGATGGGTAAATCATGGGCAAGACGGGCGGCAAGATCTAGTGCCAACCCTAGTTAGGACGCTCATTGGTGACACTTATACTCCAACTCTTCCCCGTTGGCGATTCCCGGCGCGGCGGTGAGTGGCAGGACATCCTGCCGTTTTTCCCGGATACAGGAGGTGGCAGTGGATCAAATCCCGGTTTTTCTCCAGGCTTTGCTCGATCAGACCGGAGCTGTGCATTTCTCGTTCGGCAACCTGGTGATGGTCATCATCGGTTGTACGATGATCTATCTGGCAATCACCAGGCATTACGAACCGCTGCTGCTGATCGGCATCGGCTTCTCGTGTATCGTCGCCAACGTTCCCGGTCCGCCAGACGATGTACCCGGTGGACAGGCGATTTCGGCGCTGCTTTACGTCGTCAAGGAGGGTGGGCTTTTCCACTATGCCTACCAGGGCGTGGCCTTGCTGATCATTCCACCACTGATCTTCCTCGGTGTCGGCGCCATGACCGACTTCGGACCGATGATCGCCAATCCCAGGCTGGTCATTCTCGGCGCCGGCGCGCACCTGGGAATCTTCGTCGCACTGATTCTCGCCAAGCTGCTCGGCTTCAGTCTGGCCGAGGCCGGCGCCATCGGTATCATCGGTGGTGCCGACGGCCCGATGGCGATCTTCGTCACCGTCAAGCTGGCGCCGCATCTACTCGGACCGGTCTCGGTGGCCGCCTATTCGTACATGGCGCTGATGCCGATGATCCAGCCGCCGGTGATGCGCTTGCTGACCACCAAGGCCGAGCGCCAGATCAGCATGGAACAATCGCGCAAGGTGAGCAAGCTGGAGAAGATCGCCTTCCCGATCGTGATCGCGATCATCGTCAATTTGTTTTTCCCGCCAGTCGCACCGCTGATCACCATGCTGATGCTCGGCAATCTGTTCAAGGAAACCGGCGTCGTCGATCGCCTGGCCAAGACCGCCGCGGGTGGCCTGATGAATGTGATCATCATGATCCTGACCGTGGCCATCGGCTCCACCATGGCGGCGGACAAGTTCCTGACGCTGCAGACCCTGGAAATCGTGGGACTCGGTCTGATCGCCTTCCTGTTCGGTACCGGTTCTGGCGTGGTGACGGCGAAGATCATGAACCTGTTCCTGAAGACCAAGATCAACCCGCTGATCGGCTCGGCTGGAATCGCTTCGGTGCCGATTGCGGCGCGCGTCTCGCACATCGTCGCGTACCAGGAGAACCCGAAAAACCTCCTCATCTACCATGCGATGGGTCCGAACCTGGCCGGTGTGTTCGGCACCGCGATTTCCGGCGGCATCATGCTCGCGCTGATCGGTGTCGGCTGAACACGCCATGCTGACCCTGCCTTTTCCACATCGAGGACCGCGAACATGAATTCCCTCATTCCCGACACCCTGCAAGGCGCGCTGCTGCTCAGCCTGATCGACTTCTTTCTGAGCTTCGTGGTGATCTCGTTCATCGGTTTGGTCCTCTCATGGTTCCCGCTGCTCAACCGCGTTGGCACCTGGGTGTCGCACAAGCGCCCGTCCGCCCCCGCGCCTAAAAAGACAGCGCCGGTTCAGGCGCCCGTTGCAGACCAGGAGATTCCGATCGAGGATGTCGTCGCCATCGCTGCCGCGATAGCTGCCATGGTCGGAGATCATCATATTCTGCGCATCGAACCGCACAGCACCGAGTGGAGCACGGCCGGCCGGATCGCGCATCATCACTCGCATCTGCCGAAGCACTGATCTGAATGCTCAACCTTGCTCGAACAGAGACTTGGGCAGGCCTGATTGGCGGATGATCGATTGCAGCGTCCCGATGCGGATTTCGTCGTGCAGCGGGACCGGGACCGTTACGGTGGTGCCTGCTGTCCGCCTCTGCATGACCGCGTGACTGCCACGCTGCCTGATCACTCCGAAACCGTGGTCACCGAGCAGCCGGCACCACTCCCTTCCGGAGAGGACTCAAAGCCGAACCCCCCGCGACCTCAAGCCGGGTCACGAACACCTCATCGTGAAGGCGGGTGGCAATCTCGGAGGCGATAGCCCTGCGCATTCAGCAAAGCAACGATCAGGTCTCGCTGATCAGACTCCAGTGATTGTCCAGCGTCATCGGCTGCGGCCATGGCAGGGCAACGGGTTTGAGCCGCGGGTGACTGCGCACCAGTCCCAGGGCCGTTGCGACGAGGACGCCGCCGGACGATCCGGTCCCCCGCCATGAAGTCAGGGCGTAAGCCTCCTCCATCCTGACCAGCGGCGTCATGCGTTCGCCCGCAGCAGGGTGCCAGAGCTGGGCGAGGCCGACCTGGTTGCTCGACAATACGAAACCGCCGTCCCAGGCGGCCGCGATGTCGCCGGCGTAGCCGATGCCGTCGTTGGCCCGTGTCGGCACGAACAGGCGGTCGCCGTCGAGTACGGCGAGGATCGGGGACTGTGCGCGCTCCTCACGGCGGTCATGCTCGGCCTGGATGGCGATGCCAAGATAGGCCTCATCGTCGACCGGCGAGTGGCTCCACGCGATATGCCGCAGGCTGAGGCGCGGGTCGTCCAGTCGCCACTGGCGCAATCGCTTGCCGCTGGCGGTATCCAGGCGGACGAGCGAGGATTCCATGCGCTGCAGATCATACTTCTGGTCGGTCAGCGTTCTCGGCACGCCGCCGTTGGCGACGATCAACTGGCCAGCGGCGTCGAGCGCGAGCTGGTGCGGATCGATGCCGTGCGTATCCCATTCGTCGAGCTTCTGCAGCGTCCGCCGGTCGCGCACGCCGATGCGGCCACGTCCCTTGCCGTGCTCCGTTTCGGTGGTCAGCAGCACTTCGCCGTTCGCGGCGACGACGGCGTGGCCGCAGAAACGCCGTGTGGACGATTCCTCCAGCGATACCCGCTGCTGCACCTTGCCCTGAGCGTCGCACCGCATTAGCCAGGTGCCGGGACGCGCCGCCACGACCAGCATGCCGCCATCGGCCTCCGGCAGAAGGCCGTGCGGCCGCGACGGCAGTGGCACGGCGTGGCGGATGTCGAGCTTGCGAGTTTCCCAGTCGGCGACCAGGGCGCCGGCGAAGTAGGAATCGCCCGGGTTCGGACCGCGCCAGGCGGCGGCCACGACGGCCTGCCGGGAAGTCGTGGCCAGCGCAATCCCCGGAAGAGCGCTGCCGGCGACGCCGGCAGCAACAGCGGCAATGAACCGTCGGCGATTGGTCGTCATGCCTGCCGCTTCCCTGCTCAAAACTTCAGCTCGCCGGTGAGGATGGCGGCACGTCGCGTACCCGGTACGGTGAAACCGCCGTTGTCGTAGATCGAGTCATAGTAGAGCCGGTCGAACAGATTCTTGATGTTCAGGCGCACGGCCCAGTGCTTCTCTTCATAAGCGACCATGGCATCCCAGCGTTGATAGGCTGCTGCCGTGTTCGGTGTGAACTGTCCGTTGACGAAGGCGCTGCTGACTGCCTGTTGCGGCTGATAAGCGAAGCGTTTGCCCTTGGCCTCGACGCCGCCGCCGATCTTCCAGTGGCCGGTCAACTGGTAGGTTGACCACAGGTTGAAGGTATAAACCGGGGCATTGCGCGCGCGCTCGCCGACGAGACGCGGGTCGCCCTGAGTGACGGCGCCGGTCGTGGCGTTCACGTTGGTCGCGGTTTCGAGAATTGTGGCGTTCATCAGCGCCAGGCCGGAGAAGATTTCCCAGCGATCGCTCAGGCGACCGGCTAACTCGACCTCGAAACCATCGGTACGGCGCTTCCTGGTCAGGATGGCGGCCGTGGATTCGAGGTCGGTATTCCGTTCCCAGGCCTTGTTGGCGCGGTAGAGGGCCGTGCGCAGCGCGAGATCGCCGCCGAACAGCAGCCATTTGGCGCCGAGTTCGGTGACCTGACTGCGCTCGGCCGGCATCGGCGCGACCGTCAACTGATAGAGGTCGGCCGTCGGACTGAAGGAATCGCTCCAGGCGAGATAGTAATGCGCTTCTTCCTGCGGCTGCCAGGACAACGCGGCGCGCGTGCTCCATTCGCCGTACTTCAGGTTTGGCGAGGTGGTGCTGGAATATTTGGCATCCATCTCGTCACGGCGCAGGCCGACGGTGGCCTGCCAGTGCGGGATGAATTCGATGCTGTCCTGCACGTAGATCGCGTAGGAGTCGCTGGTGAATTTCGTCGGGGTGCCGGTCAGCGCTTCCTGGTAGGGATGGAACAGCGGCGGGTTGGCATGGGTCGTGCCGCCGAAGTTCTGCAGGCCGTGGCGGAAGCTGTCCTCCTTCAGATATTCCATGCCGGCCAGGAATTCGTGGCCGATGCCGCCGGTCTTGAAGCGCGTCGAGTAGTCGGACTGCAGCGTCACCGTTTCGTAATGGGACGAGCGTGTGACGTTGCCGCCGTTGACGCCGTTGGCGCTCGGCGGCAGGGTCAGGTTCGGCGTTTTTGCCCAGTAGCTGCGCTGATAGTCGGCAACACGGACCTGCGTGCGCAGCATCGATTCGGGGTCGAAGAGATATTCGTTGACCAGTGTCGTGATTGACGTGTCGCTGTCGTCGAAGGTCTTGTCGGTGCCCCAGTAGGCCCGCGACGGGAAGCGTTCGTTCGGGCGGCGCGTGACGCCGTCGAAGGAAATGCCGTAGTCGGGGTTGTCGCGGGTCTTCAGGTAATAGTGGTTGAGCCAGAAGCGGTTGTGCGAAGTCTGGTTGAGCGCGAGGCTGATCGCAGCACCCTGGCGGTGCACTTCCGGCTCGTCGCCGTTGGCGAGATTCTCACGCCAGCTTCCCTCGTCGCGATTCATCAGGTTCACGCGCAGGCCGACATCGGCGCTGAAGCGCTTGTTCAGGTCGGCGGTCAGCTCGCGGTAGCCGTAGGTGCCGATGCTGCCGGTCAGCTTGTATTGGTCCATCAGCAGGGGAGTCTTGCTCACCTGGTTGATGACACCGCCGGCCTGGCCGCGGCCGAAGAGCATCGAACCGGCGCCGCGCAGCACGTCGATCTGCTCGTAGTTGAAGGTCTCGCGGTTGTATTGAGCCGTGTCGCGGATGCCATCGAGATATATGTCGCCGAAGGTATAGAAGCCGCGCAGGTTCATGTTGTCGCCCGAGCGGCCGCCCTCGGCGGCGTTGAAAGTGATCCCGGAGACGTTGCGCATCGCCTCGCGCAGCGAGCCGACCTGCTGTTCTTCCAGCAGCGCACTGGTCACCGTGGTGATCGCCTGCGGAATCCTTTGCGGGTCCTGTTCCACCTTGCCGACGCGCGTGCGCGTGGCAAGGTAGCCGTCGGGCTGGCGCTCGGCGGTGTCGGTGACGACGACCGGTGCCATCGTCTGTTCGCCGGCGGTTTGCGCGCCGGCCCCGAAGGAGAGCGCCATCAGTGCGGCCAGTGGCAGCCGGCGGGGCAGGGAAGGGGTCGGTGCGCAGGCGCGCGGGCAGGTGGTCTGGCGCAAGGCGTCAGCAGGCATACAAATCTCCGTGAGGTAAGGGTTTGTGGCTGGCTGAACGGCATCGCGTCTGGCTGGCTGGTCAATGGAATGGGTGTTGCCTTGTTTCTTTATGAGGAAGTCGCGTCAGCGACTCACGAGTGATGCTCAAAGGGGCCTGAAAAAGTCATGAGTGTCTGGATCAGCGCATTTGCGCGGTCACCGCGCGCCTGACGGATCGGTAATGAACCCGATGCGCAAGACGCCGAGTCTGGCGGCGTCCGACATGACCTGCGCCACTTTCTCGTACGGCGTCGTGCGCTCGGCGCGGATGTGCATTTCCGGCTGCGGTTGCAGGGCGCTGATGGCCTTCAGTCGTTCGGCAAGCCCGGCGGTATCGACCGGCTCGCCGTTCCAGAACACCTGGCTGCTGGCATCGATGGCGAGCTGTACGTTTTCCGGCCTGGTCTGGTTGACCGAGGACGACGCTTTCGGCAGGTCGACCTTGACCGCATGCGTGAGCAGGGGGGCCGTGACGATGAAGATGATCAGCAGGACGAGCATCACGTCGATCAGTGGCACCATGTTGATTTCGGTCAGCGGCGCGTCGTCGTCGCCGGATTCCATGCTGGCGAAGGCCATGTTCTGTCCTCCTCAGCGAACGGCCAGACCGGGGTGGGTCGGCTGACGTTCTGCTCCGGCAGCGACGCCCTGCGCGCGCGCCATGGCGATCACCTTCTCGCTCGTCGCGCGGGCATCGGTCAGCATCGGTGAGGTCTTGACACCGGTGGCGAGGAAGGCAAACACGTCGTAGGCGAAGGAGTTGAGCTGCGACAGCGTACGGCGATTCTCGCGGGCGAAATGGTTGTAGGCGACGGCGGCCGGGATGGCCACGGCAAGGCCGATGCCGGTCATGATCAGTGCTTCACCGACCGGGCCGGCGACCTTGTCGAGCGTGCCCTGTCCGGACATGCCGATGGCGATCAGCGCATGGTAGATGCCCCAGACCGTGCCGAAGAGACCGACGAAGGGCGCGGACGAGGCGACCGTGGCGAGGAAGGTTTGGCCGAATTCGAGGCCCGCCTTGTCTTCGTCGATGGCACGCTTCAGCGCACGGGTGAGCAGGTCTTCCGGGTTGCCGGCGTTGACCAGGTTGACGGTGCCGCACTCGCCACCGCGCTTGCAGCGGTTGTGCTGCTCGATGGCGGTGAAACCGTGGTGTACCAGATGCGCGAAGGGTTCGGTCGTGCCCTTCTCGCGGATGCGGGCGGCAACGGCTTCGAGGTTGGGTGCGTCCCAGAATGCGGTGAGAAATTCGGCACTGCGGCGGCGCATGCGCAGCCCGCGGATGCCCTTGGTGGCGATCAGGTACCAGGTGCCGATCGACGCAATCAGCATCAGGCAGAGCACGATGCGGGCGACGAGGTCGGTGTGGGCGAGGAAGTGGGCAAAGCCCAGTGGGTTTTCCATGACGGCCTTTCAGTTCTTCAGGTGGAATGTGATGGGGACCAGAACCCACGCGGCAAGGGCTTCCTCGCCCCGTTTGGCAGGAACGAACCGCCAGTGCCAGACGGCGTCCAGTGCCGCCTGGTCGAGACGTGGGGAGCCGCTCGATTTCCTGACTTCAATTTGCGACGGTCGGCCGCTGGTCTCGACATGAACCCGCAGCACGACCTGTCCTTCTTCGCCCATGCGCCGAGAAAGGGGAGGGTAGGCGGGTGCGGGATTGGAGAGGTAGTCGGCGGCGAAGCGGGGCTGGCTGATGGTGGCCGGGGCTGGCGGGGCGGGTAGGTCTGGCAGGGTGGGTGGAGGTGGGTCCCTGACGATCGTCGTTTCTGAAAAGGCGGCCGGCGAACGGGTCTGTGCGGCCAGTGTCTGCTGTGGCACAGGGGTCGTCTGGCGTCGCGGCTTTGCTTCGACGGGTGTCGGTTTCGGCGGCTTCGGCGGTGCAGGCGTCTTGGTGACGGGCAACTCCGGGCGGAGGATATCAACCATCAGTGTGCTGACGCTCTGCGGCATCGGCACGATAGCCATCATGGTGAGCAGGACGAGAATGCCGGCATGGATCGCGACGATCACGACCACGGCGCACAAGGACAGCCTGGGCGCGTATGTGGCGTATGGATTGGCGGCGTGAGTGATGGTATTCATCTTTTTTGGCGGCACCTTCTGCCCAATCCGTCCGGTGCGCAAAAAAAGACCTGTGGCTGGCGGACCCGGCGGGGTTTGCTGGCTGGCGGGAACGAGCGAAAGAGGTGGCAGTCGATCGCTACGGAGAGAGACAGGATGCTTACTTGGTCAGGATCAGCTTGTTGTCCTTGGTGACGCGTAGCGTGTAGCGCTGCCCGCCATGGGCGATCTCGACCGTCTTCTGGCCGCGGAGAATCTGGCTGCTGTTCAGGCTCGACGGGAGATCCGGCTGTGTCGGCAAGTGCGGCGAATCCGGGGTCGGGGTCGTTGCGGGCTCCGTAGTCATGGCGTGGGTTGTACAACACGAGTTAGAATGAGAATTGTTCTCATTTTATAGAAATCGGTCGGAGCGTCAAGCGATTTCTCGCTCCGCCGGATTGCCGCTTCCCAGTATTCCCGAAGACCGGCCCTTGCCGAGAAACAGGCAAGGCGCACAACGACACCGAGGAGAATTCGGTGAACCAGCTTCTTGGCGAAGTCCTAGGAATGATCCCGGAAGGGGTCTGTTGACTGATGTTCAAATGAACAGTAGAGTGGCCCGCATCCTGACGGTCATGATTTTCCCAGGCACCCCTGCTCATGAAAGTCATCACCGTTTCCCTCTCCCCCGGCCCCTCCACCACGAGGGAGAGGAGAGATTCATGAGTCGCTGACGCGACTTTCACATGAAGGGCGGAACGGAAGCATAACAATCATGTCTCGACTGGAGGGGGTGAGGCACGAGGACGTCATCTGGCTTTTGGGCAGCCTCAGCGCACTGTACCGCCTGCCGTTCGAGGCGGGTCTGATCGAGCAGGAGTTTCCGCCGCCGTACACCCTCGCCACCCTGCACGAAGCAGCACGCGCGCTCGGCTTCCGGACCGGCGTCGTCGCGCAGGCAGACGTCGATTGGCAGAAGCTGCCGCTGCCGGCCATTGCGTTTCTGCAGACTGCGGCTGTCCCGGAAGGGCCACCGCCGGCCTGTCACCCGGTTCTGATCGTAAACACCGATGGCCAGTCGCTGCTCTGCTTCGCAGCCGGCAAGCAAACTCCCGAAACACTGCCGATTGCCGAAGCGCCTCGGCGCCTCGAAGCCGAAGTCATTCTGCTGACCAGAAACGCCACCGCCGGCCACCAGGAAACGGCCGACCCGCATGATCTCATCTGCGCGCGCAAGCCCTTCGGTTTTGGCTGGTTCGTTCCCGAACTCGTCAAGCACAGGTCGATCTGGCGCGACGTGTTGCTCGCCAGTCTGGCGATCCAGTTCGTCGGCCTGGCAACGCCTCTGTTCACCCAGGTGATCATCGACAAGGTGGTCGTCCATCAGACGCACGGCACGCTGATCGTACTGGGTGTCGCACTGCTGATGTTCATGCTCTTTTTTTGCAGCATGACGTGGTTGCGCCAGTATCTCATCCTGCATACCGGCAACCGCATCGATGCCGTCCTCGGCGCCCAGGTCTTCCGGCATCTGCTGCAACTGCCACTGCCCTACTTCGAACATCGCCCGACCGGCACGCTGGTCGCGCGCCTGCAGGGGATCGAAACCATCCGCGAGTTCGTCTCGGGCGCGGCCGTCACCCTGATTCTCGATCTTCCCTTTCTGCTCCTGTTTCTGGCGGTGATGTTCGCCTATAGCTGGCAGCTCTCGCTGATCGCCATCATCCTGCTCGGAGCGATCGCCACCATCAGTCTCCTGGTTGCACCGCTGTTCCGCACCAAGCTCAACCGGCAATTCCTGCTCGGCGCCCGCAATCAGGCGTTCCTGACCGAGTACGTTGCGGGCATGGCGACCGTCAAGTCGCTGCAGATGGAACCCGACATCGATCGTCAATATGGCGACTATCTGGCCCAGTACCTTGCTGCCGGCTTCGCGACCCGACAGGTCGGCAATACCTACCACGTGGCGGCCAACGGACTCGAACAGTTGATGACGCTCGCCATCCTGATCGTCGGCGCGCTGCTGGTGATGGAGAACGACGGCTTCACCGTCGGCATGCTGGTCGCCTTCCAGATGTTCGCCAGCCGCATGAGCCAGCCTCTGCTGCGAATCGTCGGTCTGTGGCAGGAGTTCCAGCAAGCCAGCATCGCCGTCAAGCGGCTCGGCGACATTCTCGACATGCCGCGCGAGCCGCACACGCTGGTTCCGCATCGCCAGAAGCTCGATGAAGGCCTGCTGACCATCGACAAGCTCGCTTTCCGCTACTCCGGACAGCACCCCTGGCTGTTCAGAAATCTCGACCTGGTTTTCACACCGGGTCGGCTGACCGTCGTCACCGGTCCCTCGGGCTGCGGCAAGAGCACGCTGGCGAAACTGCTGCTCGGCTTCTATCAGCCGTTGGAAGGTTACATCGCGCTTGACGGCAAGGACATCCGTCATCTTGCCGCCAACGAACTGAGGGCGACTTTCGGAGTGGTACCGCAGGAGACCGTGCTGTTCTCTGGCACGCTCTACGACAATCTGCGCATGGCGCACCCGCATGCCGGATTCGAGGAGATCGTCGCTGCCTGCAAGGCCGCCGAGATCCACGAAGTCATCGAACGGTTGCCGAAAGGCTATCAGACCGAGATTGGCGAACGCGGCACCGGGCTTTCCGGCGGACAGCGGCAGCGCATCGCCATTGCCCGGGCACTGCTCAAGCGCCCGCGCATCCTGATTTTCGACGAAGCCGTGTCCAACCTCGACCCGCAAACGGCCGGACACCTTGCGTCAACCATCAACCAGCTGAAGGGGAGGGTGACGATGATCTTCATCACCCACCAGGTACCGGCCGGCCTGCAGGTCGATGAGGTATTCACTTTTCAGGTCACACCGGGCGCAGTTTCGGTCAAATAAAGCGCTGGCAATGAGGGCGCGTGTCGACACGGAACGGCGTCCGGCGCACCGGAGGGCGACAGCCGCAGTGGCTGCGTTCCCGTCCGGCATCGCGCTTGATGCCTTGACTTTTTTCTGATACTGGACTTAAGTACAGATGCCGAAACCGCCCAAGACCATGAGGCACGCCATGAACCCGTTCGCTGCGCTTTCCGGCCGTTCCGTCAGTTTCGGTAGTTCCGTCGATTTCCAGGCAGCGATTCTGGCGCCTGGGAAGCTGCTGAACTTCGATGGGTCCAGCCCAAACGGCGAAGCCGACATCTTTAGCTTTCTCCGGGGAGGAAAGCTGGCAGGGTTCGTGATCGGGAAAATGCCGGCCACCAAATCCGGCACGCTCCTCGCTGCGGCCAATCGCCATGATGGGATCGCTGCATGAACCCGCGTGCGCTCCTCGCGCTGATCGTCGCACTCGTGGCCTGCCTGACCGGCTGTTTCTCGCCCAACGCCGCGCAAGAAGCCGCCGCAGCCGCCCGCCGCAGTCGTCTGCAAACGGCCGAGGCGATGTTTCAGGAACGCTGCAAGAAAGCGGGCGTCACCATCCATCGCACGGCCGAGAACGTGGAAGGGGTGTTTCTCATGAAGCTGCGGTCGGGCAAGATCAACTTTGGCGAGCAGTTCCTGCTCGATGACCCGTATGGGCGAGATTTGGGTGGCGACGGGTATATCGTCAGTTTCCTGCGCGGCAGTTTTCAGGCAAATACGAGCGGCACACCTCCGCTCGGCTTTCCGCCGCGTGTCGGCTATCTCTACGTCGAGGCGATTGATCCCAAGGATGGGAAGCGGTATCGCTATACCGGGTCTGTGAAGGCCGTTGGGCGCAAGGATGTCACGGCGGAGAATGTGCGTCGCGAGCTCGCAGCAAACCCTGCTTACGACCTCAACATCTACGCTTACGTCCTCGATAAAGTTCTCGCCCCTGGCCCAGCCCCTCGCTACGGCGTCACCTACGACGACCTCTCGACGCGCGAAGAACGCGAGTACTGGATCGCCGGCAGTTCGCTGCGCGTGATCGACCTCAAGACCAATGAAGTGATGGCCGAACGTATCGGCTACATGATGGATCGTGCCCAGGGCTCCGGTGCCGGCGGGCGGTCGCCCTGGCTTTTCGCTGCCGATCATGCTTGCCCGAGTTTCGGCACCCAGCATGGGTCTGGCCGACAGCCTCGCCAAGCGCAAGACTTCGCCGAAAAGGTCCTCAAACCGAAATTGGAGAACTGAAATATGCCTGCTCCGACGATTGCTGACTACCTCAAGTATGCGAGCCTCCAGATGGCGGCTGAGGCATTCATTCGAGACGAAGAAACCAACATCCTCAGGGATTCCAATGAGGATCTCACTGACGCCCTTAAAGAAGGCAACAAGCACACCTCCCGCTTCCCCGAATCCGAAGCCAGGAAATTTGCCGATCCCGTTGACGGCTGGACGGTTCTTGATCAGCGCGCCAACACTCCCACCGGCTTCTCCGGCACGCTGTTCAAGAACAACAAAACCGATGAACTCGTCCTGAGCTTCCGCTCAACCGAATTCATCGACGACGTCGTTCGCGACAACGAAGCGACGAACGTCAAGGAGATCAAGGACACCGGTTGGGCGTGGGGACAGATTGCCGACATGGAAACCTGGTACGACGAACTGCGCCGCGATCCGGGCAAACTCCAGGGCAAAACGTTCTCGGTCACCGGTTACAGCCTCGGCGGACATCTGGCCACCGCCTTTCACCTCCTGCACCCGGACGACGTCCAGGAAGTCGTCACCTTTAATGGCGCCGGCGTCGGCAAGGTGAAGAGCGGGGGGCTTCCCGACGGCCTGCGGGCGGCGCTCGATACCTTCAACGATCTGCGCAGCGACCCCGAACAGATGGCCCTCGCCCTCTCTTCCGCGTCGCCGGCGATCGCCACGCTCTATCGCGAGGTGCGCAGCCATCTCGCCGACGGCAGTTGGACGGTGGCGCAGGCGTCCGACGCGATCCGCAACAGCACGCTGACCGGTGATCTGATCAGTGACCCCGAACGTGCAGCCTTCGCCCAGGAGAAAAGGCGCCTGCAAACCGCGCTCGAAGAGATCACCAAGTTGCAGGCGGATATCGTACGCGTTGCCGGGCTCATCGCCGGCGGCGAAGGAGCGGGAGCGGCAAGCTCTCCGAAAGCGGTCCTGGCCGAAGAGATTCTGGCGCTCGACCTCGACTACCGGCTGGCGGTCTCGTTTGCCGCCGAACGGAGCGGGTCGGCCAGCCTCCTCGGTGGTGTCGTGCGCAGTATCGGCAACAAGGTTTACGGGGAGCCCCGGTTCGCCAACCAGTACGACCTCGTCGGGCGGGAAACGACCACCCCGGAATGGTCGGCCGTGGCGCATTCGCTATGGCACCACGGGGTGCCTGTGACTTTGTTCATCGAGGATCAGCCGTTCGCGCGCGGCAATGCTCTTTCCGAAGTCACCCGGGAGTCGCTCAAGGCGCGCGACTTCAAGGGTCTGGTCAACCACTACGCGGTCAACGACTTCGGCGACAACCACAGCCTGGTGCTGATCATCGACTCGCTGAATGTCCAGAACGCCCTGTTGCAACTGGTTCCCGAAACGCAGCGCGCCACCGCTACGGCGGCCCTCGACACGGTCTTGCGCCAAGCCTCCTGGCACCGGGCCGAAAGCAAAGGCGGCACGCAGGGCAAGGCCGAGGGGGATGTCCTCGAGACCGTCGTCAATGCCCTCGCCGACCTGCTGCTCGGCCCGCAGCCGCACGCGCAGCGCCTGCAAGGCAGCCTCGACGGCAACACCTTCGCGAAGACCGACAACACCGGTCGCTACACCGGCCGCGATGCGCTCTACGCCAGGCTCGACACCCTGACCGGCAGCCCAGCCTACCGTGCTCTTGCCGGCCAGTTGACGCTGAAGGGGGTCGATGCCGACATCGAACGCGCAGCGCGCAGCGACTTCGCCGCCTTCGCCGCGCTGTACACCCTGAGCCCCTTTGTGCTGTCGTCCGGCGATCCGGAAATTCTGAAAGCCGCCTTGAGTCGCGATTGGAGCGACCTCTATGCCGACTGGGAAGCCGACCAGGCCGCCCTTGCGATCGGCGCAGACCCGCTTTCGCTCAGGATCAGTGACGCCTGGTTGCACGACCGCGCCGATTTCAGGCAACGCCTTCTGTGGTTCAACGCCAATAACAAAAACCCGGAGCAAGTGACCCTCGACCCGGAAAAGGACAATCATCATTATCAGACGGACAGCACTTATTTCGAAGATTCCTTCAGTGCCACCAAGATCGCCCAGGGCTTCCCGTCCGACAGCCCCTTGGCCAGCATCCGGCGCTACACCTTCGGCGACGGCGAGGCCAACACGCTGGCCGGCGGTGGCGTAGACGACCATCTCTACGGCGGCGCCGGCAACGACACCCTCAACGGCAACCACGGTGCCGACTCTCTCGAAGGCAACGCCGATAACGACACGCTCGATGGCGGCGGCGATAACGACACTTTGAACGGGGGGCCCGGCGACGACATCCTGATCGGTGGCGACGGCGAAGACACCTACGTCATCAACCGCGGCGACGGCAATGATCATATCGTCGATACCGGCAGGAACTTCCTCAAGTACAACGGCAAACTGATCGCCGGGCTCTTCGTCCAGAACCCCGATTCGGACACCTACACCTTCGTCGGCGACGAAGGCTTCGTGATCAAGTTTCACTCCCCAGGCGTGCTCACCCTCGACGACCGCACGTCGCTTACCTTCGACCACTACAGCAGCCCGGAGGCCTTTGCCGAAAGCGACTTTGGCATCCGGCTCGCGCAGGCTCCGGACGCGGCCAGGATCACCCGGGAAATCGTCGGTGATCGGCAGATCGTAGACTTCGACCCGGCACTGGACGGCATCCAGCCCCGGTATGACGACCTGCGCAACCCGCTCAGCGATCCCGCAGTCCCTGCCCCTGGGGCAACGGATATCCTGCACAACAGCGCCGGCAACGATCACATGATTCTCGGCGATGGCTTCAATCTGGCGCTGGCGGTTCCGGACGCCGCTGGCCAAAACCAGCCTTTTCTCACGCAACGTACTGGCGACGACTGGATCGTCGGTGGCAAGAAGGTGGATTTCGTGGTCGGCGGAAGCGGGCGCGATACCATCGAAGGCGGTCCTGGGGGGTTCGATCTGCTGGCCGGCGGTGACGCCGACGACATCGTCTTTGCCGACCGAGCCGAGACGCTTGCTCTCCAGGTCAGGGACGCCGGCAACAACGAGTACGGTGACCTCGTCTCGGGTCAGGGCGGCCATGACATCCTGTATGGTTCTCCCAGCACGGATCTCATCTACG
Organism: Accumulibacter sp.; assembly: GCF_036625275.1. Classification (GTDB taxonomy): domain Bacteria; phylum Pseudomonadota; class Gammaproteobacteria; order Burkholderiales; family Rhodocyclaceae; genus Accumulibacter. Next base: position 20,477 of record NZ_JAZKUD010000054.1, read on the forward strand.
GTGGAGCCGGCAATGACTTTCTTGGCGGTTTGGGCGGCGACGACTATCTTCTTGGCGATCAGGATCGTTTTGTCTACGGTGCCTGGAGTGTCCAACGCAACGGATTTAACTTCGTCTTTGACCTCACGGCGATCGACAGTCAATTCCAGGAAGGCCCCACCGGCAGCGGCAACGACACGATGACCGGCGACAAGGGCAACGATGTGGTCTGGGCCGGGGCTGGCAACGACGATGTCGACGGGGGTGACGACAACGACCTCCTGTGGGGCGAGGATGGCAACGACTTCCTGGTAGGCGGTAACGGCGAGGATTTTCTGCAGGGCGGCGCGGATGACGACACCCTCGAAGGCAGCGCTGGTAATGACACCCTGATCGGCGCCGGCGGTCGGGACAAACTGCAGGGGGGCAGCGGCAATGACAAACTGCAGGGCGATGACGCCGACTCGACAGTCGCCGTACAAGGCGACGACAGACTGTATGGGGACGCCGGTGACGACCTTCTGGAGGGATTCGCCGGTAGCGATACCCTTTTCGGTGGTGACGGCGATGACGAACTGTACGGCGACACGGACCTCACGCCTTTGGCCAGCCAGGGCAATGACCTGCTGAACGGTGGCACTGGCGACGACACCCTGCGCGGCTACGCTGGCAACGACACTCTCGAAGGCGGTGGCGATAACGACTCACTGCTCGGCGAGGGCGGTCAGGACTTGCTTTCCGGCGACGCCGGCAGGGATCAACTGACCGGCGGCGATGACAACGATACCCTGACGGGTGGTGCCGACAGAGACTATCTGGAAGGCGGTGGTGGTAACGATACCCTGGTCGGTGGGACCGGTATCGACTACCTGACTGGTGGTGCAGGCGATGACCACTATTTCTTCGCCAGCGGCGACAGCCTGCCCGATGAGTCCGGAATGACCGAGCGAGTCGTCGATCGCGAAGGCAGCAACACCCTCGTCTTCCCCGACGCCACCTCAGCCGAACTGCGCCTTGACAGCTTTGCCGGAACCCTGATCATCGACTACGGCCGCAGCGATCGACTGAGCGTCGTCGACGGCGTCATCGGCAGCGTGCAATACTACCAGTTCGCCTATGGCGAGACGCTGAGCCACAGCGAACTGATCGGTCGCCAGGCCGATGCGCCGATCAGCGAGGATCGTGATGGATCAAGCTTTCGCTTCGGCGGCAAGTACGATGACGACCTGACCACCACCGCCGGCCACGCGACGCTCTCGGGCGGTCGCGGCAACGACCTCCTGCATGGTGACGGCGGTGGCAACACCTATCTCTACAGTCTGGGCGACGGCAGCGACCGGATCATCGACCGCAGCCTGAAGATCGACGCCACCGGCGCGCCGCTGCTCAACACCTTGCGCTTCGGTGCCGGCATCACGCCGGACGACCTCAGGCTGGAGCTGGGCTCGCTCAGGATCAGGGTCGGCAGCGACCCCGACGATACCCTCCACCTCGACGGATTCGATCCCGACGACGCCCTCGGGGTCTCCACTCCCCCGGCGATCGACCGTTTCGAGTTCGCCGGCGGCGCCGTGCTGACTTACCCCGAATTGCTCGCCAAAGGCTTCGACCTCGTCGGTACGGCCGGCAACGACACGCTCAGCGGTACCAGCGTCAGCGACCGTCTCGATGGCGGCGCCGGCAACGACCGTCTGCGCGGCGGCGGCGGTTCCGACACCTACTTCTGGGGAATCGGCAGCGGCCAGGATCACATCGACAACGCCGATGCTTCGACCGGCAAGACCGATACGCTGGCGATCGGCAACGAACTGCTGCCGGGAGATCTGGTTCTCGGGCGCAACGGCGACGACCTGATCGTCAGCGTGCGCGGCACCGACGATCGGCTGACGGTGCTCGGGCACTACGCCGGCGCACCCATCGACGTCATCCGTTTTGCCGACGGCAGGCAATGGCGTGGCCCTGAAATCGACGAGCACCTCGAAAACCGGCTGACCGAGGGTGACGACATCCGCACGGGCACGCCGGGCAACGATACCCTCGATGCCCTCGCTGGCAACGATGTGGTCGATGGCATGGCGGGTGATGACCAGATCGCCGGCGGTTCCGGCAATGACACGTTGCGTGGTGGCGACGGCAAGGATCTGCTCAGCGGTGGCGATGGCGCCGACAGCCTCCATGGCGATGGCGACGATGACAGCCTTGACGGCGGCAGTGGTGCCGACCAGCTCGACGGGGGGCGTGGCGGCGATACCTACTACTTTGGCCACGGCAGCGGCAGCGACCGCATCGTCGACAGCGGCGAAGCGAGCGTAACCGACGTGCTCGTGCTGGCGGCGGACGTGACGCCGGTCGACCTCAAACTCGGTCGCGAGAGCAACGATCTGATCCTCCAGATCATCGGCAGCGGCGACCGGTTGACCGTGGTCGACGCCTTTGCGCCGGGTGCTGGCGCAAAGGCGGTCGAACGGATCGTGTTCTCCGGATCAGCGACGGTCTGGGCGGCCAACGACATTCGTGCGCGACTGCTTGCCGACGCTGCGACAGCCGGCAACGACCTGATTGCCGGCCTGGCGGATACCGCCAATCGCATCTACGGCCTCGACGGCAACGACACGCTGAGTGGTGGGGCGCTCGCGGATCTGCTCGACGGCGGCAACGGCAACGATCTGCTCAACGGTCTGTGGGGGGATGACCTCCTGCTGGGCGGTACCGGTGACGACGCCCTCAATGGGAGTGCCGGGGCCGATACGCTGTCCGGCGGTCCGGGCCAGGACGCATTGGGCGGGGAAACTGGCGGCGATACCTATGTCTTCGCACGGGGTGACGGGTCCGACGTGATCACCGATAGTGATTTCACGCCGGGTCATGTCGATACCCTGCAGTTCTCCGATCTCGGGGCTGCCGATGTCACGGACACCCTGCGCGCCAACAACGACCTGGTGATCCTGCTGGGTGCAGCCGATCGGGTGACCGTCAGGAATCAGTTTCTCGCGGTCGCCAACGAGATCGAGCGCTTCAGCTTCACGGACGGCACCGTCTGGGATGCGGCCAGCGTCCGTGCCGGCCTCACTGCCATCGGTGGCAGTGCGGGCGATGACACGATCACCGGATCGGCCAGCGCTGCCAACCGGATCTACGGTCTGGATGGCCACGACCGCTTGAAGGGAGGCGCCCAGTCGGACCTGCTCGATGGCGGCAATGGCAATGATTTCCTCGATGGCCTGGCCGGGTCCGATACCCTGGTCGGTGGCCTGGGGCACGATATGTTCGTGGTGGATAATGCCGGTGACGTCATCATGGAGAACGTCGGTGAAGGCGGCGATACCGTCGAGGCATCGATTTCCTTCGATCTATCGGTCAAAGGCGCCCATGTCGAGGAACTGATACTGTCGGGAGCGAGTGCGCTTGCCGGTACCGGTAACGCGCTCGACAACAGCATGAGGGGCAATTCGGCAGCGAACGTGCTGCTCGGCGGGGCAGGAAACGACAGTCTCTACGGCGCGAGTGGCAACGATACCCTTGATGGCGGGATCGGCAACGACTATCTGAATGGAGGCGGCGGTGACGGGGACGATACCTATCGCTTCGGTCGAGGCTCGGGTCAGGATCGCCTGGTAGACAACAAGGTGATCACCCGGGATGACGTCGATGTCGTCTGGTTTGGAGAAGGGATCACCCCGCAGGAGATCACGTTTTCCGCGATGAGCAATCACAGTTGGTTGCTGTCGCTGGCGGGAACGTCGGATACCCTGGAGCTGGTCGCGGACGCCGGGTTTAGGTACAGGGACGGACAACCCGTCATTCCCATCAGGAGAATTCAATTCGCCGATGGCCTGCTGGCCAGCCTCTCCGGCTCGCTGGTCGGTACGGCCTCCAACGATGACCTGTACCTGTATGTCAGGCGATTCGGAAGCGGCACGGTGCCGGTCAAGGTCCGGATGGACGGTGGCGCCGGCAACGACACGATGAATGGCGATACCGGCAACGACACGCTGCGTGGCGGTATTGGGAACGACCTCATCTACGGTGACACCTCGGACGCCCGCGGAAACGACGAGATTTACGGCGACGATGGTGATGATACCCTCTGCGGCGGCAGTTCGATCCATGGTCGACAAGGGAGCGATCTGCTCGATGGCGGCACCGGCAATGATGTCCTTTACGGTGCCGGTACGGTGCGTTATGGGCGGGGGTACGGCCAGGATCGCGTCATCCACAGGGCAGACCGCATCGATCTCTTCGATCTTCTGCCAGGAGACGTCAGCCTGCAGTACCGGACCGACGGCCTCTATTTCAATGTCAACGCCAGCGACTGGTTGAAGATTGAAACGACCGAGCGGCGCATCACGGTCGATAGCGTGTCTTTCGCGGATGGTTCGTCGTGGGACCGACGAGCGATCGAGGCGATGGTTGCTGGCCAGGGGAACCTTGCCCCACAGGTCGATGTTCCGCTGGCCCCCGTGCCTGCCGTGAAGGGGCAGGCATTTTCTTACGTGCTTCCCGAGAATGCGTTCCGTGACCCGAACTCTGGTGATTCGCTCAGATGGTCGGTCAGTGGGCCGTACTGGTTCAGCTTTGACCCGGCGACGCGCAGGATCAGCGGGATGCCGGAAAATGTCGGCAGCGCGGCATTGACTGTTGCCGTGAGTGACTCCGGCGGTGCCACGGCCTATCAGTTCCTGGAGGTGAGGGTCAGGGAAACCAATCACGCACCGATCGTGAACAGAGCGATTCCTTCCATGGTCGTCCAGGAAGGGGTGCCAATCAGTCTGAGCATTCCCGCCGATACCTTCATCGACGAAGACGCAGGCGATACCCTGACTTTTGCTGCGACCCTCGCCAGCGGCGGTGCCTTGCCGACATGGTTGGTCTTCGATGCCAGAACGGGCACGATTGGCGGCACGCCGCCGGTGGGCGGACTCGGCGACCTCGGACTTCGCATCGTGGCCAGCGATGGTTTGGGGGCGTCCGCTGCAACGCCACTGACGTTGCGGATCGTCGCCACCACGGGTTCGTCGATTGCCGGGACAGCGGGTAACGATGTGCTCAACGGCCAGTCGGGAAACGACTGGTTGAACGGTGGAACGGGGGCCGATACGATGAGCGGCGGCCAGGGCGATGATACTTATGTCGTCGATGATGCAGGCGATCTCGTCATCGAGAGCTTGAACGAGGGCGTGGATAGTGTTCAGAGTTCGCTCAGCCATACGCTTGCGAACCATGTCGAGCATCTCACGCTGACCGGGAGCGCACCAATAAACGGTACCGGCAACGGACTCAACAACCGGATCACCGGCAACATCGGAAACAACGTCCTGAATGGCGGCCTCGGCGCCGACACGCTGGTCGGCGGTCCCGGTGACGACCACTACACCGTCGATCACGTCGGCGACCAGGTCGTCGAAGCAGCCAACGAAGGTAACGACATCGTCCACAGCCCGATCGACTGGGTCCTCGGCGACCACCTCGAACGGCTCGACCTGACCGGCAGCGATCCGGTCGGCGCGACCGGCAATGACCTCGCCAACATGCTCTACGGGCAGGCCAACAGCGCCGCCAATGTGCTCACCGGCGGTCTCGGCAACGACATCTACCACCTGGGCGCCGGCGACCGCGCGGTCGAGAACGCCGACCAGGGCCACGACAGCGTCTATGGCTACGGCAGCGAGCACACCCTTGCGGCCAACGTCGAGAACCTCTACCTCGCCGTCACCAGCGCCGCCACGCTGACCGGCAACGAACTCGCCAACAGCCTGCGCGGCAACGCCGGCGACGACCTGTTGAGCGGCCAGGCGGGCAACGACACGCTCAACGGCGGCCTCGGCGCCGACACGCTGGTCGGCGGTCCCGGTGACGACCACTACACCGTCGATCACGTCGGCGACCAGGTCGTCGAAGCGGCCGACGAAGGCCACGACATCGTCCACAGCCCGATCGACTGGGTCCTCGGCGACCACCTCGAACGGCTCAACCTGACCGGCAGCGATCCGGTCGGCGCGACCGGCAATGACCTCGCCAACATGCTCTACGGGCAGGCCAACAGCGCCGCCAATGTGCTCGCCGGCGGTCTCGGCAACGACATCTACCACCTGGGCGCCGGCGACCGCGTGCTCGAAAACGCCGACCAGGGCCACGACAGCGTCTATGGCTACGGCAGCGAGCACACCCTCGCGGCCAACGTCGAGAACCTCTACCTCGCCGTCACCAGCGCCGCCACGCTGACCGGCAACGAACTCGCCAACAGCCTGCGCGGCAACGCCGGCGACGACCTGTTGAGCGGCCAGGCGGGCAACGACA
>NZ_JAZKUD010000055.1:0-26435 GCF_036625275.1 Accumulibacter sp.
GGCCTGGCTGACCGACACCCTGGAGAAACTCCCCGCCTGGCCGAACAGCCGCATCGACGAGTTGCTGCCGCTCAAAAAGCCACTGTGATCCTGCGCGCCCAGGGGTGGGTGCGCTGAACGCTTACCATTCACCGACGGAGAAATCTTCTTCGAGGCCGCGAGCTGGTGTCTCACTTGATTTACTGAAGTTTAGACACACGCGGGTCCCGCCGGCCGGGATTTCCGCGGAGGCGATCGATCACCGGCACGACGATGGCATCCTTCAGCGCTGATCGACGCTGGGCGAGACGTCTCAGCACTGCAAACGCTGATCCTGCCCGGGGAAAGGCATCACGAATTGACCGGACTTCGGGTCGTAGGCGTCGCGCACGGGAAGTCCGATAAATTGCATGCGCAGTCACTGGGAGAAAAGCCCCGCAGTGATCATCACACCCTTTCGCCAGGGCGCAATCGCCATCAGTGGAAAGGACTGCCACAGCTGCAGGGCGAGCAATTGCGTCAAGGCATAGGCCGCGGAGCGAATCTGCATCCACAGTTCCAGGGCAGCCTTCGACTGCTGCCACAGATTGGCCACGCCCCACCAGCGCTTCAGGTTGTGAAACAAAGGCTAGATCCCCCAGCGCTCGGCGTAAATCTCCACCACCTCTTGCGCCGACAAGTCGGTCTCGGTCGCCAGAATCAGGCGTGGACGCGACCAGCATCAGCGCCGCACCCGTAGGAATCAGAAAACTGATCAGCTGAATCAGAAATTACCGGCTTGTAGTGCCACTCGATATTTTTTCAGCACGCAAGCCATGGATTCAGATATAGGTTTTTGTTGGCGCGTTAAACATGGGTTAAGAACGGCCGGAGTTTCCCTCAATCTTCATCGCCCAAGTCTGCCAATCCTCGTGCGCCAACCTACGCCAACAGCCGCCTTGCGTGCGTTTGAAATGAGAACTGCTGGCGACTCAGTCTGGTTGTCGAGGACTCGATGTTCCGTGCGAAAATATATCCCCAACTTCGGAATGCCAATCGATTCAGAACTCACGGACTCTCCTCATGACTCAAGATCACGTCCCGCCGCCGCCTCCACCTGGACGCAAGGCCCCGCCACCACCACCTCCAAAGCCCCCATCAGCGTCGACCCCTTCACACCCGCCGTCACCGCCTGCCCCATCGGCCAGATTTGAGGAACCGCTGTCCGCCCCAGCGCTGGCGGCCTTGCCTCCTGCCAAACCGCCATTGGTTGCTGAAGCTCTGAAAAGCGAGGGACTCGCGACTGCAACGGCGGCCAAGACGGGGGCACAAACCAAAGTCATCGCTGCTTTGGCAGTCGCGCTGATGATAGCTGCGTTCGGAGGCTACTTGTACGTTTCGTCGCAGCGCGAGCAGGAACACGCAGCTGTTCTGGCGCGCCAGGAAGCTGAAGGACAGGCACGTCGTGACGCCGAAGCCAAAGCCGCGCAGGCTGCCGAGCAAGCACGCCTGGCGGAAGAGCGGGCTAGGGACGCTGAAGAGAGGGCGAAGAGCGCACAACAGGGTAAGGGCCAGGAAGAGGCGGCCAGGCTGGCGCCCGAGGCAGAACAAAAACAAGTGGAAGAGCAACGTCATCAGCTGGCCAGTAAGTCGCCCGCACCCGCAAGCACTCTGGATACGAGTAGTGCTGAGTCGCTCATTCGGCAGATGCTTTCCGCTGCGGAACGAAAGAACGATTCCGAGTTGACCGCGCTGCTCGGTCGGATCACTGCACTTCCGAAGCCTGTAAGAGGCAGCCGCAAGACGGCCCGAGCCCTGAATGCGGACGGCTTGGCGCAACTGCGCGATGGTGCCGCCAATCAGGCAATCGGCACGCTCCGACAGGCGGTAGAAGCCGACCCGGGAGACGTCGAGATTGTCGACAACCTCAGTTACGCTTCAATCAAAGCGGGAGACTACAAGAGCGCACGGGCTGCCGGTTTCGCGGCGCTGACCATTGCGCCATCGAGGAGTTCCGCCTGGGCGAATCTCGGCATTGCGCTTGCCGAGACGGAAGGTGAAAACCAGGCTGTGGCCGCGTTCGCCAACGCCTATCGCTTCACCGGCGACGCCCCGAAGAGCATCGCCTATCTGGAATCCCTCTCGCAGAACGATTCCAGCCTCAAGGTTCGTGCTGCCGCCAAGCGAGCACTGTCCATCGTCGCGCCGAACCCACCGGCATAGGAGCAGAGGAGCTTTCAACACCAACGAATCGATGACTTGCGGCGGGATTGAGAACACCGGAGCCGCTCGCCTAGTGGGAGGCAAATGGCTCGGGCGTCTTGGACGGTTTCAACTGCGCCACGAAACGTGACCAAGATCCAGACCGTTCGCCTGGCAATGCTGCTCGATTCTTTCCAGGTCGCCTTTTTCCGGAATTCCGATGATCCAGATATTCTGCTCATTCACTTCGATCTGCAGGCGCTTTTTGGGCATACTCTTCCCCGCAGGGTAGCGTCTGCGCCCCAGGTCCGACAGTGCAATCAGTGGTTGGTTGATCGAACCGCGCAGCGATGCCGAATCGAGCGTGGTCACAAAGGGTTCCGGGACGATCACATCAAGCAGATCGAGGATCGCAGGGTGGTCTTTCTGCAGGCGGCGCCATGGCATTCCCGAATAGCAGAGCAGGTCAACTTCTCTTGCCGCTTGCTGCCGAAGCGAGCCGAGTTCGGAGACAAGTTCAAGGAGTCCTTCCGCCTGTTCAAACGGCTCGCCACCAGAGATGGTGACGCCGTCCAACTGATCGCCGGCGCATTTTCCACACCAACTTACGAGGTCGGAGACGCTCATCGTTGCCCCACCGATGGAGGACCACATATCCCGTGAGCAACACCCGGGGCAACCGATCGAACACCCTTGCAGCCAGATGCCAACCCGGCGCCCGAAGCCGAGCGTAGTGACGGGCCAGTGCGCCTTTCTAAGCTGCAGCATCATTCCCGGTGTCCGCGCTTTGGCAAGCCCCGGCACTGGCCATCCGGCGGCTATGCACTAGTCGAGCACAAGGGTATAGAGGCCGTCCCGGAGTATCACATCAGCGACCGTCAATGACATGCCCCGTTCAAGGCGACTCTCGAACAGCGCTCGCGACAGCGGATTGATGAACGTCGTCTCGATCCTGTTGCCGATGCCGCGGCCGCCGTTCGAGAGATCGGTACAGCACCACTCACGCAGTTTCGCCATCACCCGGTCCGGTAGGGCCAGAGAAATTCCGTGTTCTTCGCTGACTCGCCGAAGCACGTTGCGTAGTTGCCCGTCGAATATCTGAATCGCCACGTCTGGCTGGATGAAATTGAAGACAACAATGTTGTCGCCGATGCGGTTCAGGATTTCCGGTCTCGATAGCTGATACTTGAAGTAGTCGAGAATCGCCCCACGGACGCGAGTTTCCACGACCTCGTAAGGGTCCTCCGGGCTGACGTTCTGGATGCGCTCACCGGATTTGTCCGTGACGAAGATACCGAGGTTGGAGGTGAAGATAATCACACTCTCGGAAAAATAGACGGTCTCGCCCCGCCCATCGGTCAGTCGCCCGTCCTCCAGTATCTGCAGGAACTTGTCGAGCAGGCGCGGGTGCGCCTTCTCGATTTCGTCGAACAGCACTACGCTGAAGGGCTTCTGCCGGATGCGGTTGGTGAGTTCGCCACCGGCGTCATAGCCGACATAGCCTGGCGGTGCGCCAAGCAGGCGAGCCTCCGAGTGCTCGGCCGAGAACTCGCTCATATCAAAGCGCAGATAGGACTCCTCGTCGCCAAAGAGCAGCGCCGTCAGTGCTTTTGCAAGTTCTGTCTTGCCGACGCCCGTCGGCCCGGCAAAGAACAGCACCCCGCGTGGCCGCATGCCCGAGGTGCGCGCTTGTGCGCCGGTCAGCCCCATGACCGAGCGGGTCAGAATATCCACGGTCTTGACGACGGATTGCTGCTGCCCCTTCACGCGATCCGCCAACAGCTGCGGCGCCGTGGCGATTCGCTCGCGCATGTCGGGGGCCTTCCAGGGGCTGCGGACGTTCCCCACCTTGAACGCGCGAATGGCATCGTCAATCGCGTTCGGCGGAATCTTCTGATGAACAGCCAACTGTGAAATGTCCGACATGGCCTGCAAAGTCAAACCATCGGTGCTCTCGGAAAAAGTCCGCACGGCCGCCAGTGTCGTCTCTGGCGAAACCGTGGCCTGGCCGGCGATGCGCCGGACCAGCAGCCTGGCTGCTGCCTGGCGCTGCCCGTAGGACGGACGCGCGATCTCGAGGGAATGAATCCGCTCCGAATCGAGCCCATACCACGAAGGAAGATCCTGCACGCGGTTGGTCATCCAGATGATCGGATTGAACAGCCAATCGCCCTTTGTATCCCTGGGCATCACCGGCATGGCCGAATTCGCGAGTTTCTCCAGCCCGGAGAAAAACACCAGTTCGTCTGCCGACAGAGACTGTGGCCCCGCGGTCAAGCGCGACGCATAGTCGATGATCAAGCCGATGCGGATCTCGCGGTTACCTGCAACGAGACGCGCCTTGTCGAGCAATGTCGCCAGATTGACTTCCATCGCACCGCTCGAAAACTTCAACGACAGGCGGGCGCTGGCCTCATTCTGATTTTCCGGCGTGTCGGGATAAACCTTGATGCCGTCTACCCGATCATAGATCAGCAGGAATTTGAAACCCTTGCCGGCGCACAAGGCCCAAAGACAGGGAATGACGGAAGCGAGGCTCAAGCCACTCTGAGTCGGTGTCAGGAAACGGTCGCGAATGTTTCCGGAAAGAACGAACTGCGGGCGAATGGCCAGCAGGCGATCGATGTCCTCAATCCACTTGGGTTGTACCGCCGCTTCCGCCGCATCAGCCATGGCTCACCTTATCTAAGAATTCTTGATGGACTTGCTGACTGACGGCGCCTGCCGCCTGCTGCTGCTGCCTGCCTCTGCGGACGTGTCGCGGCGCCCTTGCAGCGGCACCTCCGCCGGGGACACCACCTGCACCGGCAAGCTACCCGCCTTGATCTCGCGCACCATCGTGAAATCCAGGCCACGGTCCTTCAGCACGCCGACGAGTTTCTTCAGCCCGGACTCGGAACACCAGGCATTTTCGATGCGGACATCGTCGCGATGGGGATTGGCGTGTTCACCGCTTGCAGCCGCGCGCACCAGGTTGAAGTTGATCTGCTGCCGCTCGGGTGATACTCGCATCCGCATGTAGTAATCGCCCCAGGCTGCCTCATGGAAGTGTACCATCCCGCCTTCGGCGAACAAGGTTTTCTCGATCGGTTCGGCTTCGTAGCCGAGGTCGTTCAGCGCCTCGGAAAGAATCGCCGCGGCCATGGTCTGGCGCACCGCCGCCTCGTCTTGACGCGCCGCAAGCGCCAGCCGTGCCACGGTGCTGTCCACCTGCACTCGCAGCGCGTCAGTCAAGCGCACTTCGCCCCCGACGACCAAAGACAGCTGGTCGACCAGCTTCCTCACACCCGAATCGTCGGACGGCGGCAAGCGGTCGATGAGCCGCCGCGCTTCCTCGGATTCCCTGGCGCGCCGAGACCTGTCCTCGATGAGCTGGCCGATGCGGATCTTCAATTCCGTTTCCAGCATCCTCGCTCGGGTATCACTTGCCGTCGCCAGGAACTCCTCCAGCAAGGGAGTGACCTCGGGTGCCAGTTCGGTGGCACTGAGTTCGGCGACGCGATCGATCAGGACTGCGGAACGTTTCTCCCGAACCTCGGGGCGGGTCGCCTGCTCCTGGCCTTGATCCAGCAAAGCCGCTCGCCGCACATAAGCGGCAAGCAAGTCGCCCACCGTCACCGGCGGCGAGTTCGCCTCGTCGGCTGCCAGGATCACCGCTGTGCAGAAATCACGATCGACCTCAAGGCGCCGTACCGCCTCGCGCAGTTCCTTCTCGGCCAAAACCACGATCTCCTCAGTCTCGCGATTGAAGATGTCGAGGAGAATGACATCTTCGAGATCCGGCTCCGCAGGCAGCCCAGGAATCGCGACCTGGATGTCGTGGTTCGGAAAGCGACGGCGCAACTCGTCGAGATTGCGGCAGAGGGCGGCATGGCGCGCTTTTCCGCGCCGATAGCTGGCCAGATTGCGCTGCAATTCGGCGAGGCGGTTTGCCCGAAGCTCTCGTTGGTAGACTGGGTCGTTCTCTGCCGCGACGTTTTCGAGCGCAGCCACGAGGACGCGTAGCAACTGATACTCAACCGTTGCCGGACTGCTCACGACAAGACTCGCTTGCCGTTGCGAACTGACGCTCCCTTGCACGCTGACATCTTGGACGCCACCTCGTGCTCGCCTTTCCTGATGGGGGAAATGACTTTGAAGGCCGCCAGCTTGTCTATCTTAGCCATCAACAAGGCGAGGTCATTTGAGTCCAGGAGTACGGGAAAGCGACCCATCCAGTGGGCGCGAATCTTCTGGCTCAAGTGCTCCGGCAAGCTCTCAAGCTCAACCGGCACGCGTTCGAACGACTCTGTGATCGGGAGAAACGAGTAAGAACCGATGACCTCAAAAACAGCTCCGAATTGTCTCGCCGTATAGGTGATTCGCCCAGTGTGACCACTCCCATGTACCTTGTTTAATCCGCCTCTTAAATGAGGATGTTCCTGCACAGGAATGCTGCTGGTCGTAAGAAGTGTCGGAGGAGTTAGACCCGGCATTGGCCATGCCAACCGCTGATCGACGACAAAAACGGTATCTACATAAAGCGTCCCTTCTCGCTTACAGTCTTCGGCAAAAATCAGGACTGAATTCGTGCCAACGTTTGGTTGCGTCTTTGAGAGACGGCGCAGTTGCGTGGCGTGACAGAATGAATAGAGCCATGGTTCGGTAAAAACATAAGGGTCCTCATTACCTCCCGGATATTTCGGAGTGCAAGTGAAGGGTGGGTCGACGAACACATTGTTTGCATAAGTCTGGACTCCGCTGATGGTGACCGCTCTTGCCATTACACTCATCTTGGCTCGGGCAGGGTGAAATATGAGGTAGTGTGGGCGGCAAACAGCAATCATCTTGGTCTATCCTTCTGCCAATTGCTAAATTGTTAACAGGCGACATCCTTATTGATGACGGTTTGGTGGCATATTAATTCAAATGTCTAGTCCCAGAAAGAGCGAAGAATAAAATTACAGTCTGTACAAGAAAAAAATAGTGGAACCACCTTGATTCAGGACTCATCTGCTTTTTTGCAGCACTGAAATCTGGTCGATGTTTCATAACATCAGAGCCGTTCTCGGTAAGCTTTACGTTCTGTTCGACGGTGGCTACCGCAACTTGCAGCGCCTTTTCAGAGTCGATGTCGTAGTATTTTCGCGTCAGATATCTAAAGCCCAAAGGGACTGCAAAAAAGGAAACAATAAAAACTCCGAAGCCCCAATCCTGGGAAAAGCGAGAGATAAGACTGGCCAGCGATCCAACTGCTGCCGCTATCCCGTAGCCAATTAAGCGGCTATGGGCCCAGAATCCGTAGTTTTCACGCTTCCAGGCGGTGATGTCTGCTTTTATCGTCGATTTTGCTTGCTCCAGCCTTCTGGCAGATTCCTCCTTCTCCTTTCGTTCAACTTCAGCTTGCTGGCGCTCGAGTTCGTTGCACGTATCGCAGAAATAGCCTTTTCCTGAACAACTTGTGCATTTTATATTACCCTCGCCTTTACATTCTGAGCATTCCTCATAAACCTGTCGACTCCCATTGCATCTCGGACATGGTGCGTTTGGGTACCAGATATGACTCTCTCTGCGGCCGTCCGCGATATCGCTCCCGGACCCACGACAGAAGTTGCAATAATCACCAACGATCGTTGGGTGCTTTCCCGTTCCTCGACAGTGTCCGCAAATCCTGTCTAAACCAGTGCCGTTACATCCCCTTTTTTTTGCGAAGCCGCGGCCATATCCGCAGGTCACCCACTCTCCCTTATTGCCTTTGCAATGCCCACAGTTGCGTCGACCTTTTCCATGGCATTTATTGCACCGCGTGACTCCTTCGACATGGCCACTCTTACACTGGATCTGCATTTGGTTTGTGCATATCCCGGAGGAGTCTTGAGCCACTCTGAATTCGTGTGCCAAGCAAGTCTCCCGAAGATAGACGGTCAGTAGCAGGGTTGCTGCGTCATCACCTTCGGTCAACAAGAACGCTGGAATCGAAGGGGCGAGGCCATCATTCGCCCATTGTTTAACGAAAATGCGAAGTTGGTCGAGGGCAGGAGGATGCTCCAGAGCGAGGATCAGGCGCGGCAGGAGTGACGCCATTTCCGGCGCGATTAATTCTCTGTTGGTCGTCTTCGTGAGGAAACGTGCAGCCCTTGTCCACAACTCTTCGATGCGCGCGACTGCAGGCGAAAAACGCAGGCTAAGTGACTGGAGGTCGGCATGTGGGTACACACGGAGGCCACTTGTCGCCAATTGGAAAAGCACCTCGCGGCCACTACTGTCTGTCTGAGCGTCATTGGCCCAGGCCAGGATTGCGCTGTAGCTCGCATCCCGTCCTTTCCAGACCGGCGGCAGCGCCGGATCGATGCGATAGACCAACGCAGCAAGCCGGGCATCGGGGCTCAGGTCGCCTTCGGCGAGATCCATGAGATAGCTGGACAGGTCATAGTCTTTGACTTCATCCTGAACCCATTTCAGGATCAATCCGCGGGACAGATGCTTGACCCCTTCGTCCCAGAATTGCAGCAGGGCGGCAGCCAAAGCGCGCGGTGTTGCGCAAGCCGTTCCGGAAATCGTGTAGGGTCGATACGACACCGTTGCTTCACTAGGGGTGACTGGCGCTGCCGCGCTGCGGGAGTCGTCGGCGACCGCCACCGTTTCCCCGGCAAGCCAGCGCCCGACTTCGTCGCTTCCCCATCGATTCGCAGCGTCACGAACCAGCAACCCACGACACAGCGCGCGCCAGCGCGGGTCGCTGACCCCCTCGGTATCGATCGGGTTCTGCGCAATCCAGAAGTCCAGCCGGTTCTGGCTGCCGATACCGGCCAGCGGATGGCGACCAGTGATCAGTTCGACCAGGATCATGCCGATCGACCACCAGTCGGATTTTTCGCTGACGATTCCGGTCATGGCTTCGGGTGAGCTGTACAGCGCCGTGCGGCTGCGCGTGGTCTCGTGCAGCGTGGCCGCGCTGACCGAGGCGATGCCAAAGTCGGTCAGCACCAGGTCCAGCGGAGCGCGGGTGCGGACAAGAATGTTCTCCGGCTTGATGTCGCGGTGGATCAGTTTCGCGCCGTGCAGGCAGCGCAGGGCATCGCTCAGTTCGCGCAGCATGCTGGCAACGTCGGCAAGCGGCTGCGGGCCGGTCATCAGGTCGCGCAGCGACCCGTTGGCGACGTACTCCTGCACCTCGTAATACCAGACGCCCTCCTTGCCGTGTTCGTGGATGTGTACGACGTGCGCCTTGTCTGCGGCGCTGATGTTGTCGAGCACGGCCCCCTTCGGTCCGCTGCTGCCTGCGTTGGGCACATAGAGCTTGATCACGCGCAGTCCTTCGCCGCCGGGTCCTTCGGCCAGGAGAACAAATCCCTCGCCGCCACGCGCCAGGAGTCGCACGACGCGGTAGCGGCCGGCGAGTGCGAGTGGAAGCTCGGGGATCTCGGCGTGGCCGGTCGGGGCATCGCGCTGGGTAGCGGCAGCCGCAGCCGTATCCCGCTTTGTCTCTTGCGCGGCCCATCTTGATGCGCTCGCTTGCGGCGCATCAAGCACCGTTGGCGCTGGAAGTGGCGTGTCGAGGATGGTTGCTGCCGCCACGGACTGACCGTCGGCTGTTTTGCTCACCTGTCGGTGCCTGTCGTGCGTGGTACTCGGAGGCTCGTTCGTTCGCGGGGCATCGAGAACCGTCGGAGCCGGAAGCGGCCCGCCGAGAATGGTTGGCGTCGCCGCTCCGGAAGTGGCGGCAGGCTCGGTCTGCCGGGTTTGCTCGGTGCTCAAGAAGGCGCTTGCTTGCGGCGTATCAAGAACTGTTGGGGCGGCAAGTGGCAGGTCGAGAATGGCTGGCGTCGTCGGCTGGATGGCGGCTGCCTGGGCCACCTCGCGCTCCACCTGCTCCTTCATGCTGCTCAAGGTCTCCCAATTGGCCATACCCGAGCACCAGATGTAATCTTCCAGCACGACGTGCCCCTGCGCCAGATAATCGAGCAGCACGTTCGATTCGTACGGCCCGAACTGTTCGCCGTCGCGCGCCACCATGTATTCCTTAGACATGTCATCTCCCCTCTGGAAAACGTCCTCTTGTTCAGAAAAACTGCGGATCTTCCTGCTTCATGCCCCCCAGGGGGTAGTCGGCCCATCCTCTTTTTCCACGCGCACCAGGATGATCGATATATTGTCGGGGCCACCTGCCGTCATCGCTGCTTCGAACAGGGCGTCAACCACCTTTATGCCGTTCACTTCGGCACAGGCAAGTTCCATATCATCCAGGCTCACGACGTCCGAAAGGCCGTCGCTGCACAGAAGGAACTGGCTTCCCGTCGCAAGACGCACCCGCCGAACATGCGGGTCGATCTCGATGAATTGCCGTGCTCCGCCCAGACACTGGGTGATGCGACCCGTCTTCGCGTGGTTGTCTTCGTGCCCGTAGGAAACACTGTCGGCGGAGTCGTCGTGCGATAGCTGTTCAAGGTAGCGGTCCTGGAGGCGGTAGGTCCGGCTGTCGCCGACATTGAACGTCCAGCCATCGCCGTTGGCGATGACCATTCCGGCCACAGTGCTCCCCATGCCACCCAGTTCCGGGCGCACGGTCGTTTCGTCAAAGACATCGCGGTTGGTCTTTCGCAGCATATCGACGATGCTGCTCTGGCCAAGTGTGATCTCCTTGAGACGCATGGCCAGGCGTTCACCGACCAAACGGCTGGCAATCTCGCCGGAATTCTCACCACCCATTCCATCCGCAACCAACACGACGCGCGGCCGGTCGGTGTCGAGCAAACGCTGGACCGAAGCACTCATTTCCAAAGGAGGAATGTAGTCGTCGATGGCCAGCGAATCCTCGTTATGCGCGCGAACCCTGCCGCGCCCCGTCCGATAGAAGATCTGCAGCCTCATCCGTCGGCCTCGCGAACTGTTGCCACCAGGCGCGAAGCAAAGCGGATGCGATCCCCTGCCTTCAGCGCGACTTCCTGGTGGGCGTCGATTCGTGCTTCGTTGACGAAGGTGCCGTTGACAGAACCGAGGTCACACAGGACAAGCTCGCCCGCCCGTCGGCGCAGGTACCCATGTTGGCGGGACACATTGGGGAACTGGCTCTCCAGACGGGCGGCGAGAACTGGCGCTGCCGGGGTTTCCCGACCAACGACGACCCGGTCCACGACGGCGTCGACGCCCCATGGCCATTCGATTACAAGCCTGCGCACAAGGGCGCACTCACTGGATCCTGCAAGAGGTTCATTGCAGTACGCGCAAACCACACTGACCGCTGGATTGGCTTGTCCGCAACCCGGTTGCGTGCAGACAAGCGCCTGAGCACTCTGCACAGACGCTTCGGGTGGGACGCCTGACGGGGATTCGCGAGTTGATCTGTGGATATCAACAGGCGCCGTCGGATCGACATTGTCGAGCACAAAGCGGCAAGACACGCAATCGAAGGTGTCAGCCGGATTCTCCGTGCCGCAGTCTGGGCACTTTTTCACTAACCCGTACACAAGGCAAACCGTTACCCTTCAGCCTCTCCAACTTTTCGCTGTCTTCAAGGTCAGCTTATTGATTGTTATTAAGATTGTTCCGCAACCGTGGATGCCACCCGCGCGCACGCCTAAAGCCGCCTTGATAAATCTGTCACCAAGCCGTGCCTCGCTGGTGAAGAACCTGCCGACTTCTTCTCCTCGTGCGTTGGCATTCTGCCACTGCTATTGCAGACAACGACTTTAAACGAGAAGACTTTAGGAGGTTTTCGCGTCCGAACTCCTGCTGCCATCAGCAGCGACGCGCACCCAGTGCCTTAGATCGCCCCTCCGCGCCAGCAGATGGCACTGTCGCCAAGAGCCGGGGACCACGAGCGCTGCAGCCGGCGACCGAGTGCGGACCCAGCGAGTGCAACTGCGCAACGGTCGGTCAAACACAGGTCACGATACGAGCCGGATACGAGATCCCCACTGCAAACCGCGTGATAATGGCTGTTGGCCGAGCCGCCAAGCGAGTGGCGCCGCTGCCGGCGCGCACATGGCCAACAGGTCCCAACTAAGGAGAAACCAATGGAATTGATCGAGCCAGCCAGCCACGTCCAGTTGCAACCCGGCGGTCTGCTGTTTTACTCGGACCCCCACCTCGTCGAGACCGACGTGTCCGAACTGGCGGTCGAATACCTCTGCGAGTTGGCGGTCCTGGATGAGGGAGTCACCTTGCGTGATGTCCTGCTGCTCCTGAAGAACAACCCACCTTTGTTGCAGGTCCTTCGCCGCTTTTGGGCAGTGGAGTTGGTCGAGGAAGCGTTTGCCGGGGAGTCAAGTTCCGACACGGGCGCCGACGAACCGGACGAGGTGGAATATCTGCTGCTGACCCGCCCTTGCGCAGTTGACCTGCGCACCAAGGCCTATGAAGTGATGACGCGCCTGGGGCTGGTGGGAATCGGGTTCCCGCAGCGCGACCCTGGTTCGAATGGCAACAACGTCGGTGACCGGCAAGAGTGGAGCATGTGCGGCGCCAGTGTTCGGACATGCTTGCACTATCCACTCCGACTGGAGCGGACTTCGAAGGTATTTGTTCATGGCCGGGATCGGAAGGCGAAGGCTGGCCGGGCCATCGCCATGGAAGAGATCAATTTCGGGCCACCAACCCTGCTGCAGATTCTTCACAGCATTTGCTACGATCTGTCATTTTTTGGGCTTGGCGATCGCAAGAGCGAGGTAGTCGACTCTCTGAAAAGCGCGACGTTTACAGAAATGACCGTGGGGGAGTTTTTGGCAACTATGCAAAAGCTGAGCGGCAGTGCTGCCCCTGCAGTGGGTTCCGCAAAAAAGACTAAGAAAGCGAAGGGCAAATCCCGCTGAACAAACGGCGAGAGATGATCTGTTCGCCATCGGTTTACCGAGCCGCCAACGTGTCGGCGATCCCCGATTGTGCGCCAGCGCGCCGGAGGTCGCCGCAAGGTGCTGCCAGGTCTCTGGTGCCCGTCCTCTTGCCGGAGTGGTCCTTTTGTGGATCAGACGCGAAGGGGAAGCGCTACTCCAGCGCCTTCACCGAGTTCGCCGTCGAGCGTGGCCAGATTCGCCCAGGTGGCGCTCAAGGTTGGTGTGCTTTCGATGCACAGGTGGGTGGCGGAACACAGCGCCTCGTCAATCCAGTTCGCCAACGGCAGGAAGAGATGGTCTTCCCAGAGACTGTCCAGGGTGGGAAACAGCGCGGCTTCGGAGTGATCTTCACAGCATAGCTGGCAGCGATAACCGCCTTCGACCGCCGCGCCTACGGCGTCCAGGCTGAGCAGCATGTCCCAGCACTGGCCTTGCCAGTCGACTACAACGCTGAGGCTGTCGTTGCCGACGAACACGGAGAGGTGATGGGTGATGCCGACCAGTCGATAGGTCGCGTAGTCGCCTGTGCGCTCAAGCTGCCGAAGGGGAAACGGCAGGCGATCGGAATGGGCTGCCAGCCAGGCATCGAACTGGCTGACCAGCGAGACTGCGGGTCCCCCCACGTTCGCCGATCGCCGTGCCTGGCTCAACGGTTCTCGCTCAGACAATGAGTAACCTTTCCTTCATCTCGCGCAGGTGGCGGCGACTGACCGGCACCCTTCTGCCGCTGCGGGTGAGATCTTGGCGGCGCCGCTGTCGAGCCATTCGATCTCGGCGATCTGGTCGAGGTTGACCAGGAACTGGCGGTGGCAGCGCATCAACGACGTACGCTCCTGCAGGATCTTCAGGCTCAGTTCGGTGGTTCCCCTGCCGCTTGTCGCCGACGACCTGTACGCCGGCGATGTCGGTGTGGACGAATTCCACTTCGTCGAGCGCCAGCAGGAAGATGCGGTTGCGGCTGAAACAGGGAATCTGGCGCAGCTTTTCGGTTGATCCTGGAAATGCCCTGGGCGAGTGGCGTACTCCCGAGCGCAACCAGTCGCGCGTCCGGGCAAGACGTTGCGGATCGATCGGCTTGAGGAGATAGTCGGCGGCGTGCTCCTCGAAAGCCTTCAGGGCGTGCTCGTCATAGTCGGTGAAAAAGACGATCTGCGGCAGCGCCGAGGCGTCGATCATGCCGACCATTTCGCGACCGCTGAGGCGCTGTATCTGGATGTCGACGACGACCACGTCGGAGCGCAGGCGATGGATGCCGCGCGGCCCTTCGCTGGCATTGGCGCATTCACCCCGAAGCTCGACGTCAGCGGTAGCAGCCAGCAGCGCCTTGAGGGAACAGTGGCGCCGTCGGCATAGACCGTGTGTTCAATGGCTTGCCGGGTGTGTGCCGAGGCAATCGGCCTGCTCGGCAGGTGGTGGTCGGCGCCGACACCGAGAAAGGCAAGCAGCTTCTCGCACTCGGTGATCGCCAACGGGCCGACGCGTCGCTCTCCCTTTTCATCCCAGCGAACCGGAAAGCGCCCACCCGGCGTCCCCACGCGCAAGGACTCCGTCTACCGTGCCTCCATCTCGGCCATTGCTCCTTGAACAGCGACCGCTAACGCCTTCCGCTCGGCCCAGTACTCGTCACCCATCGGGTGATACCTCCAACTCTCCAGAAAGTCGCATCACACCATGGCTTTCGCCGTCTTGGCAAGGGTCAACCGAGAGAAATAGGAGCAACGACCACGAATTGCTGTTCTGGTTCTCGAACGTAATAACCGTGGCGTCGGTGTCGGCGGGGGATTCGGCGCCGCCGACAGGGAGTTCTACCGGATCGACACCGCCGGCGCCAGCGATGTCTCGCTGCTCGATCTCGATGCCGCGGACGCGGTCTAGCAAACGTCAGCAAGTCGGCGCCGTTCCTCGACCTCGACGCCAACATCGTCGACATCGATGCGACGGTGACGACGAGAGCGTTGGCAAGTCACGCGAGAAATGGGAAGGCCTGCCGATCGGCCCACGGCTAAACGACGGCGGCTATCTCTTGCTGGCAGGCACCGACAATGATTACAGCGTGACTCAGAGCGCAACGGGTATGGGGTTCGATGTCTGGGTCGATGTCGACGCCATCGATCGCTACGCCAGGTCGATCCAGTCCCCGCTCGGTCAGCCGAGTGGCTGCACCTTCACCGCAACTGGTGCTGCCGCGCTGTGGAACCCCGCCCTCGACTTGCTGCCAAGCGT
Source organism: Accumulibacter sp. (assembly GCF_036625275.1). Taxonomy (GTDB): domain Bacteria; phylum Pseudomonadota; class Gammaproteobacteria; order Burkholderiales; family Rhodocyclaceae; genus Accumulibacter. The sequence continues at coordinate 15,195 of NZ_JAZKUD010000055.1, forward strand.
GCTGCACCCGTACCGGACCGGTGCCGGCGATCTCGCGACTTGTACCACGCTGCTGCCGGAATCCGCAATCGGCGCGCTGCTTTTCGCCGCGCTGGGCGTGATGCGCGCAGTGGCAGGGCGGCGCAAGCCGGTCTGATTTGCAGCCGACAGGCTGAAGCGGTCGCCGGCAGACAGGGTGCCGGTCTGCCGGCGTGCAGCCTAACCTGCTGCTGCAGGACTCAGCCGGCCATCGCGCGAGCAGGTGCTCCGAGGAGGCCCGGCTGCCGGTGGCCTGCAGACGCTCAGCGTCGCCCAACAGCGTGTGCCGCAGGCGCAAGCGCCAGCCCGGCATGGCAAGATCGACCGCGGTCAGGACGCAGACTTCGGCACCGCGGCCGGCGACCCATCAGACTGCTGGTCAGCCCGCATAACGATCACTCGCAACCGAAGGAGGTGACGAAGAGGCTTCCGATCTCCTGATTAGCAACGAATCTCACCCAAGCGAATCTTGTGCTCGGGGTGCGCGCCACAGCGAGCAGCGGCGAGTAGCAATCGGTGATGCAGCGTGCTGAGGTCGAATCGACGGTTGAAGCGGTCGGTCAACGCCGCCAAGTATCGAGCGGAGTAGTTTCGGAAGTTGACTGCATGATAGCTATCGGTCAGGCTAGTGTTGAGATTGCCCAGGACGGTGTTGATCCACCGGAACTCTGGCCAGTCTTTCGGTTTTCGTCCGGCGACGACGGTCGGCTGATGTACGCACCCGGCTTCGGTGACGACCCTGAACCAGGCCAGACCATCAGAAAACGTGGTGCTGCCCTTTGATGGCGGCTACGGGCACTTGCCCTGGCTGCTCGGGGAACTCGATGGCGAGGGAGAGAGCTTCTTCGCGGAGGTGCATTCGGATCAGGCGATCTATCTCCAGGATCCCGCACCCACCGTGGTGGCTCGTCGTTCGTCGAAGGGTCGAGCGCCCCGTCGGCTGCAGACCACGGCGGTGCCCATGACGGTGGCCGAGTGGGCAGCCTCGCAGTCGGCATCCGCCTGGGGGCGTCTGTCGATCCGTGACGGCGAGAAGGGCGAGGTGATGGCCGACTATCTCACCCAGCGGGTGTGGGTCTGGGACGGCGAGGCGCCGTTGGCGAGCCGTTGGCATCTCCTGGTACGACGGGAACTCGATGGGACGAAACTCAAATTCGGCCTGTCCAATGCCAAGCCCAGGGCGTCTTTGCGCCGCTTGGCGGAAATGCAGGGAGCGCGCCATTTCGTCGAGCAGTCCTTCCGGGAGGCCAAGGGCGCCTGCGGGATGGCCGAGTATCAGGTCCGCCGCTGGCAGGCGTGGCACCATCACATGGCCCTGGTCATGATCGCGACCATGTTCCTGGCCAAGGAGCGCATAGCCCATCGCGATACGGCTGAACTTCTCTCCTGCCGCGACTTGGTGGAGATCATGCGCCATCGGTTGCCCACCAAGATCGTCACCGACGAAGACCTCGCGGCATCCATCATCGATAGGCATCGACGGCGGCACCAAGCCATGGAATCTGCCTATCGAATGCAAGCTGCCATGCTATCAGCATCAGATTGAAAGGCAATCTGACAAAGTAGAACTAAGAGCCGAGCTTGCTCATGGAAGGGTGACCGCTTGAATTCAGCCGCGCCGCCTGCGCCAGACTCACGACGCGGCCCACTCTGTGCTCTGCAACCTCTGGTCCACGACCACGGCCGTCCCCGCGTACGTTACCCTTGCCACACGCCATTTCGACCCGGCCTGATCGTAGTGGGCGTTACTCTTGCGCACGCCGACGATGGCGTTGGCCCCGATGCCAAGCCCTTGGCGAGCGAGACCGAGAAGCGCCTGTTTTTCCGCCAGGCGATACTCCCAATCCGAGGCGGCTTCGGTATCCGACAGGGCTTCCACGTAACCCAGGGTCCGTACCGTCCTGCCGCCAGGAACCGCGCTGGTGGTCACCAGCAGGATCTGGCTTTGGACCGTGGCGAGTTCACGCTCCACTTCCTCCAACCGCCGAGTCGTCGTGGTCTTGGCCCGGCGACTCCAACGGAACATCACGACCCCGATCAGCAGCAGGCCGAGCAGTGGCAAAAACCAGAAGACGGCACTGGTGTGAGTAGCAGCAGCGATGGGCATGGGAACCTCCAGAGACTTTTCAATGCAGCATCGCACAGGTCGCCAAAAATGCAATACCTCGGCTGCGCCCGCCGCCCTCTGCAACCGGAACACCCGCCCGGCTGGCCGCAGACCGAAATGCACCATCGCCGGCCACATTTCCAGGACCGGAGCCCGACCACTCCGATAAAGTCCGGCCATGCCGATTCGCCGTCTCAATCTCCGTGGCCTCGAGTTACCTCTGATCCTCTGGATCGTCGCCGCGCACCTCTCCTTCGGCCGCGCGTATCTGGTTGCCTTCAATCTCACCGCAAGCCTTCCCGGTACGCTCTTCCTGATTCAAAAGGGTACCCTGCCGAACCGCGGCGACCTGGTGGCCTTCCGCTGGCTGGCCCACTGGCCCTATCCGCAGGGCAGCCTCTTCGTCAAGCGTTTGATCGGTATGCCCGGCTCGATCGTCAGTGCCCGCGACCGCGATTTCTTCGTCGATGGTTACCCGGTCGGCCGGGCCAAGGAAAGGGCCAGGACCGGGGAATCTCTCGAAATCGGCGCCGTCGGCACGATCCCCGAGGCGCACTACTACGTCGCCGGCGAACATCCCGACAGCCTCGACTCCCGCTATCGGCTGACCGGCTGGGTCGCCCGGCAGCAGATCGTCGGCAGGGCCCACCGGATCTTCTGAGGGACGAACGGCCGGGGACCGGGGATGCGACACGAGCAGGCGGCACGGGTCTTCGCGCAACGATCGAAGCGCCTGTGGATCGCCGTCGTCCAACAGGCGATCGACGATGCCATGGGTCGGGCCAGTTTCGCACCCGGCTCGCCCGAGGAGATCCGAAGCATCCAGCGCGAGGCCCTGATCTGGATCTTTCATGACCGTTCGCCGGTTGCCAACTCCTTCCACTCGCTCTGCGACCTCCTCGACATCGACCCAGACCGGGCTCGCGAGCACCTGCGGCAGGATCCGGCGATTCGCCGCGGGCTTGCCAGTGCGCAACGCCAGCGCAGCGGGGAAGGGGGCTGACCGGTGTTCGGGTTTCTCAAGAGGACGATTCGCCCCGAAACGTCAAAGCAGGCGCTCGCCACCAGCCTCCCGGTGATCACCCCTGCAGAACCGCTCCTCGACGACGAGATTCCGCGCTACCCCCCGTTCATGAAAGGCCTGCCGGCCACCCATCCGGACAAGCTCATCGAGACGCAGCGCGAACTGATCGGCCAGATTCGTGAAACCGGCGTCGCCACGCCGGAGATCTTCGAGCAGTACCATCTCGCGGCCCTGCGCCGTTTCGCGTCCTATGCGCACCTCCTGCCCGCCAGCCAGACGCATCATCATCGCGGGGCCGGTGGGCTGCTGCGGCATGCGGCCGAAGTCGCCCTGTGGTCTCTTCAATCCGCCGATCGCGTGCTGCTGCCCGGCGAGCAGACCCCGCGCAGACGCCGCGAACTCGAGCCGCGCTGGCACCTGGCCGTCTTCCTGGCAGCGCTCTGTCACGACCTGGGCAAGCCGGTGACCGACCTCGTCGTCACCAGCCGCGAAGGTGCAGAGGTCTGGAACCCCTTCGTCGAAGATCTCCACGCCTGGGCCACCCGGCATCGCGTTGATCGCTACTTCCTGCACTGGCGCGATAATCGTGGCAGGAAGCACCAGGCCGTTTCCGCCCTCATCGCTGAACGCATCATCGGAGCGCAGGGCCTCGCGTGGCTTGCCAAGGGCGACACCGACCTCGTGCTCTGGATGATGGAAAGCATCAACGGCTCCCCCAGCCCCGAGAACCCGATTCACGATCTCGTCGTCCGATCGGACCAGGTCAGCGTCGAGCGGGATCTGCGCAGTCTCGGCGTCGCGTTCACCGGCTACGAGATCGGTCTACCGGTCGAGCGCTTCCTGCTCGACCTCATGCGCCGGCTGGTCCGCGAGGGGACGTGGGGCATCAATCGCCCGGGTGCGCGCCTGTGGTGCATCGACGGGCAGCTATATCTGATCTGGCCGGCCGCCGGCGAGGAACTCGCAGCCCTCGTCCATCAGGAGCAGATCCCCGGTCTGCCGAGAACCCCGGACAGCCTGCTCGAGATGCTCGTCGACCGCAGCCTGGCCAGTATCCCTGAAGATCGTGGCGGCGGAGAGCGCTACTGGCTGATCGCCCCGGCGGTGCTGGCCGGGAAGATCCCGAACCTCCGCCTGACGGCGATCCGGTTGCGCGATCCGGCTTTGCTGAGCGAGCCGCCACCCCCTTCGATTCCCGGCAGGCTGCTCAGTGACGAGGACCCGGCAACGAAAGCGCCTGACGTCCCGGTTCAGCCTGGCATTGTGCCTGATCCGCCACTTCCGGCGACGCCCGGTAGACCACCCGATCCGGATGGGAAGCCCCAGGAGCCGCCCGACCGGCAACCTCCGGCGCCGCAAGTCGATCACCTCGATGGCGCGGTCGGCGAAGCGCTGCAGGCGCTCGCCCGGGATCTCCAGTCCGGCAAACGATCCGCCGCCACGCTGACCCATGTCGACCCTGCCGGCGTCGTGTGCCTCAAATGGCCGGACGCGTTCAATGGCTGCGGTCTGGAGAGCAAGGCGATCCTCGACGCGCTGTCGCACCACGGCTGGCTGGCGCTCGACCCGCTGTCGCCCTTTCGCAAGGTGACCGAGATCGAGGTCGAAAGCGGCGAGAAGTGGCGGGTCGTTCGGCTGCAGCCGGCAGTCAGTCGGCTGATGGCGATTGGACAGCCCGCGCGCCCGGTCGGACCGCCGCCAACCGCCGAACCCGCGGAGCGGGTGAGGCAGCCGCGTCCAGTGCCGCACGAGACCGATGGTGCTGGCGCAGACGAACGGTTGGCGCTGATCCGGAAAGTCGTCGCCACCTTGCGGGAGGCGATCCAGGATGGCCTGCTGACGCCGGAAGCGGACGGTCCCTTCGTGTGGCTTCCCTCCCGCAAGGCCGAGTCGCTGTTGATCGAGCGACTGCAACTGGAGAGAACGAAGATCCTGCGTCTGGGTGCCGTCGTCCCGGATGTCTTCCTCTCTCAGACCCGCAACAAGCTGCACTGCTATCGAATTCCGGCCGTCCCCGTTGGCGAAGGCGGCGGGCGCGACCAACCGTAGCAGCTTTGAAGCCGGGGTCCGTCGATGCACCGAAATGCGCCCGCGAGCTGCGCATTTCGGCGGCCATCGCGCGCAGCGACAGACCAGAATCGATCCCCATGTCGACGCTTCTTCCCCTCCTCGCATTGCTCCTGGTCGGCTGGATGCCGGCCGTCCGTGGCGATGAACTCGGCGTCGTCGGCCCGACCTACGAGATTGCCGAACCCGACCTGCTGGCGGTCATCGAGTCGCGTCTGAAGCGCATGGCGCAGACCGGCGAACTCGCCCGGAAGCAGCGCGAGCACCGTGATCGCGTCGTCTCTGCCGTCGAGAAACCGAAGCCCGTCCCCGGCGTCCAGACCACGGTGACGCCGCGCCGTTTCTTCCTGGATCCGACCTGGGTCCTCGATCGCGACATCCGGACTGCCGACGGGGCGCTGCTGTTCGCCCGCGGTCAGAAGGTCAATCCCCTGGAACACGTTTCCCTGCGCGAACGCCTGGTCCTTTTCGACGGCCGCGATCGCCGGCAGGTCGCCCTGGCGCGACAGATGCTGCAGCGGTCTGCGGGCGGCGGGAAAGCGATCCTGGTCGCCGGCGAGCCGCTGCGACTGATGCGCTCGTGGAAGCGCCGGGTCTTCTACGATCAGGGTGGGACCCTGACGCGTCGCCTGGGCATTCGACAGGTGCCGGCAGTGGTCAGTCAGGACGGCAAGCGGCTGCGAATCGATGAAATCCGTCCGTGACATCGCGTTCCTGCTCTTGCTGGCACTGTCGCTTGGCAGTCCCGGCTTCGTCGCGGCGACGCCAACCTGCACCGGTCGCTTCGCCAACCCGATCACCGACATCTGCTGGCGCTGCATGCTGCCGATCCGCTTCGGCGGCGCGGCCCTGTTGTCGATGGGGCAGGAAGACACGCCGAATCCCGGCGGCTCGCCGATCTGTACCTGTCCGTCGAAGCGGCGGGTCGGCTTCAAGGTGAGCTTCTGGGAACCGGTGCGGCGGGTCGATGTCGTCCGCCGGCCGTTCTGCCTGACGAGCCTCGGCGGGCTCGAACTCGATCCCGGCTTCGACGCGCCGCGCGGCTCCCGTTTCAGCCAGGACAGCACCTCGACCTCTTCCTTCTATCACGCGCACTGGTACGTCGATCCGGTCCTCGTCTGGCTCGGAGCGATCTTCGACAATGCCTGCCTGGAGCAGGGCGGCTTCGATGTCGCCTACCTCACCGAACTCGACCCGCTGTGGCACGACGACGAGCTGACCTTCCTGCTCAATCCGGAGGTCGCGCTGTTCGGCAATCTGCCGGCGCGCGCCGCCTGTGCCGCCGATTGTGTCGCCGCCAGTGCCGGCTTCCCGCTCAACAGCCTGTTCTGGTGTGCCGGTTGCCAGGGCAGTCTCTATCCCCTCAACGGCAATGTCCAGGCGCACCTTGGCGGCGTCCAGGCATCGAGTCTGGAAATGACCCGCCTGATCGCCAAGATGCACCGCGAAGGGCTGATGTGGGCGGCTGCCGGCGAGGACGGTCTCTGCGGCTACTACTCGCAACCGATCATGGACAAGACCGGCTACAAGTACCACATGCTCTATCCGGTTCCCCAGACCGAACGGATCGAGGGCAAGTGCTGCCAGCCGCTCGGACGATCGACGATCCGCTGGGGCGCCGGACGGGAGTTCCCGTTCGAGGGCGAGGATTTCGCGTACATGGTCTTCCGCAAGCGAAACTGTTGTCAGGGGGCGTTCTGAGACCATGAGCAAATCCTTGGTGCGGGCCAGTTTCCAGGCCATGTTTCTGACGACGGCCTGGGGTCTGACGGTGACGCCGGCATTCGCGCAGGTTGCGCCAGTCCCGCAGGCCGACCTGCAGTCGGCGCGCGAGCGAATGGCTGCCACGCTGAACGCCATCGATGGGGCAGGGGCTTCGAGCCTTTCGGTAGTGCCCGAGCTGCGAAACCTGCCGCAGCCGGCAGCGAGCGCTCCCGACCTGGCTGCGCTCGCGCAGGCACACCGCCCGTCCGTGCCGGGCGGGAATTCGGCGAACCCGGACGTTCCCGAGCTGATGGTGTTCGTCTCCTTCTCGCTGCCGCGCGAGACCCTGCAGCGCATCGTCCACCAATCCGAGCGATCGGGTGCCGTACTGGTCCTTCGCGGTCTCAAGGGCCACTCGCTGACGCAAACGGGCGAGGAGATCGCGCGGCTCGTCGGCGAGCGGAACGTCACGGTCCTCATTCACCCGCCGGCCTTCCAGCAGTTCCAGGTGCGACAGGTGCCTTCGCTGGTATTGGCGCGGTCGGGGCAGGCGGCGAAGATCGACGAAGAAGGTTGCGCGCCGGCAGCGAGCTTCATCCGGATCGACGGCGACGTCGGCCAGGACTACGCGCTCGATCTGATCGAACGCCAGGCGCCGGCATGGGCGGACATCGCCCGTCGCCATGCGGCCCGGCTTGCGGGACCGCGGCCATGAAGTGCCGCTCCGGGCTGTTCCTGGCGCTGCTGCTGGCGAGCCGTGTGTGGGCGCAGGGCGACGACCCGGCGACCGCCTTCGCCGACGGCAAGGCGCTCGGCGCCAGTTCACTCGATCCGTCGTTTCAGGGCATTGGTCGCGGCACGGCCGCTGCGAGCGTGCCGGGTTTCGGTGCAAGCGCTGCACAGTCGCAGTATTTCCAGGCTGGACAGGGGCAGTTGTCGGGACCGGGTGTCGCCCGGGTCACGGCGTGCGCCACCCTGCCGGCCGAGGTCGATGCCTATCGCCGGCAGGAGTGCGAAGCAGTCAATTTCGTGGCGCGCAATCCATCGCTGCGGCCGGCGTTCTCGATTGATCGCGCCAACGATCCCCTGATCAGTCGTGCCAATGCCGTGGCCCGCCATCCGACCATGGCCTCGACCGGGGTGACGGCCGGCAGGGGTGCCGAGAACTGCCGGGTAGTGACCGAGACCACGCCGGCGTCATTCACGCGGGAAACCTGCAGTGACTACCGTCCCGTAACCAGCCAGTCCTGCTCGACCGTACGGCAGATCGAGGTCGATCGGCATCACCGCTATCAATGTGTCGAGCGGATGCCGGACGACTGCGCTGCGATCAAGGCGACCGAAGGGTGCGTGCTGGTCGGTTCGACCTGTGACAGCACCGCTGTCGACGGGTCCTGCAAACAAGCGACGCGAACCTACCGGTGCACCAACGTGACGGTCTCGACCAGCCCGGTGGTGGCACTCGACACGTCCTACACCATCGCCTCGAACACCCTCGACACCAGCGCCTGCACGTCGCTGGCGCAAAGCAGCGACTGCGTCCATGCGGTGCAGACCTGCACCGATGACACGCCCTGCAAGACGATCAACGGCCTGCAGGTTTGCCTGAACACCGTTTCGCCGCTGCCGGCAGGCGCGCAAAGCGCCGGTGATTCCTGCTGGGCGTGGTCGGAGGACTACACCTGCGCCGCGACCGCACTGAGCCATGACTGCCAGAAACTCATCGACGGCGGATGCACCCCGGTCGCCAGTGACTGTCTCGACCGCGCGGCCTCGGGTGCTTGCGAGATGAGTGAGCGCACCTACGCCTGCCAGACCTCGCCGGCCACGGAGACTCGGCGCAGGGTGTGCGATCAGAGTTCGTTCTGTCCCGGTGGCGCGGGCTGCTTCGAGACCAGTCATCCGGCCGATGAGGATTTCGGTCGGGTCGTCGCGACGCTGGAAGCGGCCCGCGAAGCCGGCGTGTACGGGGCGGATCAGAGGCTATTCACGGGCGTTGCCGAGCAGTGCCGGAAAAAGCTCTTCGGTGTGGTCAACTGCTGCCGGAAGGGCGGCGGCACGGCCAAGAGCAACAACGCGGTGATGTCGGCGGCGATTCAGGGCGCTTCTGCGGGTGGCCAGCTGGCCGTCAATGCGGGCAGCAAGTACCTGTTCGATTTCATGTATCCGCAGTACGCCGGTTACGTCGAGGCCGGCATGCAGGCGATGATCTCGTCGGAGGTGCTGTTCACCCCGACGAACTTCCAGCCGTCGTTCAGCTTCTACGGTCTGACCCTCTCCACAGGGACGATGAGTACCGGCCTGCTCGGGGGACCGATCTATTCGCTCGGAACCGTGGGCCCCTTCAATTTCTACTTTGACCCGTACTCGCTGGCGATCGCCGTGGCCATGCAACTGATCTCGGAGCTGCTCTCGTGCCAGGAAGCCGAGAAGCTGCTGGCGATGCACCGCGAGGCCAATCTCTGCGTTCCCGTGGGTTCGTTCTGTTCGCGGCGTGTGCCGATCATCAGGACCTGCATCGAACAGACGCAGTCGTACTGCTGCTTCAACTCCCGCCTGGCGCGGATCATCAATGAGCAGGGCAGGGGACAGGTGGGTAAGGGATGGGGCAGTGGCAAGCGTCCGGATTGTTCGGGCTTCACCCCGGAGGAGTTCGAGCAGATCGACTTCTCGCGCATCGACCTGAGCGAGTTCATCGCCGAGGTGGTGGCGAGCGTGCGCGTGCCGAGTGCTTTGGCGATCGGCCAGAACGTGCAAAGCACCGTTCAGCAGCGCGTCGAGAGCTACTACCGGCGATGAAGCGACGCGCAACCGGACTCGCCATGGCGCTTGGCTGCGCTGTCCTGCTGGGCAGCGGCGATCTGGCTGCTGCGGACCTGAAGGCGCATCTGCTCGCGGCGATCGATTCGCCCGAAGGTCGCTCCGATGGGGACCTGAGTGGCCCGATGGCGGAGTTTTTCCAGGCACAGACACGATCCTCGGCGGCGGTGCGGGTTCAGGTCAGAACGCTGACGAAGTTTGCCCAGGTGGGTTGTGCTCGCCTGCAGGCGACTCTGCTGCAGGATGATGTGCCGACAAGAGAGGGCCAGCGAGTTCCGTTCGCCGTTCGCTACGAGCTGAATCTGTGTCGTGACGGGCAACCGCCGAGTGAAGGAGTCGATCTGGAGGCGGCGGCGCGGGGGCTTTCTGGTTCCTCAGCCAGCGATTGAGGCGCTGGTGTGGGCAGAGGGGAGAATCCTCGATACCCGTCGGAACCCGCTGTTTGCCGTCCAGCGCGTGCCGCCAATCGCCGCCAGCATTCGACAAGGTCCGAAGTGTGCTCTGCACGGCTGCATTTCGCCCCCTCGATCGCCACCGAGCCCTGTTCAATACCAACTGTGGATCCCCACGAACGGAGCGGGTCTGTCGGATTGAATGAGAGGTGATTCAATGAACCAGCGGTTGATACGTCTTCCCCAAGTCAAGGCCATGGTGGGGCTTGGTCGCTCTTCGATCTACGACCGGATCAAAAGGGGCGAGTTCCCCCAGCAGATCAAGCTCGGGCGCTCGTCCGGATGGGTCGAGGCTGAAGTGCAGGTGTGGATCAGCGAACAGATCCAGGCGAGTCGACGGGAGCAGGTGAACGCGTTGGCGCACTCGCCGGCGACTCGTTAGGAGCAGCTACCTCCGAAAGGTCATACCGGAGTTCGGGCGGGCGGCGCATTCCTGGTTTGGCGGACATCCGGGAGTCCACTGCCAGGCGTGCCGCGACCACATCGAGCCGGAATCCTCCTGCGAACGTGCAACAAGAGAGTCCGTGGCAGTGGTTGCAGGAAGCTGTGGGGGATCTCGTTGTTTGCGACTGGGTTCAAGCGCATCTGTAGCAAAGAGCCATACCTCACCGCCCCAAGGGCTCATCTCGCGGTATGCTTGTCAGGAGATACTGGTCCTTGAAGAAATCAACCTGGAGCAAGGTAGTTCCGTTAGCTTGCTCCCGCTCGCCTAGCAAGTGTTGTACAGCACAGGTTTGTTGGGGGCATAAATGGGGGCATCCACAGGGTGTATTGATGGAATATCTATACAAAACAGTATGGTAGTCAAGTTTGTCGATTCCCTTCCTGGCACCAGCAAGCAGTCCAAGGTAGTCCGTACCGGTTCCGATCAGCCATGAAACTCGAACAGCTCCAGACCCACGCCGCCATCCGCGGCATCGTTCCGGACGCCCTGGTGACCGTGGTCAGCGTCCAATGGTTTGGCTCGGAGGCGCTGGAACTGACCTACAAGACCGCCTCCGGCAAGGTGGCCAACGAGCTGCTTTACCGCCACGACGAACCACGCCTGG
>NZ_JAZKUD010000056.1:0-26431 GCF_036625275.1 Accumulibacter sp.
GCCAGCGGCCCTTTTAATGGGTGCGCTCAATGGCAGCAATCCGGGGTACGAGTCGGTTCAGCGGGTCCCGTTAGCTTGCGGGGTCAAGCCGCCAAAATATGGCGCGACCTCTTCCCGCCGCTTCCCAACTCGGATCTTCTTTCATCATCAGGGGTGGCTGCAACTGCAATGTCCGTTAGGATGACATACAGTCGGTCATGGACCGTGTTCAGGTGCAGTCCCTGCTGCGTCGCGATGGCCTTCGCCCGCAACCCGTCCCCAGAATGCAGCAAGGTCTGAGTACGATGACGCATTCGCCAGTCGCAAACCTTGGCTACCACCTCGACCCACTTTGCCCGATCTGCTTCCGACCACGCCAGAAACTTCAGCTTCATCTCGTCTCCAAACCTCGTTTCTTTGTCGGCTCGCATCCATATTACGGAAACAGATTCTGGTAAGGGCTTACAGCGGGTGGTCTTGCTTTAGAGTTTGTTGGAGAGTGAGGGTCAGCGTTTCCCCGGCGCGATGATCGCCTTGTCAATGATCTTCCAGAACTGTTCCAGCATCGCCAACAGAGCCGGCGTTCCCGGCGGCGGGTAGGTGGCGTACAGCGCGACGACCAGTCGATGGTCAAAATCGACATATAGGCTGGTGCCGTGGCTACCGACGATGGCCACTCGGTTGGGTTTGCCGCCGAGGTGGATGAAACCGTAACGTTGCTCACTGCCTTTGGGCAGGCCCGTCAATTCAGGGCTGCGAATACCGGACGAAGCGGTCAGGGTCTCGATGAACCAACGGGGGATCTTGCTGCGGTTGCGGTTGGTGCGCGCCTCTAGAAGCAGGAGACCCAGCCGGCCGAAGTCCCGTAGCGACAGGCCCAGACCTTCGGCAAGTTCGATGCCGAGTGGGTCAGTCAGCCAGAGGATGGGGTGTTCCGGACGGCTGCGTATCCATAACTGTTCGCAGAACAGGCTGGCAAGCGGAGTGGCGTTGCTCTCGGCCAGGACCCAGGCCAGCAGGTCGTCGTTCGGGTTGCCAGCCCAGGTCGGTGTGTCCCGATCGACTAGTGGTTTGTCCCAGCGACCTGGTTGGGACAACCACGAACGGATGCCTTTCTCCGGCTGATGGCTTGTCCATCCCCCTTCCTTGCGCCATTGCTCCAGTTCATCGGCGGACCAGGTGTGCCGCTCCTCGGCCTGCAGAAGACGTTGGATGGATAGCTTTCGTAGACCGACCTGCCCGTGCAGGGTGGGGATGAAACGGCTTACCGACTTATCGGCCGCCAGCTTGCCCTGATCGATGCTGATCACCCCAAGCAGGGCAAGCAGTGGGCGCGTTGCCTGGAGCAGTAGGCGGGGCTCCTCGGCGTGCAGGCCGTTGCGATAACGTTCAACCAGAATTCGCCCGTTATGAAGGACGAGCAGGCCGTCTGCAAAAATACGACTGTCAAGCAGGAAGCCAACATCGCGTTTGCGGCCATCCAACGGGTCGGTAACGTCGATCCTTTCGATATCGAGTAGTCGAGGTGCGGCACGCAGAACTTCGCTGCCAGGGGCCGGTTGCAGCCGCAACAACGGCATGAACACCTCGGCCGCTTGCAGGCTGACACGCTGATTTTCAATCGTCAGCCAGTTGCTCTTGTCGACCCACTGGCCAATCTTCCAGCTTCCTGCCGCGACGGTTTCAAAATGGCATCCCGGATCGGGCGTGGCGATAGCAGCCGTGGTGGCAAGGAGGAACGAAATCATCGTCAGCCGCCGTATCATCCTGAGACCTCCGGGAGTTTGCTCGGCGGACAGGCCATCAGTCGCTCGGCAGCCTCGCGCACCACGTCGTTCAGATTGCCATGCGCAGCATACCTTCCCAGCAGCGTTGTAGCGTCGCCCGCATTGGCGGTGACCACTGGCCACAGGTTCTGGATCCATGGCGCGCAGCCAAGTTCGTGGGCATCTGCGGCCAGTTTCTCCAGAAGGCCGGTCAGGAGAACCTGCAGCCCTCTCTGACCAGGTGCAACCGGGTCGGCAATCATTGCGCTCATTCCATATCGACAAGCCTGAAACTTGTTATAGCGGGCGACGTGCGCCTGCTGCGCGGTGTGCAGTTCCGGCCGCGTGCGCAGCAGCCAGCGGCAGAGCGCCTGCGCCAGTGCGGCTAGTGCGGTGGCGCGCTCGATGCTCAGTGGAGTATCGCAAACGCGGATTTCAACGGTCCCGAATTCGGGCTTGGGGCGCACGTCCCAGTACAGGTCCTTGATGCTCGTCGCAATGCCACAGGCCTGCAGCAAACCAAAATGCTTGAGGAACTGTTCCCAGTTGGCGAGTGGCGGGCACTGCCCGCTCAGTGGAAACGCCGAGACGGCGTTGAGACGGGCCGACTGGAAAAAAGTGTCGACACCGTCTACGAACGGCGAGGAAGCAGAGAGGGCGATGAAGGCCGGCACATAAACGCCGAGGGCCTGGGTCAGCCAGATCGCATCGTCTGCCGAAGGGCAGCCGACGTGAATGTGCTGGCCGAAAACCGTGAATTGCTTGGCGAGGTAGCCGTAGCGCTGGTAAATGGTGTCGAAGCGCTCGCCAGGGCAGATGCGGCGCTCAGACCAGCGGTGGAAGGGATGCGTTCCGCCACCGCAGACGGCAATGTTGTTACGTGCGCAGTGCATCCGCAACGTCTCGCGGAGACCGGCCAGATCGGCGGCGATGCCCTCCGCCGTGGGGCGAGGCAAGGTACTGATCTCGATCATGCTCTCGGTTATCTCCAGCTTAATGTCACCGAATTGTCCATCGTAGTCGAGGCTGGCCAGCAGATCGCTCGCGCCGCGTGTCAGGTCAAAATCACGCCGCGACACCAATTGCAATTCGAGTTCTACCCCTAGCGTCAGCGGTTCACTGTGCTTGAATTCTCCCGGCGGATTGTTCATGCGATACCTCCTTGGTTTTTTCCGTCGGCTCCCATCTCGCCGGATCTGCGCAATGCCAGACGGCACAGAGCCGGTCCGGCCAGTTCCATGGTGGCAGCGGAGAAGAGCGACAGAGCCAGCGCTGAACGACCAATCTCTGGGTAGAGACTGGAGAGTTCGTAAGCCATGAATACCGCAGAAGCCGACAGCGGCTGAATACCGACGGCGACCAGCAGACGCTTCTGCAACGGTAGGCTGCCACCGGACCAAGCTAGCGCGCCGACCTTGGCAACGGCGCGTACGATCAGTAAACCCACCGCCTGCAAACCGATCAGCCAGGTAAAACTCTGCCAGGGAAGCGATGCGCCAACAATCACGAACAGGATAATGGCAAGCAGCCAGTGGCCTTCCGGTAGCTCCGTGTAGCGTAGGGTCTGCCGTTCATCCTGCAGGGCAAGCAGAACGCCCATCAGGAAAAGGGTGAGAAAAACAGGCACGCCCAGCATGCGTGCGGTACCGACCGCGAGCAAAGCACTTGCCACGAGGATAAAGACCTGGGCCAGCGAACGCTTGGGAAGTAGCCGGGCGATGCTCAGCGCGAAGCGGGAAATCAGCCACGCAACGAGCAGTGCGCCGACGGCCACCCACAGTGGATGCGCCAGAGCGTTCAGCCAGTCGTCGCTGTTCTCGGCATGGACGATGCCGAGCACTATCGTGAAAATGATCAAGGAGGCCGCAGACCCGACAGCAGTGTGCAGGATGACTCGCTCCGTCACCTGGCCCTGCGCCCTCGATTCCTCGACTGTGAGCAGCACGACAGCGGGAGCGGACGCCATCGTTACCGCAGCCGTTGCTGCCGCCCAGGCTGGGCTCAGGCCGACCAGCAGCGCAAAGGCGAAGATGAAGGCGAAGGAGAGCGTGATATCGCTTAGCGTGCTGCGCAGCAATTGCGGGTTACCGCTTAGCCAGGGGAGGTCGAGCCGCCGTCCGACGGCGAACATCAGCAGGCCAAGTGCCGCATCCGCAATCGGCCGCGCCTGTGCCAGCGCCTCAATGCTGATCCAGCCGAGCAGTGAAGGCCCGAAGAGCGTGCCCGCCAGCACGTAACCGATCACCCTCGGCACGCCGGCATGCGCGTGCAGCCATTCGCCGATCAACAGCCCGACGACCAGTAGCAGGCTAAACAGCGCTAGCGAGTCGATGTTCTCCGGAAAAGGGGGCAAAAAGAAGAGACGCTCCTGCAGGATTTCCCAGGTCTCGCGCAACGTTGAGAGTAGACTTTCAAACACTTGTCAAAAGCTCCAGCGACCGTCCTGTCTCGTCGGCATCGCGCAGGCGGTTGCCGGCCCAGTTCCCGTGTAACGGCTCCTCGCTGTAGCCTTGCGGGCTGATGTCCGCACCGCCCTGCAGCACCAGCCCGTCAAGAGGCTGCGGGTAATTCGAGAGGCGGATACTGCTGCGGTGGACGAGGTCGTCGCTGCTGACCGAAGGAATCATGAAGACCAACACGTCACGCGACATCACCCAGTGCGCGACTGATTGCTCGAGATGCTGCAGGGATTTGGATTGCAGGCCGATGGCGCCGTGCCGTCGGTGATAGATGCGGGTCGCCAGGCCAATGCGTAGCGGACGTCTGCTCATGGTGTCGGTTTTCCAGGTGAGGTGGCCATTTCCGCACCCCTGGCGTCCTGCTGCCTGGGCGCCAGCCGAGTGGCTTCGCCAAAGCCCTTGATGGCGGTCTGGGTGGCCATCGGACCGAACAACTGCATCAACAGAATCGTCGCCATTAGCGATCCGACCAGCCTGGGTTCCATGCCGGCGTATAGCATCTGCATATTGGTCAGTAACACCAGGGTGACACTCGACATGGGCTGCAGGCCGACGGTCAGTAGCACCCGTTCCCCGTGGGAAAGGCCAAGGGGTTTGCCAACGAGCAGTGCTGCCAGTAACTGGCCAAGCAGGCGAGTCAGCGCGATCAGCAACGCTTCCGGCCAATAGTCGTTCAGTTGGCCAATATCCAGCGCTGCACCGGCAAGAACGAAGGTGATCACGAGAAAGATACGCGCATCACCGGCAATGCGGACGGCGATGACCTTCTGCTCACGGTCGATGGCGCGCACCAGAATGCCGAAAATCAACATCGGCAAGAACACCGATATGTCCAGAGAGATGGCGGTGCCAACACCGAGCACGATGCTGCCCAAAATCAGCAGATGGTGATGTTCCGGTTGGCGTTCGAGTCTGCGGGCCCCGAGCAGCACGAGGCCGGCACAGGTGCAGCCAATCGCGACCGAAGCGGCCATGCTGGCCAGCGAACTGCCGAGGCGTGCCATGTTGCTCAATGCTTCAGTTTCGGTAAGGAAAGGCGTCATCAGAACTACTGCGGAAAAAGCGACACAACCGTTGATCGCCACCATCGTGTAGAGCAGGCCGCTGCGCTCACCCTTGGCGCCGACATCGCTGCAGGTGGCGACGGTGATTGCTGGTGAGGTGGCGAGGCTGAGTGCGGCGGCGAACCCTGCGGTACTCAGAGAAAATCCCCAGAAGGTGAACAAGACAAACAGCAGGACGCCAGTGGCCAGCGAAATTACGATTCCGGCCAGCAAGCGGTGCAGGCCATCCTGGCCGTGCGTGGGAGGAACCAGATAGCCCAACTCGAAGAGAATCAAGCCAAGCGCCAGGTCGATCAACAGTTGCGCTGACTCGATGTTGAGTGGAGTGATCCAGTTCAGCCCGCTTTGTCCGCTGAGCAGGCCGAACAGGACGTAACCGGTCGTACGGGGCAAAAAGAAAACGCGTCGCGAAACCTCCCCGGCGGTCAGGCCACCCACGAGAACTAGGCCGAAGATCTGGATGGCATTCAACTTAATAAACGGGGAACTCCCCTCAAGTCCTGGTCGAAAAGCAAACTATTAAAATAAAAGCCTTGCATACATGTTGATCATCAATATAATTCACGGCACAGATTGATGCAACCCTATTCTCAGGTCGCTTCGTGAAAACAAACCAGAACCCTGATTCTTCGCTGCTGATGATGAAAGTGCTGCAACAATTTCGATTGATCTATGGATCCATGCGTCAGCATTTCCGCCTGGTCGAAAGGCGCTGTGGCATGTCGGGTTCCCAGACATGGGTGCTGCAGGAGATCCAGAACAGTCCCGGAATGGGGATCAACGAGTTGGCAGTTCGCATGGGGATCCATCAATCCACCGCCAGTCTGCTGGTCGACAAACTGGTCATGCGAGACTGCCTGACAAAAGAACGCAGCCGGGGTGACCAGCGCCGAGTAGGTCTGCGGATCGCACCGAAGGGTATCGTAGCCTTGGCTGCATTACCGGGACCAGCCGAGGGTGTCCTACCTGAAGCGCTTTCGGAGATCCCCCTTGTGGCCCTAAAAACATTGCACGTCAATCTAGATGAGTTGATCGCTCATCTGCCTGGCAAGGATCAGTCCTATGCCGAGATGACGCTGGCTGACATGGACGAGCAAGTGGAGAGGGAGATCCGTTAGGATGGTGCAGGCCCAATCCATCTGCTGGCTGTTGTGCGTATTGCTCCTGGCGGGATGCGCGGGGACGCTGCTGGTACCCACGTCACCAAGTGATGGGCAGCCGACTCAACAGCTGACCACAATTCCGACCGATCCAATTCCGACCGCCCAGGTGCTTGTACCGAGCGAGGCGCAGATCATTGCGGCGATCGACGACGAAAACAGCATATTTTTCCCGCTCCGGAAGACAAGCGTGGACGCCGCAGGGCGCCACAAATTGCAGCAGAACGCGCTACGTCTAAAAGAAAACCCCAAGTTGGTAGTCACACTGGTTGGAAGTACTGATGACTTGGGAAGTGCTGCCTACAACCTCGCCATCGCCGAGCAGCGGGTCAATTCCGTGTATCAACTGCTGCGCAGCTACGGTGTGCCGAGGAATCAACTCCGCCGCTACGCCGTAGGGCGAGAGAAGACCGCTTCGGCTTGTAACTCCAGTGGATGCCGTGAAAAGATGCGGCGCGTCGAACTCGTTTACCCGCAGTAATGCAGAGCCTGAGTCATGAGCTGCACCTCGCGGCTCCACCCACAAGCGTTACACTCGTATGGCGTCGAATGTCGGTTTTCCACCCCCGGCATGGCTCCCGATCAATGTCACCACAACCCGCAACCCTCCCAGAACTTCAGCCGAGTTCGCGCGCCACGACCGCTACCGAGCCGGCGTCGGGCAGGCTGGCCAGTTGCGACAGGATGTAGTCCTTGACCAGCGCCAGCAGTTCATCCACACGCGCTGGCGGCATGCCGATTTCCTCGGCCACGCCGCGCACTCCCGCCAGTTCCTCGGAAGTCAGCGCGCCGTCGGCATAGGCGACCATCAGACAGGTGGCGACCACCAGGTCGCGCTCTGCCGCTTCGCCGAAGATGCCGGCGAATTCTCCCGGCTGTCCGGTGGCTGGCAGGCGGTCGAATGCCGGCCAGTCGACACTGTCGTCGCAACCGCTATCATGAAACCAGCGAATCAGGGCCACTTCCTCGGCGGTCTTGGCGCCATCGACATGCGCGATGCGCAACAGCAGGCGGGTCGCGGCGATGCTCTGGCCGGCATCGAGGGAGACATTTTCGAGCAGAGGGAACATACGAACTCCTTCAAGAGGGGATCTGACGCCGTAGTTCGGCAAGCCGTTCCTGCACCTCGCGCGCGGACAGCGACCGGAAGCGTTGCGGCAACAGCGAGCGCCGCGAGGTTTCAGCGACCGCGAGCATTTCCATGTAGCCCACCATGGCCGTTTCCTGCGGTGGCATGAAGTCCTCGACGGCGCGTGCGAGCACTTCCCGACTGACTGCCGGGGTGGCCGCGGCACCTGCTCGCGTGGGCAAAGGAAGGGGCGAATCGGTACGCTGCGCCCGCTCGGCAAACTCGGCGGCGAGCAGGGCCAGGGCTTCCAGGTCGGCATTGGAATAGCCTTCGAGCCTCTCGCAGGCGGCCAGCAGGTGCTCTTCCGGGAAATCGACGGGCACCCGGTAGCGCCCGAAAACGGCGCCCATGATGGCGGCGCGTTCGGCCGCGGTCTCGGCGTAGAAAAAGGGGATCTTGCGGTCGAGGCGGCCGGGGCGCTTGATGTCGGTATCGAGCTTGTCGGGGCGGTTGGTCAGCAGGATGAACAGGACCTGGCCGCGATTGTCGGGATCGGACATGAATTCCTTGAGTCGGGCAATGACCCGCGAACTAGTGCCGCCGTCGGCATCGTCACCCTGCCGGCCGAAGCTGCGGTCGCCTTCGTCGATGAGCAGCGCGATCGGTCCCATCGCTTTGACGGTTGCCAGGACGCGGTCGAGATTGGCCTCGGTCGATCCGACCCATTTCGAGCGGAAGTTTTTCAGGGCAATCCCGGAGAGCCCCGCTTCCTTGAGAAAGGCCTTGATCACGAAGGTCTTGCCGGCGCCCATCGGTCCCACGGCGAGCAGGCCCATCGGCGCGCGCGCGCGCTCGCCGCTCTGAATCAGGCGCGCGATGTCGAGCAGTTCGCCCTTGATCTGCGCGTTGCCGCCGACGCTGTCCAGGCCATGCCGTGGTTCGATGAATTCGATCAGGCCGGCGCATTCCTTTTCGATCAATTCGCGTTTGCGCTGGCGTACCAGGGCCATCATTTCGCTTGCCGGATCGCTGTTCCCGGGCAGCGCGCGCGTTGGATCGACGAGCTGGCGGATTTCGGCGGGCGTCATGCCGGCGGTGATCGCTGCCAGTTTGTCGGCACGCTCGGCGGCCTGCGGGCTCCCCTGCAGCAGGTCGGCAATCAGCGTCCGCCGCTGCGTCTGGCTCATCCCCTGCGGCGCTTCGCTGGCGACGATGCTGGCCAGTTGAATCAGGCGCAGGCCGGCGGTGTGATCGGCGAGTGGCTCGGTCTCGGCTGCCGGCATGCCTGGTGCGTAGTGCCGGATTGCTGCATGCCGGTCGGCCCGGTCGGGCATCGGCAGCTCGATCGCCAGCACGCGTGGATGCGTCAGCAGCGCCGGGCTGAGGTCGGCCAGCGATTCGCTGACCAGGAGGACGACGTTGTCGCGATTGGCAAATTGTTCGTCAAGCGACCAGCGATGCAGGGCCGTGAACGCACCGCGCTCCTCGAGCGAGAGCAGGTGCAGTTCGGCGGCCGGGAAAAGGGTTCCGGCGTAGGGAATCAGGAGCGCACTGGAGCCTTGCTCGCGCATCTGCCGTTCGAGCGACTCGAAGATGCCGTTGAGTCCCTTGCCTTCAAGATGGCGGTAGAGGGCCGCCTTCTCTTCGGCGCTGCCGCCCTGAATGACGCGTACGCCAAGGTCGATGCTGAGTTCGTAGATGTGCGGCTTGTTGTCCTTGAGCAGGACTTCGCTGAGAAAGGGCAACAGCGTGTAATAGCGTTCGCCGACCCGATAACGGTCGAAAACGTTGCGGTAGAGAACGAACACCGAAGCTTCGCCGGCGAGGTATTTCTGGCGCAGCGTCTCGGCCCAGGCGGGCAGGGCTGGCCGGTCGTTGCTGCCGGGGCTCATGCCGGGACGCGGGCGGGGCAGCGCCGGCGGTCGCGCATGGCCGTGTGTATCATCTTGCGCATCACCTCGCGCATCACATCGACTTGCCGGTGCTGTCGGTCTGGACGCTGCGCGCGCGTTTCATTTCCTCGAGCTGCTGGCGGGCGGTGATCGCACCGCTGCTCTGCCGCAGCCGCGCGAGCTTGACGTCGAGATCGGAATCGCGCAGCTCGCTGCCCATCCTGGCCTCGGCAACGGTATTCCTGATGTGTTCGCGGACATTGTCGAGCGCCCGTACTTCGGCATCGACCGACAGGCCATCGAGCTGGTTCTGAATCTTCAGCCGCGCCTGCGCGCTGTGCATCTGCGCCAGCATGCGATCCTTCTCATCCTTGAGCTTCTGAATCTCGGCCTTGACCTGGATCAGCGAATCCTTCGCCTCCTGTGCATCGGTACGGGCCTGTTCCATATCCTGCTCGAGGACCTTGATGCTGGCTTCGAGGGCGTTCTTTTTCTGGATCAGCACGATGCCGAGTTCGTCCTGGCCAGTGGCGAGCGCGGCGTTGAGGTCGGCCGAGATCGCCGCGAGTTCGTTGCGCTCGTTGTCCAGCCGCGCCGAGATCTCCTCTCGCCGACGCATGATCGCTGCGGTGGCGCTCTTCAGCTTGCCGTATTTGTCGATCATCGAGTCGATGGCATTCTGGTAAGCGATCTCGGGATGCCGCTTTTCGACATCGGTGATCCACAGCGAAACAAAACCTGACCAGAGGTTGGACAGGCGCCCGACAAAATTGATGTCAGCCATCGTTTTCTTCCTTTCGTAAGTCGCTGACGCGACTTTTACATTAACCGACGCGGCTACGACCGCTGACCGCGACCAGGCGTTGCTGCCGTGCCGCCGCAGCAGTCGAGGTCGGCATCGCGACGCCTGGCAAGGCTTCGGCGAGATCGCTCGCGAGGTCGGCCTCGATGTCTTCCTGCAGGCGTAGCCTGCCGATCGCCTCTTCGAGTCGCGTGCCGACGTCTTCGCTGACCGGCAGCGTCATGATCGTCTGATAAATCTCGTCGAGCTGGTCAGGCATCGACAGCATCGCCGCCTCGATCGCCCGCCGGCGACTGAGCATGCGGTGGTGCCGCTCGATGATGGCCAGGTAATCGGTTCTTGCCTTCTGCAATTGCCGCAGGTCGGTGCCGGGACGGGGGGCGGCGAGTTCCCTGTCCAGCGCCGCCACCTGCTGTTCGACCTCGCGCAGATTGACCGACTCGGCGCGGTCGTTCATGACCAGGAGTGCCAGCCACATCGCCAGGTATTCGAGCGTGACCTCTTCGAGCTGCTCGACATCGCGCCAGGCGAGACGGCCATGGCCGCTGTCGGCCCGCTGATAGAGCGACTGGACGCGTTCGTACATGCGCTGATAGGTACGCAAGGTCGGCACGGGCGGCACCCGCTTGCCCGCGCGCTTCTGAATCTCGGCCATCCACTGCTCGCGCGAGGTCTGTCGGACGTTCGCCCGCCAGCGCCGGTCGACCTTTTCCCGAAAGGTTGGCAAGGACGGGATGTGCAGCGCGGCGAGGATGTCGCCGGCGGCAAAAGCGATCAGCGGCACCGCACCGACCGCGAAACCGAAGGGGATCGAGAGCAATGCCCCGACTGCCAGCGAACCGAGGAAGGCGTAGAGATTGGTCTGGCTGGTCAGAACCTCCCGGACGTAGGAGGGTTTCGCCTCGGCCATGGCTACACCGTCACCCGTACCTGGCCCCGGCCGGGACTGGCCTGGTGCAGTTGCCTGAGAATGCGCTCTTCGAGTGCCTGCGCCTCGCGCGAGCGTTGCCAGATGGCCGAGCGCGGCCGTGCTTCGCTGATCACGAAATCATCGGCAACGCGCGCCGGCTGTGCGGACAGGACGATGACGCGGTCGCCGAGCACCAGCGCCTCGGTGACATCGTGCGTCACGAAAACCACCAGGCATGGCCAGGACTGATACAACTCGATCAACAATTGCTGCATTTCCTCGCGGGTTTGTGCGTCGAGCGCCCCGAAGGGTTCGTCCATCAGCAGGATGCGCGGCCGCAGGACGAGCGCGCGCGCCAGCGCAACGCGCTGGTTCTGGCCGCCGGAGAGCTGCGCCGGCCGCAGCTTGAGCTTGTCCGCGAGTCCGACCGCCTTGAGGATGTCGGTCACGCGCTGCCGCCACTCGGCTTCCGGTACTCGTGCTTTCCAGAGATGGAGCCGGAACGGGAAGGCGACGTTGTCGAACACCGTCAGATCCGGCCGATTGGCGTAGCGCTGAAAGACCATCACCGCATCGTCGTGCGGGCCGTTGCACTCGACCCCGTCGATCAGGACCTTGCCCGCCGTCGGCGTATCGATGCCCATCGGCCGTACCCCGCCGAGCATGTGCAGCAGGGTGCTCTTGCCGCAGCCCGAGGGTCCGAGCAGCATGCTGATGCCCGGTTGATCAAAGCTCAGCGAGACCTGGTCGATGACCCGCGTCACGCCACCGCCGGGCGTCGGATATTCCTGCACGAGATCCCTGACGACCACCGACGGCGGCCTGGCTGCCGTTGGCCTGGCCACGGTCACTGCTGCGTTTCCCAGGGATACAGGCGGCGCTTCAGCCAGACCATGAACTGATAGGTTGCCAACGCCAGCGCGATGATCACGATGATGCCGGCAAAGACCTGATCCCAGGCGCTGAAGCGCCGGGCATTCTGGATCAGCTGTCCGAGGCCCTGGCGCGCATTGACGTATTCGGCGACGGTGATGTAGGTCCACATCACCGAGAAGGCGACGATCACGGCATCGGCGATGCGCGGCATGGCCATCGGAATCACTGCCCGGTGGATGCATTCCCAGGGCGTCGCGCCGAGGTCGCGGGCGCCGATCCAGTAGCTCTGCGGCACCGCCTGGATCGCGTCACGTACCATCGGAATCAGATAGACCACGGCGCCGATGAACAGGAAGGCAATCTTCATCGTTTCGCCGATGCCCAGCCACATCACCAGGATCGGCAGCAGCGCGACCACCGGTGCCGAACGGAAGGGATCGACCAGCGGCGACAGGGCGGCGTTCACGCGCGGTGCGGCACCCATGCCGATGCCGATCGGAATGCCGATGGCGATCACCAGCGCTCCCGCGACGAGCAGGCGGCCGACCGACCACAGCGTCGCGGTGAACAACAGGCTGTCGCCCTCATGCCAGCTCAGATACGACAGCGCTGCGACCACTTCCCAGGGTGCCGGCAGTTTGGTCGAGCTGACCAGCCCGGAGACCGCCAGCAGGCTCCATACCAGCAACAGCGCCAGCACCGCGCCGACGCCGAGCCATTGTCGCTGTCGGCCATCGAGCGGCGCGTAGGGGTTCCAGAATTCGCTCATGCGCACCTGGCCATGCCGGTCAGCGTCCGCCAAAAACGGCGACCCGTGTGGTCCGGTTCAGCGCCCGGCATTCCTCGATCGAGAGCCCTTCATTGGCGGCGTTGGCCTCGACGCACAGCGGCCGATCCGGGCCGTTGCCGACGATCTTGAAACGCTCGCGCGGGAACTCCCATTGCGTCGACAGATAGTCCACGACCGCGCGCGCGCGCGCCGCCGACAGACGGAGATTGACCTCGCGGGCACCCGTCGCATCCGAATTGCCGCTGACCTCGAAGTAGGCCTTGCCGTTGTTCTCGATGAACGGCACCATCTCGGTGTCGACCGTCTTTTGCGCGCGTTTGGTCAATTCGGCGCTTCCCGAGGCGAAACCCACGGTGACCGGTTTGGTCACCATCGCCTCCTGCTGTGTCGCCTCCTTCTGTGCTGCCTGGGTGAACGTCGTCTGCGGCCTGGCGGCGGCTTCTGCCGCCGCCTTGTTCTGCCCGAGCAGGGCCTTGATGTAGCGATAGTCGAAGCTGTCCTGCGGCGCGATCACCGGTGATTTGGGATTGGCCAGCGCGCCCGCCTTGCGATAGATCTCGTCGAAGCGCTTGTAGACCCGCTCGTAATGATTGGTGCCGCCGGCCAGCCCGAGAATGCGCGCGTTATCCTCGACATCGGTCCAGACCAGGTTGGAAAACAGGGCTTTGACGAACGGCCGGCCTTCCTTGTCGGCCAGCAGCTTGAAGAACTCCTGCGTCCTGACCAGTGCTTCGACGGCGTTGTCCGGGTTGGCTCGTGCTGCCTGCACGCCTGCCATCCAGCCGGCAACGAACTTCTGCACCACCGTCTGCCCTTCCGGTCTGGCCAGCAGACGCGCGTCGCAGACCATCACGTCAAAGATCAGGTTGGTCGCCGTCCGGGTCGAATAGACGACATGCGCTCCCTTGACATTGCGCAGGGCAAGGGCCAGATCCGGGTCCCACAGCACGGCCGCGTCGACGGCACCGGATTCGAGCGCCGCGCGCACGCCGGCGGTGCCTTCCTCGGCGTTGATGAACACCATCCTGAGGCTTTCCTTCTTGCGTGCGGTCAGCGATGAATTGTCGATGGCGTCGATCAGCATGCCGTGCGAAGGCGTGAACTGCAGCAGCGCGACCGATCGACCGGCCAGGTCCTCGACCGCCTTGACCGCCGCATCGCGGGCGATGACCGCATCGCCACCCTGGGTGTTGTCAACGATCATCACTGCCTTGCCATCGAGACCGGCGTTGCGCAAGTTGGGCTGTTCCTGTGCCCAGAAATCCGAGGTCCGCCAGGCGCACTGCGCGGCGCCGGATTCGAAGATGGTGGCCAGTGTCGGAATGTCGTCCTGGATCACGAAGCGGACATGGATCCCTTCCTTGCCGTAAAGCGAACCCGGCTGGGTATTCAGGTCGTTGCCATTGGCCACCAGCGCCGGAGCATAGCCGTGAAAACTGACCAGGCTGACCTTGAGCGGGTTGGCGGCGCTGCCGAGTGGCGCGTTCCGGTCTTCGGCTGTCGTCACCCTGGCCGGTGGCGTCGACTTGCTGGGAACCACCGCGGGCGAGGCCGTCGTCGGTTTCGTGGGCGCCCCCTCGCCACCGGCAAAACGCTCCTTGAGCCCGAAGTTCCAGGCCAGCGAACCGGCAACGCCCAGTACGACGACGGTGATCAGTCCCTTGGCCAGTGGCGTCAGTTGAGCCATGTGATTGTTCTCCTTGCTGGAATTGGGAATGTGTTGGGAATGACGGTCAGTGAGCGGCGTCGGGCGCCTTGAAAGTGGCCGGTATTTCACGCAGGCGATCGATTTCGGCGTCCACTCGGCGCGTCTCGCGCGCAGCGGATTCCCGTGCTGTGCGCAGGCCCGCTTCGACGCTGGTCGTTTCCTGTGCCGCACGGGTCACTTCACGTTCCAGCAACTGTTCGAGTTCGGCAATCTGTTTGCGGATCGCTGCTGTTCCCTCTTCGAGGACCTGTCTGATCTGATCGACGAGTTCGCTGGACTGCCGCTCGCGGTCCTGCAACTGCGCAGCCAATTGCCGCTTGTGATCTTCCAGCGCGGCAATCTTGAAATCGGCGTCGCTCAGACAATCGCTGATCTGCCAGTTATCGTCGGCCGCATCCATCGCCAGCACCGCCATCTTGCGGGTCCCCGCATCCATGGCGCGCAGGCCGTCGAGAAGGCGCAGCAGCTTTTCGGCCGGATACGGCGAGGCAGGCACTTTGGCCGCAGCGAAAATGTCTTCGAAGGCATGGCCTTCCAGGGCATCGCCATCCGGAGCCGGACAGGCCTCCGCGAGCGAAGGCAGCGCGCTGGTGGCTGGCACTGTTGCCGGTTCGTCGGACGCTTGCTCGCGCAGCCGGGGTGGTGCAGGCACCTCGGGTCTGGCCGTCAGGGCTTCCGGTGGTGGCTCCGCCGACGCCGCCAGCCGCTCGTCTTCCGACAGTTCGATCAGCTTTGCCTTCGCCAGCAGATTCAAGAAACCCTTCATGCCACCTCCCGAATGCTTGCCATGCCGTATGACCTGGTAGAGTCAAGGATTATACGAACGAAAACCGGCAATGCAAGCAGCCCTGACGGAAGGGGTGTGAATGAAAGTGTTGGTCGCAGTCCCTCGTTCGATGGAAATGCGTTGACATCGGTGATCGTCCCTCCCCCTCGCGGGGGCGAAGGCGGGGTTTCGCGGAGCACTGCTCCGCGCCGCCGCAACCGGCCCGCGCTGCAGCGCGGGCCGTGGAAGGGGTCGGGGAGGGCCCCCTTGTATGCGCGTTCCCGCACGGTTCCGGAGTTCTCTGGGAGAGGACGGGAAGGGTGGCCCTCCCGCGAGGGGGAGGGGAGCCTGTCGGTCACTCCCGATACTTTCATTCAGGCCTCGGCTGGCGCGGCCGGTTTTCATTCTCCGCGTACGCGCGTATCCTCTCGCGCCATACCATCGTCGATGGTGCGATGGTAGCCGGCTTGGGGGAGAGATTCATGAATCTCGAAAAAGTGGTTTTCGGTTTCTTCATCGTTCTGGCCGCAACCTTGAACTTCGGTTTCTTCATTGGCGACATCGATCAGCCGAAGCATCACCACATCTACGAGCTGTTCGCGGCGATCGTCGTCAACCTGGTGGCCACGGTCCTGAAATTCGGCGACCGCACGCAGATCGGTGCGGTGCACCTGTCGACCAGCCTGGTCGCCGACCTGCAACTGGTGGCGGCGGCCTGCGTCTGGGGAATCGCGGCGCATGTCACCGGTGAAGGCATGTCGCCGGAGGTCACCATCAGCGTGGTCTCGCTGAGCGGCGGCGCGCTCTTTGCCAACATCGTCTCGGTGATCCTGCTGATCGCCGAAACCGTGATGCTGCGGCGCTGAACGGTCTCCCACGATGAACGCCAGCGTCTTCTTCCTGGCCCTGCGGCGGATGCGGGCGCCGCTGATCGTGCTGATCGTCATCTATGCGCTGTCGACCCTCGGGCTGACGCTGATTCCCGGCATCGACGCAGCAGGGCAGCCGGCGCCGCCGATGAGCTTCTTTCACGCTTTCTACTTCGTCAGCTACACCGCCAGCACGATCGGCTTCGGCGAGCTGCCCGGCGCGTTTTCCGAAGCGCAGCGGATGTGGGTGACGGTGGTCATCTTCCTTTCGGTGATTGGCTGGTCGTACTCGATCATCAGCCTGCTGGCGCTGGTTCAGGACCGGGGCTTTCAGCAGGTGCTGCTGACTGCACGTTTTATCCGCCGGATCGGGCAGCTCGGCGAACCCTTCTATATTCTCTGTGGCTGCGGCGAGACCGGCCTGCTGATTGCGCGCGCGCTCGACCACGACGGCATCCGGGTGGTGACCATCGAGCGCAGTGAGGCGCGCATCCAGGAACTCGAACTCGAGGACTTCGCCGCCGATATCCTGGCTCTCTGTGCCGACGCGGCGCAGCCGCAACACCTGCTGATGGCCGGCCTGAAGCACCGCAGTTGTCGCGGCGTGCTGGCGATCACCGACGACGATGCGGCGAATCTCGCCGTGGCGATCGCCAGTCGGCTGATCAATCCGCGTCTGATGATCGTCGCGCGCGTCGCGAGCCCGTCGATCGAGGCCAACATGATGTCGTTCGGAACGCATTACGTGGTCAATCACTTCGAGAAATTCGCCGACTATCTGGCGCAGGCGATCCATTCGCCGAACTGGTACCGTCTCGTCGATCTGCTGACCGGCCTGCCAGGTCAGAAAGTTTCCGAACGACATGATCCTCCGGCCGGCGACTGGGTGATCTGCGGCTATGGTCGTTTCGGGCAGGCGGTGGTTCGCAATCTGGAGCGGCAGGGGATGAGCCTGACGGTGATCGACCCCGACCCGAACCTGTCGAGCAGCGTCCATCACATCGTGGGTCAGGGTACCGAGGCCGAGCCACTGCGCCGGGCAGGGATCGAAACGGCGGTCGGAATCGTCGCCGGCAGCGACCACGATACCAACAACCTTTCGATCGCGATGACCGCCAAGGAGCTCAACCCGGACCTGTTCGTCGTCCTGCGCCAGAACCGGATGGCCAATCAGGTGCTGTTCGACGCTTACGATGCCGATTTCACGATGGTGCCGTCGAAGATCGTCGCGCGCGAATGCCTGGCGTTGATTACCTCACCCTTGCTGAGCCGGTTTTTCGGCCTGCTTCGCTGTTGGCCAGATGCGCGTGCGGCGGCGCTCGCCGGGCAACTCGAAGCGCTTTGTGGCCGGCGCGTGCCGCTGGTCTGGGGAGTCAAGCTGAATGCCGCCGAGGCGCCGGCGGTGCACCAGTGGCTGATGATGGAGCAGAAGCCGATGACGCTTGGCCGCTTGCGCCACGATCCGGCGGCGCGTGCCGAGACCCTGCCGCTGATGCCCTTGCTGCTGCTGCGCGACGGTCGTGACCACGAACAACCCGCAGACGAGATGCTCCTGCAACCCGGCGACCAATTGCTGTTTGCCGGGACGCGCACCGCCAAACTGGCGCAGAACCTCGTTCTCGACAATCGTAATGTTCTTGACTACGTGCTGACCGGCCAGGATGCGCAGGGCTGGTTATGGCGTTTGCTGAGCCGATCCGACCCGGCCGGCGGGGTCGACATGCGCGGGCGGAGGATGCGATGAGCGAGTCCCTGATGCCAAAAACCATCCTGCACGTCGGTTGCGGCCGGGCGCCACTGCCCGCACATTTCCGATCGCCCGAGTGGCGCGAGATCCGCTACGACATCGACCCCGCCGTCCAGCCCGATCTCGTCGGCAGCATGACCGACATGGTCGAGCTGCGTGATGCCAGCGTCGACGCCATCTGGTCGAGCCACAACCTGGAGCATCTGCTGCCGCACGAGGTGCCGACCGCTCTCGCCGAGTTCCGGCGCGTGCTGCGGCCCGGCGGGATGGCGTATATCGTCGTGCCCGACGTGCAGAGCCTGGCCGCAAAGATCGCCAGCGGCGATCTGGAGGGTGAGTTGTACCGCTCGCCGATCGGGCCGATCGCGGTCCTCGACGTGCTCTGGGGCCACCGCGCGTCGATCGCTGCCGGCCGGCACTACATGGGGCACCGCACCGGCTTCAGCGCCGCTACCCTGCAACGCCGGCTGACCGAGGCCGGTTTCGATCCGGTATCGGTGGAGCGGCGGCCGCAGGCATTCGAGCTGTTCGCTTCGGCGGCACGACCGGCAGCGGTCGAGCCACTTTTCGAAAGCGCACGGCAGGCGCACACCGCCGGCCGCTGGGCCGATGCCGAGGCGCTCTACGGCGAAGTGGTCGCGCGCTCGCCTGAACACTGGCCGGCATGGCTCGAACGCGGCATCGTCTGCTGGGCGCTCAAGCAGCGTGATGCTGCCCTGGCCCATGTCCGGCAGGCGCTGGCCATCGAACCGAATTTCGCACGCACACAGGCGACGCTCGGCGCCTTTCTCGGCATCAGCGGCCAGCCGGTGGCCGCGCTGCCGCACCTGCAGCGCGCCGTCGAACTCGATCCGCAGGCAGCCGAGGCGCACTACAACCTTGGCAAGGCCTTGCAGGAGCAGGGCGAGGTCGCCGCTGCCGAGCGCAGCTACCGTGCGGTACTGCGCCTCGATCCGGATCACCCACTGGCACGCCTGAATCTCGGCAATGTGCTGCTGGCGCAATGGCGCGGCTCCGAGGGTCTGCCGCATTACCGCGCGGCGACGCGGGCACTCGACGATCCTTACGTACAGAGCAACTGGCCCATGCTGTTGAATTTTGCGGTCGAACCCTCGGACGACGAGGTTTTCGCGGCACATCGCGAGTTCGACGAGCGGATGATCGCGCCGCTGGCCGACCGGGTCGTTGCCCCGCTCAACCCACCCGACCCCGAACGGCGACTGCGCATTGGCTATCTGTCGCGTGACTTTTGCCGCCACGCCGTGCGCTACTTCCTGCTGCCGATCATCGAGCACCATGACCACCAGGCCTTCGAAATCTGCTGCTACTACTTCCGTGACCGCACCGACGAGGTAACCGAGCTTTTCCGCCGGCACGCCGACCACTGGGTCGACTGCCACGATCTCGACGACGACGAACTGGCCGAGCGCATTCGTCGGGATGGCATCGACATCCTCGTCGATCTTGCCGGCTACACTGATCGCAATCGTCTGCTCGTGGTCGGACGCAAGCCGGCGCCGGTGCAGATCGCCTACCTCGGTTATCCGGCAAGCACCGGCATTCGCACCCTCGATTACCGCATCAGCGACGCATGGATCGACCCCGAGCCGCCGGCACCCCTGGTCGCATCGTCGGAGGTGCCGCTGCGGCTCGCACATGGCTACTACTGCTACGCACCCTTGCCGGATTCGCCGCCGGTGGGCACGCTGCCGTTCGACCGCAGCGGCCAGGTCACATTCGGATCGCTGAACCAGGCGCCCAAGCTGAACCGGCCGCTGCTCGAAGCGTGGGCCGAGATTCTGCGCCGTCTGCCGGCATCCCGGCTGTTGATCCAGAACGCCGCAATGCACGCCGGTCCAGCCAGTGGGCGCGCGATCGCGCTCTTCGAGCAACTCGGCATCGACCGCGCCCGGCTGGAGTTCCGGCCTTTCGGCAAGGCCCCAGGCTACCTGCAGACCTACCACGACGTCGACATCGCGCTCGACAGTTTCCCCTACAACGGCGGTACCACCACCTGCGAAGCCCTGTGGATGGGCGTCCCGGTGGTCTCGCGTTGCGGTGGCCGGCAGGTCGCGCGATTGGGTCTGAGCCTCCTGAACCAGGTCGGCCTCGGCGACCTGGTCGCCGACTCGGCCGAGGCTTATGTGGAAACGGCGGTCGCACTGGCCGGCGACACGGATCGCCTGCGCCGCCTGCGCATGACGATGCGCGAGCGCCTGCTGCACTCGCCGCTGATGGAGCACGCGGGTTTCACGCGCGAACTGGAAGCCTCGTATCGCGAGGTCTGGCGGCACTGGTGTACTGAACGCTGAACCTCGGGCAGGAAGCGGGCGCAGGTCCCGCTGCGCTTTCCGGGATGATCGCCTGCCCCTTGCGGCGCCTGGTCGACGAAGTCGCTGCATCCAATCGCCGGCGCGGCACGTATGAAGGAATGATGAATACGAGTGAACACGAATGAACACCAATGAACACGAACAGCGGAAAGGAAATCGATGAACAGCCACCTGGCACCCGATCCGCGACGCGATTGCCAGGAGATCGTTCGCCATCTGGCGACGCTGGTCTTCCCCTGGGATACCACACGCTCGCTCGAACTTGCGCTGTTCCGGACCTTTGCGTCGGCGCGCATCGGTGGTCTGCTGCATGCCACCGGCGAATTCGAGAAGCGCACCGGGAAGCGCTACGATGATACCGACCTGATCATCAGTGAAATCATTGAAAACGGTTTCGACAGCCCGCGCGGGGCCAGCGCCATCGCGCGCATGAACGCCCTGCATGGGCGTTTCAGGATCGCCAACGAAGATTTCCTGTACGTGCTGTCGACCTTCGTCTTCGAGCCGATTCGCTGGAATCGACGCTTCGGCTGGCGGCGCATGACCGAATTCGAGCAACAGGCATGGTTCTGGTTCTGGCGGAACCTCGGCGAACGGATGTCGATCCGCGATCTGCCCGACCATCTCGGCGACTTCGAGCGCGCCAGCCGCGCCTATGAAGCGGCGAACTTTGGCTTCAGCAGTGCCAATCAGCAGGTCGCTCTGGCTACGCGCGAACTCTTCGCCGGCTGGTTTCCCGGCGTTTTTCGCCCGCTCGTTCGCAGCAGCATTCACGCGCTGCTCGATCCGCCGCTGCTCAGCGCCTTTGGTCTGCAGCCGGCACCGCGCTGGCTGGTTTGGACTGCCGAACATGCGCTGCGTTTGCGGGCCAGGGTGCTGCGCTGGTTGCCACGCCGCCGGCGTCCAAAACTGCGCACGCAGATTCCGCGAGCCGATTATCCGCAGGGCTACCGCATCGAATCGCTCGGACCGCCCCCGCCGGGCTGACTGGACGGCGACCCCTGAAAAACTTAGGCACTGCGAGTACCTTTTCTCAAGACCACCCACGCAAGGAAGACACGATGATCAGAATCATGGCCCGAATTACCGCCCGATCCGGTAGAGAGAACGAACTGCGGTCGGTATTGCAGGATTTGCTCGGCCCAAGTCGCCAGGAAAGCGGCTGCATGAGCTACGAGCTGTTTCAGAATCAGGACGATCCGCTCGAGTTCGTGACCGTCGAGCAGTGGACCGATCCGGCCGCCGCTGACGCCCATCTGGCGAGCGCCCATGTAGCCACGGCGATCACGCTGGCAAGCGAACTGCTGGCGCAGCCTCCCCTGATCCATCGCTTCAGCCCGATCGGTTGACATGGCCGGGCTGAGCATGGCCAATGCCCGGGTCGCTGCCGACATCGGCGCGCTGTGGCGGCGTGCGCTGGCGCTCGTCGCCGCATTGGCCGGCAGTTCTTATCTGGCAGCGCTGGCCTGGGTCTACTGCTACCAGGAAAGGCTGATCTTTCAACCCGATTCGCTGCCGGCGACGTACCGCTTTGCGCTTGCCGACGTGCATGAGGTCGACATCCCGGTCGCCGGCGCGACGCTCTCGGCGCTGCACTTGCAACTGCCGAATCCACGCGGAGTGGTTTTCTATCTGCATGGCAACAACGGCAATCTGGCGACCTGGTTCACCCATGTCGAATTCTACCGGGAGGCCAACTACGACCTGTTCATGTTCGACTATCGCAGCTACGGCAAGAGCAGCGGCCGCATCGAGAGCGAGGCGCAGCTTCGCGCCGACGTGCTGGCCGCCTGGCATTCCGTTGCCCCGCAATACGCCGGCAAGCGCAAGGTGATTTTCGGGCGCTCGCTCGGCACGGGGCTGGCTGCGGGCCTGGCGGCAGCGGTGCAACCCGACCTGACGATCCTGGTCTCGCCGTATTGCAGCATGGCCCAGCTCATGCATTCGCATTATCCGCTGCTGCCGACCTGGCTATTGCGTTACCCGCTGGCGACCTGCCAGGACGCCTCGCGGTTGCGCGGTCCATTGCTGCTGGTGCATGGCGAGCAGGATCGGCTGATTCCGGTCACGCATAGCGAACAACTGTTGTCCGTCGCACCGCAGGCGCGCCTGCTGCGACTGCCGGCGGCGGCACACGCCGACGTCCATCGCTTCAGCGCCTACACTGAGGAACTTCTCGGGACGCTGAAATTACTTTGACGGTCATGACTTTTCCAGGCACCCCCGATCATGGAAGTCATGACCGTTTCCCTCTCCCCCGACCCCTCCCATGCGAGGGGGGAGGGGAGATGTGTGAGTCGCTGATGCGACTTTTACATTCACCCTAGCCGACACAAGGAGAATGCCTCATGCTCAGGGGACTCATGCAGGAGCGGCCGTTGTTGGTCTCGTCGCTGATCGAACACGCAGAACGTTGCCATCCACAGGCCGAGATCGTTTCGCGGACCAGCGAGGGGCCGCTGCATCGTTGTACCTATGCCGACATCAGCCGCCGTTCCAGACAGGTGGCGAACGCACTGACCGCGCTGGGTGTTGTGCCGGGCGAGCGGATCGCCACTCTGGCGTGGAATGGCTACCGGCATAT
Organism: Accumulibacter sp.; assembly: GCF_036625275.1. Classification (GTDB taxonomy): domain Bacteria; phylum Pseudomonadota; class Gammaproteobacteria; order Burkholderiales; family Rhodocyclaceae; genus Accumulibacter. Next base: position 22,775 of record NZ_JAZKUD010000056.1, read on the forward strand.
GGAGTTGTACTACGGCGTGTCGGGGATGGGGGCGGTTCTGCACACCATCAACCCGCGCCTGTTCCCGGAACAGATCGAATACATCGTCAGGCATGCCGAAGACCAGTTCCTGTTCTTCGACCTCGGTTTCGTGCCGCTGGTCGAAAAGCTGGCGAAAGCGGTTCCCGGCGTTCGCGGTTTCGTCGCCATGACCGACCGGGCGCACCTGCCGGTGTGCGACATTCCCGGACTGCTCTGCTACGAGGATCTGCTCGGCGCCGCGTCCGATGCTTACGACTGGCCGCAGTTCGACGAACACACCGCCTCGTCGCTGTGCTACACCTCCGGGACTACTGGCAACCCGAAAGGCGTTCTCTATTCGCATCGCTCGTCGGTGCTGCACGCGTGGGCCGCCTGTGCGACCGATGGCCTGGCCGTCGGTGCCGCGGAAACCCTCCTGCTGGTGGTTCCGATGTTCCACGTCAACGCCTGGGGAATGCCCTACGCCGGCGCCATGAGTGGCGCCCGGCTGGTGATGCCCGGCCCGGCGCTCGACGGCAAGAGTGTCTATGAACTGCTGCGCGACGAGCAGGTGACGCTGGCCCTCGGCGTACCCACGGTCTGGCTGATGCTCCTGCAGTATGTCGATGGCGCCGGGCTGAAGCCCAGGGACGAGTTGTGCCTGCGCCGCGTCGTGATTGGCGGTTCATCGGCGCCGCGCGCGATGAGCGAAGCCTTCGCGAACACTTTCGGGGCTTTCGTCGTCCATGCCTGGGGAATGACCGAGATGTCGCCGATCGGAACGGTTTGCAATCTGCTGCCCAGGCACGCGGGCTACCCCCTTGAACAGCGACTGGACATCCAGGAGAAGCAGGGGCGGGCGGTCTATGGCGTCGAGATGAAGATCGTCGACGACCAGGGTGAGCCCCTGCCGCAGGACGGCCAGGCCGCTGGCCATCTGCTGGTGCGCGGGCCGTGGATCACCAGCGGCTATTACCGGGACGAGGGCGGCAGCATCGTCGATGCCGATGATTTCTTCGACACCGGCGACGTTGCGACCATCGACACCGATGGCTACCTGCAGATCACCGACCGTTCGAAGGACGTGATCAAGTCCGGTGGCGAGTGGATTTCGTCGATTGCGCTCGAGAATGCCGCGGTGGCACACCCGGCGGTCGCCGAAGCGGCGGTGATCGGCGCGGCGCACGATAAATGGCAGGAGAGGCCGCTGCTAGTGGTCGTCAGAAAACCCGGCCAGGCGCTGACCCGCGAGGCGATGCTCGAGTTCCTGCGGGGCAGGGTGGCGAACTGGTGGATCCCGGACGATGTCGCCTTTGTCGACGAATTGCCGCATACCGCGACTGGCAAACTGCACAAGCTGAGGCTGCGGGAGATGTTCAAGGACTACCGTCTGCCATTGGCGTGAGCGCAGTGGAAGTGGTGACGGGCGGCATCTGGCATAATCGGTTCCTCCGCGTTTGACCCTGTGTGCGTGCCCATCAACCCAACGGTCATGACTTTGCAAGATACCCCCGATGATGAAAGTCATGACCGTTTTCCTCTCCGACCCCTCCCCCGCGAGGGGGGAGGGGAGATTCGAGAGTCGCTCACGACTTCCATAGTAAGGAAACCAGACTGCCATGAAGCCACCACGCCTTGCCCAGAAAGCCACCGTACTCGGTACCTGTTTGGCGCTCCTCGTTCCCCTGAGCGTCTCGGCTGTCGCACCCGAACCGACAGCGGGACGGATCGCCCTGGTGATCGGGAACGGCGCTTATGTCGCCTCACCGCTGGTCAACCCCGCGCGCGATGCGCGCGCGGTTGCCGAACGCCTGCGCGAGGCAGGTTTTCGCGTGACGCTGAAGGTGGACGCGCCGCGCCGCGAATTGCAAGAGGCCATCCGTGGCTTCGGTGACACGCTCGCGCGCGACAACCGGGCAGTCGGTGTCTTCTACTACGCAGGCCATGGGGTCCAGCTCAACTGGCGAAATTTCATGCTGCCGGTGGATGTCCACATTACCCGTCCGTCGGATATCGCTGCGCAGGGCGTCGACGTCGGTCTTTTGCTCGAAAGTCTCGGCCGTGCGCGCAATCCGCTCAATCTGGTGATTCTCGACGCCTGCCGCAACAACCCCTTTGGCAGCGATTTTCGCACCGACGACCGGGGGCTCTCGCAGCTCGACGCGCCGCCCGGCACTCTGCTGGCCTACGCCACTGCACCCGGCAACACCGCCGACGACGGAGAAGGTGCGCACGGGCTGTACACCGAGAACCTGCTGAAGGAAATGAAAGTGCCGGGCGCACCGGTCGAAGACGTCTTCAAGCGCGTGCGTCTGGCGGTGCGAAGGGCTTCCGAGGGCACCCAGATTCCCTGGGAGAGTACCTCGCTGGAAGGCGATTTCGCCTTCGTCGGTGGCAGCGGTCGTGACCTGAGCCGCGAGCAGAAGGAGTTCGAGGCCGATCTGGCGACCTGGAACAGCCTGCGCGAAGCGAAAGATCCCGAACCACTGGAGGCTTTCATCCGGCAGCGGCCGAGCGGCAAGTTTGCCGAGCTTGCGCAGCATCGACTCGACGTGGTCCTGCGCGCGCGCGGCGAGAAGCCTGTCCAGGCAGCGCCACCGCCGCCGCTCGGGCCGGAAATGTGCGTACCGGGTGCTGCCGACGGCAAGGCCGCTTCCTACAGCGGCAAGGTGGTTTCCTTCCGCCCCGGCGAGCGTTACACGTATCGCACCGTCAATCTCGTCAACCAGACCGAAACCGCACGCAGCACGGATACCGTTCTCAGGATCGCTGGCGACGAGGTGCTGTACAACGACGGCAGCAAGGTGAGCGACCTGTTCGGCAACAACGTCCGCGCTCCTGACGGCACAAGTTGGACGCCCTACCAGTTCTTCATCAACGACTACGCGCTCGGCAAGCGCTGGCCGGCCCAGTTCATCGTCACCCGGGCGGATGGCACGCAGGCCAATGTGCGCTTCGAGTTGCGTGTCGCCGCACGCGAGCGGATCACCTTGCCTGCTGGCACTTTCGACAGCTACCGTATCGAGGCCCGCGGTGTCGACCTGGGTAGCGGCGTTCAGCTCGACCGCACGGCCTGGGTCGCTCCCGAGAGGATGCGCGGCTTTCTGGCGATGGAAAATCTGGTTCGCAAGGGTGGAGCAGTGATCGGAGGCGAGCGGATCGAGCTGGCCGACTACGCTGCCGGTACTGCCCTGGCGACCCCGGACGCTGCGCCACCGGCAGCGAAAAACGCGCGGGAGCACGGAGGCTGGCGATCGTCCTATTAATGTAAGGTGAATTCCACCACTAAATCGACCCTACGATTGCCATCGCCCGTTGTTCGACATGTACCGGGCAAGCGCCACTCGTGCCAAGCGGCACTCGATACGCGGGTGTGAATGAAAGTGTTGGGATGAACCGATATACTCCCCTCCCCCCTCGCGGGGGAGGGGTTGGGGGAGAGGGGGACCCATGCTCGCAGAGGCCAGCAGAACCGATTGACGACCCTGGCCATGCGCTTTCGCAAGGATTTGACGAATTCGTGTGCAACGATGGCCCCCTTGTATGCTTCGTTTCATGGTTTTTGGTTCATTTGGGAGAGCCTGGGAAGTGATGGCTGAAAGGGGGTCAAGAGGACCGTGGAATAAATGCGAGAGAGGTATTTTCTCTCGCGTTTAT
>NZ_JAZKUD010000057.1:0-25266 GCF_036625275.1 Accumulibacter sp.
AGCAGGGTCATGCCCTGCGGCAAGGTCGACAGACCGCCACCGGGCTGATTCGTCGAGGTCATCAGGTTCCAGCCGGGCGGCGGCGTCCACACGACCCCCTGCGGTACGCCGGGAGGATTTTGCTGCTGCGGACGCGCCGCGATCGAAGCAATCAGCGCCATCCCGGGAGTGACGCCGGCCGGTTTGGGAATGACCAGTGCCGCTGCCGTGCCATCGGTCGGGATGGCCGGATTCAGGCCACTGCTTGCACCGACATAGACTATCGCGGCTTCGGTAGCGCAGGCACAGAACCACATCAGCAGCGCGAGCAACGCGCAGCTTGCCGAACACAGATTGCTCCGCTGCGTCCCCTGTCTGGAATCGTGCCTAGTTACCCGCACCCGTGACCACATACGTCGCAGTCCAGCCTGAAGCGCAGGGAGATCCTTTACCCATATTAATCGTACAGGTCACCGGAGTCCCGTTGGTCGTGCTCGCGGCGGTATCCGCCGTGAGGTAGTACGCTGAAGTGCTGCACGTGGTGTTCAGGGTCATCGAAGGGTGCATCAGCGTGCCCACATCCGAGCATTTGGTCATCTTGACGCACTTACCGGCCGTCGCGACGTTGCCAATGACCGAACAACCCGCGTAGTTGATTGAATCTGCAGAGGCCAACCCTCCGCTGACGCCCTTGATCGCGGCCGTCTGCGCATCGTCGGTCAGATCGACGAACTTCGGCAAGGCCGTCGCCGCCAGGATGCCGAGAATGACGATCACGACCACCAGTTCAATCAATGTAAAGCCACGCTGCATTTGTTTCATGGGTTTTCTCCTTGGTAGTAGATATCAACAGTCTGAAGTATCGAGGGTAATGACCGGTGCCAGAACCGCCGTCGCCGCCGTATAACTGATGCGGCAGTTCGCCGGAGTCGTTGCACCGTTGATCGTGATCGTCAAAGGCGGCCCGACGGCAACCGTGACGCCATCATTGGTCGTATCAATCTGGGTGGCGGCGATGATGCCCGCCGCGGTCGCCGCCGGATAACGATTGACCATCGTGACGGCGGTGCCGTCCATGTTCGCGGTTCCCGCCGTTGCCGTACAGGTGGCGCCGACCGCTGCTCCTCCGGCCAGATCCAGCTCGCAACGGGATCTGGCCAGCGCCGCCGCCGAACGGACACTGCCGAACAAGGCTTGTGCCTTGGCGATGCGCGCATCCTGCTGGGCGTTGATGAAGCGCGGCAGCGCCACCGCGGCCAGAATGCCGACGATGGTGATCACGATGATGAGTTCGATCAGGGTAAAACCTTGTGCTGTACGCCGCATTGTCTACGCTCCCAGAAAAGCCACAGAAACCGAAAGAGACGCCTCATGGCCTGATGACGGCAAAAATCGCCGATTCCTTTACCATTTTTTCAACTTCCACCCAAAACCCACCGGCAGTCTGCCGTGGCGGCCAATCGCAGGCCCACAAAAGCACCACTCGCCATTCGTTCCGGCACGCGCGTCACGCGCCAGCTCAAGACCTCGCAGCGATCCTTGTCAGCTGTCGAAGGAACGCGCAGATGCCCGGTATGGCGTGGCCGATAAACCAGCTCGCGACGGTCACGGTCAAAACACCACGCCCCTGCGGGCAATTCCCGGCTTTCTGCGGTCGAACATTCGCCGCGATACCCTGCCGGATCGGAACCCAGCCAGTGTACAGGGTTATTCCCCACCCATGCAGTCATTTCACTTTCCCGCTGCTGCATCAGCGCTTCACCCATGGCCAGGCGCATCCCGGTTCGCATGTTGCGGATGGTCAGCTCGACCACCTGCCTTTCCGCTCGTTCACTGGCATCGTGCAAGGCCGACAACAGGCCGAAGGCCAGCAAGCCGATCACCACCCACAGCACGGCCCACTCGAACCAGTGCGCAGTGGCATCGTGGCCGGGACGCCGGATCTCCTGCAGACTCACCGCTTGATGGCCACCTTGCCCAGGTCCCACATCGGCAGGAAGATGCCCAGCGCCAGGATCAGCACCATGATGCCGAGCATGATGATCAGAATCGGTTCGATCTGCTGGCTCAGCGTCTTGAGTTCGTATTCGACTTCCTGCCGGTACATGTCGCCGATCTCGTCCATCATGTCGTCGACCGCCCCCGACTCTTCCCCGACAGCCACCATCTGCAGCACGACGGGGGTAAAGATGCCGGAACTAATGGCGGCGCGCAACAGGCTTTCGCCCCGTTCGATGTTCTCGCGCATGCCTTCGATGCAATGTGCGATGTAACGGTTATCGACCGTTTGCGCCGAATTGGACAAGGCCTGCATGACCGGAACGCCGCTGCGCATCCCCAACGAAAAACTGCGGGCGAAGCGGGAAAGCGCGGCCTTGTGTAGGATTTTCCCGGCAATCGGAAATTTCAGGGACATCCGGTCCCAGCGGTAACGCCCCTGGGTCGTTCGCAGCCAGGCGCCAAAGGCCATGCCGCAGCCGATGGTGCCAAGCAGCAGGGATGGCCAGTAAGCCACCATGAAATCGGAGAAGCCGAGCAATAGCCGGGTCATCATCGGCAATTCGGCGCCAAAACCGGCAAAGACCTTGGCAAAAGCAGGAATCACGAAGAGATTGACGATGACCAGGGCCAGCACCATCGCCAGCACCACAAAGCTCGGGTAGCGCAGCGCCGATTTGACCTGCTCGCGCATGTAGCGCTCGAACTCAAGGTGCTCGAACAGGCGGAAGAAAATTTCGTCGAGCAGACCGGTCGCTTCACCGACGCGAACCATTGACAGATAGAACGGCGAGAAAACGCGCGGATGCCGGGCCAGGGTCTGTGACAATTCCCGACCGCCTTCGAGACTCTCGCGAACCTCGCCAATGACGCGCTTCATCTCGGGATTGATCGCCGCCTCCTGCAGACCGCTCAGGGAACGCATGATCGGCACGCCCGATTTGAGCAGCCGATGCATTTGCCGGCTGAAGAGCAAGAGGTCGATTGGCGAGATTTTTTGCCTGAACAGCGTGACGTTCCGGCGGGCAACCGGTTGGGTTGCCCTGCTCTCTTTGATCTCGACCGGCGTCAGCCCCTGCCCGCGCAGAAGATCAACGATGGCACCACTATTCGCCCCTTCAAGCGATCCCTCGACGAGATCCCCACCCGCATTCCGTCCTTTGTAAGCGAAGTTTGGCATCCTCAATCTTCGAACTGATTGCTGATGCGCATGGCTTCCTCGATGGTCGTGCGGCCTTTCACCACCAGCCGCAGGGCATCGCGGCGCAGCGTTTCGCCGGCCATCTGCCGGCGTGCCGCCTGAACGAAGCTGCCCGTGTCGTCGACGTTGATGGCCTCGACAATTTCGTTGGTCATTTCGAGCATCTCGTAAACCCCGGTACGACCCTGGTAACCTGTTCCGGCGCAATGCAGGCAGCCCTTCCCCTGCAGCAAACGGTGCTGGTCGACCGCGTCGCCCAACTCATAGCGCAGCCATTCGTGTTCTTGCGGCGACGGACGGTGTGCTTCGGCGCAGTTGCCGCAGATCACCCGCACCAGCCGCTGAGCCAGCACCAGTTGCAACGACAGCGCCACCATGTAACGGGGAACGCCCATGTCGAGCAGTCGAATGGGGGTCGAGATGACATCGTTGGTATGCAGGGTCGAGAGTACCATGTGACCCGTCATGGCCGCTCGCATGCCGATTTCAGCGGTGGTCTGATCGCGCATTTCGCCGACCAGGACGATGTCCGGGTCTTGTCGCAGTGCAGAACGCAACACGCGCTCGAAGGACAGATCGATCTTCTCGTGCACCTGCACCTGATTGATGCCGGGAAGCCGGTATTCCACCGGGTCTTCAACGGTGATGATCTTCTTCTCGGTGGTATTGAGTTCGGACAGCGCAGCATAGAGCGTCGTCGTCTTGCCGCTGCCGGTCGGACCGGTGACCAGCACCATGCCACTGGGACGACGTATCGCATGGCGCAGACGTTCGAGCGTATGCGGCGGCATGTTCAGCCGATCCAGCCCGAGCAGACCGGTGTTCTGGTTCAGCAGACGCATCACGACCGACTCGCCGTACTGCGTCGGCATCGTCGAAATCCGCACGTCGATCTGGTTGTTGCGCACCTTGATGGCAAAACGACCGTCCTGCGGCAGGCGCTTTTCCGAGATGTCGAGTCCGGACATCAACTTGAGACGCAGAGAGAGGGCCGGGGCAATTTTGGCATCGGCTTCCATCTGTACCTGCAAGATGCCGTCGATACGGAAACGAACGCGCAGCGAGCGTTCCTGTGGTTCGATATGGATATCCGAAGCACGCGCACGAATGGCTTCTTCGAACACGGTCTGCAGCAATTTGACGACCGGGGCTTCCTCGGCACCCGTGGCCGTTCCGAGCAGGCCGCCGAATTCGATCGGCACATCTTCCAGGTCGGCGGTCAGTTCCCTGGCCAGGCCGCTGATTTCTTCGGTACGCCGATAGGCGCGATCGACCAGCGCCAGCAAATGGCCCTCGGCAACGACCACCAGGTCGATTTCGCGATGCAGAAGACGCAAGACTTCGTCATAGGCCTGCAGATCGGTGGGGTCGACGAAGCCAACCCGCAGTCGGCCGCGAAGCTCGTCGAGCACGACCGCGCGAAAACGCCTCGCCTGCGCCTCGGGCAGGAGATTGACCAGTTCAGAGCGGGGATTGAAGTGCCTGAGATCGACGTAGGGAACCTGCAATTGTTTGGCAAGCGCCTGTGAAATTGCTTCTTCGGTGACAAATGAACTGTCGACGACGATGCGGCCCAGCTTGCGTCCGCTGCGTTTTTGCTCATCGAGCGCGAACTTGAGCTGTTCGTCGGTGAGCAGGCCTTGCTGAACGAGCAGATCGCCGAGGCGGATCTTTTCCGGCCGAGCCATGGCAAAGCTCCAGGGATCCTGAAGGTCCCGGTTAATGTGAAAGTCGCGTCAGCGACTCACGAATCTCCCCCTCTCCACTTGCGGGAGAGGGGTCGGGGAAGAGGGAAACGGTCATGACTTTCATGATCGGAGGTGCCTGGAAAAGTCATGACCGTTAGGGCAAATCTGGAAAGGCCATTCGCCCTTCGGTCTGAGCCGACCCCAGGGCGAATGGCAGGATGATCGCGGCCTTCGACAAGCTCGGGCCGCCAACCCGGCCTGTCAGTGCCAGACCGGATCATTCGACTAGAACTCGAAATCCTCCTCGTAGTATTCGAATTCGCCGCGCGTCGTGGCAGCGCGATCCCGACCCTGTTCGCCCTTGCGCAGTTCGACGCGACGAATCTTGCCGGAGATGGTCTTCGGCAGTTCGCCGAATTCGAGTCGTCGCACGCGCTTGTACGGCGACAGGCGGCTGCGCAGGAAAACGAAGATGTCGCGTGCCAGTTCACGCCCTGGTTGATAGCCGGCGCGCAAGGTCAGGAAGGCTTTCGGCACGGCCAGACGCAGGGGGTCGGGACTCGGCACGACGGCAGCCTCCGCGACCGCCTCGTGTTCGATCAGGACGCTCTCGAGTTCGAACGGGCTGATGCGATAGTCGGAAGCCTTGAACACATCGTCGGCGCGGCCAACATAGGTGATGTAGCCGTCGGCATCGACCGCGGCGGTGTCGCCGGTGTGATAGAAGCCATCACGCATCACCTCGGCGGTCTTCTCGGGGTCGTCGTCGTAGGAGATCATCAGCCCGAGCGGACGCGGCGACAGCATCAAACAGATTTCGCCTTCGTCGGAGACCTGACCGTCGACGTCGACCAGGCGCACCTGGTAGCCGGGCATCGGGCGACCCATGGAACCGAGCTTGACCGCCTGTCCGGGCGAATTGCCAACCTGGGCGGTAGTTTCAGTCTGGCCAAAACCGTCGCGCAGGGTAATTCCCCAGGCGGCCTTGACCTGGTCGATGACTTCCGGATTCAGCGGCTCGCCGGCACCGATCAGTTCGCGCACCTTGACCGGATACTTGCCGAGGTCTTCCTGGATCAGCATCCGCCACACCGTCGGCGGCGCGCAGAGGGTGGTCACCGAGCATCTGACCAGCGTTTCGAGGATCGACGCCGCAGCGAAGCGCGAGTAGTTGTAGATGAATACCGTCGCGCCGGCGTTCCATGGTGCGAAAAAGCAGCTCCAGGCGTGCTTCGCCCAGCCGGCCGAACTGATGTTCCAATGCACGTCACCGGGCTGCAGTCCGAGCCAGTACATGGTCGACAGATGCCCGACCGGATAGCTCTGCTGGCTGTGCAACACCAGTTTGGGTTTCGAGGTCGTGCCGGAGGTGAAATAGAGCAACTGCGGGTCAGTCGCCAGAGTCGGGCCGTCGGGGACGAACTCGTTCGACCCCTGGTAAGCCTCTTCGAGTTGCTGCCAGCCGGGGACCGCACCCCCGACGGTGATGCGCGTGTAGTCGCCGGGCAGGCCGCTGAACTTGTCGGCGTGCGTATGGCCGATGACTACATGCCGCACCTGGCCGCGGTCGAGACGGTCGCGCAGGTCATCGGGAGCGAGCAGCGTGGTCGCCGGCGACAACACCGCGCCGAGCTTGATCGACGCCAGCATCGTATCCCACAGCGGCACCTCGTTGCCGAGCATCATCAGGATGCGATCGCCGCGCCTGACGCCCTGCGCACGCAGCCAGTTGGCGACCTGGCTCGAACGCTTCGACATTTCGGAGAACGACATCTTCTGTTCCGTGCCGTCTTCGTTGACCACCCACAACGCCGGACGGTCGTTGCCGGCAGCCATCACGTCGAAATAATCCAACGCCCAGTTGAATTCAGCCAGTTGCGGCCATTGAAAATCCCGGTACGCCGTTTCGTAGTCGGTGCGGTGAGCCAGAAGGAAATCGCGCGCCTGCACGAAAGCCGAATAAGACATGTTGGTTCCTCTCTTGTTGATGAAAGCTCCGAAACAGCCGATCAGCGCAGAAACGCACGGCAAGACGACGGGTCTGGCCACCCGCTTTCTCCCCATGGTGTCGCAGGTTCTGGGCCGGGACGGTTTTTCCTGACGGGAGCGGCGGATGCGTCACCGCTCGCCGATCGCCGCTTTCCGGTCAATTCCTGCGCGCTGTTGCAGTTCGATATTGTAAGGGACTTGCAGGAAGACAGGGGCGCGCCGGGCGCTGGTCTGTGGGTCAGTCAACATGCGCATGTCGCCGATGGGAAATGTGATTCGTCAACACGGATTTCACATTGACCGGCATCAAAGAAAAGCGTCAACAAAAGAAGCACCAAAGAAAACGGCTGCCGCGGCAGCCGTTTCTCCCATGCCGAGCAGAATCGATTCAGCTCTTGCGGCGGCGCAGCGCGAGGCCCAGCAACCCGATACCCATCAGCGCGAGGCTTGCGGGCTCGGGCACGCGGATGATGAAGAAGCCTGCCCCGCCACCATATGGAGAATCACTGACGATTCCCGTGAGAGAGTGGGGGCCGTTCGCCAGGATATAGGTGCGATCACTGAAATCCGTACTCAAAAGGCACGCCACTTCATCGTTAGAGCAATTGATCGATTGAACGTCCAATGCTGGCGAAGTCGCACCGATGGATACGCCAAAATCGAAAATCGTGAACTCGTCGCCAGCATTGAAGCCATCGGTAATGATGAACTTGCAGTGGTCCGCATTGCAGTTGAATTCCCACGGGGTATCCGGAGCATCGATGCTACGTATGCCAGTTATAAAACCGGTGCCGGACATCAGGGCCGAGCCGGTCCCACCAAAACCAAAGGTATACCACTGGTCGCTGTTGACGGGAGTAGCTTGCGCGGGGGTCAGCGCTGCCGAAGCGCCAAGGCTGATGATCGCCGCTGTAATGATCGATCTGATCTTCATGTTTTCCTCCTTTTTCCATTGATGTCACGGTAGGAAAATAGAAGCACAATCCATGCCAGTTAAAATATTTCAATCATTTCAACCACCTGAAAATAGTGTTGAATCCGACTGTAAAATTTTTCGACATTTCGACTTCAGCGATTGGTGGTTGGCAGGGCGGATGGCGCCGATCCCTGTATGCTGAAAGGAATCAACTGGCCACCCTTGGAGAAAACTATGCTGCGCCGAGTTCCAGCGATTGTCTTGTTGTCCTGTTGGGCCGTACTTGCCGGCGCCGAGGCACCGCCATTGCCGGCAGCCAGTCGCGGCGAGTTGTTGTACTCGACGCATTGCATCGCCTGCCACAACGAACAGGTGCATTGGCGAGACAGGAAACGGGTGACCGACTGGCCAGGTCTGCGGTCGGAAGTCCGGCGCTGGGGGGAAATCATGTCCCTGCGCTGGAACCGGGAAGACATCGACGAAGTGGCACGCTACCTGCAGGCCGTTTACTACCGCAATCTGCCGCCGGAGTGAGTGCCTGAGCCGGCCAGGTGGACAGGGAACAACTCGCTGGCCTGCGGCTGCGGTGCGGCGATCCGGCAAAGCAAACCGCCAGTGAACGCTTCACGGCTTCTCGGTGCGTCCCAGCCAGGCACACCCGATCGCCGAGGCGTAGGGGAGAAGCTGCATGCCCAGGATGGCCAGCATCCCCCCTGCCCCGGCTGAGGTCGCTGCTTCGGACTGTGTGCAGATCGCCGCGATGGACGCCAGCAGGCCGATCAGTAGCACGGCCTCCTCACGCACCGAAGCGAAAGCGTCTGGCCGCCTGGCCGGTCGAGTCTTGCCCAGGCGATCGACCGGCCCCTTGCGGGTCACATGAAAAACCGCCTGCCGCCCGCACAGACCGGCGATGACGCCGCGTGCAATGGCGTGCGACAACCCCATGCCGGCCAGCGCCGCACCGGCGATATCCCGGATCGGACACGGCACGCGGCGGTGGTAAAGCAATGGCACCAGCACCAGCCGCAGCGCGATGAACACCGCCAGCGGCACGACCAGCAGCGGTGTCGGCAGGCCGAAGATCTGCGGCGCGACCAACACGCCCAGCGACCAGCCGATGGCCACGACGCTGCAGCACAGATGCAGGGCGTCACCCAGCCAGGGCAGCCAGCCGGCAACGAAATGGTAGCGCTGCGCCAAGGTCAGTCTGGATCGCCCGAGCAGCGCTCGCCGATGTCGCCGCAGGATCTGCATCGCTCCCTGCGCCCAGCGCTGGCGCTGGCGCTGATACGCAGCAAAGTCGCTCGGCACCAGGCCGGCACCAAGCACCTCGTCCACATAGACCACCCTGAGCCCCTGCTGCAGGAGGCGCAGCCCGAGTTCGGTATCCTCACAGATGCAAGCGGTCTCCCATCCGCCGACAGCGCGCAACGCGGCCGCCCGGATCAGGGTCATGGTCCCGTGCTGTATCGCGGCATCGCGTTCCTGACGATGGTGCATGCCGATCCGGAAAAAACCGTCGTACTCCCAGTTCATCATCCGGCGCAGGCGCGTCTGCTGCCAGTCGCGATGGGCTTGCGGCGACTGCACGACGCCTGCCGTGGGATCGGAGAAATGGCCGGCGAGCACACGCAGCCAGTCCCGATCGAGCAGGTAATCGGCGTCGACGACGGCGACCCACTCGGCACGGGGGTCAGTCTGCTGGAGCGCAAAGTTCAAGGCTCCGGCCTTGTAGCCAGGCCAGTTTGGCAGATGGAAGAAGCGCAGGCGCGGGCCGGTGACCTTTTCTCCGGCCGCCCGGCGAGCGCGCACATGCGCTTCGAGCGGACGCCAGAGCGCCGGATTGCCGGTATTGTTGTCCACCACGAGCACCTCGAAGGCCAGCCAGTCGAGCGCCAGCAGGCTGTCGATGGTCGCCTTCACCATCTCTGGCGGCTCGTTGCAACAGGCCAGATGGATGCTCACGAAAGGAGCCGACGCGTCAACGGCCAACGGCCGCAGCGTCACCTGGCGGCGCAGGCTGCCCGGCCAGAACAGCTCGGAAAACTCGAAGACCTGGACCAGCAGAATCGCTGCGATCATCGCCAGCGCCGGCGCCAGCAAAGCCAGCGGCACGATGTCCACAGGCTGCAGGTAGTGCTCGAGCGGCACGCCGATCAGAAACACGGTGAAGGAAATCACCGCTTGCAGACTCAGCGCCAGCGACAGGCGCCCGGCCAGCCGCATCGGCGAAACCGCGATCAGCAAGGGAATGGCCGTGAGCAGACCCAGGGCCGTCGCCAGCAGGGCCTTGCCTGGCCAGTACGGATCGGCCTGCAGCGGACCCGTGAAGGCAAACTTCGCCTGCCGCGCCGCGTCGAGCAAGCCCCAATGGGCGCCGACCGCACCTTCGATGGCGCGCTTCCATGGCTGGTCAACCGCCTCCATCAGGTAGTAATCCAGGTCCAGTGGAGCGGCGCGCGCCAGAAAGGTCCGCACGAAAACCGCCTCACGATCCGGAGTGGCCAGCGCCGCAGCCCGGCGGTCGCCGTTGCTCGGCCAGCCGATTTCGCCGATCACCACCGGCTTGCCGGGAAAACGCTCGCGCACCTCGGCATAGCGCTGCAGCGCGTAATCGACCGCTTCTTCAACCGGCACCCCCTCCCAGTAGGGCAACAGATGCACGGTGATGAAATCGACATGGTCGGCGAGCGTCGGCTGGCGCAACCAGACATGCCAGGGCTCGGCGGTGGATACCGGCACTACCAGGGCGGCCCGCAGGCGATCCAGATAGCCGTACAGCTCGTCCGCCTCGAGCCCGCCGCGCAACTGTGTTTCGTTGCCGGCAATCACGCGCTCGATCCCGGAGCGATGGCGAAGCGCGTCGATGATGGCGGCGATTTCGTGCTCATTGTTGGCGCGGCGCTGGTCGAGCCAGACCCCGGCGCTGAGCCGCAGACCGGCTTGCGCGGCCAGCGCCGGCAGGGTCGGCAATTCGCTCGCGCTGTAGGTGCGCAACCGGGGGGTCAGGCCGGCCAGGCGGCGCAGGTCGGCAGCGAGTTCGGCGTCGCTCGGAAACCGCCGGTCCAGCGGGCTTTCCCAGCGCTGGAAGCCGTTGTAGGCCAGACCGGCGACCCGTGCAGGCACGTCGGGCGCCAGCAGCGGCGGATTGCCGGCGCGCCAGAGCAGCGCGTTGATGAGCGCCACCCCGAAAGCCATGAGGAGGGCGCCGGCCCAGCGTGCGGCGCGGCCGCGCCCGCTGTCGGGCGGCTGCGGCGCCGCAACCGTCGGCGTCCCGGCGGGTATGCGCGGCAGCCCACTGCCGACATCGTCCACTTCCTGCGCCATGATTCCGGAATCCGTCCCCCCACATGCACCCGCCGCCCGGATTCCTGCCGGCGCCGAAACTGCCACCTGCCGACATGAACGAGAGCTCTTCACGACAGTCTCCGGCGCCGTGGCGGCAGGCAGCGGCATTGTCCGGGCTCGCGCTCTGCGTGCTGTCGCTGCTGGTGTGGGCGCTGCTCCAGGGCCGGCCGGTGCCGGTGCCCGATGCCCCCGGCCTGCGCGTCCCTTGCCTGTCTTATGCCCCCTTCCGTCGCCCCGGCCACACGCCCGTGGACCCGGCGCTGCACATCGAGCCGGCGCAGATCGAAGCCGACCTGCGCCGGCTGCGCGCGCTGACCGGCTGCGTACGCACCTACGGTGTCGGCCACGGACTGGATGCCGTGCCGGCGATCGCCCGCGCACTGGGCATGCGTGTGCTGCTCGGCGCATGGATCGACGGCGATGCGGCGAGCAATGCGGCGCAGCTCGAACGGGCGCTGGCGCTCGGGCGCGACTACCCCGACGTGATCGACCTGCTGATCATCGGCAACGAAGTGCTGCTGCGCGGCGAGCAAGCCCCCGAAGCGCTCACCGCGCTGCTCGCGCGTGCGCGACGCGAATCCGCCGTGCCGATCGCCTATGCCGACGTCTGGGCCTTCTGGCTGCGCCATGCCGAGGCGCTGCACGCGCACGTCGATGTCGTCGCTATCCATGTCCTGCCCTACTGGGAGGACACACCGGTCGCCCTGGAGCGGGCGGTCGAGCACGTCGTCAGGATCGGTGCCGACCTCAGTGCGGTTTTTGCACCGACGCCGGTGTTCATCGCCGAGACCGGCTGGCCGGCTGCGGGACGCCAGCGCGGGCCGGCGCTGCCCGGACGGGTCGAGCAGACGCGCTTCGTGCGCGCAGTGCTCGTTGCGCACGCAGCACGTCCGCTCGTGTCCCAGGCCGCGGCCTGGCCGGCAATCAATCTGATCGAGGGCTTTGATCAGCCGTGGAAGCGCCGGCAGGAAGGGGCGATGGGCGGCTACTGGGGCGTCTTCGATGCCGTCGGCCAGCCGCGGGTCAGCCTGCACGGCCCGGTCCTGGCCGATCCGCAGTGGTGGCGTGCGCCGCTGGGAATCGTCGCCGGGGCGATCGCCGGCTGGATCTGGGCGCTGCGTGGCGGCTTGCCAACGACCGGCAGCGACGGCAAAACGCTTCGCTGCCGTCTGCCGGCCCGCATGGCCATGAGCCTCGCAGGCGCCCTGATCGTTCCGCTGCTGCTGCTGCAATGGCAGATGCTGGTCGAGTGGAGTCATCACCCGATCGACTGGGCGTTCGGCATCGTCATCAGCCTCGCCGCCGGTCTGTGTGCGCTCGCCGCCGCCGGGCGGCTCGGCCAGATATTCGACGGTCGACGACCAGCTGGCTCCCGTCCGGGCCTGGCCACTGCGCTGCTCGGTCCCGATGCCTCCGGGAGGCGTACACTGGCGTTCGCCCAGGCGGCACTGCTCGGCAGTGTCGCGCTGATCGCCTTCGGGCTGCTGTTCGACGCCCGTTATCGCCCGCTCGTCTGGCCGATGCTCGCGGCCCCGGCAGCGCTCCTCCCTGCCCTGACCGTTCTTGGTGACCGGCTCGAGCCGGGGGCCTGGATCGAGCGTGCGCTGGCCGTCGTCTGCGCCGTGGCGGCCGTCTTTCTCGTCTTGCTGGAAGGTTTCGCCAACACGCAGGCGCTTGGTCTCGCGCTCGTCTGGCTTGCTCTGGCTGCCGCCGTCGGCTGGCCTCACGATCCGGCCTCCGCGAAAGAACGCGGGAGCGCCGGCGGATAAACGCCCGGCGCGGCGAAAGCGCGCAGCATCATCCCGGTCAGAGTGTGCAGCGGCCCCAATACCTGCCGCGGGGGTTCGAGTCCGGGCCGGAAACCCTGCTCGACGAAGCGCGCCAGGATTTCGCCATCACGCGTGACGACATGCACCGGCACATCCCAGGAAGCGTCTTCGCCGGTGATGTTTGCCGCCGGCTGATGATCGGCGATCAGCACATAGATCGCCTCGCGCGGCTCCGGCTGGCGCAGATAGGCACCCAGCCACTGGTAAGTGTAGTTCGCCATGCGCAGGAAATCGGGGAACATGTCCAGCCAGTTCGGTTGCTCGGCCAGTGCGTGTGCAAGCGGGAGCGCGTCGAAAGGCTGCGGACCAAGCACGCGCGACCAGTCGGGCTGATAGGGCGGCACCGGGCTGAACGGCAAATGGCAGGTGATGGTCGGGAAGAAGACGAAACGGGGCGGCGCCTCGCCAGTGCGTGGGTAGAGCTGCTCGAAACGAGCCGCGCTGAACTGGTCGGGAATCTCCCAGAATCCCAGGGCGGGCCCGGCATAGCCCAGATCACGGCGGGCCAGGAAGACATCGAAACCGTAGAACGCACGCTCGGGCCACTCCCAGTCCAACGCAGGATAAAGACCGAAGGTCTGGTAGCCCTGCGCCCGGAAAAGTGAATTCAGCGTCGGCCGCTGCGTCGTCAGCAGGACGTCGTGGCGCATCGGGTCGCTGAGGTCGATTCCCGAGAGCAGGCCCAGGTGCGCGAGATCCGACCCGCCGGCAAAGGTCGGCGATCGGAAGAAGGCGGACACCACCTGCCGGCCACTGGCGGCGATGTCGGCGGCGAAACGGCTGCGGCTCGGTCGCAAGGCCCGCTCGGCGCGGGCATCGTCGTAAACGACCGCCCCCAGCGATTCAAGCATGATCATATAGACATCGCGCCCGTGCAGCGCCGCCAGTACGTGCTCCGGCGCCGCGGCCAGGGCCGCGTCGACTGCCGTCGAGGCCGGCAGCAGGCTGGCCTGGCGTTGTGGCGAGAAGGCCGTCGCCAGCAGTTGTGCCTGCCGCCAGTAGGTCGGAATGACCGGCTTCGAGACGACCGGCCAGGTCGCGCGCAGGCCGGCCAGATTCGCCACCACCAGCAACACGGCCAGCGCCGTGCCTGCCCACACCCAGCGCGAGCGCAGGGCGAAGGGAACGGCATCGCGCGCGACCACCGCGATCGCCCGGCGCAGCAGCCAGAACAGGATCGCGAACAGCAGACCGACGCTCGCCAGCAGGCCGGCGCTCTGCCACCACGCCAGTTCCTGCGCCGAAACCCACAGGAAGCGCGGAATCTGCGCGCCGTCCCAGTACAGGTTGATCGGGCGCCCGAACAGGCTGTGCACAGTGACCTCGGCGTAGCGCCCGAGTACCAGCAGCAGGTCGACGAGCGCGAAGAGGGTGAGCGAACGCGGCGACAGCGCACCGCGCCAGGCCACGGTGGCGAGCAGCGCGAGCCACAACCAGACGAACTCGGGTGCCAGCCGGTGATCCGGCAGGATTCCCGGCGTCGGCCACCAATCCCGGAAGCTGAGCAGGCCGTTGAGGAACAGCAGCGCAACAACGGCGACGCTGACGCGGCGCCAGGGAACGTGCGCAATGGAAGCTGCCGAGGGCGGCGCCTGCCCGCTCATCCGGCACCTTCGCCGGGGTCGCCGACCCGGCCGGAGGCGAGGTAGCCCATGCCGAATTGGGTCGGTGCCCACTGCCAATGCGTCAGGCGGGGCGCGATGCGATCCCAGGGCGAGGCCAGCTCGCCGGGAGCGCCGTTGTAACCACGATTCTTGCAATAGACCCACAGGTTGAGCGGTGCCAGCCAGCCCGGAAAGTACTTGATGCCGGCAATCGCCACGGCGGCTCCCGGACGCGCCACGGCCAGCAGCCGGTCGATGGCGGCCGGCGAGCGCAGGATGTCGTGGGTGTAGTGAAAGAGCAGCGCGTCGACGGGTTCGGGCAGCGCCAAGGTCTGCGCCGGGCTTTCCAACAGGCTGACGTTGCGCCAGCCGGCGGCATCCGCCCGCGCAAACGCCCGTGCCAGCATGTCCGGACTCTGGTCGAAACCGTAAACCCGGCCCGTTTCGCCGACGGCAGCCCGCAGCAGCGGCAGGCTCAGCCCGGTCCCGCATGCGACGTCGAGCACCACCTGCCCCGGTTGCAGGTGCAGTGCAACCACCGCGCGCTCGCGGATCGGCCAGGTCGGGCCACAGGTACTGTCGTAGGCGGCGGCTCGCTGGCGATACTTTGCCAGCGAGCGGGCTCGCACAAGGTCGTCGGATCGAATGTCTGCTGGCACGGTCGTTGAACAGAAAGAGGGGCACGCTCGCCGGTGATGGCCTGCGGCAGCGCAACGCCGCGATTCATCCCGGCCGCGCCAGGACGGCATGATAGCGTGAGAACACCAGGAAGACCGGTCTTCCGACTCGTGACGACCTCCCTCAGCCCGGACTCGTTATCGCATAGACCCTATCGGCAACGAAGCGCTTGAACGATTCGTTCTCGACGAACTGCTTGTAGAACTGCGTGAAGTCCTTCATGGAACCCTGAGCAGCCTTGCCGAGAGCCTGATCGTGGGCAAGGTGGGCGGTATGCGGGGTATTCGTTTTCGCGTTCTGAAAGGCGGCGCAGCTTCTTGTTCGCCGCTTTGCTTGACCCTGTGACGGTAAAGACATCAAGGCGGGGAGGAAAGGACATGACCAGATACGGTTTCGTCGTCTCGGGCGGCGGCTATTTGAATTCCGGCTAAGCCCCTGAATGACGATTACTGTGAAAGTCGCGTACGCGACTCACGAACCTCCCCTCCCCCCTCGCGGGGAGAGGTTGGGGGAGAGGGGAACGGTCATGACTTTCATGATTGGGGGGTGCCTGGAAAAGTCATGACCGTTTGTCGAAGACAACAAATTCCCTGCAGCCGCCTCTCCTCCGCGTAGCGGCTTCGTCCAACGCAGAACACACCACCGAGGCAAGTCCACAACTCGCCGCACGCGAGCATCGCTCTTTTCTGAGAGCACCCGCTCGCCGCTCGCTCCGCCAACACTCGGTCAGCTTCCCGTCGGGAAAACCGCGGGACGCAAAAAACCCCGCCGCAGCGGGGTTTCGTTCCTTAGGGCGAGGTAGCCCCGACACTCAGGCAACCTTGCGGCGGCTGAAGCCGAGGCCAGCGAGCACCAGGCCGATCATGCCCAGCGTTGCGGGTTCGGGAAGGTCCGCCCGGATGAACGCACCACCTCCCGAAGTGCCTGCGGCATTCTCGGTGATGGAGATGTCGATCGTATGCGAACCGGGCAGCAGGTAAATCAGTGCCTTGCTGAGCCTCGCGTCAGCCCACGCGGCGTCGCCGTCGAAAGCACCCGACGAGATGCCGTCGTCGGCATCCGCGTCGGAAGTGTACTGTAGCGCACCGCCGTCGACCGAGTACGAGAACTCGTCACCGATGATGAAGCCGTCGACGATCTTCACTTTCACATGCGTCCCTGGGGCCACGTCAATCGTGTAGGTATCAATGAACGACGGTGCAACGCCGAAGCCAAAGGTTTGCCACGCGCCAGTCGGCAATACCGTGGCAGAGGCCAAAGGCGCTGCGGTGACTAGGGCGGCTGCAACTGCGAATTTTTTCCATGCCAAGAACATGATGTTTCTCCCTTCGTTAGGTCTGTGGTCACCAATTGCTGCTGGAAATCCCCAGCTACTGGCTGAAGAACATCGAAGCAATTACCGTGCCAGCCATAAATTTCTTTTTTGATCATGCTGTTAAAAAAACCATGCGATAGCCAGTGTAAAAATAATCGACACTCCATTTGGCGAAGAATATTGTTGCGTCCCGCCGTATTGACGTCGATCGGACGCACGTGCCGGCGAGATCACGGCGACGAGACTCCGTGATCATGCGGGCCAGGAGGAACATTCGGCAATGCGCTCGGTAGATGCAGGTGGGGGCGGTCACGGCGCGCGGCGATGCCGGAAACTCTGTCCGCTGTGGTCACCGGCTGCGTTCGCGACGCGTGCAGGGATCGCCTCCTGGCCGTGGCGTGCTCCTTACAGTGCGAAGTCCGCTGCACTGAGACCAAGACCCGTGCCCACGAGAACCAGTGTAAAGTCGGCCCCGATCCTTCCGTCGGCGTCGGCCTGGATGATGGTATTGCCGCGGTTCTCGAACCATGTGACGCTGTAGCCGGACACGTTGGCACTTTGCCCCGCAAAGATAAAATCCTGACCTCCCGCCCGCACGTTCGCACCGATGGCCGACAGGTCGATCAAGTCGATCCCGTGGACAAAGTCCGTGATGGTGTCAGGCCCGTTCGGTCCGCTTTCCGCCTGATTTGCGAATATGAACTTGTCGGAACCCGCCCCGCCGGTCAGCATGTCTGGGCCGCTGCCACCGATGATCTGGTCGTCCCCGGCCAAGCCTCGGAGCGTATCGACTCCGGCCCCCCCGTTCACGAGGTCGTTGCCGCCAAGCGCATGGATGGTATCGTTGCCGTTGCCGCCGTTGATCGTATCGTCTTCGTTGGTCGGGAGGGGTTGACCGGAAGGCGTGTGCGTTGCGTCGATCACGTCCGCGGCCGATGTTCCATTGATCGTCACGCCTCCAGCGTTCGTGATGTCGATCCGGAAGGTTTGCGTGTTGAAGGCGCCGCTCGGATCGGAAGCCTGGATGGTGATGCTGTGCGTATTGCTCGTGTCGAAATCGAGCAGAACCCCATTTGCCACGGTCACGACGCCGGTCGTGCCATTGACCGCAAAACGGCCGCCGAGGTCATCCTCCAATGCGTAGGCCACTGCTCCACCGTTCACATCGATGGACGACGCGGTGATTCCGACCGCCGTTCCCGTTGCCGCCCCCTTGACAACGCGATTCGCCGCCGGATCCGTGTCCACCGGAGCGGATGGGGCGACATCGGTGACCTCAATGCTGAAACTCTGCGAAGAGATCAGCACCCCGTCCGAAACCGCCACCGTGATCGTGTGACTCGTGGCCGCCTCATAGTCCAGCAGGGCTGCGTTGGTGACCGTCACCACTGCGCTTGTCGGATCGATCGCGAAGCGCCCTCCGGCGTTGTCCGTCAACGAATAGGACAGCGCAGGCGAATCGACATCGGTTGCCCGAGCGGAGACTCCGACCGTCATTCCATTCGCGGCGCCCTCGGCAACATGGTTCGCGGCCGGCTCGTCGTCGCTCAGGCCGGTCGGGGCGTCGTTTGCGCCATGAATCGTCACGGTCAGGGTGGCGGTCGACGTCGCGCCAGCAGCGTCCTTCATGGTATACGTGAAGATGTCAACCAATTGCCTTTCAGCGTCGAGCGCCTGCACACTCGCCTTCTGATCATCAAGCGTGTAGTGGAACGCGCCGTCTGCCTCCAGGACGAGGGCGCCGAAACTGCCGGCGATGCTCTCGGCCACCCCCGTCGCCAACGGCCCGACGGGGGTGCCCGCAGCGACACCCTGCACGAACTGGCTGTCCCCGGTGTCCGGGTCGGTGTCATTTGCCAGGACGTTGCCGATCGGGTTGCTGCCTGGCGTCCCATTGTTGACGCCCCCCGCTTCCAGCGCGGATGCCAGATCGGCAACAGCCGCTGGTGCCCGGTTGACCGCAAGGAGTTCGCCGGCGTCGATCGTACCGTCGGCAAACTGGAACCGCTCCACATTCGTGACCCGATCGCTGCCCTCCGGAGCACCGCTACGCTTGTCGACGAGAAGGAAGGTCGCGCCGGCCAGCGTCACCTCGTAGTCGTTGCGCACCCCGCTGTAGATTGCCGTGTCGCTTCCAGGGCCGCCGTCGAGCGTATCGTCGCCCGCGCCGCCGGTCAGCGAATCGTCGCCACGGGCGGTCGATCCGATCACCGAATCATCGCCGAAAAGCGAATCGTTCTCGTCTTTGCCCCGCAGGATGTCGTTTCCGCCGAGGCCGATGATCAGATCGCTGTCGTTCGTACCGTCGAGAATGTCGTCGCCATCGGTACCCCGAAGCGCCGGCACGATCCGGTCGAAAACGATCGTGTAGGTGGCTCCCGCGTGGTCATCGATCAGGTGGATGCGGTCCTCGTAGGTCGGCCTGACGCGAAGGTTGGTGAATGTGCGGTCGGTAAACCAGTACTGGCCCGCCTCGAGAACCGATCCGTCGCGCGACACACTACTGATGTGGAAGCGCTGATCGACCGGGCTCGCCGCGACATCGAAGTACTGCCAACCTGAACCGGATTCGGTGGTGAGGCTCAGAACGATCCGATCCGCCGCCTGCGACACCACGCCGACGCTGCCGTTGCCCTGACCGACGGCGTACTGCTGACCGCTCGCCAGGTAGATCCGGTCGGGCAGATCCTGCAGATCCGCGACGTCATTGGCCAGGAAGTCGATACGGCCATCGCCGTCGAAGTCGCCGCCATGAATCAGTTCATGAATATGCACGGCCTTGATCAACGAAAGCTCGGGTATGCCCAGCGCGTTCACGTGCGAGAACGTCGCCTGATAGTCGATGAACTTGCCCTGCAGCGTCGATTCGAGGAACCACGCGCCGGCGGCCGTCTCGCCGGGGCCGATGTCGCCGAAAACGGCGGTCAGGCTGCCGGAGGGGCTTTCGCCATCGACTTGCGAACCGATGATCTTGAAGTCGACGAGCAAGCCCTTCTCGTTATCGATGATCTTCGGCTGCGCGGATTCGATGCGCAGCGAATCGGCGGTTCCCCGGCCGTCATTGCTCAGGAGCACGCCGAGCAGGAACGGGCTCGCTGGCTCGACGATATCGTCCGTGAACGGATCGTCCGAAACCACATTGCGTTCCTGGAAGTAGTCGAGTGTCAACTCTGCCTGCGGCAGCACATGGACGGTCACCGGATCGAGATGGATGAGGTGATCGTGGTTCTCGGTCACGTCGCGGAACGAAAGCGTCCCTCCGATCCGGTAAGCGGCCGGTCCCTCGGCGGCAGCCAGTGTCGAGGGCAGGAAGGTGTATTCCGACGTAAACGAGCCGCCGGCAGCGAGGCCGTCAGTCCCGTCGAGGGCGTCGATCCCGGACAGATAGTCGTTACTGATGCCGAACACATTGCTCGCAACGACGTTGCCAGCAAGGTCGGTAATGACCAGGTTCAGTGCGATCTGACTCAGCTCCTCGTCGTCGGATTCCAGCGTCAGCGACCCGATGAAAGCCTGCCGGCTCATCACCAGGTCCTGCTCGATCCGCAGGCGAATCGTCGCGCAAACCCCTTCGACCTGTTTCAACTGTTCGATCTGCAGTTCGACCTGGGCCTCGCGTACGTTATTCAGCAGCGCCTGGTCATAGGCATCGATCTGGTCGCGCACTTCCTGGGTGGCGTCGGCGGGCCCGGCCGCCCGTCCGTAGAGATCGAGCAGGGTGTCGAGCGCCATGAAATCCGCCGAAGCGCCGGCGGGCAGGTCCTGCACGCGAAAGATTCCCTCGTTCCACTGGTGCACCGTGTTGTTGAAGCGCGTAACGAAACCACCGACGAGCGCGGGATCGACCCCCTCCGGCAGCGGCACGCTGGCGGCGTCGATCGGCACGAAATTCGCGAAGGCCTGTTGGGCGAATTCGAGGAACGCGGTCAGTCCGGTCGCGTCGCTGGTCTCGAACCAGCCCAGATCACCGACCAGGTACGCGCGGAAATCTGCGTGCGTGAGCGCCCGCTCGGCCAGATCGTCGACCTGCGTCAACCCGTCGAAGCGTGGTCCCAGGAGTGCGACGAGCGCATTGTCGACCGCCACGGGATCGCTCAGATCGATATCCGGATCGACCCCGGCGAGCACCGCAGCCAGTTCCGCCGCCATCATCGACCCCTCGCTGGCCGGCGCGGTGAGTGCGCTCATGCCGGATGCTTCGCTCGTATCGCCAGAGAGACACTGGAGAAGATCCACCAGCGTGTTGCCGATCCCTATCCCGCGTTTTGCCGCCTTGAAAAAGTCGGCCGCCGTCTCGCCGAAGATCCCGCCGAGCGTTCCCGGTGATCCGGATTCCATCCAGTCCTGCACGCCCTGCTCGACCACATCGAGACCGTTTTCGGCGAAGTCGCGCGCAAGGCCGGCCACTGCCGGCTGCAGGGCAGGCCTGTCGTCCGGATCGGCCGTCGCGTAATCGACCACCGCGTCGAAAGCAGTGACAGCCACAGCGCCGATCGCCGCGCCGACCAACGTTTCCGGAAGCGCGGCCCCGATGATCAACCCGCCGACGATCTTCAGGCCGAGTGGCAAGAGGCAATCCGGAACCCCACCGGGCTCGTCGCAATGCACGTTGGTCGGCGTTTCCTGCGGATTGCCGATGTAGCGGACCCCTGGGCCACTGGGAGGCGACTCGCCGCCACCGCCACCGCCACCGCCGCCGCCACCGCCGCCGCCACCGCCGCCACTACCAGGACCGCTGCCACCGCCGTCAGGAGCACTCACGAACACGCCTGGGGAGCCCGGCGGACACGGCGGGCCGGCATAGTCGGGACCATCGTAACCGACCGGGACCAAGCGCTCCACGCCGACGGGACCGCACGGGTATTCGTAGCTCACCCTCCCGGAACTGGCACCCGTGACCACGCACAGCGTCGGATCGTAGCCATCGGGCCATGCAGGCGCGCCCTCAGGACGAACGTCGTCCGGACGAACGTCATCCGGCAACGGCCCACCCGATCCGATCGGCAATCGCTCGATCGTCACCGGCACGACCTGCGACGACTTCGCCGCCAGCAGGTCGAAGTGATCGACCTGTGGCGTGATCACGAATCCGGTCGGATCGGGAAAATCGAGATTGATGTCTTCGACCTGGATGAATCCGTGATTCGTCACCGTGAGATTGATTACCTTGCTCTCGCCGGGCGCGAGATCGGCAAACTCGAGGATCGGCGGATCGATCGTGACGACCGGCACCGGCACGTCGGTCTCGAACGTGCTGTCCAGGACGAGGTGATAGCGGTCCTCCAGCGTCGTCTCCTCGACATGCCAGGAATACTTGACGCCTTCGACCGCCAGAAACGCCTGCAGCGTCCGCACGCTGCCCGCGTCGATGGTAACCGTCCGGTCGTAACTGAAGTGGTCCGCCGCCGAAACCTGCACCCGGTAGCTTCCTTCCGGCAGATCGGCAAGCTGCAGTTCTCCGTCGACGCCGTCGTAGCGGGCAACGAGCACCCCGGTCCTGGCGTCCAGAAGGCGGACGATGGCGTCCTGAACCTTCGGCGCACCCGTACCGAAGTAGGTGTGCTCGTCGGTCAGTTCGAGGCGCAGCCCGCCGGTGCGATCGGAGGTCACACCGAAATCGAAGTCTGCGATATCGGTGTGGCTGCCGTCGTGGCGGAGGAAGATCTGGCCGATGTAGTGGCCAAGGGGTACCTCGTCGGCCGGATTGACCAGCAGTGCCACCGTTGCCGACCCACCACCCGGGATCTCACCGATCAGCGCCTCGCCGGCGAGTGTCAGCCAGGGCAGCGCAGGAAGCTGCACGGTCACCGCATGGGCGGTTTCCTGCCCGGTGTTGTACACGGTCAGTTCGATCAGTTTCTGCTCGCCGCGGACGAGACCGCGCACGAGAACTTCGTCGTCGAAAGTCAGTTGCGCCGGGATCGGAGTCGCATCGACCTCGAAGCGCACCTGGTCGCTCGCGCCTTCCGACGAGTGGATGGCCAGCGTGAAGCGCTCGTCGGCGTCCCCCGGTGGCGCGGTCAGGGTATAGCGCAGCGTGCTGCTGGCGTGTGCGCCAAGGCTCGCGGGCAGGTTGTCGATCGTGATCTCCCAGCCGCTCGGCAAGCCCGACCACTCCGCGACGAACCCGGTCAAGTCCTGATCGCTGGGGTTGGTCAGCGTCAATGTGCCGGGCGTTGCAATCCCGCTCGGCACGTCCAGGGCAATCGGCGAGTTCGGCAGGTTGAGGTCCACCAGCGAGAACGAGTCCTCGGCGGCTGCGTCCTCGGCGGCAAAGTCGGGGTGCCGGGCGGCCACCTGGAACGTTCCCGCCAGACCGTCGACCGACGGATACGCGAACGTGAAGTTTCCCAGCGCGTCGGTCTCGGCCACGAAGTTCTGCGTCAGCCCGCTGCGCGTCACGCCCACCACGACTTCGGCAAACGCCACCGGACGACCGCTAGTGGTATCGACGGCCGTCCCCGTCATCAAAACGGGCGCACCGTTGGCAAAACGCTCGCCGGCAACCTGCACCTGCGCCGAGTACGAGGGGGCATACAGCGTCGGTGCCGAACTGCCGACGCTTTGCGGGCTCACCGTCGACCCGTCCACTGCCAGCGAGGCCCGTGTGAGGAAGTGGTATGTCCCGAATGGCAGACCATTCAGCGCCGTCGGCGGAACGAAGAAGGCGCCGCTGAAGGAATCGCCGGCAGCGCTGAAGTCGGCAAGCGAAAAGGTCCGGCTACCGAGCGGACGATCCGGGCCATCGAGCGTGCCGTTCGTCGACAGGAACAGTTCGACCGTCACCGATCCGTTGCGCCCGGCAAGTCCGCTCTGATCGATCTGGTAGTCCACGGCGATGGTCTGCAGATCGGTCAGGCGCGCCGGCGAATCGACCGAAGCGACGGCAAAGGTGAGCGCTTCCGGCGTCAGGTCGATGTTCGCCGTAGCCGTGCTCTGGAGACCCGCGGCGTCGGCGAGGGTATAGGTGAAGGAATCGCTCCCTGGGTGCAGCGGATCGAACGAAGCGCCGCTGGCCTGGTAGCGCAGTGTCTGCGCCGCCGCGTCGAAGGTGACCGCCCCGCGCGTGCCCGTGCTGTTGACCGAAACGATCGTCAACGGGTCGCCGTGATCCGGATCGTGGTCATTGCCGAGCAGGCGCGACCACAGGTTCGGGGAGAGCACGCCGAATGTGCTGAGCAGCGCATCATCGACGGCGTTGGGCGCATCATTGGCGCCGCTGACGGTGACGGTGACGTCGCCGGTTCCCTCGAGTCCGGCATCGTCGACGATGCGATATTGGAAGCTGTCGACGTGCGTTTCCCCGGCGCGCAGCCACTGCAGGCTGGCGCCCGGTGTGTAGGTGATCTGTCCCGCGTCGACACCGAGGGTCGCACCAGACGCACTGCTCGTCTGCGCCAGGCCCTGGAAGGTGAGCGCACTGCTCGTCAGCGACAGGCTGCGGTCGTTGGCGAGCAGCGTCGACGCGTCGATGGTCAAAGACCCATCTTCTCCCACGGCAAACCCGGAATCCGCGCCGGCAATCGGCGCTGACGGCGGCGCACTCACCGGCGTCAAGGAAAGATTTGCCGGGCCGAGCAGGCTGGCATTGACATTGAGCAGACGCAAGACGGTCACGAACGACGCTCCGCCGGCACTGCCGTCGCGATCGATCTCGAACAGGGTGTCCGCACCGGACTGGACGAAGCGCGCATGCCCGGTGACCAGCGGATTCCCGCCGCCGGCAATTCCGGAGAGCTGACTGCTGACCTGCGCCAGATTGATGACGTCGCCAGCCGGCTCGAAATCGCTGATCCGATCGATCGCAAAGGTCTGGGAAAGATCGGTACCGACAACGTAGGTGTCGACGCCGCTCCCTCCCGCCAGCGAATCCACCCCTGAGCCTGAAGCAACGGCCAAGAACAGGTCATTACCCGCGTCGCCGAACAGCTGGTTGGCACCCGAAGCATCAGAAATGATGTCGTTGCCATTTCCACCGCGGATGGTGTCGCCGCCTGACTCACCGAGTAGCCGGTCGTTGCCATCGTTGCCATTAAGATCGTCGGCGCCCGCATCGCCAATGATGAGATCGTTGCCGCTATTGCCGTCGAAGCGGTCGTCGCCGTCGAGGCCGATCAGGAGGTCGTTGCCCGAACCGCCGGTGATTCCGGAGTAGTAGGTATCGGTCGCATTGCCGGTGTACTCCAAAGCCTCGATACCGCTCAGGGAGACGAACAGGGTGGTGCCGCGGTAGAGCCCCCCGTACGGAACGCCGCCCGAGATCCCTTCGGACACCGCCGAAGCATCGATGACCGCGGTGTCGGTGCCGGCGCCGCCGGTCATTGTGACGGCAAACAGCGTGGTGCCGATCACGCCGCCGATGCGGTCGTCGCCCGACCCCCCGGTAACCCCCAAGGCCTCAACGTTGGTCACCGATCCCGATGCGACGCCGTCGATCAACGCGGTATACGTGGCGCCGGCGACCCCGGCGTTGAGAAACTCGACGTGGCCCGTCCGGTCGGAAAAGTCGAACGTCGCCAGATCCGATCCCGCGCCGCCGTCGATCGTGTTGTTGCCGCGTCCGCCATTGAGCTGATCGTCGCCGTTCTGCCCCTTCAGGACGTCGTTGCCATCTCCACCATTGAAGCGATCGTTGCCGTCGAGGCCGATCAGGAGGTCGTTGCCGGAACCGCCGGTGATTCCGGAGTAGTAGGTATCGGTCGCATTGCCGGTGTACTCCAA
>NZ_JAZKUD010000058.1:0-25143 GCF_036625275.1 Accumulibacter sp.
GTCACGGCGAAAGCGAATTCAGGGGGCGACAGCGAGAAGAGAAGGAGCGGTGGGCTGCGGTGGGGTGCCTACACCAGCGCGCAGCGCTTTAGTTCAACGTATAGTGAACACCGATTTCGGTGCAATCTACTTTTTCGCGAGGGGGGTTCCCAGGGGTAGTTCCAGACTCATCAAGGTGTATACCGGAACACATGGATGTGTATACTACGGGTTCGTAAGAACAACGCACAGATTCATAACGAATTTCTGCCCGTCAATACACCAGGAAATCCTCCGGAAAACACCCCTGGACCGCCGGTAGACACCCCTTCCGGTTCGGAGAATACGCCTGCCGAAACCGGAAACTCCCCCTCCCCACCCGAGCTTCTCGACCAAGTGTGTGATCAGATCTGCTTGCGCCATTACAGCATACGCACTGAAGCACAATATATCCACTCGGTCAAGAGATTCATTCTCTTTCACCGCAAGCGTCATCCCCGCGAGATGGGCACTGGCGAAGTCGAGGTCTTCCTGACACCTCTTGCCGTCGAAGGCCAGGTGGCGGCTGCGACCCGGAACCAGGCTTTGTCGGCTTTGCCATTCCTGTGCCGGGAGGTGCCGGGCATCGACCTGCCGTGGCTGGATGGAGTGGTACGAGCCAGGCCACCGGAGCACTTGCCGGTAGTGCTCACAGGCAAAGAAGTCCAGCGCGTGCTCGACCGCATACAGGAGGTCTATGCGCTGCTCGCGCATCTGCTTTACGGCAGCGGCATGCGCCTGATGGAAGGAGTTCGCTTGCGAGCATATTTCCGGCAGTCCTCGTCGCCTTTGCTCTCTGCTCAACTCTCCAGTTCGACCCGCTCGCGAAAGTGCTCGAGCGCCTCGGGGTTGGCCAGGGCTTCGATGTTCTTGATTGGCCGGCCATGCACGACGTTGCGCACGGCGAGTTCGACGATCTTGCCGCTCTTGGTGCGCGGGATGTCGGCGACCTGGAGGACCCTGGCCGGGACGTGGCGTGGCGTGGTGTTGCGGCGGATTTGCTGCCTGATGCGGTCGAGCAGCGCTTCGTCGAGGAGTTGTCCCTCGCGCAGCTTGACGAACAGCACGACGCGCACGTCGTGCTGCCAGTCCTGGCCGATCACCAGCGACTCGACGACTTCCGGCAGTTGTTCGACCTGGCGATAGATCTCGGCGGTGCCGATGCGCACGCCGCCAGGGTTGAGAACGGCGTCGGAGCGGCCGTAGATGATCATGCCCTGGTTGGCCGTGAGTTCGACGAAGTCGCCGTGGCACCAGACATTCGGGAAGCGATCGAAATACGCAGCATGGTATTTGGCGCCATCGGGGTCGTTCCAGAAGCCGATCGGCATCGCCGGAAAAGGCGCGGTGCAGACCAGTTCGCCGCGTTCGCCGGAGCCGGCCGGAATCGGCTGGCCGTCGTCGTCGAAGACCGCGACGGCCATTCCCAGGCCGCGGCATTGCAGCTCGCCGCGGTATACCGGCAGAATCGGATTGCCGAGCGCGAAACACGAGAGGATGTCGGTCCCACCGGAAATCGACGCCAGCAACAGGTCGGGCTTGATGTCGCGATAGACGTAGTCGAAGCTTTCCGGGGCCAGCGGGCTGCCGGTCGAGAACATCGTCCGCAGGGCTTCGAGGCGATGCGTCTGGCGCGGCTGGAGACCGGTCTTGGCCAGGGCATCGATGAATTTGGCCGAGGTTCCGAAGTGCGTCATGCGTTCGGCGTCGGCGTAATCGAAGAGGATCGCTCCGGGCTGGCCGCCGGCGCCCGCAATGAACGGGGAACCGTCGTAGAGCAGCAGCGTTGCGCCCGAAGCGAGGCCGGAAACCAGCCAGTTCCACATCATCCAGCCGCAGGTGGTGAAATAGAAGAGACGGTCGTCCTGCTTGAGGTCGCCGTGCAACTGGTGTTCCTTGAGGTGTTGCAGCAGAGCGCCGCCGTGACCGTGCACGATGCACTTGGGAATACCGGTGGTGCCCGAGGAAAACAGGATGAACAGCGGATGCGCGAAAGGCAGCGGCGCGAATTCGATTTCGTCGGCGGCAAAGGGGGCGATGAAGTCGGCGTAGCGAACGCCGTTGCGAATCGTCGCCAGCGCAGGAGAGTCGTCGAGGTAGGAAACGACGACTGTTCTGGCGACGCTGGCCATCTGCGCGGCGACTTCGGCGTTTTTGGCCATGCAATCGACCGGCTTGCCGTTGTACCAGTAGCCATCGACGCAGAGCAGGACCTTGGGTTCGATCTGCCCGAAACGGTCGAGAACACCCTGGACACCGAAGTCGGGCGAAGCCGACGACCAGATCGCACCGAGCGAAGTGGTGGCGAGCATCGCGATCAGCGCTTCGGGCAGGTTCGGCAGGTAAGCGGCGACACGATCGCCCTGGCCGATCCCGGCGGCCTGCAAGGCTTGCGCGCAGCGCGAAACCTGCGCGTAAAGCTCGGCGTGCGAGAGGCGACGCCGGCACTTGTCCTCGCCCCAGAATACCAGCGCGTCGGCGTGGTCATGGCGGCGCAGCAGGTTCTCGGCGTAGTTCAGCCGGGCTTGCGGAAACCAGCGGGCACCGGGCATCCGTTCGCCGTCCTCAAGCACCGTCGGGCCGCGTTCGCCGATCACGCCGCATTGCTCCCAGAGAGAAGTCCAGAAAGCCTCGGGCTGCGCCACCGACCAGCGCCACAGGCTCGCATAATCCGGGCAGTCGACCTGCCAGCGGCGGTGGACTGCGGTGATGAAGGCGCTCAGCCGGGCTGCCGCGATCCGTTCGGCGCTCGGGCGCCAGAGAACTGCAGGGTCCATCTCCCCTCCTCTCTTCAGGCTGGCAGGGCAGCGCGCATGCTTTCCGGAATCGGCACCGATTTGCCGGTCGCCACATCCATCCAGACGATCTTGGCGTCGCCGGTCGCGTACAGGGTATCGTCTCCCTGCCGGCGGATTTCGTAATGCGTCTGCACGCTGCTGCGGCCGGGATGTCCGCAGAACATTCGCACTTCGACGACACCAGGGTAGTTGATCGGGATCAGGAAGGTGCAACTGGCGTTGATGATCACGGGCGCCTGGCCACGCGGCGTCAGCGTGCAGCCGATCTGTTCGAGAAACTCGACCCGCGCCTGCTCCATGTAACGAAAATAGATCGTGTTGTTGACGTGGCCGTAGGCGTCCATGTCACCCCAGCGGATCGGCATCAGACTGGTCAGGACGAGTAGGCGTGGATTGGTCATGGCAATTCCTTGATCGGATGGCTGACGATTCCCGCCGGTCAGCCGTAGAGGTTGGCGCAAGCCGGCTGCAGCCGCAAAAAACGGCGACCGCAGTCGGCCGGTTCGCTCAGAACAGGTCTTCAGGCAAGGCGTTAACGCCTTCGGCACCCTCGGCGATGCTGCTCGCCAGGCCGGCGGCCTGCGACAACACA
The DNA here is from genome assembly GCF_036625275.1 of Accumulibacter sp. Taxonomy (GTDB): domain Bacteria; phylum Pseudomonadota; class Gammaproteobacteria; order Burkholderiales; family Rhodocyclaceae; genus Accumulibacter. The sequence continues at coordinate 3,409 of NZ_JAZKUD010000058.1, forward strand.
TGGTCGGCATAGAAGCGGGCGGTGATGATCTTCGCGGAATAGAAGGGATCACGGTCTCCCGCGTCGATTTTCGCTTGCGCGATCAGCGCCGCACGGGCCATCTGCCAACCGCCGGCGACGATCCCGAGAAGCATCAGGAACGGCACCGCGCTGGCCGATGCGGCACGAACGTCAACCCCGTAGGTGGCCACCAGCCACTCGCCGGCAGCCGCCAGTGCGTCGACGCCGGCCGTGAAGCGGTTGCGAATGACCGCAAGATGTCCGCCTTCCCGGCCCGCAAGACCGGCGTCGAGTGCGCGCATTTCCTCGATCACCGCTTTCAGGGTGGCACCGCCTTCGCGCGCCATCTTGCGGCCGATCAGATCGTTGGCCTGGATGCCGGTAGTGCCTTCGTAGATCGTCGAGATCTGTGCGTCACGCAGGTGCTGCGCGGCACCGGTCTCTTCGACATAACCCATGCCGCCGTGCACCTGCACGCCGATCGAGGCGATGCTGACCCCCGATTCGGTGCTCCAGCCCTTGACGACCGGAATCATCAGATCGACGAAGGCCTGCTGGCGCTTGCGCTCGGCGGCATCCGGATGGCGGAGGGCGGTGTCGTGTGCAGCCGCCACCACGTAGGCCAGTGCCCGTGTGGCTTCGGCACGCGAACGCATGGTCATCAGCATGCGGCGCACGTCGGGATGCTTGATGATCGCCACTTTCGGACCACCGCGCACGCCGACATCGGTACACTGCACGCGTTCGCGTGCGTAATCGCGGGCACGCTGGTAAGCGCGCTCGCAAGCGGCGACACCTTCGAGACCGACGCCGAAGCGCGCAGCGTTCATCATGATGAACATGTACTCGAGACCACGATTCTCCTCGCCGACCAGGTAACCGACAGCACCGCGATGATCCCCAAAGGCCATGATCGCGGTTGGGCTGGCGTGGATGCCGAGCTTGTGCTCGATCGACACACAATAGGCATCGTTACGCTCGCCGAGGCTGCCGTCGTCATTGACCATGAACTTCGGCACGACGAACAGCGAAATCCCCTTGACGCCCTCGGGCGCTGTCGGCGTCCGCGCCAGCACGAGGTGGATGATGTTCTCCGTCAGGTCGTGCTCACCGTAGGTGATGAAGATCTTCTGCCCGAAAATCAGGTAGCTACCGTCGGCCTGCGGCTCCGCGCGCGTGCGCACGGCGGCCAGGTCGGAACCGGCACTCGGCTCGGTGAGGTTCATTGTCCCGCTCCATTGGCCACTGACCATCTTTTCGAGGTAAGTTGCCTTCAACTGGTCGGAACCGGTCAGTACCAGGGCCTCGATGGCGCCGGCGGTAAGCAGCGGACACAAGGAAAACGAATGATTGGCCGATTTCCACATCTCGGCGACGGCCGCCGCGACCACTTTCGGCAGTCCCTGCCCTCCCCATTCCGGTTCGCAGGCCAGTGCCGGCCAGCCGCCGTCGGTGAACATCCGGTACGCTTCCTTGAAACCCGCCGGCATGGTCACCGTCTTGTCGTGCCAGCGGGCGCCTTCCTGGTCCCCCGACCAGTTGAGCGGCGACAGGACTTCGGTGGCAAACCTGGCGGCCTCTTCGAGAACCGCGTCGACCAGATCGGGCGTGGCTTCCTCGCAACCCGGCAGCTCAGCCACCCGCTCAAGCCCGGCAAGTTCCTTGAGCACGAACTGCATGTCACGGAGCGGGGCAAAGTATTCACTCATGTGTTTCTCCTCATAGGGTTGGTATGGACGGCTGGGCGGCTTCGCAGGCCACCGTGAGATCGATCAGGAATAACACTTCCTCGACGACCGGCAAGGTGAAACCACTGCGCTGCCCATCCCGATGGTCGCGCAGCAGTTTCTCCAGATAGACGGGACACTCCGGTTTCCCCCACAGTGCGATCAGTTGATCGCGGATGTGCGGCAGGTCTTCCAGCGTGGTCGCCTTTTCAGGGGGCGCATCAAGCGCAACCAGATGAAGCTGTTTGCGCGCTTCATTGGCATCCCAACGAATCACTTCAACGTTGAAGGCCCGGTTCAGCCGCAAGGTCAGCGCCTCGAATTCATCGCGCATGCCGTTGTGCTGGTAAATCTGGAGCAGGCGGATCCAGGGGCGCAAGGACTCCTGTGGTTGCGCTGCGAGATATTCCTCGAGGGTTTTCGTCGCGTTGGTGACACGACCGAAAGACAGCATGACCTCGGCCAGTTCGAGTATCGGCGTGGTCCCCGCGACCTCGGGCACGATCGACAAGGCTGGTGCAGAAACCGGGATCGCCGCCGGGTCGGGTGTTGCCGGCGGTGATTTGGGTGGGGACGCCGGTGTCACCGGCGCGGCTGCCCTGGCGGCCGGCATCTCGCGGCGCGTTGCTCGCTCGACCGGCGCGACTGCCGGCGGCGCACTTCCCGACCTCTTTGGCCTGTTCGACAACACAGGCTCACTCCGATCCGGCATCGAGGGAAGGTTCGGGCTGGCCGGGAGAACTTCCGCCACAGCGGGACGACGGAACAGCAGCATCAGCACCACCACCAGGGCGGCAACCCCGGCATACAGGATCCACTGCTCGAACTCCATGGCAACAGCCGGCCCGGCCGGGATCGCTGCCGGCAGCGCAGCAGGCACGGCCGGCGGCAGCGCCGCCGCTGCAGCAGCGCCGCGGGGAGGAGCTGCCGTTGGCGAGGGAATGGCCGCCGCCACACCGGCAAGGCGATCCTCTGCCCGTCTCAGCTCGGCGACGTTGGCTTCGAGCCAGGCCAGCTTGTCGCTCAGCATCTGCTGGTCCGTGTTCGCATCCCTGAGGATCTCGATCGTCCGCTGTTCGAGGCGCAGCAACTGACGGCCAAGGTCGCTCGTCGCGGGTGCAGCAGACAGTTCTTCGCTCAGGCGCAGGGGCATCGTCGCTTCTGCATGGGCATCGCCGGCGGCTGCCGGCGGCACGCGCCGCCTGGCTCCCGGCAGAGGGTCCGGATCTCGCTGCGCGGCTGCCACAGGGTCTGCCGCCCGCGGCTGCGCTGGCGCCTCGGGCACCGCCAGCAGCAGGAGCAGCGCGCAGACCATTGGCAGGAGGCCCGGCCAGCGGCTAAAGATGGGCCGCGCCATCAGGAAAGCGCGCCGTGGCGTGCCGAGGGTTGACGAGGAAAAGTCATTTTCTTCCGAAAAACTGGGCATCCTCAAAGTCCGCCAGCAAATCCGGCCGATAGACGGCAAACAGGGTAGCGAACATTCCCGACAGCCAGGCCTCGGAAAAACCGAGCAGAAAGAAATACGGGAGATACTCGCCAATCAGATACTCGCTGGAGTAGGCGCCGGCCAGCGCCAGCAGCAGACACACCGTCACGCCGACGGCCATCACCGTCAGCGCCGCGGCGAAGAAGCCCTTGCAAAAAATATAGACGAACAGGTGGCGCGGCAGCAGCCACTCGACCAGTCGGTGCAGTCCCTGACTGACGGCCACGCCGACGCCGGCCATCAGCAGGGCGTTGATTGCAAAAGCCTCGCTGCCGGCGGCTCCGTTCACGCTGACTCCGACCAGCACCAGGCACAGGCCGATGAATGCCAGAGACCATCCGAAACACAGGGTCAACAGCGTCGCACCCAGCAGGTGCATGGAAAGGCCGGGTTTGACTCCGGCCTGCAGATGCCAGAGCAGGATCAGCGCGACGATCATCGCCAGAAAGGCGTTCAAACGGGTGCTGTCGGCCAGCACCCGCCACGGCGCCCGCCTGGCCGCCAGCCCGGCGAGTGCAGCAAACAGCAGCCACGCCAGCCAGGTCCATGGCCCGTCGAGCAGTCCGTCCGGCAGGTTCATGCTGCTCGTGGTCCTGGTTCCCGGCAAGGCTCAGCCCAGGGCGGCCTGTAGCGCCGGCAGGACTTCGAAGAGGTCGCCGACCAGCCCGTAATCGGCAACCTGGAAGATCGGCGCTTCGGCGTCCTTGTTGATCGCCACGATCACCTTGCTGTCCTTCATCCCGGCCAGGTGCTGGATGGCTCCCGAAATGCCGACTGCGATGTAGAGCTGCGGCGCTACGATCTTGCCCGTCTGCCCCACCTGATAGTCGTTCGGTGCATAACCGGCATCGACCGCCGCGCGCGATGCCCCCACGGCAGCCGCCAGCCTGTCGGCCAGGGGTTCGAGCAATTTGTGGAAGTTCTCGTTGCTGCCCATGCCGCGCCCCCCCGAGATGATGACTTTGGCGGCGGTGAGTTCGGGACGTTCGGATTTGGTCAATTCACGGCCGATCAACCTGCTCCTGGCCACGTCGGGACCGGCAGTAAGCGTCTCGATACTGGCGTTGCCTCCCTCGCCTGCCGCTTCGAAAGCGGTCGCGCGCACGCTGATGACCTTGATCGGGTCAGCCGACTGGACGGTGGCAACCACATTGCCGGCGTAGATCGGACGCCGGAAAGTATCGGCGGAATCGACGGCGATGATCTCGGAGATCTGCGCCACGTCGAGCAAGGCGGCGACGCGTGGCAGAAAGTTCTTGCCGCTGGTGGTCGCGGCAGCCAGCAGGTGAGAATAGGCGGCGGCCTGCGCCACCACCAGTGCGGCGAGGTTCTCGGGCGACTGCTCGGCGTAGGCGGCAGCGTCGGCGACCAGCACCTTGCTCACGCCGCTGATCCGTGCCGCCGACTCGGCTGCCGGCGCACAGGCGCTGCCGGCAACCAGCAGGTGAATGTCGCCCCCGATCCGGCTTGCGGCAGTGACGGCATGGTGTGTCGCCGCCTTGATCGAAGTATTGTCGTGCTCAGCAATAACGAGAATGGCCATGGTCAGATCACCTTTGCTTCAGTCTTGAGTTTCATCACCAGATCGGCGGCATCGGCCACCTTGATGCCCGCCGTTCGTTTCGGCGGTTCGGCAACTTTCAGTGTCTTCAGGCGCGCTGCGACATCGACACCGAGCGCTGCCGGAGTGGTCGTCGCCAGCGGCTTCCGTTTGGCTTTCATGATGTTCGGCAGGGTCGCGTAGCGCGGCTCGTTGAGGCGCAGGTCGACAGAAACCACCGCCGGCAATGGCACCTCGACGGTTTCAAGACCGCCGTCGATCTCGCGCGTGACCGTCGCCTGCCCGCCCGCGACGACGATCTTCGAGGCGAAGGTCGCCTGCGGCCAGTTCATCAGACCGGCCAGCATCTGTCCGGTCTGGTTGGCGTCGTCGTCGATCGCCTGCTTGCCGCACAAGACCATCTGCGGTTGTTCATTTTCACACACCGCCTTCAACAGCTTGGCGACGGCCAGTGGCTGCAATTCGCCATCACTCTGGACGAGAATGCCACGGTCGGCGCCGATGGCCATTGCCGTGCGCAGGGTTTCCTGGCAATTCGCCACCCCCGCTGAAACCACCACCACCTCCGTGGCGATACCGGCTTCCTTGAGGCGAACCGCCTCCTCGACGGCGATTTCGTCGAAGGGATTCATCGACATTTTGACGTTGGCCAGATCGACGTCGCTCGCATCCGCCTTGACGCGCACCTTGACGTTGTAATCCACCACCCGTTTGACTGGCACAAGGATCTTCAATTTTTCTCTCCTTTATTACTGCAGCGTAATCGATAGCAATCGCGATCCAGGCAGGCCGCGTTTGACATTGCCGGATGCTCACCGGACAATACGCCATACCTAAGCGTATGGATGGCGTACGGTACCGTATGGAGTGATGCCTGTCAACACCATAGCCCGCGGCAGCGGTGCGTGAAATAGTAATATTGCCTCAGCTGCGTGATTCAGGAAAGGAGCACAATGATGAAGCACAGAAATACCCGGCCACGGGCGGCACTCGACCGCAACGAGTGGGTCGAAGCCGCCATTGCAGTGCTTGCCGAACAGGGCGTGCAAGGCATGCGGATCGAGGTTCTGGCGAAGGACTTCGGCGTCACCAAGGGCAGTTTTTACTGGCATTTCAAGGACCGTCAGGACCTCTTCAATGCCGTTCTCACGACCTGGCGTGACGGTCGCATCCGCGACATCAACAAGCAGACGGTGGCCACGCCCGGCAAGGAGCACGAACAACTCCTGCACCTGATCGAGGTCTACGGCGCCATGCGTAACCACAAAGGCATCTCGATCGAGCTGGCGGTACGCGAATGGGCACGCCGGGACGCCCAGGCCGCCGCCGTGGTCGAAGAAGTCGACCACTGCCGTCTGGAATGCACCCGCAAACTGTTCGTTGCCCGCGGCCTGGCCGACGACGAGGCGAAGAGCCGCAGCCTGTTGCTCTACGCCTACGTGTTCGGGCAGAGTCTGATGGCTTGCGAGAGCTACGACCCCAGGCTGAGCGACTTCAAGCGCTGGATTGCCGAACTGATCGCCAAGGAATAGCGCCAGTCGGAATGCCCGGATCAGTGGCTACTGCCCAGCGCTGGAAACTGCGCAGCGTAGCGCGCGATCCATTCCAGTGCTGCCGCTTCCCCGTCAAGCACCCGTCCTTCGCTGCGCAACACTTCCTGGCGATAGTGCTCGATCTGGCAGATCTGTTCGACCATGCGTGCGGCGAAGACATCGGCGGCTTCCTGGAAACGAATACCGACTTCGTAGTCCCCGTAATCCCGGCCATCGCGACGGCACCACACGACCGAGCCCGCTGCGCGGAAAGCCGGCTCGACGATCGGAATGGTGAGCACGACCCGGGCTCCGACCGTCAGCGGGTGATCCGAGCGACACGCCAGTCCGCCCAGGCTGACGTCCTTCAGCCGCCGTGGTGCGCTCTGATGCCAACCTTCGGCATCGATCTCGATCGGAATATCCGCCGGATGCCGCAGAAAACTGCGCCAGGCCAGTGGTGCCGAACCCATCTGCAAGCCCTCCTGAAGTGTGGACCTCGACCAATAACCAGAAAAGCGAATGCTTCGTTGAAGCGCACTGTATCTGTGCCAGAGGGAGCGGTCAATCACGGTCTGCCTCCTGCCGCGCGTATCCAGCCAGCCAGCGCGCGCAGGATGGTATCGAGGACATCGCCCAACACGGTCGTCCTGCCCGGCAAGAGGCTGGTGGATCGTCGCATCGGTCACCGGCAGAAATCGTCGGCGGGCAGTACTCGCATCTGAACGCCCGCTTGTCGCACCCCTCAGCCACCCACTCGTTGGCACAGGCCGGGCTGTGGCCGGATTTGACTGCGACCGGGGAATGCCGGGAGAGGAGGGTATTCGCGCTCATGACCGTGAAAGTCGCGCAGCGGGTTTGCCGCCTTCGCTTGATTTCATGAGCGCAGGTGCCGCGTGAGGCTCATACGTTGATGCAGGATGCGGACCACGCCAGCTTCGTCAGCGCGGTAGATAATGACATGCGCACCCACCAGGTAAAGCCGGTGGGTTTCCGGGAGATCGTCCCGGCGGTGCCCAAGCAGAGGATCGCGGCCAATGGCCAGCAATGCCTGGTCAATCTTGTCCCGGTATGCCTGAAGCTAATTCGAACCCCATGTCTCGCCGGTGTAACGCAGAATATCGATGAAGTCCTGTCTTGCCTTGGGTGAAAGCCTGACCGGTGCATTACGGAAGGACATCGGGATCCATCGGCTGGCCGCTGTGCATCGCCTGCGTGGCACTGTGCGTGATTTCCTCGAGCACACCAGGCGTGTAGTCGACCCCTTCACCGCGGTCGAACTGATCGTCGCCCTTCTGGATAGCCGTATGCCACGCGGCCACTCGACTGTCCTCGGCCTGCATGCGACGAATGGCGTCGCGAATCACTTCCGTAGCGTTACCATAGAAACCACTGGCTACCTTGCCCTTGATGAACCCTTCCATCTCAGGCGAGAGCTTGACGTGCATGGTCATCGGGGGACCTCCTTTCAGTTTCCCTATCCAGAATATCCATAGCATCGATATTACACAAGGAAGATTACCTGGCCTATTCTTGCCGGCCAGGTCTTCCGATGGGTAGGTGGGTAGGTATGTGGCTTGACATGGATAGTCGACGCAGTGCAGAACACCGCTGCATGGGCGCACTGCGGCTCGTGTCTCGCCGGCCAGCTCCGCGTTCCCTCTCCCCCAACCCATCTTCCACAAGTCGGGAGGGGAGATTCGTGCTCCTCATGCTCGTCTCCTGCTGAAGGCATCGGTTGAATCGTCAATATCGAAGGCAGAATATCCGGTTCCCGAAGCCTACTTCCATTCCCCCCGCAGGCCGGCAACAATCCCCTGCAGATGCTCGGGAGTCGCCGCCACGGGGGCGACCGGCGTACCGACGACCAGCGCGATCTTCGAGAACAGGCCGCGGCGCAGTGGCTTGCTCATCGCCGGCCCGTCCTTGCGGCTGAAGAAGCTGCCCCACAGACCCTGCAGAGCCATCGGAATGACCGGCACCGGCGTACGTCCGACGATACGCTGTACGCCTGGGCGGAAAGGATAAAGCTCGCCACTGTCGGTGATCCGGCCTTCCGGGAAGATCGCCACCAGTTCGCCTGCCGCAAGGGCACTCGCCACCTCCTCGAAAGCTGCTTCCATCATGACCGCATCGTCCCTGGCCGGGGCAATCGGGATGGCGCGCATATGGCGGAAGATCAGGCTGATCACGGGCATGCGGTAAATGCGGTAATCCATCACGAAACGGATCGGCCGCCGGCTCGCCGCCGCGATGACGATCGGATCGACGAAGCTGACGTGGTTGCACACCAGCACCGCTGCGCCCTCCTCTGGGATGTTCTCCAGCCCGCGCTGCTGCAGGCGGTACACCGAGTGCACCAGCAGCCAGGCAATGAAGCGCAGCATGAACTCGGGCACCAGGCTGTAGATATAGACCGCCACCACCGCATTGCACAGCGCGGCAACGCCGAACAGGGCGGGAATCGAAAGTCCGTCGCCGAGCAGTCCGGCGGCGACCAGTGCGCCGCAGACCATGAACAGCGCATTCAGGATGTTGTTCGCGGCGATGATCCGCGCCCGCTGCTCGGGTGCGCTGCGCAACTGGATCAGGGCATACAGCGGCACGATGAAAAAACCGCCGAACAGGCCGAGGGCAAACAGGTCGAAGAGCACCCTCCAGGTGGGGTGCAGGGCGAGCAGATTGGCCAGCGACAACGGCGCCCCGACCGGTAGCAGTGCTGGTGAAGCGAAAGCCAGGTCGATGCCGAAGAGCGTCAGACCGATCGAACCGAAAGGCACCAGACCGATTTCGACGTGCCCGGCCGACAGGCGCTCGCAGAGCAGCGACCCGAAACCGATGCCGATCGTGAAGATCGCCAGCAACAGGGTCACCGAGGTCTCGCTGCCCCCAAGCACATTCTTCGCATAGGCTGGAAACTGCGCCAGGAACAGTGCGCCGTATAGCCAGAACCAGGAAATCCCGAGAATCGACAGAAAAACCGTCCGGTTCTGACGGGCAAAGCCGATGTTGCGCCAGGTTTCGGAAAACGGATTGAGGCTGACGACCAGATCCGGGACCGGTGCCGGCGCTGCCGGGATACCGCGGCTGCACAGATAACCCAGGACCGCGATCACCAGTCCGGCGATGGCCACCCAGCCTGGATGCCCGGCGACGCCGGCAAGCAGGCCGCCGGCCAGGGTGCCGATCAGGATGGCCACGAAAGTACCGGCCTCGACCAGCGCGTTACCTCCGACGAGTTCATCTTCACGCAGGTGCTGCGGCAGGATCGCGTATTTGACCGGCCCGAACAGCGATGAATGCAGGCCAAGCAGGAACAATGCGCTCAACAGTACCGCCAGACTGTGCGTCGAGAAACCGAACAGGGCAATGCCCATGATGACGATTTCGAGCAGCTTCACCAGCCGTGCCAGCTTCGCCTTGTCGTACTTGTCGGCGAGTTGCCCGGCAGTCGCCGAAAACAGGAAAAACGGCAGGATGAAGATGCCGGCAGCCAGATTGGTCAAGACCTCCGGCGCCAGCGTCGTCCAGTTCATCGCCTGAAAGGTGAGCAACACGACCAGCGCATTCTTGAACAGATTGTCGTTGAATGCCCCGAGAAACTGTGTCGCAAAAAAAGGGGCGAAGCGGCGAGTGTTGAGCAGAGCAAACTGGGAACTCATGCAGTCTTCCTAAAGTGGGTGACAGGACAGGCCGCTCACGGCCGACAGTCTGGCGGCGCGTAACCAGACCCCGCGACATCCGTCCGTCCGGGTCCTTGGTTTGGGCTGACGCGACCAGGATTCTCGCATGCGGACGGTCATCCGTTTTACCGCCGCCCCCAGGCCAGATCGCGGCGCCGGATCTTGCCGTTGGCGGTGCGGGGCAGAGCGTCGGTGAAGATGACCTCGCGCGGACATTTGTAGGCCGCCAGATGTTCGTGAGCGTAAGCCAGCAGCGGCGCGGCGTCGAGCCCGTCAGGCTCGTCGGGATCGCGCGGCACCACGAAGGCGGCGATCACGCTGACCCCCTCACGCACCCCCAGCTCGGTCACCGCCACTTCAGCCACTGCCGGATGCCTGCTCAGGCAATGCTCCACCTCCAATGGCGACACCCGGTAGCCCATGGCGTTCATCATGTCGTCGTTGCGGCCGTGATAGATCAGGTAGCCGTCAGCGTCGAAATGTACCAGGTCGCCACCGATGAACCACTCGCCCCGGTAGACCAGTTCTTCCTCGTCCGGACGCTTCCAGTAGCCGAGCATCAGGCCGGGATCGCTGCGATGCACCGCCAGCAGCCCGGTTTCACCTGGCAACAACGGTTCTTCGCCCTCCTCGACCGGCAGCGCCACCACGCAGCGGCCCGGCTGTGGCTTGCCCGGACTGCCCGGCCGTACCGCCACGCTGGGCGAGGAGGAGATGTAGGTCGAGCATTCGCTCATTCCCAAGGCCTCGAACAGCTCCTTGCCGGTCGTCGTCCGCCACTGTTCGAGCAAGGCGCTGCCCAGTGCCTCGCCGGCGGTCAGGCCATGGCGCAAGCTCGACAGGTCGAACGTGCGCAGGTCGTTGTACTTCAGAATCTGCCGATACAGCCCCGGCACCGCGGCAAACAGGGTCGCCCGGAACTTCTCCATGAGCATCGGCCAGACCGTGACATCGCGAGGCCCGTTGTAGAGCACCGCGGTCGCACCGTTGGCCCAGGGATCGGTCAGACCGACCCCCAGCGTATAGGTCCAGTTGAACGCTCCGGCGTGCAGGATCACATCATCCTGGCGAATGTCATACCAGCCCTGATACATCGGTCGCCGTCCCCAGGCCGAGCGCTGGGCATGCAACACGCCTTTGGGCTGGCCGGTGGTGCCGGAGGTGTAAATCAGAAAAGCCGGATCGTCAGCAGCGGTATCGGCGTAATCCATGATCGGATGGTAGGTTCGCAAGCGCGCAATGTCGGCGGGAGTCAATACGCGCACCTCCGGCGGTGGCTGGATGGCCAACTCTTCCGACATGGCGACCATCCCGGCGCCGGCATCGGCCAGCAGAAAATCCGCCTCCTCCTCGGTCAGTTGCGCCGATGACGGCAACGGCACACAGCCGGCAGCGATGGCGCCGAAGAACAGCAGGGCGTAATCGCTGGTATTGCCCATGCGGATCATCAGCCGCGCCCCCGGTGCAAGGCCCCAAGCACGCAGTCCAGCCGCCACTTGCCGGACAGCCTCGTCCAGTTGCCGGTAAGTCCAGCATTCCGCCCGTTCGGCCGGCGCCCTGGCGTCGGACACCACGACCAGTGCCACCTTGTCCGGGGTCTCGCGCGCGGCAGCCGCCAGACAGTAACGCGCCATGTTGAAGCGTGCCGGCGGCAACTGGCCCGTGTAATGCCCCCTATTTTTCACCATTCACCTCGACTTCCAGAAATTCGGCGGGAACCGCTGCAGAGGAAGACCCAAAGCGCATTGCCAGGCCCTTTCTGGCATCGATGACCAAGCCAGTTTGGAACACAGCGCCGATATCCACGCAGGTAAGCGCGTGCCGGTAAACCGAATACTATCCAACAATCCTAGACGCCATCGACCGCCGGGTGGAATTCCGGGTAGTGGAATGTGGTAAGTGGGGAAAGCCGCCGCCCCGTACTCGCTGCGGCGCATGGCCTGGCCATCAGCCTGGTCCAACAGGCCGCGGCGCCGGACGAAGAGGCTGGCGATCCGTTGGCGCAGGACCACCTGCCGTCCTTGCCGGTGTGAGGCATTCGTCCAGGGTGGCGGCGAAAGATTACGGCTGCACAATCATGTTCTTGGTCAGCGGGTCGCCGACGATGTCCTTCACCTTGCCGTCGCTGCCCCACATCAACTGGTACTCGCCGAAACTCGACATCCACATGCGCCACATCGGCGCGTCAAGTACCGGATTTTCCTGCGTGAGCGGGTAACCGACGGACATGATCACCTGCTCGCGCGTCATGCCTTTCATCACCTTGCCAAGTTTGATGGCAGCCTGGATGTTGGCGGGGAAAGTCGCCAGTTTGACCTTGGGGTCCCGCTGTACGATCCAGCGTGCCATGTACTCCTCCAGCGACAGTTGTTCGCGTGTGTAGTCCTGGCCGACGCGCATGGGCTTGCCACCGATGGTGACGGCAGCCCGATGGCGTCCGTACGAAGATATCGACGCTTGGGTACCCAGGGGAATCATCGGCCAGCCGACATAGTTCAACTCGTTGATCCAGTCGTTGCCCGCCTCGTGGCGCATGTTGCAGCAGGTATAACCGGAGAGCAGCGGCGCCGCACTTTTGGCTTCGGATGTTCCCGCCCCGCCGGTCTGACAACCCGCCAGCACACCCGCCGCCAGCATCGCAGCGATCTGGACGCTTCTCTTGCTTGTTTGCACGTGCAAACTCCTTTCATCGTGAATATCAACGTTGCGGCCAACGCCGCGAATGTACCCAAACAAACCCATCCCACACAAACCCATCAAAGAGTAGAGGGCAGGCGAAAGCCTGCCCTCTACTCTACCCGCTCCCTGTGCGGCGCTCATCGCCGACCGGGCCGGCGAGTTCGAGCGCCAGATCCTCCGGCGACCTGGCGCGGTTGAAGTAATAACCCTGCACTTCGTCACAGCCAGCCAAAGCCAGCAATCGCAGTTGTTCCTCGTTCTCCACCCCTTCGGCAATGACGCTCAGGTTCAGGCTGTGTGCCAGGGCGATGATCGCGTGGGCGATGGCCCGGTCTTCCACGTCGGTGGCAATATCCTTGATGAAGGAGCGGTCGATCTTCAGCTTGTCCACCGGCAAACGCTTCAGATGGTTCATCGATGAATAGCCAGTGCCGAAGTCGTCGATGGACAGCGACAAGCCCAGATCCTTCAGCTCTTTCAGCATGGCCTGGGCCATCTGCGCGTCTTCCATGACGATGTTTTCGGTCAGCTCCAACTCCAGCCAGCGCGGGTCGATACCCGTTTCCGCCAGGGTGCGCGTGACCGTGTCCACCAGGTTACCGCTGTGGAACTGCTGGTTCGAGATGTTGACTGAAACCTGCAAGGGCCGCAGGCCCCGATCCGCCCATTCCCGCAGTTGCAGGCAGACCCGGCGAAGGACCCAGTCGCTCATGGGGCCCAGCAGGCCGGAACTGGTGGCGGCCGGCAGGAATTCACCCGGACAGAGCAGTCCCCGCTCCGGGTGCCGCCAACGTATCAGCGCTTCCAATCCCACCATGGCGCGGCTGACCAGGTTGTACTTGGGCTGGTAATGCACCACCAACTGTTCCTGCTGCAGGGCCCGGCGCAGGGCCGCCTCCAGGTTCAGGAGGCTCAGCGCGCTGGCGTTCATGGTGGAGGCATAAAACACCACCCGATCCCGGCCCGACTCCTTGGCCTGGTACATGGCGGTATCCGCATTGCGCAACAGGGTGCCGAGATCATCGCCATCACCGGGAAACAGGGCCACACCGATGCTGGTGGAAATGACCAGTTCCATGCCGTCGAGGTGAAGAGGCTGGCGCAGGGTTTCCAGGATGCGCTGGGCAACCCTGGGAACATCGCTGTCCCGGCGGATGCGGGACATCAGCAGGGTGAATTCGTCGCCGCCCAGGCGGGCAAGCAGGGTGTCGTGCCCCGTCTGCCCCATCGGCGCCATGACCAGGTCAGTGCTGCGCACTGCCCGGCGCAAGCGTTCGGAAACCTGCCGCAGCAGCTGGTCGCCGGTGCAATGGCCCAGGGTGTCGTTGATGCGCTTGAAACGGTCCAGATCCAGGAACATGACCGCCAGGGTGTCACCGTGGCGCCTGGCCTGGTCCAAGGCGAAGGCAAGCCGGTCCTCGAACTGGGTGCGGTTCGGCAGCTTGGTCAAGGGGTCGAAGTAGGCCAGGTGTTTGATCTGGTCCTGGGCCTGCTTGCGCTCGCTGATATTCTCCACGGTGGCGATGAAGATGTCGTTGCCGCGGTCGGAAACCAGGCTGACCTTGCATTCCACGGGGAAATCGCCGTGGTCGGCATGGCGTGCCAGCATCTCGTCCAGGTTGGGCCGCGTCCGGGATGGCTGGGGAAAGAGAAAAGTGTCCTCCGGGATGGATGGGAACAACTGGCCAATGCAAAGGTTGGGGAAACGCTCCGCCGGATAGCCGAACATCTCCCGTGCCGCCCGGTTGGCTGATTGGATGCGGCCATTGGTGCCATAGGTCAGGATACCATCGCTGATGGCTTCCAGGATGGCGCGGGTTTTCTCTTCCCGATCCGAGAGTTCCCGATAGGCGTCAAAGAGCTGGCGACTCTTGTCCTCCAGGATGCTTTCGGCTTCCTTGCGTGCCCGCCGCTCCCGTTCCGCCCGGCGGAACATCCACTCCAGATCGTTCATGCACCAGGCATCTTGGTGAGGGTGAAGCGAACCCGGGTCTCGTCTCCACCCGCCAGGTCTTCCCGGGCAATGCCGATTTGCTCGTCAAAGTGGGCGGCGGTACCCTGCAACAGCCCTTCCGCCAGGTCCGCCAGAGGGCGGCGGGAACGGTAGATCAGCTCAAGGGTGTCTTCATTCGGCTGGCGCCACTCGAAATGCGGCAGTTCAGCGTCAGGATAAAGCTTCAGGACTTCCCGGTGGATGTGGTCCTCGATGCCCTTGAGGAAATCGAGGCTGTTCCCGGCGCCTTCGAGAAACATCGGATAAGCCGCGGCGAGACGGCCGAAGAGATGCCGGCCAAAGGTCCGCACCAGTTCCACCACGGGTTGGCCGGTGAGACGGCCGAGAGTGGTGACCAGGGTGAGCATTTCCTGATGGTCATAAGTACCCACCGCCGTGTAGGCCCCGCCGGAGGGGAGATGGCTTTCCTCGATCATGCGATCCGCCAGCTCCGGGGAGAAACTGTCTTCGACGAACTCGATGTATTCGGAAAATACGATGCCTCTCATAGGTGGACTCCACTGGATGTCGCAAAGGTTCTGCCAGGAGCCCATGTCAGGCTAAGGCCATCGTTGGCCTTGACGGAACCCAGGTATTGGCGAATTTGCCGCAGCTCGACGCGCCTTCTGTTTCACACATCCCAAGAACAGGAAATTCAACCGGCATTGCGCGAGTATCTGCGCTCTTGCAGCCCATCGTCAACCGGGAATTTGCGCTGATTTTTCCCTGCCCGCCGCATGGTCTGGGAGAGCGCCGGCGCCAACCCGGCAGCCACTCGCGAGACCGTGAGAAAATACCCAGACTTGGGAAACCTGCCGATACCCTGTGCCGGACAAGTGGCGTCTCCCACCCGAAAACCTTGGCCAGAACACTTGCGCACACACGCCCGTTCGGGCCTGAAATGAACCATTCATGGCATCACTACGCTCCCTGCTCGGCGAACTGAGACGGTTGACAACCCGGATCGCCCCGAGCCTTTCCGCCTGCGTCGCCGGCACGCTCGACTCCCTCCGTCACCCGACCCGGCGCGGGGTGATCCGGACACTGCTGGCCGTGCCAGCGCTGTTGCTGGTTTATGTGGTGATCCTGATCCCCTTCACGCCAAGCATCAGCAGCATCCGCAAGGCGTCATCGGAACAACCGGCCCAGATCCTCTCGGCAGACGGCAGGAAACTGACCGAATTCAAGCAATCCAACCGGCAATGGGTCGCACTCTCCGGGATTTCGCCACCTGTCATCGACGCCCTGATCGCCACGGAAGACCACCGCTTCCATGCGCATTTCGGTCTCGACTGGCGACGCACGGTCGCCGCCGCGCTCAACAGCCTCAGCGGCGATCGCCAGGGAGGTTCGACCCTCACCCAGCAGCTTGCCCGCAACCTGTACCCGGAGGAAATCGGCCGGGCGCCGACACTGACGCGCAAGATCAAGGAAGCCATTACGGCATTGAAAATCGAAGCCATCCACAGCAAGGACGAAATCCTCGAGACCTACCTCAACAGCGTGCCCTTCCTCTATAACGCCTACGGCATCGAGATGGCGGCACGCACCTATTTCGATACCTCGGCCGGCCAGCTCGATGTGCTGCAAAGCGCGACGCTGGTCGGCATGCTCAAGGGCAACAGTTACTACAACCCGGTGCTCAATCCCGAACGCGCCCTGCAGCGCCGCAACACGGTGCTGAAACAGATGGTCAGGCGAGAAAAACTCACCCAGACGCAATTCGACTCGCTCAGCAAGAAACCCTTGCTCATCGATTTCGAGCGACAGACGGAGCCGCCGGGGCCGGCACCGCATTTCGCCAGGCAACTGCGCAAGTGGCTGATCGCCTGGGCCGATCGCAACGACTACAGCATCTACGGCGACGGGCTGGTGGTACGCACGACCATTGATTCCCGACTCCAGGCAGCGGCCAACCAGGCCGTGACGCGCCAGGGCAACAGCTTGCAGAACATCGCCAACGCGGCCTGGGGAAAGCGCCCGGCGTGGAGCACCGAGTCCAGCCTGGTCCAGGCCTTCATCCGCGAATCGCCGGAGTACGCCGCCGCCATCGCCAAGGGCCGGACGCCTGCCCAGGCCACGCAGGAATTGCAGGTCGACAAGGACTTCATGCGCGTGCTGCGCCAGCAGAAGACGCAGATACAGATCGGTTTCCTGGCCATCGATCCGCGCAACGGCCACGTCAAGGCCTGGGTCGGCAGCCGCGATTTCGAGCAGGAAGCCTTCGACCACGTGCAGCAGGCACGTCGCCAGCCTGGCTCGACCTTTAAACCCTTTGTTTATGGCGAAGCGTATCGCCAGGGCGCCAGCCCGGACGACCGATTGATCGACCAGGCGGTGGAAATCGACGTCGGCGGCAGTGAGGTCTGGCGGCCCACCGATGGCGCGCCGCCAAGCGGCGAGGCGATGAGCCTGAGCGATGGACTCGCCTACTCCAAGAACACCATCACCGCGCAACTGATCCAGCAAGTCGGCCCCGCCAAGGTGGCCAGACTCGCCCGCCACATGGGCGTGCGCCAGAGCAAGCTCGAAGCGGTGCCATCGCTGGCGCTGGGCACCAGCCCCGTCACCCTCAAGGAAATGGTTGCCGCCTACGGGACGATCGCGAACGGCGGCGGCTACCTCGAGCCGCTGCTGGTCAGCCGCATCGAAGATCGCAACGGCCGGGTCATCGAAGAATTCATCCCGCAGGACCCCGACAGGGCGCTCGAACGCGACGTCGCCTACACGCTGCTCGACAACCTGCGCGGCGCAATCAACCGCGGCACCGGCAGAGACATCCGCAGCCGCCATGGCATCCGCGCCGACGTGGCCGGCAAGACCGGCACGACGCAGGACAACGCAGACGGCTGGTTCATCCTGATGCACCGGCAGTTGGTCGCCGGCGCGTGGGTCGGTTTCAACGACAGCCGCGTCACGCTGCGCAGCGATTACTGGGGTCAGGGGGCGCACAGCGCCCTGCCGGTGGTCGGCGACTTCTTCCGGAACGCCTTGCGCGCTCGCCTCATCGATCCGCGTGCGCGCTTCGCGGCACCGGAGGATACCGGTCTGTGGGCACGCATCAAGAGCTGGTTCCGGAGTCTCCTGTCGCAGGAACCCGTCGCCGAACCCAAGCCGCAACGGATCGCAAAACCCGCCCGGAAACAGGAACCTCCCCAGGAACCGGCAACGCCCGCGCCGGCCGCATCGCCCCCTGAAGCCCAGAGCGATCCGCTGCAAGAGAAGATCGATCAGATCATGAAAGAGAGCGAAGAAGCCGAACGGCTGCCGACGGATCCATCACCCGCGGCGAAGGCGGAGGACTCCCGATGAAGCGGGAGGTGCAGTGCTTCTCTTTGGATGGGAGCGGCGACTTTCTTCATTCCTCTGCACGATCCCTGGCACCTTTGCAGATATCCGGACTTCGGCTCGATTCTCGCAAAAAGCTGCCGGCGCGTCATGGAGTACGCGCCGGCAGCTTGTGCAGGGAACCGCTGACAACCGCTTACGCGAACAGCCACCCCACGTCGACCGACGTTTGGCCACCGTAGGAGGCACTCAACAATTCGGCGATCCCAGTCAGCGTGACGCCCGCAGCAGCAGCGTCCTCAGCCGACACATTGAAGTACACGTCGGTCATGTCCACCGTCTGCCCATCGGACATCGTGGCGCTGCTGCGCTCGAGATGCACGTTACCCTGACGGTCCAGGAACGGCAGCTCGGTGTAGGCCGTGGCCAGCTCGCTCACACCGGCCTCGGCAAGCGTTGTCAGTTCGCCGTCGTCGGTCTGGTGGTTGCCGTTGGCGTCACGCCAGATCCTCAGATCGGCAAAGGCTGTGTCGGCAGCATTGACCAGACCATCGCCATTGCTGTCGTATTCGGCCAGTTGCGCAAAACCCGCGCCCCTGGCCGTGCCGCCAAACAGTTCGCTGATGCTGTCGATCCTGCCGTTGCCGTTCCTGTCGACCGCCAGGAAACCGTCGCCACCCGAGATCCACCCCGAAGCGACCGCGCCGCCGTTGCCGAAGAGGTCGAAACTGCCACCGGAATCGGCGCGGCTGACGGTCTGGATGCCGTTACCGTCGAGGTCGATGACGATCGGCGTGATGCCGGCGTCGCGGGTCAGGTCGTTCTGGCCGGAAACCAAGGTGAAGGCGCTGGTCTTGGTGACGTTGGTGGTAGCGATGGCGTCACCGGCGACGTCGGAGTCGATTGCGTCATTGCTCCCCGCATCCTTGACCGCCCACTTCCAGTTGCTCATGTTGTTCCACTGCCCGTAGTTGTAGTGCTGGACATTGGTCTTGTCGAACTGGAGGACGTAGGTGCCTGGATCGAGGTTGCTGAACAGGTAGTTACCGCTGCTGTTGGTGGTGGTCGTGGCCAGTACCGTGGTGCCGGTGGCATCCATCAGCTTGACCGTGATGCCTTTGATACCGGGCTCGCTGGCATCCTGAACGTTGTCGTGATCCATGTCGTCCCAGACCTTGTCGCCAACCGAGGCCTTGCGGTAGAGGCCCGCATCCCAGCTCAGGTCGTTTTCGCCGCTGATCAGTGTTGTGAGAACGGTCTTCCCGGTTGCCGAATCGATGTCGGAGTCGGTCGCATCGTTCCCGCCCTGATCCTTCGGCGATACGAAGTAACCCGTCGGCGCGACCACCTGCACCTTGTAGTCACCCGGAGTGAGGTTGCTGAAGAGGTAATTGCCGCTGGTGTTGGTGGTGGTCGTAGCCACGGTGCCATCCGACGAGTTGAGCAACTTGACGGTCACCCCACTGATCCCGTTCTCGCCCGTATCCTGAACCCCGTTGGCGTTGCGGTCTTCCCAGACGCGGTCGCCGAGTGAGGCCAGGACGGGTTGTGCAGCCGGATTCTTGTAATGGCTGAGGTCGGAGTCGGAAGAGGCCCCCGGAGCCGTCACCGTGGCCTTGTTCTCATAGGCCCCCGAGACCGGACGAACCGTCAGCGTCTCGATCTTGAACCGATCCTCCGGCGTGGTATCGCCTGTCCAGCCGGAAATCACCAACACGTTGCCGGACACATTGCCCGCGTTCAGGTCGGCTAGCCGGGTCGAGCTGAGGTCGGTCAGATTGACCTCGGTGAACCCCAGCGCGGTAAGCTCGGCGTCGCTGAGCATCGTGTCGTGGTTGTTGAACGGGTCGCTGCGCGTACCGATCCACACCGACAGGTCGCTGTCGCCGACGACATAGCCCAGGAAGGTCGAGTCGACGACCACGTTCTGATTGAATTCGAACAGGACGTAGTTGTCCCGCCCGCCCAGGTTGTCCACCGTATGCGTGTCGCCACTGCCACTCTCGCTGCTGTCGGTCACGCCAAGTCCGCCGCCGTAGCTGCCGAGGTAGGCTTGCGCCCAGGCGCCCGTGCTTTGATCGCGGCTGAAGGCGCTGGCCTTGACCGACAGGGTGCCGGAGGTGAAGGTGCGAACGTTGCCGTCGCTCCCGTCCGTGGCGCTGCTGCCCGAGAAGTCGAAGGTGGTCGCGGCGCCCGCAGTCGTCAGGTTCTGGACGGTGCCGGTGGCCTTGTATAGCCAGGCCTCGCCTGGGTCCAGCAGATTATTGGTATTGCTGTCACCCGACTGGTAAGTGATCTTGCCGTTGGCCACCGAGAGGTCGTCCGCAGTATTCCCGGTCGTGCCGTTGTCGTCGACGATCGCCACATCGTTTTTCGCAAACGCCACGTTGCCGGTATTGCTCACCTTGTAGGTCCAGGTGACGCTCGAACCAGGGGTCAGGACCGGCACCCCGGCGCCGTTGGCGGCATCTTCGTTGTCGTAGTCGGGTGCCGTCGAATTGCTGTTGCTCGGCCCATTGGTGGTCTTCTCGATGTCGATCTTCGGCGTCGGGGTCGGTGCAACCGGATTCTTGTAATGGCTGAGGTCGGAGTCGGAAGAGGCCCCCGGAGCCGTCACCGTGGCCTTGTTCTCATAGGCCCCCGAGACCGGACGAACCGTCAGCGTCTCGATCTTGAACCGATCCTCCGGCGTGGTATCGCCTGTCCAGCCGGAAATCACCAACACGTTGCCGGACACATTGCCCGCGTTCAGGTCGGCTAGCCGGGTCGAGCTGAGGTCGGTCAGATTGACCTCGGTGAACCCCAGCGCGGTAAGCTCGGCGTCGCTGAGCATCGTGTCGTGGTTGTTGAACGGGTCGCTGCGCGTACCGATCCACACCGACAGGTCGCTGTCGCCGACGACATAGCCCAGGAAGGTCGAGTCGACGACCACGTTCTGATTGAATTCGAACAGGACGTAGTTGTCCCGCCCGCCCAGGTTGTCCACCGTATGCGTGTCGCCACTGCCACTCTCGCTGCTGTCGGTCACGCCAAGTCCGCCGCCGTAGCTGCCGAGGTAGGCTTGCGCCCAGGCGCCCGTGCTTTGATCGCGGCTGAAGGCGCTGGCCTTGACCGACAGGGTGCCGGAGGTGAAGGTGCGAACGTTGCCGTCGCTCCCGTCCGTGGCGCTGCTGCCCGAGAAGTCGAAGGTGGTCGCGGCGCCCGCAGTCGTCAGGTTCTGGACGGTGCCGGTGGCCTTGTATAGCCAGGCCTCGCCTGGGTCCAGCAGATTATTGGTATTGCTGTCACCCGACTGGTAAGTGATCTTGCCGTTGGCCACCGAGAGGTCGTCCGCAGTATTCCCGGTCGTGCCGTTGTCGTCGACGATCGCCACATCGTTTTTCGCAAACGCCACGTTGCCGGTATTGCTCACCTTGTAGGTCCAGGTGACGCTCGAACCAGGGGTCAGGACCGGCACCCCGGCGCCGTTGGCGGCATCTTCGTTGTCGTAGTCGGGTGCCGTCGAATTGCTGTTGCTCGGCCCATTGGTGGTCTTCTCGATGTCGATCTTCGGCGTCACCAAGATCACACCCGCATCGAGCGTCGGGTTATGTTCGCCCGAGGCCAGCGTGACGATCTGCGTCTTGCCCGTCGTGGTGTCGGCGTCGGAGTCGGAAATATCGTTGCCGACATTCTGACCGGTGAACACGGTGCCTGCCGGGGCGGCAAACTGTACCTGGTATTCCACACCCGGAGTCAGGCCCGTGAATTGATAGAAACCGTCGGTGCCGGTGGTGGTCGTCGCCG
>NZ_JAZKUD010000059.1:0-24666 GCF_036625275.1 Accumulibacter sp.
TGGCTGCCGCTGATCTGGCGACCTCGCTGTGCCGCCTGCAGGGGGGGGCGCTGCTGGTTCTCGCCGGGCCCGGCAACAACGGCGGTGATGCGTTTGTCGCCGCCCGCCACCTGCGCGAACGTCGCTTTGCGGTGAGCATGGTCTTTGTCGGCGAATTCGGCCGTTTGCCGAAGGATGCCGCAGCCGCCTGCAAGCGCTTCATCGACGACGGCGGCAGCGTGCTCGAGAGCATTCCCTCCGGCCAGCGCTGGGCGCTGATCATCGATGGCCTTTTCGGGATCGGTCTGCAGCGCCCGATTGGCGGTTTCCATGGCGAACTCGTTCTGACGGCCAATGCCCTTGCCGCACGCGACCGCTGCCCGTTGCTCGCCCTGGACTGTCCGAGCGGTCTCGACGCCGATACCGGAAAACTCTGCGGCGCGACGATTCGTGCCAGTCATACCCTCACTTTCATCGCCGCCAAACCGGGGCTGTTCACTGCCGATGGCCCGGACCACTGCGGCTCGATTTCGGTCGCCACGCTCGACCTGGACGCCGAGCGGCTGGTAAGTGCGACGGCACGGACGATCGGCACCGACCTGTTCGTCGATTGCCTGCGCCCGCGTGCCAAAAACAGCCACAAGGGCAGCCATGGCAGTGCCGGCATTCTCGGTGGTGCGAGCAGCATGGTCGGCGCCGTTTTTCTCGCCGGTCGGGCAGCGCTGCGGCTCGGCAGTGGGCGCGTCTATCTCGGCCTGCTCGATCGGCAGGCGCCAGCGATCGACCCGCTGCAGCCGGAACTGATGCTTCGTCAGCCGGACGCGCTGCTCGCCGCCGGTCTCAGCGCGCTTGCCTGCGGGCCGGGCATGGGGAGTAGCGACGAAGCCATCGCGCTGCTCGAACGCGCCAGTTCGCTCGACATTCCGCTCGTGCTCGATGCTGACGCGCTGAATCTGCTGGCCGGCGAAAACCGTTTGCAGCAGGCGGTGCTGGCGCGGCATGCGCCGACGCTGCTGACGCCACATCCGACCGAGGCGGCCCGTCTGCTGGGCTACGACACCACTTTCGTCCAGTCCGACCGTGCTGGCGCTGCGCTGGCAATTGCCGCGCGCTACCAGGCCATGGTGGTGCTGAAGGGCTGCGGCAGCGTCATCGCCACGCCTGCCGGCCACTGGTTCGTGAACACCAGCGGCAATCCCGGTCTTGCGACTGCCGGCAGCGGTGACGTGCTCAGCGGTTTCGTCGTGGCGCTTCTGGCGCAAGGCTGGCCAGCACTCGAAGCCCTGCTGGCGGCGGTGCATCTGCACGGCGCCGCCGCCGATGAACGCGTCGCCAGCGGCTGCGGGCCAGTCGGCTTGACCGCCGGCGAACTCATCGACAGCGCGCGGGCCGGTTTCAACCGCTGGGTGGCAAACGGCCGATAGGCCATCGGCCAGGCCGTCTTGAACAGCGCCGCAGTCGCAGCCTCTTGTGACCCTCTTGACCGAGTTCGAAATAGCGCTTCTGGGCGCTGCTGTCCTTGAGTGAAAGGGTCATGCTTGACACAATTCTGCCGGGCACTGACGGCAACGGCGTGGCAGGAATTCCCGGAACTTCTGTTACCTTTACGATTTTGTGAATCGAGGAGAGACCAGAAATGGACGGATCACAAACGCTTGCAGGTTTTCGTGCGAAGTTCCGGGTTGACGAGTTGCTGGTTGCAAAAACTCCTGCCTGGTCGTGGTCGGTGCGACCTGGCCAGGCGACCCTGGGCTGCGGCGTCCTGTCGCTGAATCGTCATGCGGCGCAATTTTCGGAGGTTACAGCCGCAGAAATGGCCGATCTCTCCGGTTTGCTCGGGAAACTCGAGAGAGCCGTGCAGTCGGCTTTCGGCTACGATCGCATCAACTACCTGATGCTGATGATGGTCGATCACCAGGTGCATTTTCATGTCATTCCCCGTTACGCAGCCAGTCGCCAGTTTGCCGGGCTGGAATGGGTCGATCCGGGCTGGCCGGCTTTCCCGGCGCTGACCGAACAGCAGCACGATCGGCAGGCAGACATCCTCGCGCTGATCCACCAGGAACTGCAGGCGGCCTGTACCGATTGACTGCGCGTTGCCGGCTGGATACACATTGATTGCCATTTCATCCGCTATTGCCGTTTCATCCGATCCGCATCGCCCAGCTTGCCGATGACATGGTTTCGCACTGCACCAAACCTCACTGTACCGAACACATCCGGCCCAATGGCTGCCGGGGCATGCCAGTATGCAAGGACAGGCAGGCGGTCAAGCGACACTTTTCTGAGCGAGTTTGCCGATGAGCCCTTTCATTCTGACCCGGAATTCAGTCCATGGCGTGACGACATGGGGCGTCGGCCTGCTCGTCGCCGGCGTCGTCTGGCTGGCAATCTATAGCCACCTGACCCAGTTTGCCGATGCCGTGATCGCTGCTCTGGGCCTCGCCCACGGCACGCATCTGGGCGAGGCACTGCATTTCTTCTTCTACGACACGCCGAAGGTGTTGCTGCTGCTTACCGGCATCGTCTTTCTGATGGGCGTGATCCAGACCTTCTTCTCGCCCGAACGCACCCGGGCGATGCTTTCGGGCAAGCGGGCCGGCGTCGGCAATGTCCTGGCGGCGACGCTCGGCATCGTCACGCCGTTCTGTTCGTGCTCGGCAGTGCCACTTTTCATCGGTTTTCTCTCGGCTGGCGTACCGCTCGGCGTGACCTTTTCCTTCCTGATTTCGGCGCCGATGGTCAATGAGGTGGCGCTGGCACTGCTGTTCGGGATGTTCGGCTGGAAAGTCGCCGCGCTGTATCTCGGCCTGGGATTGCTGGTGGCCATTGTGGCCGGCCTGGTGATCGGCAAGCTGAAGATGGAACCTTACCTGGAGGACTGGGTACAGGGCGTTCTTGCCGGAACGGCGCCGGAACTTGCCGGCGAGCGTTTGACCTGGGTCGACCGCTTCCGGGCGGGCTGGCGTCACGTCAAGGAAATCGTCGGCAAGGTCTGGCCATACATCCTGGTCGGTATCGCCATTGGTGCCGTGATTCACGGCTACGTGCCAGAGGATTTCATGGCATCGCTGATGGGCAAGGAAGCGCCCTGGTGGTCACTGCCGGCAGTGGTCGCGCTCGGTATACCGATGTATACCAACGCGGCCGGGGTGATCCCGATCGTCGAGGCACTGATCGGCAAGGGGGCCGCTCTCGGCACCGTGCTCGCGTTCATGATGAGCGTCATCGCGTTGTCGCTGCCCGAAATGATCATCCTGCGCAAGGTGCTGCGCATGCGCCTGATCGTCACTTTCGCCGGCGTCGTCGCTGGTGGCATCCTGCTGGTGGGCTACGTCTTCAATCTCGTGCTGTAGAAGACTGCTCATTCGCCCTCTTCGTCGCCTTGCCGGTGACGGGGAGGATTGCATTCAACATGTTTTCAAGAGATTCCGGAAAGATCCTCATGAGAGAAATCAAGGTACTCGGCACCGGCTGCGCCAACTGTCGCAGCACGGTCAGATTGATCGAGGAAGTCGCTGCAGAAAAGGGCGTGGCCATCAGGCTGACCAAGGTCGAGGATCTGCGCGAGATCATGCGCTACGGCGTGATGTCCACCCCCGGTGTGGTGGTCGACGGCCAGGTGGTTCACGCCGGGGGCATCCCGGATCGCGCCAGGATTGCCGCCTGGCTATAGGAAGCCAGGCGGCGGGAAGGTCAGCCGGTTTCGCTGGCGAAGAAGCGTTTCTGGAACCACAGCGAGACATTGACGAGAGCGATCATCACCGGCACTTCGACCAGCGGTCCGATGACGGCTGCGAAGGCGGCGCCGGAATCGATCCCATAAACGGCCACCGCGACGGCGATCGCCAGTTCGAAGTTGTTGCTTGCCGCGGTGAATGACAGGGTCGCACATTTCTGGTAGCCGGCCCCGACCTTCCGGCTGAGGTAAAACGAGAGTACGAACATCAGCACGAAGTAGATCAGCAAGGGGATGGCGATGCGTACCACATCCAGCGGAATGGTCACGATCAGCGTGCCCTTGAGGCTGAACATGACGACGATGGTGAACAACAAGGCGCCGAGCGTGATCGGGTTGATCCTGGGAACGAAACGTTCCTGATACCACTGCTTCGAGACGAAGCGCAGCATGATCACCCGCGTCAGGAGGCCGGCGACGCAGGGAAGACCGAGGTAGATCAGGACGCTCTCGGCGATCTGCCCGATCGAGATATTCACCACCGAACCGGAGAGCCCGAACAGTGGCGGCAGCACGGTGACGAACAGCCAGGCATAGACGCTGTAGAAGAGCACCTGAAAGATCGAGTTGAAGGCCACCAGGCCGGCAGCATATTCGGTCGAGCCACTGGCGATCTCGTTCCAGACAATCACCATCGCGATGCAGCGCGCCAGGCCGATCAGGATCAGCCCGACCATGTACTCGGGCTTGTCAGGCAGGAAGATGATTGCCAGCGCAAACATCAGGAGCGGCCCGATGAGCCAGTTCTGAATCAGCGAGAGGCCGAGCACCTTGCGGTCGGCGAACACATCCGGGAGATCCTCATAGCGCACCTTGGCGAAAGGCGGGTACATCATCAGGATCAGCCCGAGCGCGATCGGAAGGTTGGTCGTGCCGACCTGGAAGGAATTGATGAGGTCCTCGATCCCGGGAAGGAAGAACCCCAGGCCGACGCCAAGCGCCATGGCCGCAAAGATCCAGACGGTCAGATAGCGGTCAAGGACCTTGAGTTTGTTCGTGGCAGTGCGCATTTGAGACCTTCGTTCAGGTGAAACAATGGCTGATGCCTGCATGGCTTGATGGTGTGCAGGTTTCGGGACGCCCGTCGCGATTGCCGGCTACAAGATGAAGCGGGTGTCGGTTCAAAGAGGGAGTTTACTTGTTTCTATAATTCCAGCATTATAGAACGGTTTCGCACATTCAGATCGTCCGCTCGCAGGGAATCCAGTCGAGCACCACCCATCATTCGGAGGAACAGGAAATGACTGTCAAGGTTGGCATCAATGGTTTTGGTCGTATCGGCAGGCTGGCGCTGCGCGCCGCGTGGGACTACCCGGAACTGGAGTTCGTGCATATCAACGAAGCGAACGGACCGGTGGAGTCGGCAGCACACCTTCTTGAATTCGATTCGGTTCATGGCCGCTGGCGGCACGATGTCGGGAGCAGCAACGGGCGGATGCTGATCGATGGAAAATCGATCAGCTACAGCACCGCCAGGGACGTTGCCGGCGGACCGTGGCGCGACGCCGGAGTGGACATCGTTCTCGAAGCCAGCGGCAAGTGGCGCACCGTCGATGAACTATCACCCTATCTGGCGGCGGGAGTGAGGAAAGTGATCGTCGCGGCGCCGGTCAAAGGCGG
Source organism: Accumulibacter sp. (assembly GCF_036625275.1). Lineage (GTDB taxonomy): Bacteria > Pseudomonadota > Gammaproteobacteria > Burkholderiales > Rhodocyclaceae > Accumulibacter. The sequence goes on from NZ_JAZKUD010000059.1 coordinate 5,339, forward strand.
CGACACACTGAACATCGTCATGGGTGTCAACGACCATCTCTACGACCCGGCGCAGAACCACATCGTCACCGCGGCCTCGTGCACCACCAACTGTCTGGCGCCGGTGGTCAAGGTCGTTCATGAGGCGATCGGCATTTCGCACGGCATGATCACGACCATCCACAGCTCGACCAACACCCAGAGCGTGCATGATCAGATGCACAAGGATCTGCGCCGCGCGCGCGCTTCGAGCCTGTCGCTGGTGCCGACGACGACCGGCTCGGCGACTGCGATCGCGCTGATCTTCCCGGAATTGAAAGGCAAGCTCGATGGGCACGCGGTGCGCGTGCCGCTGCTCAACGCGTCGATCACCGACTGTGTTTTCGAGATGCAGCGCCCGACCAGTGTCGAGGAGGTCAATGGCCTGCTCAAGGCGGCTGCCGAGGGCGCTCTGAAGGGCATTCTCGGCTACGAGGAACGGCCACTGGTTTCCATGGACTACTGCGGCGATCCGCGCTCGTCGATCGTCGATGCGGCGCACACCCTGGTAATCAACGGCACGCTGGTCAAGATCTACGCCTGGTACGACAACGAGTGGGGCTACGCCAATCGTTACGTCGAACTGGCGCGCAAGCTGGCCGCTTCGCTGTAATCACTGTCATTACACGCCCATGGATTCCGTGTCGATCGGGACCGTCGCCACCAGCCAGGCGATGGTCACTGCGCACGGTTTCCCCTCCGGAGGACGACGATGAGCGATCCATCCACAGCCAGGAACCCTGCTGCAGGTACCGGCCTGCGCAACTACATCCTGGTGACCGCAGCCTACTGGTCCGACACCGTGACCGACGGCGCCACCCGCATGCTGGTGCTTTTCTACTTCTACAGCCTGGGCTACACGCCTTTTGCCGTCGCTTCGCTGTTCATCTTCTATGAAGTCTTCGGCATCCTGACCAATCTCTTCGGTGGCTACATCGGCGCCCGCTTCGGCCTCAAGACGACCTTGTTCATCGGGCTGGGCACGCAACTCGTGGCACTGTCGATGCTCGCCTTCGCGCCACAGGGCTGGCTGGTGGTCGCCTACGTCATGGTCTCGCAGGCCTTGAGCGGCATTGCCAAGGACATGACCAAGATGAGTTCGAAGAGCGCGGTCAAGCTGATCGTTCCAGAGAATGCCTCGGCGACCCTGTATCGCTGGGTTTCGATCCTGACCGGGTCGAAGAACGCATTGAAGGGCGTCGGCTTTTTCCTGGGCGGTCTGTTGCTGACCCTGGTCGATTTCCAGACCGCACTCATGCTGCTCGTGGCGCTGGTCGGGGGGACGCTGATCCTGGCCGCGCTGCTGATGCGCGGGGGCCTTGGTCAGGCCAACAAGAAAGCAAAGTTCGGGCAGATGTTCTCGCGCAACGGCGCGGTCAACAAGCTTGCCGCAGCGCGCATCTTCCTTTTCGGTGCGCGCGACGTCTGGTTCGTCGTCGGCCTGCCGGTCTTTCTGTCGAGCGTGCTCGGCTGGACCTTCTGGCAGTCCGGCGGTTTTCTTGCGGTATGGGTGATCGGGTACGGCATCGTGCAGGCGGCGACTCCCGGCCTGCTGCGCAGCCGTGTCGAGGAACAGCACGAACCCGACGGACGGACGGCGACGATTCTCGCATTCGTCCTCGCCGTGCTGCCGGCGGGCATTGCCCTGAGCCTGAGTGCCGGGGTGGCGCCGAGCACCGTCGTGGTTGCCGGCCTGATTCTCTTTGGCGCCGTTTTTGCGCTGAACTCGGCGGTGCACTCCTATCTGATCCTGGCTTACACCGACAGTGACAAGGTGGCGATGAGCGTTGGTTTCTACTACATGGCCAACGCATCCGGTCGCCTGGCGGGAACGGTTCTTTCAGGTGCGCTCTATCAGTGGGGGCTGCAGAGCGGGCCAAGCAACGGCCTGATCGCCTGCCTGTGGGCGTCGACCGCTTTCGTGCTGGTGGCCGGCCTGTTGTCGCTGCTGCTACCACGCCACATCGGTCCGCGCAGCAAGCCGATCAAGCTCGACGACCTGGGCGAATAGTGTCGTATAGCGCGTAGCCGCTGCTCTACAAATCCGATCCGGGATGAGAAATCCGGGCGACAGCCATTGCGTCACGCGCGCCGATTGATGACAATGCGGGCGATGCCTCGGCAGGTCGTCCCCGGTGTCCCGGCAGAGCGGGAAAGAAATGTCCGACAGCCGTACAACCATGGCAGTGACCGGGCGTCTGCCGGCGACGGGTGCTGATTGTGGGGTGGGAGGTTGACATGCATCGTAGAGTCTTGGCCAGTGACCGATTGATAGCCGCCTTCCTGTTTGGCTGCGTGCTGTTCAATTACCCTGTGCTCTCTCTTTTCGATCGTCAGACGACGGTCTTTTCGATTCCCCTGGTCTATGCCTATATTTTCTTTGCCTGGGTCGTCGTCATTGCCGTCATGGCCTGGGCGGTCGAACGTCGCTTCAAATAGGCGGCGACGATGCTTGAAGCCCCGGTCGTCATCGCCATCTCGCTGATCTATCTCGGGCTCCTGTTTGCGGTCGCCTGGTGGGGCGACCAGCGTGCCGATCAGAAAAGGTCGCTGATCGCCAACCCGACCATCTACGCCCTGTCGATGGCCGTCTACTGTACGACCTGGACCTTCTACGGCAGTGTCGGGCGCGCGGCGGTGTCGGGAATCGGTTTCCTGCCGGTCTACCTGGGCCCGACACTGGTGATGGCGCTCGGCTGGTTCCTGCTGCTCAAGATGATCCGCATCGTCAAGGCCAACCGTATCACCTCGATTGCCGATTTCATTTCCTCGCGCTACGGCAAGAGCCATGTCCTGGGGGGGCTGGTGACGGTCATTGCCGTGCTCGGCATCATTCCGTACATTGCCTTGCAACTCAAGGCCGTCTCCAGCTCGGTCAGTCTCTTGCTCAGCTACCCGGAGATCGTCATGCCGAACCGCAGCGCGACGATGTCGGTGGCGGCCGACATCAGCTTCTACATTGCCCTGATCCTGGCGGCGTTCACGATTGTCTTCGGGACCCGCCATCTCGATGCCACCGAACGCCACGAAGGGATGGTCGCGGCGATCGCTCTGGAGTCCAGCGTCAAGCTGGTTGCTTTCCTGGCGGTCGGGGTGTACGTCACCTATGGCATGTACGAGGGTTTCGGCGACATCTTCGAACACATCAACGCCAGTCCGGAGCTGCAGCGCCTGGCGACGGCGATTCCCTCGGGCGGGGGCTACACGGGCTGGTTTTCGCTGATCGTGCTGTCGGCGATGGCGCTGCTCTTTCTGCCGCGCCAGTTCCAGGTCGCGGTTGTCGAGAATGTCAACGAGGCGCACCTGAAGCGGGCGGCGTGGCTCTTTCCCCTCTATTTGCTGCTGATCAACGTCTTTGTGCTGCCAATCGCGCTCGGCGGCCTGCTGCATTTTGCCGGGCAGGGCGTCGATGCCGACACCTTTGTGCTGACCCTGCCGATGTCACAGCGGCAGGAAGGTCTGACCCTGCTGGTCTTCATCGGGGGCCTTTCGGCCGCGACCGGGATGGTCATCGTCGAAACCATCGCCTTGTCGACGATGGCCTGCAACGACCTGGTGATGCCGCTGCTGATACGCCACCAGCGCGTTGCCCTCGATGAATCCAGGGACCTCTCGCGGCTGTTACTGGGCATCCGGCGTGGCGCCATCGTGGTCATCCTGCTGCTCGGCTACCTCTACTTCCGGCTGGCCGGTGAAGCTTACGCACTGGTGGCCATCGGTCTGATCAGTTTCTCGGCGGTTGCCCAGTTTGCACCGGCGATGATCGGCGGCATGTACTGGCGAGGAGGAACGCGCGACGGCGCTTTGGCGGGCCTGTCGGCGGGCTTTCTGGTCTGGGCCTATACCTTGCTGCTGCCGTCGTTTGCCAAGTCGGGCTGGTTGCCGGATGACTTCCTGACGCAGGGCCTGTTCGGGATCGAGTTGCTGCGTCCGCAGCAGTTGTTCGGTCTGACCGGTTTCGACGAGATTGCTCATTGCCTGTTCTGGAGTTTTCTGGCCAATATCGGCGCTTATGTCGGCTTCTCGCTGTTGCGACCTCCGACGGCGGCCGAAGCCACACAGGCGACGGTATTCGTCGATGCGCTGAAGGACGCCGGACCGGTGGGTGCAGCGCTGTGGCGGGGGCGCGCGAAAGTCAGTGATCTGCAGGAACTGGTGGCCCGCTTTCTCGGTCCGGCACGGGCGCAAGCGCTATTTACCGCCTATGCACGTCGCCGCGGCGTCGCCAGCGGGGTGATGCCCGAGGCCGATGCGCAACTCGTGCAGTTTGCCGAATCGCTCCTTGCCGGGGCGATCGGTAGCGCTTCGGCACGTGTGATGGTGGCCTCGGTGGCCAAGGAAGAGCCCTTGAGCATCGATGAGGTCATGCACATTCTCGACGAAGCCTCACAGTTGCGGACCTACAGCCGCGAACTCGAACGCAAGTCGCGTGAGCTGACGGCGGCCACGCTCGATCTGCAGGAAGCCAATGAGCGCTTGCAGGAGCTGGACCGCGTCAAGGACGACATCATGTCGTCGGTAACGCACGAACTGCGAACGCCGCTGACTTCGATCCGAGCCTTCTCGGAGTTGCTGCGCGACGATCCCAGGATGCACCTGGCCGATCGCGAGCGTTTTCTGGGTCTGATCGTCAGCGAGGCCGAGCGTTTGACGCGACTGATCAACCAGACCCTCGACCTGGCGAAGATCGAGTCAGGCAGGGCCGACTGGAACGGCTGTGAACTGAACCTGAAGGAGGTCATTGAGCAGTCGGTGGCTGCGACCAGTCAATTGTTTCGCGAGAAAGAAGCGCATGTCGAACTCGATCTGCCTGATAATCTGCCCTTGATTCTGGCCGACCGGGACCGTTTGATACAGGTCATGCTGAATTTGCTGTCCAATGCGGTAAAGTTCCTGGCGCCGGGCAGCGGTCGGGTTAAGGTGGTGCTGCGCCTGCTGACGGATGGACTGGAAGTCAGCGTCACTGACAACGGACCGGGAATACGACCGGAAGACCAGCAGTTGATTTTCGAGAAGTTCCGTCAGGTCGGCGACACGATGACTGCCAAGCCGTCAGGAACCGGGCTCGGGTTGCCGATCAGCCGGCGGATTGTCGAGCACTTCGGGGGGAAGCTGTGGGTGGAAAGCGTACCGGGGGAGGGGGCGACCTTCCGCTTTACCCTGCCTTTCGCACCCATTCAGGAGCAAGCGCTTGCGCAGGTTGCGGCAGCGTAGCGGATGGTGGCTATTGATGATCGGAGAGTAGATGAACAAGAAAATACTGATTGCCGACGACGAGCAAAACATTGTCATCTCGATCGAGTTTCTGCTGCGCCGCGAGGGTTTCGAGGTGCTGATCGCTGGCGATGGTGAGGAGGCTTTGGCGAAAGTGCGTGCCGAGCGACCGGATCTCGTGCTCCTTGACGTGATGATGCCAAGGATGAATGGTTTCGACGTTTGTCAGGCCCTGCGCGCCGACCCGGACCTGAGCGCGACGCGCATTTTGATGCTGACTGCCAAGGGACGTGACACCGAAGTCAGCAAGGGTCTCGGACTCGGTGCCGATGGTTATATGACCAAACCCTTCTCGACCAAGGAGTTGCTCGCCGAGGTGCGAAAGCTCCTCGGGATGTAGCCGGTGAAGCCCACGCGCAGACTGCTCCTCGCGGCGCTGGCCGTCAGTCTGTTTCTGTTGGCCTTGATGGCTGCGACCGCACTCGTGATGCTGGCCAGCGAGGCTGGCGCCAGCGGCGGCGGACGGACGTCCGAGGAAAGGATCGTCGTCCTGTTGGTGCTGCTGCTTGCCGCCTGTGCCTGCAGTTTCGGGGTGATTTATCGTTGGTACGAACGCTATGTCAACGCCCCCTTGCGGATGGCCGAAGAGCTGGCTACGGCGCTGGCGCACAGTGGTTTGCGACTGGGGGAGTACCCGGCGAGCGAACTGCAGGTGCTTGGCAAGGTGGTGAACCAATTGCTTGCGCTGCGCGAAGCTCGTGAGCAAGATGTTGCCGAACGCGTGCGTGAGGCCCGCGCATCGCTCGAGGAGGAACGCAGCCGTCTGGCTGCGCTGATGGCCGATCTGAGTCAGAGTGTCGTGGTCTGTAACCTTGACGGCCGGGTATTGCTCTATAACCAGCGGGCCAAACAGGAACTCTCGACTGCCGCCGACGGCAGTCATGCCGAATTGCTGGGCCTCGGACGTTCGATCTATACGGTCTTTGAACGCGCACTCATCGGACATGCATTGGAACGTCTGCAGCAGGCGAGCCGGGAAGGAAACAACGGGGACGACAAGAAACTGGTCGGGTCAGTGCAGTTTGTCACCGCGACCCATACCGGGCGGCTGCTGCGCGCGCATATGTCGCCGGTACTGGGGGAGGAAGGCCCGCACCACGCGCGCGTCGGAAGATTTTCAATTACCGGTTTCGTACTCGTTCTGGAGGACGTCACCAGTACCAACGAGCGGCATGCGCGACGCGATGTGCTGATCCAGTCGCTGGTCGAGGGCGGGCGCGGACCGCTGGGCAGTATTCGTGCCGCCGGCGAAATGCTCTCCGACTTTCCCGACATGCCGAGCCAGCAGCGCGATCGTTTCCTGCGTGTCATCCGCGACGAGGCAGGCGCTCTGACTGCGCAGTTCGAGAAAGCGGCGAGTGCCTTCTCGAATGATTTGCGTGAGCGCTGGTTGCTCGAGGAAATCCTGGGCGCCGAACTGCTGGCCGTGGCCGCGCGCCGCATCGGCGAGCGACGTTCGAATGAGCGTCGCGCGCTGGCTGTCAAGTCCGAAAACGTCGATGAAAACCTGTGGCTGCGCGTTGACAGTTTTGGGTTGCTGCAAGCCCTTCGCTACCTGGCCTTGCGCCTGCAGGACGAGTATGAGGTGCGCGAGGTGCGGCTGTCGCTGACCCGCAGCGGATCGTTGGCGCAGTTCGATCTGTCCTGGCTCGGAACCTTCATGAACAATGAAACGGCCATGAGCTGGCTGCAGGATCCGATGGCTGTCGCCGGGGAATCGTCACCGCTCAGCGTCACCGATGTGATCGAACGCTGCAACGGCGACATCTGGTTTCAGCGCGAAAGGGTTTCACATCGCGCCTTTTTCCGGACCATGTTGCCGGTTGCCGAAGCGCCGAAGGATCTGCCGCGCGTGATTGTCCCGGCGCCGGAGGGCGAGCGCCCGGAATTCTACGATTTCGATATCTTCCTCTGGTCGGCCATCAGCCATGAACTCGATGATCAGCCGCTCGCGGATCTGTCCTACACGATTTTCGATACCGAAACGACCGGCCTGCAGCCTTCCCAGGGCGACGAGATCATCCAGATCGGTGCGACACGCATCGTCAATCGCCGGTTGTTGCGCCAGGAGTGTTTCGACCAGTTGGTAGACCCGCGACATTCGCTGTCGTCGCAGTCGGTGGCTGTCCACGGCATCACCCCGGAACTGCTCATCGGGCAGCCGTTCATCGAAGTCGTCCTGCCAAAGTTTCATGCCTTTTGTGCCGATACGGTCCTCGTCGGTCACAACGCCGCTTTCGACATGCGTTTCCTGCAATTGAAGGAGAGGCAAACGGGGGTGCGTTTCGAGCAACCGGTGCTCGATACCCTGTTGCTCTCGGCCGTACTGTATCCCAATCAGACGACGCATCGTCTCGAGGCCATTGCCGAGCGCCTGGGGGTATCGGTATTCGGACGCCACACGGCCCTCGGCGACGCCATCGTAACCGGCGAAGTCTTTCTGAAGATGCTGCCCTTGCTCGCCGAGATGGGTATCACGACCTTGCGGCAGGCACGTGAGGCCAGTCAGAGGACTTACCATGCTCGACTCAAGTACTGAGCAGACCAAGCGCGCTGCACCCTTCTCGCCGTACGTTGCCCTGCGTCATCTGGTACATGCGCAGCAGCTCACCGTCGGGCCGGCGGCGAGCATCCGTGAGACTTTGCTGTTGCTCGACCGGATGCGCGTCGATGCGGTCGTCGTGGTCGATGCAGGCAGTCGTGTGCCGCTGGGAATCGTGACTCTGCTCGACGTGGTTCGCCGGATCGGGATCGAGGGTTGCGACCTGCAGGCGCCGATTGCCACGGTGATGACCAGTGGTCTGATTACCGTGCCGGCCGATGGTACGGCACACCAGGCCAGCGTGGTGATGGTGCGTCGCGGCGTGCGCCATCTGGTACTCACCGAAGCCGATGGCAGTTACTTCAACCTCGTCTCGCAGACCGATCTTTACAGGTTGCCGGGTGCGCAGCATACCGACCTGGTGCAATCGATCCTGGCGGCGCGCGATATCCGGACTCTGGCGGTTCTGGCTGGCGAAATACGGGCCTTCGTTGCCCGCCTCGTGGCCGAGCGGGTGAGTGCCGATGCGCTCTGTCATCGCATCTCTTCGCTCAATGATCTGTTGACCCTGCAGGTGATCGAACTCGTCGCCGGCCAGTTTGATTTGCCTTACGTACCCTGGTGCTGGCTGGTATTCGGTTCCGAGGGACGACTTGAGCAGACGCTGGCTACCGACCAGGACAATGGGCTGATCTTCGAGGCGGCATCTGACACCGAAGCGGCAAGCCTGCGTGCAGCCTTTCTACCCTTCGCGCGAGCGGTCAATGAAGCCCTCGACACCTGTGGATTTCCCTTGTGCAAGGGCAACATCATGGCCGGCAATCCGCAGTGGTGTCTGTCCATCGACGAGTGGCGAACGGCTTTCCTGACCTGGTTGAGTACGCCGCAACCAGAAGCGCTGCTCAATTCAAGCATCTTTTTCGACCTGCGTGGCCTTTATGGACAGGAATCCCTGGTCAATGACCTGCGCAAGTGGCTGCTGTCGAACGCCTCCAGCTACCCCATTTTTCTGCGTGCCATGGTTGAGAACACCATGAACTGGGACTCGCCACTCAACTGGTGGAAAGGTTTTCGCTATGATCGGGACAAGGATTTTCCGCACACCATCGATCTGAAGAAGCACGGATCGCGGCCTTTCGTTGACGCTGCGCGGATCTACGCGCTGGCCATGCAGATACCCGATACCAATACGGTCGAGCGCCTGCGCGTCAGCGGCGAACAGGGCGGCATGGCTGCCGACGAACTGGCTGCGCTGATTGACGCCTTTCATCACATTCAGCGTCTCAGACTGGAGCATCAGGTGAACGGCAGCGTCGCCGCGGTTTCCAACCGCGTCAATCCCGATGAACTGCACGAACTCGATCGCCTGATCCTGAAGGAATCGCTCAAACAGGTCCAGCATCTGCAAAAGCGGCTGACTCGCCAGTATCTTTCGGCGTAGTCCGTTCAGGGCGTCATCGCTTCACCGCTATGGGTGGACTACGGGATTACGATGTCCTGGATCTGCCACATATGAGGGCGGTTTCAAGATCGAAGTGCAACAAGTGGATGATAGTGACGTTCGAAGCTGAAGTGGTTTGGCATGAAGAGTTCGGCGGGGCCCTTCCAGCCGAGGCTTTTGCGAGGCCGAGAGTTGAGTTGCCAAGCGACGGCATCGAGTGGAGCCGGCGAGAAGCCGGACAGGTCGGAGCCTTTCGGGAAATACGGGCGCAACAGGCCGTTGGTGTTCTCGTTGATGCCGCGCTGCCAAGGGCGGTGCGGATCGGCGAAATAGACGGCGACGCCGGTCAGTTCGGCAAGGCGTTCGTGCTGGGCCATTTCGCGACCTGGATCGTAGGTCCTGGAAAGGCGGCGCTGAGCCTCGATCCGGTTGAGAACCGCGCTGAATCCGGCGACAGCGGCTTCGGCGGAGGCATTTTCCCTCTTGGCCTGGGTCACGAATAGCGTGGTGCGCTCGACCCAGGGGCCGATGGCGGAGGCGTTGCGGGCACCTTGGATGAGATCGCCCTCCCCGCCGGGAACAAGGCGTTCCTCGACCTCGAGGGGCCGGTCATGAAGGCTCGTGATGTTGGGGAGGGTTTCGCGACGATCCGTGCCGCGAGTACGCGGACGCCGCGTCTTGCGCGACTGGCGCAGGCAGGCGCGATCCGCTCGCTACGGAGTTCGCCGCGTGGCCTGGCGTCGATGGCCGGGTAGATCGTCTCGTGACGGGCCTGGAGCGTCGGGCGGTCGGGAGGCATGCGGGCGAGTCTGCCGGCAATCTGCTCCGGCGAGTGGCGCTGGCGCAACAGGTCTTCCACGATGGGCCCAAGCGGTCCGTCAGTCGCCAAATGCGACGGGCAGCGAGGCCTCACCGCGAGCTGGCGCGCTCGCCTATCAGCGGCGGCAGCCCGATAGCCGCCCGCTACAGGCGGACGCCCGCGCTTTATCGGCCTGGCGCCCGGACAGGTCCAGCCATTGCGCGCCAACTCCCGTATGACGGTGCTCGGCGAGCGCTGCACTGCTCAAGCCCCAACTGAATCATCGTCCGCTTCTCGATGCTGAGGGGTTCGTATTTCTTTCCCATCGCAACACATGACCTCCTCATGTGTTGCACTTCAGATTACTGTGAAAGTCGCGTACGCGACTCACGAACCTCCCCTCCCCCTCGCGGGAGAGGGAAACGGTCATGACTTTCATGATCAAGGGTGCCTGAAAAAGTCATGACCGTTAGAGCAACTTCCTCGCACCAGATGGCGAACTGCGATGCCGCTCGCGCGTAAGTCTTGCGGGTGTTCGGGTTGCGAATGTTGGCGGTGAAGAACTCGACAAAGCGGCGGCTGGCATCGGCAGTCGGCGAGAACAGTGCCGGAAGGGAGACTGCGGCATTGGGTACGGTGGTAACGATCGAGCGCACCATGCGATCAGCCTCCCAGGAAACCGAGCGCGTCACGCGCCGTCAAGATGCGGGTGCCTTGATGACTTGAGAAGCTCAGCAGGTCCCTTTTATCACCGGTCACGAGAAAGTCGGCCTGGCCAGCCTGGGCCATCGCCAAGAGAAAATTGTCGTAAGGGTCAGGCGAAACATCGACCGTCGACAAATGGTCGATGACGGTTGCCAGGTGGCGGAGGTTGTTGACGAGGCGTCCGGCCTCGGCCTGGTGAATGCGGAAACGAATGCCTTCCCGACGCGTGACCCGGCGAATTTCTTCAATCTGCAGTTCGGAAGTAAGCAGCGTGAAGTGGCCGTCGCGCCATGCCTCATAAAGCTTGTCGGGTGATGTTCCGCGAGAGATCAGGGCTGCGATCAAGATGTTGGTGTCAAGAATGACGCGCATCCCAACTACAACGCCTTCGAGGAAGTCGGCCACATCTCGCTGCGAACGGTAGCGCAGGCCTCGTCGATCGCTGCCTGGAGATCATCAGCGTCCAGGTCAGCATTGCGCGCTTTGACGCCTTGCACCGCCTGGTCGAACATCCGCCAGCGGACGGCATCCTCGATGAACTTCGAGAGGTCGCCCTTGCGCATGCCTTGGGCACCCAGAAAGGCTCGCAAGGCAAGATCAGTCTCTCGCGAAAGGGTAACGGTCAGACGGGTGGTCTCTTCGTTGGGCATCTTTTCACCTCGGCTAATAAACATCTATCCTCTTAACAATTTAGCATTTTGTATGCTTGGCCGTACGAGTGTTCAAGCTCCCTGCCCAGTTCGCGAGAGTGTTCTTCATGCGCAACAGGCTGTTCGGGAGGTTCCGCAGCTCTCCATCCATGACGGCTTCGCGCTCGCTCTTGCCGAAAGTCACCCCAGCTGCATATCGGCAGGATCAGCCGCGGCGCGAACTCGCGGCCATTCCAGACCGGTTTCATCACCGACCGGTTGACGCCGAGGAGGGCGACTTCGGGGGGCATTGATGATCGGCGAGAAACAGGTGCCGCCGATGCCGCCCAGGCTGGAAAGGGTGAAGCAGGCACAGGATATTTCGCCGGGTGTCAGCTTGCCGTCGCGCGCCTTTTTGGCGAGTCCGCCGCTTTCGACGGCAGTTGGAGCGAAATCCGTCAGCGACTACTGAAAGGGTTGAGCATTTTCACGCCCGAACGCTCGACATCGCGCGTATTTCGGGTGACCAGCACGAGATCATGAACCAGCGCAGTGGCGGCGAGCAAGCCATCGGCGATGGGGAACGGATCAGGAATCCCCAGATGACCCCAACGATCAGCGACTTCCTGGCAAACGGTCATGACTTTTCCAGGCACCCCCCAATCATGAAAGTCATGACCGTTTCCCTCTCCCCCAACCCCTCCACCGCGAGGGGGGAGGGGAGGTTCGTGAGTCGCGTACGCGACTTTCACAGTAATGGGCAGGAGACGATTGCCCACCGAGGTACGCAGCATCGTCAGCCAACCCTCCAAGCGCGCTGCCGCGATGGGGTCACGTCGACGCAGCAACTCCGCTCCCCGGCGGATCTCGCCCAGGACGATCACGGAAATGTGGATATCGGTGGAAGAAATGCTCGCGTACCAAGCCTGCACGCCCGGGTCGCCGCGCTCACCCTTGCGCAGTTCGGCCAGGACATTGGTGTCAATCAGGAATCCCACGCCATCTCTCCACGCCCGTAGTCCGGTTGTCTGGCGAAATCCGCGTCCTCACCGACGTTTGGCATGGCGGCAAGCAGACACTTCAAGTCTCCAGTCGCCTCGCTTGCCGGTGGATCCTGGAGCAGGAGAATGACTTCAAGGCGCTTGTGCCGAAGCGATTCAGGAACAGCGATCGATATCGGTGCGTCTTCATAGAACTGTCGAATCACTTCCATCGCTGATTGATCCTCCCAGGTAGAGGCAAGTAAGGGGTATGCCACAGGGTAAGGCTCGATCGGTTTGCCGAATCAACGCTCCGCTGTCTTGGGGTCAGGTCGGGCACTTGATCATCCACAAGAACCGTTGACGCGGCTAGGCAGGATTTCCGCCCCCATCGAGCCCACTTACCGCCCGGCTGACCGTCGAGTAGTGTACTCGGAAATGCGCCGCGATCTCCTGCATGGAATACGCTCCGGTCAGAAAGGCACGCGCCATGGCCTCGCGGCGCAGCGGGTACGTCGCAGCGAACTCGGTGAGCGGCTTGGCCAACACCCGCCGCTGCGCACGGGGCACCTCGCGCAATTTGTCCACGGGCTTCCAGGCACCCAAGCGTTGCTCGACAAAGCGCTCGCTACCGAGAAGGATCTGATGGCGAAGCCCCTGCCAGAGGCTCGGTTGTCCGATTCCCTCGACGACGAAGGCTGCGTAGCCGGCCTGCGCCTGAGCGCGCTCGTCGCCGAACTGGCCCAGGAGCCAATCGGTCTCCAGCCATTCCGGTGTCGGTGCCGCTGCGACCATCGCGCGGTAACTGCTCCATGACCAGTCGTCCGGCCGCGCCACCATTCCCGCCCTGACTGGGTTGAGTACAACGTAGCGCGCGAGTTCCAGCAGGTAGGTTTCACGTTCGACCAGAATTGCCTTGAAGCGCCCCTGAAACAGATGCCCGACCAGCGCATGGCGGCGGTTGAATTGCTGCGTATAGACACCGTTCAACTGCCGCATCCCTTGCGAGAGGTTGGCGTCAGGCGTCTCCAACACCATATGGAAATGGTTGGTCATCTGGCACCAGGCATGACAACGCCAATTGAAGCGTGCGCAGGCCTGGCCGAGGACAGCCAGCCACCCTGCGCGATCTTCGTCGCTCCGGTAAATAGCCTCCCGGCGGTCGCCACGCGAGGTGACGTGGTACAGACCACCGGCAAGCTCGATGCGTAGGGGTCTTGCCATAGGGTGAGGTTTAGGCTTTACATTGCTGGATTGCAAGACCTGATAATCATCTAGCCGGCTCCCGAACCGCGGCGCTACAGTCTAAATTGGGAATCACAGACTGACCACCGCAGAAGAGGAGCCGAAATGAAACTGTATGCTGCAATTGACCTTCATTCCAACAATAGCGTGTTGGTGATTCTGAACGAGGCAGATCGAATGGTACTGCAGAGGCGCTTGCCGAACGACCTGGAGCGAATTTGCGAGGCGCTTGGCCCCCATGGCAAGGAGATCGAGGGCATTGCCGTGGAATCGACGTACAACGGGTACTGGCTGGTTGATGGATTGATGGACGCTGGTTACCGGGTGCACCTGGTGAATACGGCGGCGGTCAAGCAGTACGAGGGCCTGAAGTACAAGGAAGACGTGGACGATGCCCGTTGGCTGGCGCACTTGTTGCGTTTGGGCATCCTGCCAGTAGGATACATTTACCCGAAGGAAGCGCGGGGTGTGCGGGATCTGATGCGCAAGCGCAACCAGTTGGTGGGGCAGAGATCACGGCAGATTTTGAGCATCGAGAACATGCTGAGCCGCGACACGGGAGGGCGCGCGAGCGCCAACGAGATCAAGCGCTGGCAGGAAACGGATGTCGATCAACTGGCTCTGGCAGAAAGCAGCCGTTTGGCCGTGAAAAGCAACGTGGCGGTGATGCACTGCCTGAATGAACAGATCCCAAGGCTGGAAGCGGAGATCCTGAGAAAGGCGAAGCTACGCCCGGACTACCAGGGGCTGCTGACGGTGAGCGGGGTGGGCAAAGTGCTCGCACTGACCATTGCGCTCGAGACCGGTGAAGTGAGCCGCTTTGCCACGGTGGGGGATTTTTCATCGTACTGCCGCTGTGTCGGCAGTGAGCATCGGTCGAACGGCAAGAAGAAAGGGAACGGCAACGTCAAGAACGGCAACCAGTACCTGGCGTGGGCCTTTGTCGAAACGGCGAATTTCGCCGTGCGTTACGAGCCGGCGGTCAAGCGCTTCTATCAACGCAAGTGTGCCAAGACGATGCCCGTGGTGGCGATCAAGGCGGTGGCGCACAAACTGGCGCGGGCCTGTGACCACGTGATGCGCGATCGGGTGCCGTTTGACGTCCAGCGTGCGTTTGCCTGAAAGAAGGGAGCGGGGGCGGTGAGCCAGACACGGGGTTGGCTGATAACCATCAGACTTGATTGGGCCACCGTCCTCCTCTCCGCCAGACCGGAGGCCGGCAGGGTCTGTCAGGTGGCAAAGCCGAAGTGCGCGGCTTTGCCACCTGACATCAGCCTAAATCACCGTCGGGCGTCAAGGGTGCGCTCCGCCGGGCTGCAAAACGCGCAGCCCGCCCTTGACACAGGAGAAGTGATCGCGAGAACACAGGTTTTGAAAAGGCAAAAGGCTTGACCAGTTCGCCTCTGCCGCGAGCCAACCGGGGTTGGTGCCCGCCGCCATCGTGACGGGCAACCCTAGATTTGTCATCGGCAAACAGGCCGAACGACTTGGACACGTGCAGAGCACTGACGGTTTTCTGGGGCCGCAACCGCGGCCAGGGGCGCAGCCCGGGTGAACACCCGGACGACCGCCTTGATCCTGATGGGTGACTGGTGCGGACTGGTTCCGACACCGCAAGAACGAAAACCAGGGCGCGAACGCCGGGCTGATGATGCCAAGAGCGGAGTAGCTCACGAATGTATCGCCGCTGCATCGCGAGAGGTTTTTTTAACCTATTGACAGGGGCCGGCTAATGGGTGACCCCGCGCTCGTGCCTGACCCCGCGCTCGTGCCGAGTCTGTGCGGCTGCCTCAACGACCCGGACTGGTGGGCCAATGCCTGGGGCGATGCCTGGTCAAGCCTTGCAATCCAGCACGATCGCCGCCACCCCTATCACCCTACCGCTCCCCATTCGGTAGCCAGATTTCATCGAGGACTTCCGTTGCCATCGCCCATGGGCAATGGCGTGGGAGCTTGTCTATCCCGATGCCCGTCTCGGCACTGGCCAGATCGCAGGCGCTTCTATTTGTGTAAGCGATTGCCCTGCGATTTGCCTGATTTTCGCAAAGATGGTGTAAGCTCGCAGTCATGTTGACCCAAGAGCGCATCCTGGAATTGCTTCGCGATCAATCCACCTATCTTGCAAGCGAATTCGGCATCCGCAAGATGGCGCTCTTTGGTTCATTCGCTAAAGGGCAACCCCACGCAGCCAGCGACATCGACCTTATCGTGGAATTTGAACGGCCGATCGGGCTTCGCTTCGTCGTTCTGATGGACTACCTCGAACAACTCCTGGGGCGAAAGGTGGATGTCCTCACCCCTACTGGCCTGGAGAACATTCGCAGAAAAGCCGTTGCGGACAGCATCGCCGAGAGCCTCCTCCATGTCTGAGCGGGCCGATGTGGAGTGGGTCAGTGACATTCAAGAGGCGATTCAGCGAATCTCGATCTATGTGGCGAATCAGTCATACGAAGCCTTCAGCACGGACATCAAGACGCAAGATGCCGTCATCCGAAATATCGAAGTCATCGGCGAGGCCGCCAAAAGTGTCTCAGAGAAGCTGCGTGTCGAGAATGCGAACATCCCATGGAAAAGTATGGCAGGGATGCGCGATCGCTTGATTCATCGCTATTTCGGCATCAATCTCGATATTGTTTGGCAGGTGGTTTCTATCGAACTGCCGTTGCTGGCTGCGGAAATGGGAAAGATCATCGAGAACTGCGGAGACCACGTCCATGAGCCTCGTGGCTGAAAGCAGGTGAATCGATAGAGCCACGAAACGGACGTGGTGGCCTGGGCCAGCGAGCAGGCCCGACTGATTCGTGCCGGGCGTTTCGATCTGCTGGACCGGGAACATATCGCCGAGGAGATCGAAGACGTGGGCAAGAGCGAACAGCGCGAGCTGGCCACCCGCATGGCGGTCCTCCTGGCCCATCTCCTCAAGTGGCAGCACCAGCCCGAGCGCCGAGGTGCCAGTTGGGAAGTGACGATCAGCAGTCAGCGACAGAGAATGGTTCGTCGCCTGGGCAAGGCACCGACTCTGCGCGGCTGCCTCAACGACCCGGACTGGTGGGCCGATGCCTGGGGCGATGCCTGCGATCTGGCCAGTGCCGAGACAGGTATCGGAATGGACAAGCTCCCACGCCATTGCCCATGGGCGATGGCAACGGAAGCCCTCGATGAAAGCTGGCTACCGAATGGGTAGCGGTAGTGCTATGGGTGATCGGGGTAGTGGCGATCGTGCTGGATTGGGTGAGTAGCGGCGGGAATCCCGGTCACCCGGTACGTCCCACCGCCCTCGCAGAACCGGACTTGGAGCGTTACCCCATCCGGCTCCCAGCTCAAGTCATCCACAGTGGTTTGGGGTAGAGATTGTGCTGGATGCGTAGAGACGGCATCCAGCCTGATAGGATTTTACCGAACCGGTCCCACGCTACACTTCGCCTTTGACTGCGTTGGTTCAGCCGCCTA
Organism: Accumulibacter sp.; assembly: GCF_036625275.1. GTDB lineage: Bacteria > Pseudomonadota > Gammaproteobacteria > Burkholderiales > Rhodocyclaceae > Accumulibacter. Next base: position 22,422 of record NZ_JAZKUD010000059.1, read on the forward strand.
AACAGCAAGCGGCTAATCCGGTAGGCATAGGTGCGGATACTGCGGGCATTGCCACTGACTGCATAGTACGCAAGATGCCCTCGCAGGTGTCGCTTGGCATAGTCCATCATGGCGCGACCGCCTTTGACCCGTAACGCCGATAGGCGGTCGCTGACTTCCTTCAATTTAAGTGTAGCGTGGGACCGGTTCGGTAAAATCCTATCAGGCTGGATGCCGTCTCTACGCATCCAGCACAATCTCTACCCCAAACCACTGTGGATGACTTGAGCTGGGAGCCGGATGGGGTAACGCTCCAAGTCCGGTTCTGCGAGGGCGGTGGGACGTACCGGGTGACCGGGATTCCCGCCGCTACTCACCCATTGACGCATTCCAATTCTCGCGAAGTGGTCAGAACACGCTCTTGTTCAGGCTATAATCTGGCTATCCAGAATCCGGAGAGACTCCCATGAGAACCGTTGCCGTCTTCGAGGCCAAGAACCGGTTGTCCGAATTGCTCAATGCAGTTGAGCGCGGCGAAGAAGTCACCATTACCCGTCATGGCAATCCAGTGGCCCGGATCGTTTCCGTGAACGCTGCCACTTCCACCGACGGCGGCCAATCGGCGCGCGTATCCGCCGCCATCACCCGCTTGCGCACCTTGGGCAGCGGCGCCACATTGGGTACCACTCTGGTGGAGGCCATCGCGAAAGGGCGGGATTGATGCCGTTCGTCCTCGATAATTCGGTGGTTACGGGCTGGTACATCGGCGATCAGGCGTCCGACTACACCGATGCCATCGCGGCCCGACTGGAAACAGATCGGGCGATCGTTCCCGCCATTTGGCAACTGGAGTTCACCAACATTCTGAGAACAGCGTGCATGAAGGGCAAAATGAGCGTCGATGCCGCGCGCCAGATCGTGGATGTCGTCACATCGTTGCCGATCGACGTTGATCACGCAACGCCAGGACCACGGCAACTCCTCGAACTTGCTATTCGCTGCAACCTGAGCAGTTACGATGCGGCCTATCTGGAACTGGCTTTGCGCCACGCGTTACCACTGGCCAGTCGGGACAACGATCTGCGGAATGCCGCTCTGGCGGAGGGTGTCGGATTGCTGTAGGGAGAGTCAATTCATAGTCCGGCACCGCGAGTTGCACATCCACACTCCCGTGTCACCCAGAAGGGGCCCATCGAGTCGAAGGATGTCGTCACCATGCTGGGCAAATACCATGTCTTTCTGTTTCCGACGCTGGGCGAGAACTTCGGGCACGTCATTCTCGAAGCCATGACTGCTGGTTGTGCGATCCTGATCAGCGATGCCACCCCCTGGCGAGGCTTGCAGGAAAAGGGGTACGGCTGGGAGCTCCCGCTTTCTCGGCCAGAATCCTTTGTCGCAGCCCTGAACGAAGCCGTCCGCTGGGACGCGGCAAGATTCGCGGAAGTGTCAGCAGCGGCTCGAACTGCCGCCGCGGCATACCTGGAACATGCTGGAAACGTCGAGGCGAATCGAAACATGTTCGCCGCCATGGTGAATTTGTCCTCAGATTCCGGGCCACTGCCGCGACCATGACGATCCAGGAATTGCGGGACAAACGCCGGGACTTCGTCCAGGCCGTCCAGAACGCTGTCACCGAAGATCTAACGGTCATGACTTTTCCAGGCACCCCCGATCATGAAAGCCATGACCGTTTCCCTCTCCCCCGACCCCTCCCCCGCGAGGGGGGAGGGGAGATAACTGATCGTCAAATATCAGCAGAACCCGCTGCGCGCGGCGCGCGTGCTCGCACACCTGCACGCGGCGGCCCATGACTGCATTTGCCTCTTGTTTTCTTCCCAACTGGATTGCATCATGTTCATCGTGAGTTCCTCGTATCAATGGGCCGAAGGCGTTCGCTTCTCACGTCGGCCTTCCTCCCGGTGAATGTCGTAGGAACTCACTTTTCTCCTTCTTTCCGCATTAAGCAAGCCTTCTTGGGGGCACTCCGTGCGGGAGACGGGTTACACCCGTCCGCCACCCCCGGGCAGGGCAATCGCATGAATGCCATCGTCGTAGACCCTCGAAAATAATCGTTTACCCTCAGGAGGTTACGCAGGGGCTGTTCACAGCCCTCTGATTTGTGTAGTTTTCTGTCTTTTGGGGGATTTCCATGGAGGCAGAAGAGAGGTTTCGGCTGGTAGACGTGTGGGTTGGGGTGCGCGACCCACGGCAGGCGAAGAAGGTCGAGCACGATCTGGTGGACTTGCTGGTGGTGGCCGTCTGCGCG
>NZ_JAZKUD010000060.1:0-24602 GCF_036625275.1 Accumulibacter sp.
CCTGTCGGAGCAGGAGCGGCTGATCGCCGGTCTGCTGACGCCGGCGCACCTGCTGGATGTGGTGAAGAACTTCCTGCTCTTCATGCAGGTCGGCGGCCAGACCATCAAGTCGGTATGCCGCTACCCGCAGTACCGGGCGGTGAACCGGGCCATCGCCCGCCTCAAGACCGGCCAGACCCGGCTGCAACAGGGCGAGCACGACCAGCGCGGCGGCATCATCTGGCACACCCAGGGCTCGGGCAAGAGCCTGACGATGGTGTTCCTGGTGCGCAAGATGCGCGCGGACGCGCAGCTGCGGCGCTTCAAGGTCATCGTCGTCACCGACCGCAAGGACCTGCAAAGCCAGCTTTCCGTGACCGCCACGCTGACCGGCGAGGTGGTGGAAGTGGCAGACAGCACCGCGGGCGTGAAGGCGCTGGCGCGGCGCAAGGGGCCGGGGCTGGTCTTCGCCACCATCCAGAAGTACCGTGACCCGGACACGGCGGGTGACGCGCCGCTGACGGCCGACGACCTGCCCAAGCTCGAAGAACCGAAAGCCAGCTACAAGGCAGGCGAGAAGTTCGAGGTGCTGAACGAGGACGACAGCATCCTCGTTCTGGTCGACGAAGCGCACCGCACGCAGGCCGGCGATCTGCACGCCAACCTGCTGGCCGGGCTGCCCAACTGTGCGCGCATCGGCTTCACCGGCACGCCGATCATCATGGGTGAGAAGAAGCGCACCCACGAGATCTTCGGCGAGTTCATCGACCGCTACACGATCAAGGAGGCCGAGGCCGACGGCGCCACCGTGCCGGTACTGTACGAGGGCCGCACCGCCAACGGCGCCATCAAGGACGGCGCCAGCCTGGACGAGCTGTTCGAGGACCTGTTCCGGAGCCACACGCCCGAGGAACTGGAGGCGATCAAGAAGAAGTACGCCACCAAGGGCCACGTCTTCGACGCCCCGGCGCTGATTGCCGACAAGGCGCGCGACATCCTGCGCCACTACGTCACCAACATCCTGCCCAATGGCTACAAGGCGCAGGTGGTGGCCTACAGCCGGCTGGCGGCGATCCGCTACTTCGAGGCGCTGAAGACGGCGCGCGCCGAGCTGCTGGCAGAAGCTGAAGAGTTGATCCCGCACGACAAGGCGCTGGACGACGAGGCCCTGTGCCAGCGGCCGCCGAAGGTGCAGGCGGTGGTGCAGGCCTGGCGCTACCGCGAGACGCTGGCACGCATCGAGTTCGCGCCCATCATCTCGGGCAGCAACAACGACGATCCGGCCTGGAAGACCTGGACCGACGGCGCGGCGCACGAGCAGCTGATCAAGCGCTTCAAGAAGCCCTTGTTCCACGCCGACGCCGCCAAGACCGACCCACTGGCCTTCCTGGTGGTGAAGTCGATGCTGCTCACGGGCTTCGACGCGCCCATTGAAGGCGTGATGTACCTGGACCGGCCGATCCGCGAGGCGGAGCTGCTGCAGGCGATTGCCCGCGTCAACCGCACCGGCTTCGGCAAGCGCTGCGGCATCGTCGTGGACTACTACGGCGTGGCGCAGCACCTGAAGGAGGCGCTGGCCGCCTACGCCGACGAGGATGTGGAAGGCGCTCTGGCCAGCCTGAAGGACGAGATGCCGGTGCTGCGCGACCGGCACCTGCGCATGGTGGACCTGTTCCGGCAGCGGGGCATCGAGTCTCTGGAAGACACCGAAGCCTGCGTCGAGGCGTTGGGCAGCGAGAAGCTGCGGGCCGAGTTCGCGGTGAAGCTCAAGGCCTTCCTGGCGTCTCTGGACACCGTGCTGCCGCGCCCCGAGGGCCTGCCGTACTCGGGTGACGCGAAGCGACTGGCCTACCTCTACGCCCGGGCGCGCAACCGCTACAAGGACACGCCGGTTCTCGGCAAGGACGTCGGCGCCAAGGTTCGCAAGCTGATCGACGACCACGTGATCTCGCTGGGCATCGACCCGAAGATCCCGCCGATCCAGCTGACCGATGCGGAGTTCGACACGCACCTTGCACGCGCGGCCAACGACCGCGCCAGGGCCTCCGAGATGGAGCACGCGATCCGTTCGCACATCCGCCGGCACACCGACGAAGACCCGGTGCTGTACCGCAAGCTGTCGGAGCGTCTGAACGACATCCTGACGGCCCTGGGCGAGCAGTGGAACGAGGTCATCGCCCAGCTGCAGAAGATCATCGACGAGCTGAAGAGCGGCAAGGCGGGCGCAGCCGAAGCCACGGGTGACCTGCCGGAGCACTGCGCACCCTTCCTGCGGACTGTTCTGGACGTGGTGTGTGCCGGGCAGACGCCGGCGCCGGCCGAACTCCTGCGGCTGCAGGACGTGACCATCGAACTGGTGGACCTGCTGGTTCAGGAACTGCAGGGCAATCGCAATCTCTGGACGCCGAGCAAACGGGCCGATCAGGACCACCTGAATGCTCAGCTCTTCGAGCACCTGATGCGTTTGCGCCCGCCGCTGTTAGACGCCGATAAAGCGGGTGTCCTGGCCGACAGGCTGATGGAGCAGGCGCGCGCCAACCACGCCAAGCTGGTGCAAGTGTGAGCAGCAATCGCCGGGCCGCCCCAGGATCGCAGCCCGCCCCCTCGGAGAGCCGGCGCGCAGCGACGGGGAGCACACCTGTCACGATGCTCACACCGGTGCAGTCGCCCAGCAGGCTCCAGGTGGACGATCTGCAGTTCACCGTGCGGCACAGCGCTCGCCGCAGGACGATGCAGATCACCGTCGAGCGCGACGGGGATCTACTGCTGTCGGCCCCACCCGAGGTGGATGAGGCCCGGCTGCGGGCGTTCGTACAGGAGAAGCGCTTCTGGATCTATACCAAGCTGGCTGAGAAAGAGCGCCTGCAACGCCGGGTGCCGCGCAAGGAATTCGTCGGTGGCGAGGGCTTCCTTTACCTCGGGCGCAGCCACCGGCTGAAGCTGGCGGATGAGCAGGACGTGCCGCTGAAGCTGGCCGCTGGCCGCTTCAGTCTGCGCCGGGACGCCTTGCCCGCCGCGCGTGCGCATTTCATCCGCTGGTACAGCGAGCGCGCCAGGGCCTGGCTGTCGAGCCGTGTGGCCGAGTACCAGAGCCGGATGGAGGTAGCGCCGGCCGGCGTCAAGGTGCAGGACCTGGGCTACCGCTGGGGCTCCTGCGGCAAGGGCGACTGGCTGTATTTCCACTGGAAGGCGATCCTGCTGCCGGCGCGCATCGCCGAGTACGTGGTGGTGCACGAAATCGCCCATCTGCACGAGCCGCACCACACCCCGGCCTTCTGGCTGCGCGTGGAACGCGCCATGCCGGACTACGCGCAGCGCAAGGCCTGGCTGGCCGAGCACGGAATCGATGTCGAGGGGATCTGAAAACGCAAGTCGTTCCCGGAGCGGGTGGCATGCTTGGTGGATGCGATTCGAAATTTTCGTCGGCACGAGCACGACCTCAAGGCACCCCATGGCCGCTCAGTGCCAGCCGCGGGCGCCGGCCTTCTGACGTGCCTCGCGATCGCGGCGCAGGTTTTCTTCGAGTTCTTCCCGGCCACTCTTGGCAATCGCGACCGTCCTGGCCTCGTCGTGGAAGTGTGGCAACAGGGCGTTGAGCGTGATCAGGTTCTGCCGGCGAAAGGCTTCGGCAATCTCGCGCGCTTCATAGGGTTCGACGCCCAGCACGGTCAGGGCCGCACGGGCGCTCCTCAGTGACGACTCGAAGGTCTCGCGTTCGATCGCGGTCACCCTGCGATCGGCCAGTTCGAGCCAGTGCCGCACGTTGCGCGCACGCGCGACGATGGCCAGGTTCGGAAAGCTCTCCCTGACCAGGTCGATGAGGGCCAGACTGTCGGCCACGTCGTCGATGGCGACGACCAGCAACTTTGCCTTGGCGGCCCCTGCTGCTGCCAGCAGGTCGAGGCGCGTGGCGTCGCCATAGAAGACCTGGTAGCCGAACTTGCGCAGGATGTCGATCTGATCGGGATCGTGATCGAGCACGGTGATGGGGATCCCCTGCGCCAGCAGGACACGGCCGACGATCTGCCCGTAACGCCCCATCCCGGCGATGATCACCGCCGCGCTGTCGTCGTCGATGGCATCGGCTTCGCGCTGCGTCTGCGCGCGGCGTGCGGTCAGACGATCGAAAGCGATCAGCAGCAACGGCGTGGCCGCCATCGACAGCGCCACGGCCGCCGTCAGCAGGCCTTCCCAGACACTCGGCAGGACGCCTGCCGTGCGGGCCACGCCGAAGACGACGAAGGCAAACTCGCCCGCCTGCGCCAGCAGCGCCGCGAACAGCCAGCGCTCCGGGCGCGGCACCTCCAGGCGCAGGGCGATCAGGGCGAGCATGCTGCCCTTGACCACCAGCAGACCGACCACCAGTATCGCCAGCAGGCCGGGGCGCGCAATGACCTGGCCGAAGTCGATCGACATCCCGACGGCCATGAAGAAGAGTCCGAGCAGCAGCCCCTTGAACGGCGCGATGTCGCTTTCAAGGGCATGCCGGTACTCGGAACTGGCCAGCAGAACCCCTGCCAGGAAGGCTCCAAGGGCCATCGACAGGCCGGCGCCGGCCATCAGCAGGGCAATGCCGATCACCAGCAACAAGGCGAAAGCGGTGAAGATCTCGCGGACTTCGGATTGGGCGATCAGGCGCATCAGAGGACGCGTCAGAAAGCGACCGATGATCACCACGCCAACGATCGCGGCCATCGCCTGGCCGGCGCCCAGCCAGCCGCTGCCGCCCTCGCCACCGGCCGCCCCCAGAAAAGGCACCAGGGCAATCAACGGAATCGCCGCAATATCCTGGAACAACAGCACGGCGAAAGCACTGCGACCGACCGGTGCGGTCATCACGTTGCGTTCGTTCATCGTTTGCACGGCGATCGCCGTTGACGACAGCGCCAGCGCCAGACCGGCGGCAAGGGATGCCTGCCAGCTCAGACCGAGTGCGATCAGACCGACCGCCAGGGCGGCGCCACACACGGCCATTTGCAGCGTCCCGCCACCGAACACCGCACGGCGCATCTCGACCAGACGCTTCAGCTCGAGTTCGAGCCCGATCAGGAACAACATCAGGACGACGCCGAACTCCGCGAAATGTAGCGTCGATTCGACGTGGCCGACCAGCCTAAGCCCCCACGGACCGATCAGCGCACCGGCAATCAGGTAGCCGAGGACCGAGCCGAGGCCGCTTCGCTTGGCGATCGGGACGCAGACGACTGCCGCGCCGAGGTAGACCAGGGCATCGCGCAACAAAGATTCAGCCATGTTCATCCTCCGCAGCAAAGGCGAGCAGCCGCTGCCGATACTGTGCAGCCTGCTGTTGCAGGGTGGCCTCATCGATCAGATGCGCGCCGTGCACGACTTGCGGTGGCAGCCAGTGCATGCCGCAGAAACGCGCGGTCATTTCCAGGGCCGGCGCGAAGGCGGTGAACGGAAAACGATGCGTTCCCTCTGGCGAGTAACCCTCCGACGTTGCGCCGGTGGTCGTCACCCACAGACACGACTTGCCGACCAGCGCGGTGCCGCCTTCGCCGATCGCCCAGCCTTCCGTGAGCACCGTGTCGAACCAGAGTTTTTGCAGGGCCGGCGCCGAATACCACATGCACGGATGCTGCCAGACGATCAGTCGGGATTCGATCAGCAGTTTGCGTTCGGCCTCGACATCGATTTCGAAATCCGGATAGCGGTCGTACAGCGAGCGGACGATCACCGACGGCACGGTGCGCGCCGCTTCGAGCAGCACGCGATTGGCGCGTGATCGCGCCGGATGCGGATGGGCATAAATCAGGGCAATCAAGAGCAATCCTCAGTAAAGGGTTGGCCCCATTCATCACCGGCCTGGCAGCCTCGGCGCCGGGCATGCGCACGTTCGCGTTCAGCGGCGCCGCTTTAGTGCGTCCGCTGGAACGACTCGTTGGGCGTTCCTGTCGGCGTTTTGGGCCTTGCACGGTAAATGGGTTCTGGCGCTAACTCATTGAAATACGGTCATTCCGGACTTGATCCGGAATCCGGTTTGTTTCTCCAACGGTTCCTTTAACATTTTAATCGGATGAACGAATCTGGACTCGGCGTACGCTGGAATGACGGTGGGCGGGTAGAACCAATTGGCCCTGTTGGGCCTTGCACTCAGCCTTGACAGATGGACAGGGTATGAATACTATAAGTAGCAAATATCTCATGGGCACAACCCCTCCAAGGTAAATTGGTTCTGGCGCTAACTCATTGAAATACTGTCATTATGGATGAAACTACCCAAGTACTCGACTTATTTGATGCTGACGTTAGAACGCTGGGGGCTCAGCTGGCTGAAAGAACGACGAATCGCTGCGAAATTGTCGTGGGCGACGCTCGCCGGATCCTGCACGAGATGCCCGAGGGGTACTTTGAATGCGTCGTGACCTCACCCCCGTACTGGGGCTTGAGAGATTACGGCGTCGACGGGCAAATCGGTGCAGAGACTACGGTTGACGAGTACATTGCGGACCTCGTGCGCCTGTTCCGGGAGGTTCGGCGCACCCTCGCCGATGACGGCACCCTGTGGCTGAACATCGGTGACAGCTACACCTCCGGGGGCAGGACCTGGCGGGATGCTGACGCCAAGAACAAGGGGCGGGCAATGGATTATCGTGCCCCGACGCCCGAGGGTTTGAAGCCGAAAGACTTGATCGGCGTTCCTTGGCGGTTGGCGTTAGCCCTTCAGGCAGACGGCTGGTATCTGCGCACGGACATTATCTGGAACAAGCCCAACTGCCAGCCTGAAAGCGTGAAGGATCGCCCGACCCGCGCCCATGAATACGTGTTCCTGTTTTCCAAGTCAGAGCAGTATTACTACGACTGGCAAGCGATCATGGAAACTGCGGCGGACCCTAAACAGAAGTCGAAGAACCGGCGCACTGTCTGGAACATCAATACCGAGCCTTACCCCGGCAGTCACTTTGCCGTATATCCGCGGGCGCTCGTTCGCCTCTGCGTAACGGCAGGTTCCCGCGAGAATGGCCGGGTACTTGACCCGTTTTTCGGATCAGGAACTACAGGCATTGTTTGCAATGAGCTGGGCAGAAAGTGCGTCGGTATTGAACTGAGCGCGGAATATGCAGAACTGGCGCGTGAACGGCTGTTACGGGGGCGCTGAGCCCAGAATCCAGGTCGCGTGCACTTTGCAGAGGTCTTTTCGCAGGTGTTTGATTTGGAGCTTGCGCTCAGTGCCCCCATCAAAATACAGCGAATACTTGAGCTGCCCACTTATATCCTTGACATAACCGTAGCCCGGCTGCGGTTCCTGTCTGCTGCCCGCACAAACCTCTAGTTCGCAGTTCTCGGCTTCGAGCAACAGCTTTTTGGGGATCTCGACGAGTTCGTAGCGGATCTTGGCACCGTCATCTTTCAGGCGTCGGAGTGTAAAGATACGGTCATAGCTTTGCATGTGCTCAAGGAACAAATCCCGCAGCAGAGGCAACTTCCATTCACCTCGGCCAAGCTCCATCCACTTGCTGACGTGGAGCGATTCGTCCTTGATATTGGCTGCGGCTTCTGTCTTGAGGCTGACCGGAATTCCACGAATGGTCATGTCGTGACCCCGGTTCGTCCGGCTTTTTACGAGCTGGGCCGGGATGCCAGAGGCGTTTAGTGCAGACTCAAACGTAAACCCGAATCGATCTTTGCTCAGAGCCTGCCGGCTTCCTGCGTGGTGGCTCAACAAGCGATCACCAAGGAAGGCAAGGACAGCATCCGTGACCACATCGGAATCAGGGGCACGGTCGAATTGGCAAGCCGCCCCGAACGCATGGATAGCCGACTTGACCCATGTCTGTTGCGCCGGAGTCAGGCGACGTAGCGCTTCAACGATTTCGCGGATTTCCTTTTCCGAAAGGCTCACTCAAGTTTTCCCGTCTGTTCATTATTCGATGGGCTTTCGCGCTCGGTGAGCAACTCGGGAACTGTCACACCCAAAGTTGAGGCCAAAACCTCAAGCGTGCTGAGTGTGACATTTCTTTCGTGACGTTCAACTGAGCCGATGTATGTGCGGTGCAAGCCGCATTGCTCGGCGAGTCCTGCTTGGGAAAAACCCTTTTCCTTACGAAAAGTCTTGATGTTCTCAGCTAATACCGTGCGGAGAGAGTCGCTCGATTTTCTGACCATGCTCAAGCCCTAACTGATCAGGCTGAGCTTGTCTGCAAATGACGACTATAACGCCCTTCCCGCTTCAAGGCATCGATCTCGTGCGCCGTGAACGTTTTCGGAAACAAGGCCGAGCGCATTTCGCGCGCGCCTGCGAGCCGCTCGCCGGGGGTCACTGTCGTCAGCACGAGAACGGCCTCAAGGCACACGATTGCTTTGCTGTTCATGCGGCGGCGATGCTTCTCGGCCGCAGCCTTCAGTCGCTCGTACACCGCATCAGGGATGTTCTTCAAGGTCAGGGTCGTCGGCATTGCTCACTCCAGCCAAGGGGCAACCATTGTGGTTGCACGCAAACGCTCCGTCAAGGCGGGCGCCTGCCGTTGTAAAAGAGGAAGTGCTCCGTCAGGCCGACCATTAATTCACCGATCGTGGCATAGCCCTTCAGATAGACGTCCTCAGGCTTGACGTTGCGCCATAGCCGCTCGACGACAACCATGATCGCCACCCGGTCGGCAAAGCCATGTGGGAGGCGAATGTAACTGATATCCGTGCTCCAGACCTGATTTGACCTGACTCTCGGACGTGCCGGAACTGGGGCGGCTGTCGCGCCGGGAAATCTCCGCCTTGATCAGCGTGGTGCCGTTCAACCGCGATTCCGGCCAGATATGCGCGGCCAACACGCCATCTTCGGCGTGCGCGGGCTCTATGGCGGCGCTGGTGGCCATCCACTTCAACGCCGCCATCAAGCAGTTCTACGAGTGCCTCGTCGCCGCGGGAAAGCCCAGAAAGGTCGCCATCGTCGCTTGCATGCGCAAGCTCCTCACCATCCTCAATGCCATGGTCAGAACTGGAAAATCCTGGGACGATTCTCTTCATATCGCTTGAATCGAAAGACCGTTGCTCAGATCTTTGCGCCAATGAAACGGGTTTGCCCATATACTGTTTCGTTGTCGCCGGTGCCGCGCCCGTTTCGAGTAAGGCTTTGAGGGGTTTTCCGGCGAGCTTGTCGGGGGATGACAGTCATGAAAGAGAAAACCGCTTCGACGGCGTCTGCGCCGCTGCGCGCCGGACTTGCGGGCAACGTCGAAGCCGTGCCGACAGGCGGTCAGTCGGTCAGCGAGCCGTCGCAGGAGGACGATGCGGATCAGGATCGCTCGACCGAGAACGACCCGTTGCCGATGAGCGGCCTGCGCATCATCGACGTCGGCACCTTTCTCGCCGGCCCTTATGCGGCGTCGATTCTTGGCGAGTTCGGCGCCGAGGTGCTGAAAGTCGAGCACCCGATCGCCGGCGATCCGATGCGCCGTTTCGGAACAGCGTCGAAGCGTCACGATGCGACACTGGCCTGGCTCAGCGAAGGCCGCAACCGGAAATCGGTCACTCTCGATCTGCGCCAACAGCAGGGTGTCGATCTGTTCCTGAAGCTGGTCGCCAAGTCGGATGTACTGATCGAGAACTTCCGCCCCGGCACGATGGAGGAATGGGGACTGGGTTGGAACGAGTTGAGCCAGGCCAACCCGGGCCTGGTCATGCTGCGCGTCTCGGGCTACGGACAGACCGGACCGTATCGCAGACGTTCGGGATTTGCGCACATTGCGCATGGCTTTGCCGGACTCTCGTACCTCGCCGGTTTCCCCGGTGAAACACCGGTGGTTCCCGGGACCGCGCCAATGGGAGACTACCTGTCCAGCCTGTACGGCGCGATCGGCATTCTGCTGGCCCTGCGCCACCGCGAGGCGACCGGACAAGGCCAGATCATCGACATCGGGATCTACGAGGCGGTATTTCGCCAGATGGACGAAATTGCCGCTGCTTACGGCCTGTTCGGCAAGGTACGCGAGCGCGAAGGCGCCGGCAGCTTTGTCGCCGTTCCGCATGGCCACTTCCGCACCATCGACGACAAATGGGTCGCCATCGCCTGCACCACCGACAAGATGTTCGAACGCTTCGCGGCGGTGATGGGCAAAGCAGAACTCGCCGCTGCCGATCGCTACGGCAATCAGCGCAAGCGCCTGGCAGCGCGCGACGAGGTCAACCGGATCGTCATCGAATGGGTCGGTTCGATGCCTCGCAACGAGGTCATGCAGCGCTGCATCGACGGCGAAGTGCCGATCGGCAAGCTCAACAGCATCGCCGACATCTTCGAGGACGAACATTTCCAGGCGCGCGGCAATCTCGCCCATCTACAGGAGGAAGGTCTGGGTGAAGTGGTGATTCCGGGCGTGGTTCCGACACTGTCCGAAACGCCGGGCAGGATTTCCAACCTCGGTCCCCCACTCGGCAACGCGACCTATGAAGTCCTGCGCGAGCTGCTCGGGATTTCGGCAAAGGAAATCAAGCGGCTACGACAACACAAGATCATCTGAACGGGCCATTGCGAGGACTCTCATGACGACCACTGATCCTGCCGTGACCCGGCTGCCACTCGAAGGGATTCGCGTCATCGATGCCGCAACGGTCATCGCTGCGCCTTACAGCGCGACCATCCTGAGTGAATTCGGCGCCGAAGTATTGAAAGTCGAGAACCCGGTCGGCGGCGACCCGATGCGTTACTTCGGGACTCCGACCAGACGCAAGGACACGCTCGCCTGGCTCAGCGAAGCGCGCAACAAGAAATCGGTGACCCTCGACCTGCATCTGCCCGAAGGCGTCGAGCTGTTCAAGCAACTGATTGCCAAGTCCGACGTGCTGTGCGAGAACTTCCGGCCCGGCACCCTCGAAAAATGGGGTCTTGGCTGGGAGGTCCTGCGCGAGGTCAACCCTGGCCTGATCATGCTGCGCGTTACCGGGTACGGCCAGACCGGCCCCTACCGCGACCGTCCCGGTTTCGCGCGGGTCGCGCACGCGGTCGGCGGCATCGCCTTTCTCGCCGGCATGCCGAGGGGAACCCCGGTGACGCCGGGGTCGACGACCCTTGGCGACTACCTGACCGGCCTCTACGGTTGCATCGGCATCCTGATGGCCTTGCGCCACCGCGAGCGCACCGGCCAGGGGCAATATATCGATGCCGCCCTGTACGAATCGGTGTTTCGCTGCACCGACGAACTGGCGCCGGCCTACGGCATGTTCGGCCGGATTCGTGAGCGGCACGGACCGACGCATAACGACTTTGCTTGCCCGCACGGTCATTTTCCGACCAAGGACGACGGCAAGTGGGTGGCCATTTCGTGCGTCACCGACAAGCTTTTCGAGCGCCTGGCGATCGCCATGGGACGCCCCGAACTGGCTGCGCCACATGTCTACGGAAACCAGAAGACGCGCCTTGAGAACCGTCATGATGTCAACGAAATCGTCCGCGACTGGTGCGGTTCGCTGCATCGCGACGACCTCCTCAACCGCTGCTTCGCTGCCGGTGCGCCGGCCGGTCCATTGAACAGCATTGCCGACATTTTTGGCGACCGGCAGTTCCATGCCCGCCGCAACCTGGTGGCCATCGACGAGCAGGACATCGGCGAGACGGTGATTGTCCCGTCAGTGCTGCCGCGTCTGTCGGTCACGCCGGGCCGGATCAAGCACCTGGGTCCACGACTCGGGCAACATACCGACGAAGTCCTCGCGGATCTGCTCGGTCTGACCGCAGACGAGATCGATGAACTGCGCAAGCAGCGTGTGATCTGAACAGCAAAGGAATGGGTGGATAGAATGGATGGGATCCTCAAGGGCTTGCGCGTCATCGAAGGCTCGGCTTTTGTCGCCGCCCCACTGGGCGGCATGACGCTGGCTCAGCTCGGAGCGGATGTCATCCGTTTCGACCCGCTCGGCGGCGGCCTCGACCATCGCCGCTGGCCGCTCACCCTCGACGGCCAACACAGTCTGTTCTGGGCGGGCCTGAACAAGGGCAAGCGCTCGATCGCCGTAGACTTTCGCAAGCCGCGTGGCCAGGAGTTGTTGACGCAACTGATCTGTGCGCCAGGCGAAAATGCAGGTCTGTTCAGCACCAACTTTCCGGCCAAGGGCTGGCTCGCTTACGAGACGCTGCAGGCACGGCGTCCGGATTTGATCATGGTCAATCTGACCGGACGCCGTGACGGCAGCTCGGAAGTCGATTACACGCTGAATCCGCAGCTCGGCCTGCCCTTGATGACCGGGCCCAACTCGTCGCCGGAAGTGGTGAACCACGTCTTTCCGGCCTGGGATTTCATCAGCGGCCAGATGATCGCCCTCGGCCTGCTCGCCGCCGAAAGACATCGGCGGCTGACCGGCGAAGGACAACTGATCCGCCTCGCATTGAAGGACGTGGCACTGGCCATGCTCGGCAATTTTGGCATGCTTGCCGAGGTGATGATCAATGACACCGACCGGCCCAGACAGGGCAACTATCTCTACGGCGCTTTCGGCCGCGATTTCACCACGCTCGACGGCAAGCGCCTGATGGTCGTCGGTCTGACCAGCATGCAGTGGCGTTGCCTGATCAAGGCCACCGGCCTGCAGGAGGCCATCGCGGCACTCGGCGCCCGGCTTGGCCTGGACCTCGAGGACGAGGGTAATCGCTTCCGTGCCCGACAACAGATTGCTGCGCTGCTCGAACCCTGGTTCCATGCGCGCACGCTTGCCGAAGCTGCGGCCATCCTCGATGCCCACCGCGTCAGCTGGGGTCCCTATCGCAGCGTCCGTGAAACCATTGCCTGCGACCCCGATTGCTCGACCGACAATCCGCTGTTCACCATGACCGAACAACCCGGTATCGGCGCCTACCTGATGCCCGCGACGCCGCTCCAGTTCGGCCGCGTGCCACGCCTGCCGGCGATGCCGGCGCCACGCCTTGGCGAACACACCGACCAGATCCTGCTCGATATTCTCGGTTTGAGCGAGGCCGAGGTCGGCCGCCTGCACGACGCGCGCGTCGTTGCCGGGCCGGATTGAAAACCACTGTGTCAACGCCGTCGACTCCACCCGCCTTTCTTTCGTCAGGGACAACCGCCATGAAGCCACCCATTCATTTCTACAAGCCACTCGCCATCGGCGCGCCACAGCCCCTGCGAGAACTGCCGGTGCGGCCGGAACGAATGATCCATTTCTTTCCGCCGCACATCGACAAGATTCGTGCCAAGGCGCCCGAAACCGCGAGGAGTTGTGACGTCATGTGCGGCAACCTCGAGGATGCCATTCCCATCGACGCCAAGGACGCAGCGCGCGCCGGTTTCATCGAACTGCTGAGCAAGCATGACTTCGGTGATACCGCGATGTGGGTGCGCGTCAACGCCTTGAACAGCCCGTGGATACTCGACGACCTCGAACAAATCATCCGACAGGTCGGCAACAAACTCGATGTGATCATGATTCCCAAGGTTGAAGGCGCGTGGGACATTCATTTCGTCGACCAGTACGTTGCGCTGCTCGAAGCCAGGTACGCGGTCAGGAAACCGATTCTGCTGCACGCCCTGCTCGAAACCGCGCAGGGCGTGACCAACGTCGAATCCATTTGTGCTGCCAGTCCGCGCATGCATGGTCTGAGCCTCGGCCCGGCTGACCTGGCCGCCTCGCGCGGCATGAAAACCACCCGCGTCGGCGGCGGTCATCCCGGCTACGGCGTCCTTGCCGACCCCGAACCCGGCCAGAACCAGCGCGCCTTTTTCCAGCAGGACCTCTGGCATTACACGGTCGCGCGCATGGTCGATGCCGCGGTGGCACATGGCCTGCGCTCGTTCTACGGTCCTTTCGGTGACCTCAAGGACGAAGCCGCCTGCGAGGCACAGTTCCGCAATGCCTTCCTGATGGGTTGCTCGGGCGCCTGGTCGCTGGCACCGAACCAGATCGCCATCGCCAAACGCGTCTTCAGCCCCGACGTCAAGGAAGTGCTGTTCGCCAAGCGCATTCTCGAAGCGATGCCCGACGGCAGTGGGGTAGCGACGATCGACGGTAAAATGCAGGACGATGCGACCTGGAAACAGGCCAGGGTGATCGTCGATCTGGCACGCCTGGTGGCCAGGCGCGACCCGGAACTAGCCGCCGCATATGGACTGTAGGACCTTCTTTCAACCCCTTGGGGAGAGCGTTCAGTGAGCGAAAAAACCAGACATGGCAACTTTTTCGAAGATTTCCGCGTCGGGCAGAAGATTGCGCACGCCACACCGCGGACCCTCACCGAGGGCGACGTGGCCCTGTACACCGCCTTGACCGGGTCACGCTTTGCCACTTCAGCCGACACCTTCGCGCACAGCATCGGCTTCCCGCGGGCACCCATAGACGATCTGCTGGCCTTTAACATGGTCTATGGCCGAACCGTGCCGGACATTTCGCTCAGTGCCATCGCCAACCTCGGTTACGCGATGGGCCGCTTCGGCCATCCAGTCTATCCGGGCGACACGCTCAGCGCCGATTCCACCGTGATCGGGCTCAAAGAAAACAGCGACGGCCAGACCGGTATCGTTTATGTGCGTTCGTGCGGGGTCAATCAACGCGGGCAGATCGCCCTCGATTACTGTAGCTGGTTCATGGTCAGCAAGCGCGACCCGGCTTCGCCGCCTCCGGAAACCGTCGTGCCGGAACTGCCGACTGCCGTCGCGGCTGGTGATCTGCGGGTTCCGATCGGGATCAGGGTTGAACAGTACGATACCGCCTTGTCCGGTAGCACCGATCTCTGGAATGACTATCAGGTCGGCGAATGCATCGACCACGTGGACGGCATGACCATCGAAGAAAGCGAACACATGATGGCCACCCGTCTGTACCAGAACAACGCGCGCGTACACTTCAACCAGCAGGCCGCAACGACCGGCCGCTTCGGCCGCCGCCTGATCTACGGTGGCCACATCCTCAGCCTGGCGCGCTCGCTTTCCTTCAACGGCCTGGCCAATGCGTTCAGCATCGCGGCGATCAACGGTGGCCGGCATGTCGCACCCGCCTTTGCCGGTGACACGATCTACGCCTGGTCGGAAGTTCTCGAACAACTGATCGTGCCGGGACGCAACGACATCGGTGCGCTGCGGCTGCGTACCGTCGCGACCAAGAACCAGCCCTGCGCGGATTTCCCCTACAAGACTGCCGATGGCCGTTACGATCCGGGCGTGCTGCTCGACTTCGACTATACGGTGCTGATACCGAGAAGAGAGTAGCCGCGGCGAGGGTGGTCGCATAGCTTCCTCCGCCTGGATCTTCCTTTCCTCCTTGAAAAAACTTCGGCCATACGCCGCGGTATCGTTGTTTTCATCAGACTTGAACTCAGCTATGCTGCGCGGACGTCGAAAGAACGATGTAAACCAATGGAGGGATTATGTTCCAAGTCCGAATACACGGTCGCGGTGGCCAGGGTGTGGTAACGGCTGCCGAGATGTTGTCTATTGCTGCGTTTGAGGAAGGCCGCCACGCTCAGGCCTTCCCGAGCTTCGGTTCCGAACGTACCGGGGCCCCAGTCGTCGCCTTCTGCCGCATCGCCGACCAGGAGATCCGGCTACGCGAACCGATCATGGAACCCGATGCCCTGATCATTCAGGACCCGACGCTGCTGTTCCAGGTCGATGTCTTTGCCGGCCTGAAAAAAGGCGGCTACATCCTGATCAACACCACCCGCAGCTTCGATGAACTGGGTCTCGGCGATTTCCTCCGCGACTGGCCGAAAGAGAGATTGTGCACGGTCCCGGCCACCGATCTCAGCCGTAGGCATGTCGGTCGTCCGATGCCCAATGTCCCCTTGCTCGCCGGTTTTGCGGCCGCATCAGGCATCATCCGGCTGGAATCGGTGATCATGGCGATCAACAACAAATTTTCCGAAAAGGTGGCCAGAAACAATATCACTGCTGCTACCGAGGCTTATCAGTTCGTCCTCGACGAAATCGAGAGCGCTCGTCAAGAGGAGGCCGCACATGCTTAAGCAGACCGAAGGTTCACACGCCGTTGCCGAAGCCGTCGCCCTGTGCCGGCCCGAAGTGATCTGCGCCTACCCCATTTCACCGCAGACGCACATCGTTGAAGGCCTGGGCGAGATGGTCAAGGCCGGCGAAGTCGAGAACTGCGAGTTCATCAACGTCGAGTCCGAGTTCGCCGCGATGAGCGTTGCCATTGGCTCATCGGCCACCGGCGCCCGCACCTACACCGCCACCGCTTCACAGGGTCTGCTGTTCATGGTCGAAGCCGTGTTCAATGCTTCCGGCCTGGGCCTGCCAATCGTGATGACCGTCGCCAACCGCGCCATCGGCGCACCGATCAACATCTGGAACGATCACTCGGATTCACTCTCGCAACGCGACTGCGGCTGGATCCAGTTGTTCGCCGAGACCAACCAGGAAGCGCTCGATCTGCACATCCAGGCCTTCAAGCTGGCTGAGGAAGTCAGCCTGCCGGTGATGGTCTGCATGGATGGCTTCATTCTGACGCACGCTTACGAGCGGGTGGACGTTCCCAGCCAGGAGCAGGTCGACGCCTTCCTGCCGCCTTACGAACCTCGTCAGTCGCTTGACCCCAGGGAGCCGGTGTCGATTGGCGCGATGGTCGGCCCCGAGGCTTTCGCGGAGGTCCGCTACCTTGCGCACGCCAAGCAGATGCAGGCTCTGGGACTGATCCCGAAAATGGCCGAGCAGTTCAAGACGGTATTCGGTCGTGAGTCGGGTGGACTGACGCGCTCGTATCTGACCGAGGATGCTGAAACCATCGTCGTCGCGATGGGTTCGGTGCTGGGAACGATCAAGGATACCATCGACGAAATGCGGGCTGCCGGTGAGAAGATCGGCGTGCTGGGAATCACTTCCTACCGGCCTTTCCCGATCGACAGCGTCCGGGCTGCGCTGCAGAATGCGCAGCGCGTGGTGGTGCTCGAGAAGAGCCTGGCCGTCGGCATCGGCGGCATCCTGTCTACCGACGTGCGCATGGCGATGTCGGGCCTGCAACTGCACGGCCATACCGTGGTCGCCGGACTCGGCGGGCGGGCGATTACCCGCAAATCCCTGGGCGCGCTGTTTGCCAAGGCCGCTCGTGGCGAACTCGAACATCTGACCTTCCTCGATCTCGACTGGAACGTGGTCAACAAGCAGCTCGAACGCGAGCGTACGACTCGCCGTTCGGGTCCGGCAGCCGAAAGCATGCTGCGCGACGTGGGCGTCATTGCCGCCCGTATTGGCTGAGGAATCGACGATGAGCTTTCAACCCCTTCATTTCTACCAGACCGGCACCTTCACCATTGGCAACCGCCTGCTCGGCGAAGAAGACCGGACGGTGCAGGCCGACATTCGCCGCACCAATTCACTCAATTCAGGGCATCGCGCCTGCCAGGGCTGTGGTGAAGCACTCGGCGCGCGTTTTGCCATCGATGCGGCGATGAATGCCGCGCGTGGCCGACTGATTGCAGCCAATGCCACCGGTTGCCTCGAAGTCTTCTCGACACCCTACCCCGAGACCTCGTGGCAGATCCCCTGGATTCACTCGCTCTTCGGCAACACCGCCGCGGTCGCCACCGGCATCGCTGCTGCGATCAAGGTGAAAAGACAAAAAGGCGAGATGGCTGATGTCCGCGTCGTTGCCCAGGGCGGCGACGGTGGCACCACCGACATCGGATTCGGCTGCCTGTCAGGGATGTTCGAGCGCAATGATGATGTCCTGTATATCTGCTACGACAACGGCGGCTACATGAACACCGGCGTGCAGCGCAGTTCGGCCACGCCGCCGGCAGCCCGCACGGCGACCACCATGCCGGTCGGTCCGGAGCCCGGCAATGTCTTTGGCCAGGGCAAATTCGTTCCGGCGATCGCCATGGCGCATGAGATTCCTTACGTCGCAACGGCGACCGTTGCCGGCCTGCACGACCTCGAATACAAGGTCACCAAGGCAATGGGCATGCGCGGCGCCCGCTACATCCATATCCTGGTGCCCTGCCCGCTTGGCTGGGGGGCGGCGTCGCAGGACACCATCAGGCTGGCGCGCCTGGCCAAGGAAACCGGCATCTTTCCGGTTTTCGAGGCGGAACACGGCGAAGTCACCGGCGTCCTGAAAATCCGCCGGCAACAGCCAGTCGAGGAATACCTGCGACTGCAGAAACGCTATGCCCACTTGTTCGGCAAGACGCCGGCAGTGGCAACGATCGCCCGCCTGCAAGCGGCGGCAGACAAGAACATTCGCAAGTACGGACTGCTCGACCAGGAGGCGAACTGATGGAAAAGCCCTTTGCCATAACCCTAGACCCCGGCTCTTCGCTGGCCAACCGCACTGGCTCGTGGCGCACGTCCAGGCCGGTGTATGTTGACCGCCTGCCGCCCTGCAACCATCAATGCCCGGCCGGCGAAGACATCCAGGGCTGGCTGTTCCACGCCGAATCCGGCGATTATGAAAGCGCCTGGCGGCACCTGACCAAGGACAATCCCTTCCCGGCAATCATGGGACGCGTCTGCTACCACAGTTGCGAGAACGTCTGCAACCGCGGCAAGATCGATGCCGCCGTCGGCATCAATTCGGTCGAGCGCTTTCTCGGCGATGAAGCGCTCAAGCGCGGCTGGAAGCTGTCAGCACCGACCAGCGAATCCGGCAAGCATATCCTGATCGTCGGCGCCGGCCCTTCGGGGATGTCGGCGGCCTATCACCTGCGCCGGCTCGGTCACCGGGTCACGGTCCATGAGGCGGGTCCGCTGCTCGGCGGCATGATGCGCTTCGGCATTCCCAAGTACCGCCTGCCGCGCGATGTGCTCGAAGCCGAGATGCAGCGTGTCGTGGAACTTGGGGTCACGGTGAAACTGAACAGCAAGGTCGACAACATCCTCGACACCATGCAGGCCGGCAAATTCGACGCCGCTTTCCTGGCGGTCGGTGCACACATCGGCAAGCGGGCGAGGATTCCGGCCGGTGACGCCGCAAAAATCATCGACGCCATTTCGCTGCTGCGCAGCATGGAAGGGGAAGACAAGCCCATGCTTGGCCGGCGCGTCGTCGTTTACGGGGGCGGTAACACGGCCATCGACGTGGCGCGCACCGCCAAGCGCATGGGCGCCGAGCCGCTGATCGTCTATCGTCGGACGCGCGAGAAAATGCCGGCACATGATTTCGAGGTCGAGGAGGCGCTCCAGGAAGGCATCATGGTCAAGTGGCTGTCGACCATCAAGCAGGCCGACGAATCCTCGTTGACCATTGAAAAGATGGCTCTCGACAGCAATGGCTTTCCGCAACCGACGGGCGAGATTGAAACCATCGAGGCCGACTCGCTGGTGCTCGCGCTCGGGCAGGACGTCGATCTCAGTTTGCTCGAAGGTGTTCCCGGACTGCAGGTCAGCGATGGCGTGGTGCAGGTCGGCGCCAACATGATGACCGGCCATCCGGGCATTTTCGCGGGTGGCGACATGGTCCCGGCCGAACGCAACGTCACGGTCGGCATCGGTCACGGCAAGGCGGCGGCCAGGCATATCGACGCCTGGCTGCGCAACGAGCAGTATGTCGCACCGCCCAAGCACGAAGTCGCGGTGTTCGAGAACCTCAACACCTGGTATTACACCGATGCTCCGAAGACCGTTCGCCCGATGCTGGACATCATTCGTCGTCAATCGACCTTCGATGAAGTCCAGGGCGGACTCGATGAAAGCACCGCGCTGTTCGAGGCCCGGCGCTGTCTTTCCTGCGGCAACTGCTTCGAATGCGACAACTGCTACGGCGTCTGTCCGGACAATGCAGTCATCAAACTCGGCGCCGGCAAGCGCTTCGAGTTCAACTACGATTATTGCAAGGGCTGCGGCATGTGCGTCGCCGAATGTCCCTGCGGCGCGATCAAGATGGAAGCAGAAGAAATCTGAGCGCCGAGCAACACCGGCATCGACGCTCCTGGCCGCTTGCCGCAACTGGAGCGCGCAAACCACGTGATCCGGCATCGTGTCCGGATCGCCCAATCCGGGGACACTTCGAACCTGGCGTTTGAAGTGTCCCTTCCTTGTTCCCTAAACCGCGAGGTATGTATGTCCACTGAAACAAAGAACGTCTACGTATTTGGTGCCGCTCGAACTGACGGCGACGCCACGATGAAGAATCTGCTCGGAGGCAAGGGCGCCAACCTGGCCGAAATGTGCCGCCTGGGGATTCTCGTCCCCCCCGGCTTCACGATCAGCACCGAGGTGTGCACCGTCTATAGCGAGCAGGGCCAGGACGCCGTGGTCAGGTTGATCGAGGCGAATGTCCGAGAGGGCGTGGCTTTCGTCGAAAAAGAGATGGGCAAGAAATTTGGCGACGCGTCCGATCCGCTGCTGCTGTCGGTGCGCTCGGGTTCGCGCGCTTCGATGCCGGGGATGATGGACACCATCCTGAATCTCGGCCTCAATGACGAGGCGGTTGCCGGGCTGGCGCGCAAGGCCGGCAACGAACGTTTTGCCTGGGATTCGTACCGCCGTTTCGTACAGATGTATGGCGACGTGGTGATGGGTCTCAAACCGGTGTCGAAGCAGGAACACGATCCCTTCGAAGTGGTCATCGACGCGCTCAAGGAGAAGAAGGGCGTACAGCTCGATACCGAACTCGACACCAACGACCTCAAGGAATTGGTGCTGCGTTTCAAGGGACTGATTCGTGCTCGCGTCGGCCGCGAGTTCCCGACCGACCCGTGGGAACAACTCTGGGGTGCGGTGATGGCCGTTTTCCAGAGCTGGAATAACGACCGCGCCAAGGTCTATCGTGAACTGAACGACATCCCCGACTCCTGGGGTACGGCCGTGAACGTACAGGCCATGGTTTTCGGGAACCTGGGCGATCAAAGCGGTACCGGCGTTGCCTTCACGCGCGATGCGGGCACCGGCGAAGACCTGTTCAATGGCGAATTCCTGGTCAATGCACAGGGAGAAGACGTCGTTGCCGGCACTCGTACACCGCAACAGATCACCCTCGAGGGGTCGCGCCGCTGGGCACAACTGGCACTGGTTAGCGAGGACGAGCGCCGCAGCAGGTTCCCGTCGCTCGAGGAACTGATGCCCGACATCTACCGGCAACTCCTGCAAGCGGAGACAACACTCGAGAACCATTACCGGGACATGCAGGACGTCGAGTTCACGATCCAGGAAGGCCGCCTGTGGATGCTCCAGACGCGCAACGGCAAGCGCACCGGCGCAGCCATGGTGCGCATCGCCATGCAGATGCTCAAGCAGGGCATGATCGATGAGAAAGAGGCTTTGCGACGGGTTGACCCGGAGCGTTTGAACGAGCTCCTGCATCCGGTTTTCGATCCGGCAGCGATCAAGAAGGCCCGTTCCATCGCGCATGGCCTGCCGGCCTCTCCGGGCGCGGCAACCGGACAGATCGTCTTCTTTGCCGATGAGGCCGAGGAGTGGGTCAGAAAGGGCAGAACCGTGATCCTGGTTCGTCAGGAAACGTCACCCGAAGACCTGCGCGGCATGAGCGTCGCCAAGGGAATCCTCACCGCTCGCGGTGGCATGACCTCGCACGCGGCCGTCGTCGCGCGCGGCATGGGCAAATGCTGCATCTCCGGCGCGGGCGCCGTACGGGTCGATTACCACGCCCGTTCGATGTCGATCGGCAACCAGACTTACCAGGAAGGCGACTGGATCTCGCTCGACGGTTCGACCGGTGAAGTCTACGAGGGTCAGATACCGACCAAGGAAGCCGAACTCACCGGCGACTTCGGTGCCTTGATGGAACTGACCGACCGCTACAAGCGGCTCGGTGTGCGCGCCAATGCCGACACCCCAGATGACGCCAAGGTGGCGCGCAATTTCGGCGCCAAGGGCATCGGCCTGTGCCGCACCGAACACATGTTCTTCGAGGGCGACCGCATCAAGGCGGTGCGCGAAATGATCCTTGCCGATGACGAAACCGGTCGGCGGCGGGCGCTGGCCAAACTGCTGCCGATGCAGCGCGGCGATTTCGAAGGCCTGTTCCGCGAGATGAGCGGTCTGCCAGTCACCATCCGCCTGCTCGATCCACCGCTGCACGAATTCGTCCCGCACGATGAAGAAAACCAGCGGATCATGGCCCACGAGATGAATGTACCGCTGGGCGTGATCAAGATGCGCGTCGACGATCTGCACGAGTTCAACCCGATGATGGGTCACCGCGGCTGCCGCCTGGGCATCACCTACCCGGAAATCACCGAAATGCAGACGCGCGCGATCCTCGAAGCAGGCCTCAACATGAAGGCCAAGGGTTTCGACGTCAAGGCTGAAATCATGATTCCGCTGGTCGGGACGGTCCGTGAATTCAACGCCCAGGCCAAGGTCATCCGCCAGACGGCGGCGGCGGTCTTCGCCGAACGTGGCGAAAAACTCGACTACCTGCTCGGCACGATGATCGAAACGCCGCGCGCCGCCCTGATCGCCGACAGCATCGGTGGACAGGCGGAGTTCTTCTCGTTCGGCACCAACGACCTGACGCAGATGACCATGGGCTTCTCGCGCGATGACGCCGGCAAATTCCTGCCCAGCTACCTGAAAGACGGCATGTACGAGCAGGATCCTTTCCAGTCGATCGACCAGAAAGGCGTCGGCCTGCTGGTCAAGATGGCCGTCGAGAAAGGTCGTTCGGTACGTCCGGGAATCAAGCTGGGGGTCTGCGGTGAGCACGGAGGCGACCCGGCTTCGGTCGCATTCTTCCACCGGACGGGTCTCGATTACGTCAGTTGCTCGCCGTTCCGGGTACCGCTGGCCCGCCTGGCTGCCGCGCAATCGGCCCTCGACGACGGCAAGTAGGCCTGGAGCCACAAGCCCGGCGCCAGCGCCGGGCTTTTCTCTCACGACACCTCTGGCTTGCCAGAGGTGTCTTTTCATTGATCACATGAACTTCGAACTTCTCGCCAGCGATGGCGCTGCCCGTCGAGGCCGCCTCAGCCTCGCTCATGGCAGCATCGAAACCCCTGTCTTCATGCCCGTCGGCACCTATGGAACGGTCAAGGCGATGACCCCGCGCGACCTCATCGAGACCGGCGCGCAAATCTGTCTGGGCAACACCTTCCACCTCTGGCTGCGCCCCGGTCTGGAAGTCATCGCCGCACATGCCGGCCTGCACCGCTTCATGTGCTGGAACGGCCCGATTCTCACCGACTCCGGTGGCTTCCAGGTCTTTTCGCTGGGTGCGCTGCGCAAAATCAGCGAAGAGGGAGTCCATTTCCAGTCGCCGATCAACGGCGACCGCCTGTTCCTGACCCCTGAAGAGTCAATGCGTATCCAGCATGTCCTCGATTCAGATATCGTCATGATCCTTGACGAATGCACGCCCTACCCTGCCACCCGTTCCGAAGCAGCCAGTTCGATGCGGCTGTCGCTGCGCTGGGCCAGGCGCTCACGCCTGCAGCACGACCATCTGGAAAACAGCAACGCGCTGTTCGGAATCGTGCAGGGCGGCATGTATGAAGACTTGCGGGACGAATCCTTGGCCGGGCTGGCCGAAATCGGCTTCGATGGCTTCGCCATCGGCGGGCTGTCAGTCGGCGAACCGAAGCACGAAATGGCGCGCATCCTTGCCCATACCACACCGCGTCTACCGCAGAACAAGCCGCGCTATCTGATGGGGGTGGGTACACCGGAGGATCTGGTGGCTGCCGTACAGACGGGGATTGACCTGTTCGACTGCGTCCTGCCAACGCGCAACGCGCGCAATGGCCATTTCTTCACTCGTCATGGCGACGTCCGGATCCGGAATGCCAAATACAGGAACGACCCGCGACCGCTTGACGAAAGCTGTGCGTGCTATACCTGCCAAAACTTTTCGCGCGCCTACCTGCACCACCTCAACCGTGTCGGCGAGATTCTCGCCGCGCAGCTCGGCACACTGCATAACCTGCACTATTACCACCAATTGATGAACGAGCTGCGCGATGCGATTTCCGCCGGCACACTTTCTGCGGTAGTGGCCGCTTTCCATGGCGGGCGCTGTCAGCAGAATTGAACGGTAGTGGTACAATCGCCGGCTCAATTCAAACATTCTGCCATAGGAGACTGATGTGCTGATCAGCACCGCCCACGCCCAACAAGCTGCCGCCACCGACCCGATGGGCGGATTCATGCAGCTGCTGCCGATCATCCTGATGTTCGTCGTCCTCTACTTCCTGATGATTCGCCCGCAAATGAAGCGTGCAAAGGAACACAAGGCGCTGATCGAGGCCCTTGTCAAGGGCGATGAAGTCGTCACCGGCGGCGGCATTGCCGGCCGTGTCACCCGGGTCAGTGACAACTTCCTGACTCTCGAGGTGGCCCCTGCCGTCGAAATCCAGGTACAGAAGCAGGCCGTTACGGTGCTTCTGCCCAAAGGAACGCTGAAGGCGCTCTAACGGTCATGACTTTTCCAGGCACCCCGATCATGAAAGTCATGACCGTTTCCCTCCCTTGCAGAGCGCATTCCGGCTGGCACGCCGGAATCGTTCGATGGGCGCAGAGCAGGCTCTGCGAATTCCCCTCTCATCCCCCGCCCTCCCACGACGGCCCGCGCTGCATCGCGGGCCGGCTACGGCGGCGCGGAGCAGTGCTCCGCGAAACCCCGCCTGCGTTCCACGGCCCGCGCTGCATCGCGGGCCGGCTACGGCGGCGCGGAGCAGTGCTCCGCGAAACCCCGCCTGCGTTCCACGGCCCGCGCTGCATCGCGGGCCGGCTACGGCGGCGCGGAGCAGTGCTCCGCGA
>NZ_JAZKUD010000061.1:0-24404 GCF_036625275.1 Accumulibacter sp.
GGTCGCCGATCGGCGCCGTGACACTCAACCCGGAGCGTGACGAAATCGTCTCCGCGGCCACCGCTAGCGCAGAAAGTATGCGTTTGGCAACATGAACTCAGGCGACAACTACCTTGACATTCACCGAGGATGTACGGGTTGCCCCGAAAGGTCGTTGTCTTCGCGAATTGACGGCTGATAACTGCTCGCCACTCTTACCCGGCGGACAAATGAGATTGATTCGTCCCCGACAAATTTTTCGCCGACAATCCGATTACCTATGGCTGACAAACCTGCGCCACGGCGCACGCTCCGTGACGGCAGTGCCTGCCTGGCTGGGAGCATACCGGCGCGCGTGCGCTGGCTCTGCACCGGCTGGCTACTGGTGGCTGTCTGTGCGGTGACGCCGCGCATCCTGCTCGCCGACGCCACGCTGCCGCCGGCCTCATGGCCGCGCTGGCTCGATGCCTCCCCGGCCAACACGCCGCTCGCCGACGATGATGCCACCGGCGGACAGCGGCTGGTTGACGTCGCATTCGCCGGTTCACAACGCCGGGCTCGGTTGCCGGCGCGTGCCGTGGCACCCGTCGATGCCGTTGCGGTGTACTGGAATGACGTGGCGCTGGCGCTCGTGGTGAAGTATCAGCTCAACCCGTTGCGCGCGGCGCGCATGCTCGCGCACGTACACGCGGCCGGTCACGACGCGTTGGCGGCACTCGCACAGGCGGGCGGCGAGCCGCGGACGCAGTTGGTGGCGCTGCACGTGGCGTCGGCGACCGTGCTCGCCCATTTCTTCCCGCGCGAACCGCCGGATCAGCTACAGGCGATGGCCATCGCCGCGCTGATGCCGCTCGTCACCGGGCCTGCGGGAATGCTGCCTCCGCACTTTCAGCACGCTGAAACAGTCGCACGCGCGACAGCCAACGCAGCGATTCGGCGCGCGCTCGACGATGGCGCCGACGCTGTCTGGGAGGTGACGCAGCGTCCTCCGCCAACGCCGGCGACCTGGCGGGCGGCGCCGCCACTGGACCTGTATCAGCCGGTCGAACCGCTCGCCGGCCAGTGGCGGCGCTGGCTGCCCACGGCGGCCGACGATCTGCGACCACCGCCCCCCCTGCCTTACGACAGCGCTGCGTACTGGAACGAAGTCGACGAACTGCTGCGCGTCGCACGCATGCTGAGCGACGCGCAAAAGCGCATTGCCGACGACTGGAACCTCGACCGCGGCTCGCTGACGCCGCCGGGCGTGTGGAACCGCAAGGCGGTCGAACTGATTCGCCAGAACGGCTTGGGCAGCGCCGAGGCCGTGCGCGTGCTGGCGACGCTCAACGTGGCCATCGCCGATGCGCTCGTGGCATGCTGGGAGACGAAATTCACCTACTGGACGGTGCGCCCAGTCAACGTCATTCGCGAGCGCCGCGACCCCGATTTCCTGCCCTATCTGCTGACGCCGTCGTTTCCCGGTTATGTCTCCGGGCATGCTACGGTGTCCGGCGCCGCGGCGTCGGTACTGGCCGCGTTCTTCCCGCGGCATGCGCTCGAACTCGACGATTGGGCAGAAGAGGCCGCCTTGTCCCGGCTGTATGGCGGCATTCACTGGCGCCACGAGAACGAACAGGGCCTGCGCCTGGGTCGCTCGCTTGCCCGCCGCGTGCTTGCGCAGGCGCAGGTGGCGATGCTTGTGCCCCGGAAGGGCGGGCGATCTCCCCACTCGGCACGATTCAATAGGCGAGAAAAGCGGGCCGGCCGATGGTCGCGCCGCAGCGCGCCCGCACGGCGATCACCAGCCCACTCGCCGGCGCGTCGGCGGGCAGCCTGGCGCGCTGGTCCGCCAGCGCCTGACGATAGAGAAGGCGGCCATCACTGGCGGCATAAGCATGCAGCTCATAGCTCTCGGCGCCGACTGTGGGTGACCAAGCGAGCACCTGACGGCTGCTGTTCAGGCTCAATCCGGCGAGCGGGCAACTCGCTCGCGCATCGACCTGGAAGCGCAATTCTGCGGGTGGCGATTCCGTTGCCGCTTCCCGACAGCGGCTGTACAGGCGGACGATGACCTGCGCCGTGCCGTCGCTCAATGGCAGCGCGGGTACGAAACGTGTCGCTTCGACCCAGGTGTCAAAGTGCGCATACGTGCGGCCCTCCGCCTCCCGGCTGTGCAGCGACAGCCGGTACGCGCTTGCCTCGGCGACACCCTGCCAGGCGATCTCCGGTCGCAAGGTGGACATCACCGCGCGTGGCGCCGGGTTGACGAACACCGGTGCCGGGCACGACACGTCAGCGGCAGCGCTGGCGCCCGTAAGCAACGCCGCCACTGCCGTCGCGGGATGAAAAGGTGACATCGGGGTCCACTGCCAAACGGGCATGCGCTTTCGCATTCTTGATGAGACACGTATTGTGTTCCGCATGTCGATGGAGGTCAAAAACTGCGTAAACTTGGCGCAGCCAAAAAACCATGCACGGAAATTGCCGAGCTGGATTCGCGTCAAAGGCGGGCGCCGGCCCGGCGTAGATCTCCCCTCCCCACTCGCGAGGGAGAGGGAAACGGCCATGACCTTCATGATCGGGGGTGCCTGGAAAAGTCATGACCGTTCGACCAATCAATGTTAACGCGAGTCGGGCCAATCGGCCGCGCGTGCTTCCAGCAGCCGCACTAGGGCATGCAGTACGCGATTGACCGGCGTGGCGATGCCCAAGGCTTCGCCCCGGCGCAGCACGTAGCCGTTCAGGTGATCGATTTCGCTGCGCTTGCCGCGCGCCACGTCGTGCGCGGTGGAGGATTTCTGCGTCGCCATCGAGCGCGCGATGCCCGCTACTGCGGCGCGGGTGTCGCCCGGCACCATGACACCGTCGGCCTGCGCCACGGCGAGACATTCAGCGACGATGTCCGCCATCACGCCGGCGATGCCTTCGCCCGGCGCGATGCGACCGTAGGGCAACTGGGTGATCGCCGACAGCGCGTTGTAGGCACAATTGATGATCAGCTTGGCCCACAGTGCGCCGGCGACGTTGTCCGAAACCTGCACCGGCACGCCGGCGGCGGCGAACTCGGCCACCACCTCGGCACTTCCGGTGAAAGGCCCGATCACCAGCTCGCCGCGCCCGTGGTGGCGCAGGTGGCCCGGCCCCGCCATCTCGGTGGCGACATACACCACCGCCGCATGCACCGGTCGCCCCAGCGCCGCCTGCAGGCGTTCGGCATTGTCATAGCCGTTCTGCAGGCTCAGCAGCATGACATCATCCGCAAGGTGCGGCGCCATCTCCGCAGCAGCCTGCAGGGTGTCGGTGGACTTCACGCAACACAGCACCATGCGTGCGCCCGCGACGCCGGCCGCCTCGGTGCTGGCCGCGACCCGTACATGCTCCTGGAAGCCCAGCGTGTCCATGTAGAGACCGTCGCGTGTGATCGCCTCGACATGCCGCGGCCGACCGATCAGCACCACTTCGCGCCGCGCGCGCGCCAGCATGCCGCCGTAGTAGCAGCCGACCGCACCGGCACCCAATACCGCTGTTCTCATCGCAATCGCTCCTCAATATGCCCTGCCTGTCCCGGCGGCAGGCCATGCATACCGGAGGCGGGACACGGCATGGCAAACGAGATCTTTGACGCGGTTCATGCGAGACGCACGATACGTTTCTCCGAATCCGGTTACTTCGCTGAAGACATGCCACGAGCAATCCAACGGGGAGGTTACCGGCTTGGGGACGGCTCACATGGAGTGGAAACCAATCATGTTGCCCTCTGTGTCGCGAACCAGCGCGATAAAGCCGTGCTCGCCAATCGACATTTTTTCTTTCACCACCGTTCCGCCATTTGCCTCAACGCGTGCGGCTTCCACAGCACAGTCTTTGCAGCCAAAGTAAACCAATGTGCCGCCACCCGCGGAGGGAAAGCCATCCATCTTGACGAGCATGCCGCATGCACCATACGAAGTTGGCGCGGTGGATTTGTCGGAGGGGAATGCCCACATTTCCATGGTCATGTCCGCCGTTGGCGCGGGCATTTTTTCAAGTTTGAGGTCAAGCACGGCTTCGTAGAAGCGCCTGGCTCGCGACATGTCCTGGACATAAATCTCGAACCAGACAACGGGATTGTTCTGCATAAGGTTCTCCTTGGTCAATTGGAAGCGATTCAGCGGGTGTGAATGAAAGTGTTGGGAAGTACCGATGGCTCCCCTCCCCCCTCGCGGGGGAGGGGTTGGGGGAGAGGGGGTGTCCATGCCCTCGCAGATGTCAGCAGAGCAGACTGACCGCTTTGGCGATGTGCTGTCGCAAGGATTCGACAAATTCGTGTGCAACGATGGCCCCTCTCCCCCAACCCCTTCCACGGCCCGCGATGCAGCGCGGGCCGTGGAACGAAGGCGGGGTTCCGCGGAGCACTGCTCCGCGCCGCCGCAGCCGGCCCGCGATGCCGCGCGGGCCGTGGGATGGGTCGGGGGGCGAGAGGGGGAATTCGCGGAGCATGCTCCGCGCCCATCGAGCGATTCCGGCGTGCAAGCCGGAATGCGCCCGGCAAGGGAGGGAAACGGTCATGACTTTCATGATCGGGGGGCCTGGAAAAGTCATGACCGTTCGCTACGGCGGTGCGTCAACGTCGGCTGGAGCGCCTTGTCGGGCGCGATTTTCTCAACGAAGTGCAAGCTTGTCATGGTCATTCCTTCACGCTCATAGAACCGGTGAGCCACCTTTCTTTGGATTCCGGAATCCAGATGCAGTTGTTCGCAGCCTTCCTGTGCGGCTAGTTCTTTGAGCCATGATAGCAACCTGGCACCATGCCCCTTTGAACGTTGCCCGGAAAGGGTGACCAGATCATCGACGTACAGGAAACGCCCCCACGCCAAATTTTCACCGATCCGAAAGCCGGCCACGGCGACCACACCATTGGGCTCTTGAACGTAGGCGAGCCGATACCCCGCGCTTTCCTGGCCACGAACACGGGAAAGAAATTGCTCCTCCGCGAGGTGAGGGCGAAGTTCCCACATGACGGGATAACAGGCCGCAATTTCGGCATCGGTCGTGGCAATGTGAAGGCTCATGGTTGATTGGTATGGCACCCAACGTGCAAGGTCAGGGTAAGCGTTCAGCTTATCCCCCTGGACGCGCGCGGTCGCACTGTTTTTTTGAGAGGCAACAACTCGTCAAATCATACCATGATGCCAGCGGTCTGTTCGACCCCTGCACTGCTCGACTGCGCGCGCCTCTCCAGCGCCAGGCACAGACCAGTGCAGACGTATGCCCGTGCGCGTCATCCGTCCAGAAGCGGCGGCGGACAGCACGATTTCCTGCCAGCGACCAAGAGGCGAAACACCTGCCCCGCTTCGCCACGAGAGCCGGGCAGCCCTACCGGGGAATCAATCCCATCCCTCGCATACCATCTGCTCCTCACTCATGAAGCATTCGCCAGAACCAGCCGCTGCCCTGGCAGGAGCATGCGCCGGTTTCTCCCTGGCTTCCAACTCCATGGATTCCAGATCCACTGGTGAACATTGTTCCGGCATCAGCCACGCACTCATGATGCGCAAACGCGCTCCCGCCATAACCTCTTGGATCGTTAACATGGTTTTCTCCTGTCGAGCGACTTTAGGTGCCGAAAGGCCGGCACGCATTACCTGGAGACAATCTCAGCATGTTAAATTTATCACTTAAATTAGTGACCTATTCAATTTTTTGTGCTTACGTAGGGCATACAGGTGCAGCGCCTTGCCAGGCCGCAGGCCGCGGCCGGCGAAAGGACGCAGGACAGCAAAATCGCGTTCTGGATGCTCTGGCAGCAGGGAGAAATCCGGCAGCAGACATCGATCGCTGTCCACGCCGGAAAGCTGCTGGCGAACGGCGCCGGACAGCCGCAGCGTGTCGGCAGTCGATTCAGCAAGCACACGCTGGGTAGGCGCTGACCCGGTCGCGCCGTTTGTGGCGAGTACCGATGCCGTGGTCGCGCATCAGGCGATCGACCCGTTCCTTGAACCCGGCCGTGTAGGCCTGCTTCGGCCTCTTCATTTCCTGCCTGCCAAAAGTAACGTCGATTTTAGGTCACCCTGGGCAGACGAAATTTCGGGGGAAGCTCAATCTGCAGCACACCGGCCTGATGACAGCCCGATCCCGCAGGTGGGGGGTGTTCCTGCCGGTGTTCATGTCAGGCCCTCTCGTCGCGTCACGCGGCGGCATTGCGGCAGGCGGCGCGGGGTTTTGCCGCTGCCGGCGGCGGCCCGGGCGTGGGTGGCGCAAGGGCTGTGCGTTCAAGGCTGGCGGACATGGCGCGTTCTCCTGGGAGGGCAGACTGGCTGTCGTCGCACGCCGTTGCGCGATGGCGCCCGCTGCGGGTTGCCTGGGTCTGTCGAGTTCCACGAGCGTGCTTGCTGAATGGCCATCCGTTCATGCTGGCGATCGAATACGTCACGAGCTGGATATGGTCGCTGCGGACGGCGAAACGGATGGCCATGGGAACCCCGCTTTGTGGTGTCGGCATGATCGCGCATGTCGATACGGTAACATGTCGCCTCCCGACGGAAACATCCCTTGCCGGCCGCCGTTCACGAGACGGCGGGCCGCCAGAGAACAGCTCATGAACAACAACAATCACCGTTCTGTTTGCCAGTTCCAGGTGGCCGCGCTTGCCACGTTGACTTCCCTCACCATTCTAGTGACGTTCCCGCCGGTCGCGCACGCCGCGTCGGTGAAGGAATCACCCCCATCCGCATCGTCGCCGACCCATGTCGCAGCCCATGTCGAACTGCGGCCGTTGAAGACGGTGGTTGTGCATCCGCAGCGCGACGTCGCGGCGACGGTGAACGCGCGCAACGAGTCCAAGCTCGCCGCCGAGGTGGCGGGTGTGGTGCTGCGCTGGAGCGCCGATACCGGCGTCCGAGTGCGGCGCGGCGAGGTGCTCGCCGAGATTGATCCGGCCGACTATCGCCTGGCGCTGGCGCGTGCGCGCTCGGCGGCGGAAGCGTCGGCGGCGCGCCTGAAGCTCGCCGAGGCGCAGTTGCAGCGCTCGCAGTCGCTGGTCGAGAAGGGCTTCATCTCGCAGGAGGGGCTGGCGCAGAAGGAAACCGAGGTCGCGCTGATGCGTGCCGAGCTGGCTTCAAACCGGGCGCAGCAGGCAACGGCGGCGCGGCAGCTCGCCAAGACGCGGTTGCGCGCGCCCTTCGACGCCGAGGTACGCGAGCGCAAGGGGCAGATGGGTGAAAACGTCGCCGCCGGTACCGTGCTCTACGTGTTGGTCGAAGCCGGTGCCAGCGAGCTGGCGGCCAGCGTGTCGCCGGCCGACGTGGCGGGCCTGAAGATCGCGAGCGAGCTGCACTTCGAGGCGCAGGGCGTGCGCTACCCGGTGCGCCTGCTGCGCGTCGGTGCGACGCTGTCGCCGACGGCGCGCACGCAGGAAGCCCGCTTCGCCTTCACGGGCGCGCCGCCGCCTGCGGGCAGCGACGGTCGACTGGTCTGGAGCGACCCGCAGCCGCACCTGCCGGTGGCGGTGATCGTGCGCCGGGGTGCGGCACTGGGCGTTTTTGTCGCCGAGGGTGACCAGGTGCGCTTCGTGCCACTGCCCGGCGCGCAGGAGGCACGCGCAGCGGCCGTGCCGGCCGGCCTTGCCGATACGGCGGCGATCGTCGTCGGCGGTCAGGCGGCGCTGCAGGACGGCATGGCGATTCGCGCAGCCCAGCACTGAGGTCGGTGCGATGAAATTTTTCCGCCTGCTGCTCGCCAACCACCCGCTGGCGAACATCCTTTTCGCCGTGGTCATGCTGCTCGGTCTCGTCAGTTATGTGACGATGCCGCGCGAGCAGGACCCGGAGATCAACTTCAACTGGGTCAGCATCACCGCTACGTTGCCAGGAGCGACCGCCGAGGAGGTCGAGCGCTTGATTGTCAATCCGCTGGAGGATGGCATCAAGGGCGTCGCCGACGTCCGCTTCGTGATCTCGAACGCGCGCGAGAACGTGGCGACGATGCTGGTGCGCTTCCGCGAGATCGATCAGCGCACTTTCGACAAGCGCATGAACGACCTGCGCCGCGAGATCCAGAACAAGCACAGCGGCGAATTGCCGAAGGAGGCGAAGGAACCGGGCATCATCGAGATCACCACCTCGAACGGTTTTCCGACCGCCTCGCTGCTGCTGCTCGGCCAGGCCGACGACGAGACGCTGCGCGCTACCGGGCGGCGCATCCAGACCGATCTGGAGCGGCTCTCCGGCGTCGACAGGGTTTTCGCCACCGGCCTGCGCGAACCGGAGATTCTGGTCAGCTTCCGACCCGAGGCGCTCGCTGCACGCGGCCTCACGGCAAGCGATGTCGCCGACTCGCTGGCCGCGTGGTATCGCGATGTTTCCGGCGGCACGCTGAAGACGAAGGAAGGCGCCTGGTCGGTCAGCGTCACCGGCGTGACGCTCGATCCGCAGCAGCTCGAGGGCGTGCCGGTGCAGGCCGCCAGCCGGCCGGGTGTCACGGCACGGCTCTCCGAGTTGGCGCGTATCGAGCGCGCGCGCGCGACGGCGACCAATTACGCGACCAGCGACGGCCGCCCGGCGCTGCTTTTCGCGGTGACCAAGAAATCGGGGGTGAATACACTGCAGCTCGTCGAGCGGCTCAAGGATTACATTGCGCGGCAGAACCCGCTGTTCGCAGCCAGCGGGCTCTCGCTTGCCGTCGCCGACGACCAGACGGTGCCGACGCGCGAGGCGGTCGGCGTCATGGAAACCAATGCGCTGTTCGGTGCCGTCCTCGTCTTCGCCATCTGCTGGCTCTTCCTTGGCTGGAAGATTGGCGTACTGGTCACGGTCGGCATTCCGTTCTCGCTGCTCGGCACCTTCGCCGTGCTGGCGGCGATGGGGCATACGATCAACGTCTCGGTGCTGCTCGGCGTGGTGATCGCGCTCGGCATACTGGTCGACGACGCGGTGGTCATCGTCGAGTCGATCTACTACCGCATCGCGCGTGGCGAGGACGCCCTCGAGGCCGCGGTGGCCGCCGTGCGCGAAGTCGGTGCGCCGGTGATTGCTTCGGTGGCAACGACGATGGCCGCCTTCCTGCCGCTGATGCTGCTGCCCGGCATCGTCGGCAAATTCATGTTCATCATTCCCTTCGTCGTCGCGCTGGCGCTGGCAATCTCGCTCATCGAAGCCTTCTGGATGATGCCGGTGCACGTCGTCGCCTGGAAGCTGAAGGTCGACACGAGTTCGCGCATGCAGGTCTGGCGCGAGCGCTTCAACCGGCGGCTGCGCTTGCGCTATGGTCAGGCGCTGGCCTACGTGCTGCGCCGGCCGAAGCGTTTTTTGGTACTTTCCGCAGGCATTGTTGTCGGTGCCGTCGCGCTGCTTGCGATCGATGCTGTGCGCGTGCAGTTCTTCGCTTTCGACCCTTTGCGTGTGCTCTACGTGAACGTCGATATGCCGGCCAGCGCCTCGCTCGAAGAGACGCTGGCCGAGGTGCAATCTGTCGAAAAGACCGTGCGCGGGCGTCTGCACGGTATCGGCAGCGAGGGTGAGGCGCGTGCGGTCTATGGCTACGCCGGCCTGAAGTTCACCGAGAATGACGCCCTTTACGGCGACCCCTACGGGCAAATCGCCATCTCGCTCAATCCGAACCGCGAGGGCGCGCGCGGGGTGAACGAGGTGGTCGAGCAGATGCGTGCCGACATCGAGGCGCTGCCGGGAGCGGGCCGCAAGAGCTTCACCGTGCTCTCGGGCGGGCCACCGGCCGGCAAGGCGATCAGCGTCAAGGTGCGTGGCGACGACCATGCCGAGGTGCAGGCCGGAGCCGACGCGCTGCTCGGCATTGTGCGCGCCATTCCCGGCACACGCGATGCGCAGGACGACCATGTGCCGGGCCGGCCGCAACTGTCGTTCCGGCCCGATGCCGAAGCACTCCGCAAGGCGGGCCTTTCGGCGGCACAGGTGGCGCGGCAGGTCAGGCTGGCGGTCGATGGCGAAGTGCTTGCCTTCACGCGCGACGGCGGCGCCAAACTCGAAGTGCGCGTACGTTCCGGGCGCTACCCGCGCGAGCGGCCGGAGGCGCTGCTCGATGAACCGGTGATCCTGCCCGATGGCCGCATGACGCGGCTGGGCGCGCTGGTCGAAACGGAAGTCAAGAGCGGGCGCGGCTTCATCCGCCACTACAACTTGCGGCGCACGATTACCGTGGAAGCCAATCTCGACAAGACGGTGATCGACACCCCGGCCGCCAACGCGCAGATCAAGGATGACTGGGAAAAGATCCGCGCCCGGCATCCGAATGTCGACCTCGATTTCTCGGGCGAGCTGGAGGACATCGAGGAAAGCCTCAATGCGATGAAGGTGCTGTTCCTGCTTGGCATCGGGCTGATCTACCTGATCCTCGCTACGCAGTTCGTCAGCTACTGGCAGCCGCTAATGATCCTCGTCACCGTGCCGCTGGCGTTTGCCGGCGTGATCTACGGGTTGACGCTGACCGGCAATCCGCTCTCGCTTTACACGCTTTACGGCGTCATCGCGCTGACCGGCATCGCGGTCAATTCGGCGATCGTGCTGATCGACGCGGCGAACGACCGCATGCGCCACGGCATCGGCACCCTCCACGCGATCATGGAGGCGGCGCGCCGTCGCGTGGTACCGATCCTGATCACCAGCACGACGACGATCGGTGGCATCTTCTCGCTCGCCGTCGGCCTTGGCGGGCAGAGCCTGCTGTGGGGGCCGGTCGCCGGTGCCATCGTCTGGGGGCTGATGATCTCGACGCTGTTGACCCTGTTCGTCGTGCCGCTGCTCTATCTCGGCTTCATGCGCGGGTGGCAAAGGCCGCGCGTGCCGCCATCGACGCGGTGATTCGGCGTTGCCTCGTTTGCATTGGGCAGGCTCTGACTGCCCACCATTCGTACCCTGCCGGCGCCCCGGTGGTGATCGTCGACACGCGCAAGCATTCGGAGCGCGCGGGCGACATCGCGCAGGTGCCTGCACCGGGCGCCGATCTCGCGGCTTTCGTGCCCAGAACCCTGGTCATGGTGCACGTCGACGCGGCGCGTCATTCTCGGTTTGCAGTGTGATCTGAAGTGTTCAGCGAGGAGCCGGGGCGGTTATAATGGACTCCTGCTTGGTCGTGCCAAGGGTACTGTTGGCCGGTGCCGCAGGGCACCTTTGCCGGCAGACTGGTGAGGAGCTGCAACGCAGCTCCATCGATGCTGAAAAGGCCGGTCCCTCGCCGGTTTATTTCCCCCGTGTTCGTTGATGTTCGTGGAGTACCATGCGGATCCTGCTCTGTAACGATGACGGTTATTTTGCTCCGGGGATCGAGCATCTGGCGCGCGCGCTGGCAGATGTGGCTGAAATTACCGTCGTTGCCCCCGAACGCGATCGCAGCGGGGCGAGCAATTCGCTGACGCTCGATCGTCCCTTGTCGCTCAAACGCGCCGCCAATGGCTTCTATCACGTGAACGGCACCCCCACCGACTGTGTTCATCTGGCCGTCACCGGCATGCTCGACGGGCTTCCGGACATGGTGGTATCGGGAATCAACATGGGTGCCAACATGGGCGACGACACCATTTATTCGGGGACCGTCGCAGCGGCGACCGAGGGTTTTCTGCTGGGCATTCCATCCCTGGCGATTTCGCTGTGCGGAACACCCGGCGAGTACTTTGCGAGTGCAGCGCAGGTCGCCCGCGACCTGGTCGACATGCTGCGGCGACAGGCGCTGCGCGAGCCGGTCTTGCTCAACGTCAATGTTCCCGATGTGCCCTACGCGCAACTGCGTGGCACCGTTGTCACCCGCCTCGGCAAGCGCCACAAGGCCGAACCGGTGGTGCGCACACTGTCACCGCGCAACGAGACCGTGTTCTGGGTCGGTGCCGCCGGGGCCGCGGCGGATGCCGGCGAGGGCACCGATTTCCACGCAGTGCGCAACCATCTGGTATCGGTGACACCGTTGCAGGTCGATCTGACCCACAACGCGCAGTTGCCGCTGCTGCGCGGGTGGCTGGCCCGATGAACACGCCCAGGACTCATCCCGGTTTTGGCATGACCTCGCAGCGCACGCGCACGCGCATGATCGAGCGTCTGCGCGAACAGGGAATTGTTGACGAAGAGGTGCTGGCGGCGATCGCCGCCGTACCGCGCCATGTTTTTGTCGAAGAAGCGCTGGCCTCAAGGGCTTACGAGGATACGGCATTGCCCCTGGGCTACTCGCAGACGATCTCGCAACCCTATGTGGTGGCGCGCATGATCGAAGCGCTGCGTGCCGGCCGCGAACTCGGCAGGACGCTGGAGGTCGGCGCCGGTTGTGGCTACCAGGCTGCGGTGCTCGCGCAACTGACCAATGAGGTCTATGCGGTCGAGCGGATCGCGCCGCTGCTCGACAGGGCCAGGCTCAATCTGCGTGCAATCAAGGAACTCAAGGTGCGCTTGAAGCACGCCGACGGGCAACTCGGTCTGCCCGAGGCCGCGCCTTTTGATTCGATCATCGTCGCGGCCGCCGCGGCGCGGGTGCCACGCGCCCTGTTGCAGCAACTCGCTCCCCATGGCAGGCTGATTCTGCCCCTGGGTGCGGCGACACAGCAACTGGCCCTGATCGAATTCAGACCGGAGGGTTTTGTCGAAACCCGCCTGGATGCCGTGCGTTTCGTTCCGTTGCTATCAGGAGTCGAATGAAGGATCAAGGGATTTTCCGTTGCCACGCTGCTGCTCTGGCCTTGCTACTCGTTCTCGCCGGTTGTGCCAGCATCACGCCAGCGCCGCTGGATGAACGCAGTGCGGCTGCCAAGCCACCGGCAGCCATTGCCAGCAAGGACATGTACCTCGTCAAAAAGGGCGATACGCTGTATTCCATCGCGCTCGATCATGGGCTGGACTACCGGGATCTGGTGGCGTGGAATGCGCTCGAGAATCCGAATCGCATCCTGATCGGACAGGCGTTACGGGTCAGGGCGCCAGGTTCTGCCGCAGCGGGCGAAGCGGCCGTGGTGCGGCCGATTGGTACCGTCGCAGCGGTCGAGCAGCGCCCGCTCGGTGCGGGTGCTGGGGCTGCGGTCGCTGCAGCTGGCGACACTGCGCTCAAGCGGGAACCGAAGGCGGGCAAGGAAGCCTACTCGGAGCAGGCGCTGGCGCGGGCGCAAGCGCAGCCGAAAACGGCCGAGCCGGTCGTGGCCATGGCTACCGTGACCAAGGCCGAAGCCAAGCCGGAGGCTAAACCGGAAACCAAACCGGAAACCAAGCCCGAAGCCAAGCCGGAAGCTCAAGGTGAGGGCAGGACTGGCGATACGGTTGCCGGCGGCGAGGAAATCGCCTGGACATGGCCGGCCAGCGGCAAGCTGATCGGCACTTTCAGCGAGGGCGGCAACAAGGGGATCGATATCAATGGCAAGGCCGGTGATGCCGTGCTTGCCGCCGGTGGCGGCAAGGTCGTGTATAGCGGTACCGGGCTGCGCGGTTACGGCAAGCTGGTGATCGTCAAACACAACAACACTTACCTGACCGCTTACGCGCATAACCAGAGTGTGCTGGTCAAGGAAGGCCAGAGCGTCAACAAGGGACAGAAGATCGCCGAAATGGGCAACACCGACGCCGATCAGGTCAAGCTGCACTTCGAGATCCGACGCCAGGGCAAGCCGGTCGACCCGCTCAAACACCTGCCGCAGCGTTGACCATGTCCGGCGCTTTCGATCCCGATGCCGATTCCTTCACCGACGATCTGGAGCAGCCGGATTTCTTTTTAGAGGAACCGGACCTTGCACCGGGGGGGGGCTCGCCCGAGGCCGAGTTGCTCAATGACGTCACCCAGCATTATCTCAACGAGATCGGTGCCAAGCCCCTGTTTTCTCCGGCCGAAGAGACGGTCTGGGCGCGGCGGGCACGCGCCGGTGATTTCCTGGCCCGCCAGAAAATGATCGAGCACAATCTGCGGTTGGTGGTCAATATCGCCAAGCACTATTTCAACCGTGGCCTGCCCTTGCTCGACATGATCGAGGAGGGAAATCTCGGTCTGATCCACGCAATCGAAAAATTCGACCCCGAGCGCGGCTTCCGTTTTTCGACTTATGCCACTTGGTGGATCCGGCAAAGCATCGAACGCGCGATCATGAATCAGTCGCGAACGATTCGCCTGCCGGTGCATGTGGTCAAGGAAATCAACCTCGTGCTGCGCGCCATTCGCCATCTGGAGGCGGCCAACGGGCGGGAAATCTGCATCGACCAGATCGCCCATCTGATCGATCGGCCGAGCGACGATGTGCGCCGCGTGATGGCCCTCAACGAGCGTATTGCTTCGCTCGACGCCCCCTTGCAGATCGACCCGAGCCGGTCGTATGGCGATGCCCTGGCCGACGAGAGCCTGCTCGATCCGGATGAACTGTTGCAGTCCAACGAGCTTGGCGACTTGCTGAACAAGTGGGTCGGGCAGCTCTCCGAGAAGCAGCGACAGGTTCTGCAACGTCGTTATGGTCTCGCCGGCAAGGAGGCCTGCACCCTTGAAGAAATTGCCTGCGATCTGAATCTGACACGCGAGCGGGTTCGTCAGATCCAGATCGAGGCGCTCGATCACCTGCGCCGTGTCATCCGGCGCGAAGGCGGCACCGCAGACAACCTGCTCTGATGGTTGGCACGCAGGTCAACGTCAACGTGTGCCGATCAGGTTGTCGTGCGCCGTGCGTAGCGCTTCGGCGAGTTGAAAAACCGACATCGCGTAGAAGCTCGATCGGTTGTAACGGGTGATGACGTAGAAATTGTCGAAACCGAGCCAGTATTCGGTGGCCGCTCCCGGAGTGACCAGGTCGATCAGGGCCGCTGTGCGGTCGCCGTCAGCAGCAGCGACTGCGACCACCCCCTCGGCGGCCATCTCGCGCACCGTCAGCGCAGGTTTGATCCCGGTTGCCAGCAATCCGGCCGGGTCGCCGCTGACACTTGCCGGTACGGCCACCGGAGCGCCGCTCTGCCAGCCATGTTGCTGCAGAAAACGGGCCACGCTGCCGATGGCGTCGATGCTGCTGCTGCGCAGGTCGATGCGGTCGTCACCGTCGAAGTCGACGGCAAAGCGGCGCTGGCTGCTGGGCATGAACTGCGGGATGCCGATGGCCCCGGCGTAGGAACCCTTGATTTCGAGCGGGCTGACACCGTTTTCACGCGCCAGCAGCAGAAACTGCTCGAGTTCGCCGCGGAAGAACTCTGCGCGCGGCGGGTAATGAAAGGCGAGCGAGGCAAGCGCTTCGAGGACGCCAAAACTGCCCATGTTCTGGCCATAGACGGTCTCGACGCCGATGATCGCCACGATCACTTCGGCCGGTACGCCATAGATCGCTTGTGCGCGCTGCAGGGTGGCAGCATGTTTTTGCCAGAACGAGAGACCGCCACCGATGCGCGAGCTATTCACGAAGCGCTCGCGATAGCGTTGCCAGGAGCGCTGCTTTTCGGGAAAGGCCGGCGGGCGGATGGCGCGCAGCACCGTGGCGTTCGGGTGGATGGCGGCGAACTGTCGCGTCAGGTGGGCGACATCGAAGCCGTGTTGTTCGTGCATGCCGATGATGAAAGACTGAACCTCCGGTTCTTGGCTGAAACCGGTGCCCGATTGACCGTGGCCAGGCAGGGACAGCAGACAGCCGAGCAGCCCGAGCGTCGCGAATGATTTGTTCAAATCTCTTGTCTCCTTGCGCCAAGCCTCATGACCGTTGTGGTGGCAGGCGGCGCACGCATTGTTGCAGCCGCTCCAGCAGATCTTCACCGCCATGGCGGCCGTAGCGCAGTTGGGCATAACAGCCGGCGGCTTCGCTGGTGAGTGCGGCCAGGTCAGGGCGTTCGCGCGCGACCCTTTGCGCGAAGGCCTGTGGCCCTTCCCAGGCTACGCGGCCGACCCCCCGGCGTGCCAGCTGCGCGCAATAGCGTTGCCAGGCGCGCTGTGCCGGATCGGCGCGACGACGCCGGGGCAGCGTCCAGCATGTGATGATCAGCAGCGCCAGACCACAGAGTATCGCCAGCGACGCCGTCATGCTCTGCCAGTCGGGGTCGCGCAAGCCAGCCCGTGACAGCAGTTCGCGCTGGCGTTGCGGATTGTAACCGAGCACCCATTGATTCCAGCTATTGTTGGCCGCTTCCCAACGGTTGCGTAGCTGGCGCAGCCAGGTTGCGTCGAGCCGGACGATGCTCGGCAGGGGCTCGCCTTCAGGCAGCGCGGCGGCGATTCCCTGTTCGATGCGCGACGGTGCAACCGCCGCCGTTGGATCGATACGCACCCAGCCCTGGCCGGCCAGCCAGATTTCGCTCCAGGCGTGGGCGTCGGACTGGCGGACGGTGAGATAGCCATCGACCGGATTGATTTCGCCACCCTGGTAGCCGGCGACCACCCGCGCTGGAACCCCGGCCGCGCGCATCAGGAATACGAACGCCGATGCGTAGTGCTCGCAGAAGCCGCGCCGTGTGACGAACAGGAATTCATCGACAGCGTCTGCGCCGAGCAGTGGCGGGCGCAGGGTGTAGTGGAAATCTTCCTGGCGGAACATCGAGAGCGCGGCCGCGGCGATTTTCTCCGCTGGCAGCGATTGCCAACTGTTGGCCAGGGCACGCGTGCGCGGATTGATCCGTGCTGGTAGTGCCAGTGCCTGTTGCAGAATGGCCGGCGCCTCGACGCGGTTGGCATGATAATCGACCGCCGAAACGAACGATATGCGGGTGCGGGCGCGCAGCGGTTCGCGCGCCAGGACTTCGAGGGTGGGCGCCAGCGAACTCTCGGGTGGCAGGCTGGTGGCGACATCGAGTGCCAGCAGCCAGCGCTGGTTGTGCGCTTCGAGAATGCTGGTGTAGGCGTAGGCCGTGCCGCTGGTCTCGATCGTCGGTGCCGGCTTCGGTAGCCTGGTCGGCGGCGTCGTGGTTCGCCAGGTCGCTCCGTCATAGCTGTCGAAGACCGGGCCGCGCCAGTAGAGATCGGCCTTTGCCGGTGTCTCGCCAGCAAAGCGGCTGCGGAAGGCGATCGCACCGGACTGGATCAGATGACTGATCGACCCCGGTGACATCTGTTCGGACAGGCCGCTCAGACTGGCACGAGCCTCTTGCGGCACGCCCCAGAGCGGTCCCGTGACACGCGGGAAAAGCAGATAGAGGATGAACATGAAAGGCAGGGCCTGCAACAGCAGGCGGGCGGCTTGCCGGGCAGTCGCCATGACTGGCTGGGTGCCGCCATGCAGGCTGATCAGGGCGCCCGTCAGCAGGGTCATGGCGACCAGCAGCCAGAGACCGGTGGGGATGCTCTGCGAGTAGAAATAGTGGGTCAGCAGGAGGAAATAACCGAGCATGACGATGACCAGGGCGTCACGCTGGTGGTGCGTTTCCATCGGTTTGAGCGCCATGAACAGGACCAGCATGGCAACACCGGATTCCTTGCCGAAGAGGCTGTGGAATTGCCAGGCGATGCCCGCGACGCCAGCCATCACCAGCAAGGCCAGCGACCAGCGTGGTGGCAGCGGGCGACGCTGTTGCCACAGCCAGGCGCGCCAGAGCAGGCTGCTGGCGACCAGCAGCGACAGCCACGGCGGCAGGTGCTCGGCGTGCGGGCCGGCGGTCGCCAGCGCACTGGTCAACAGCCAGGGTACGGCGCCGTGTTCGAGTGCGCGTGGCGGTTGGCGGCTCATGATGCCGTTTCACCGTACAGCGCCAGCGCTTGCAGGCAGTGGGTGCGGTGCACGCCCCCCTGCGCCGGCGCGATCTGCCGCCCCGGCAGCGTCAGACCGTAGCGTGCCTGCTGTTCGTCGGCGGCCATCACCCAGCCGGCCAGGATCGACAAGCGGTCTTCGTGGCCGCGCTCGGGCGGTGTCAGAGACCAGTCGAGCCACAGTTCATCACTGGCCCCACCGGCGAACTGCTTGACCAGCAGCCTCTGTTCATCGGCGCAGCGGGCGACCGCTTTCCAGGCAATGTGTCGGGTCGGGTCGCTCGGCTGGCGTGGCCGTAAACCGGCGAAGTCCTCCTGGCCGCTATCGCCGTGGTGGTGATCAGCTTGCGCACCCGGCGATGGCCTTGGCAAGGGGGTGCGTAATGGCCTGGGGTAGACCACGCACGACCAGCACGGGTGCGGGTAGCTCCAGGCCTGAAACAGACCCAGCGGATAGCGCGTGGCGAGCGTTACTCGCCCCGGGTCGAGGCGGCCACGTTTGCTCGTCGCGTAGGGGATGGCCACGGTCACGTTCCCCCGCG
This sequence comes from Accumulibacter sp., assembly GCF_036625275.1. GTDB lineage: Bacteria > Pseudomonadota > Gammaproteobacteria > Burkholderiales > Rhodocyclaceae > Accumulibacter. The sequence continues at coordinate 18,114 of NZ_JAZKUD010000061.1, forward strand.
CCGGGACATCAACCGTGACCAGCGGCTGCCCGTCAAAGGAAAACTCGAGGGCGCGACGCGGCTCCTTGCGGGCGTTATCCAGTTGCAGCGGGAAACTCGCCAGATCACCGGCAAAAACCGCTTCGGTGCGTCCCGGAGTCAAGCGCAGGTCGAACAGATTGTGAAAGGTGTGTACCATGGCCACCAGACCGAGGCCGGCAAGCAGAAAGATCAGCGCGTGTCCGAGGCTCAGGTTGTAGTTGATGGCGCCGATCAGCATCACCACGAGCACGCCGGCAAACAGGATACCGGCGCCCGTCGGCACGATGAAGATTCGGCGTTGCCTGAGCACGATTGGCAACTGCTCGTCACGTGCCAGTCGGAACAGCCAGCGCTGCAAGGCGGCGAACAGGGGCATCTTTGTGACCCGTGACCGTTAGGCAACCGGTAGTGATCGAATCAGGGCGGCGATATCTTCGTTCCCTGCGTAGCCGCCGCTGACCAGTCGCAAGCGATGACGGGCGACGGCCGGCAGCACCGCCTGCACATCTTCCGGCAGGACCATCTGGCGACCCTCGCTGAATGCCCAGGCGCGCGCCACCGCGAGCAGTGACAGGGCAGCGCGCGGGCTCAGGCCATGCACCAGCCGGACGTCCTGGCGCGTTGCCTCGACCAGTGCTTGCAGGTAATCGAGTAAAGCCGGCGAACTGTAGACCGCAGCCACCTCTTGCTGCATTGCAGCAAATTCGCCCGGACCAAGACAGGTCGCCAGCGTCGGCAACTGTTCGCGCCGGCCACCGCTTTCAAGCAGCGCCCGTTCGGCGTCGTGGTCCGGGTAGCCGAGTTCGATGCGCAGCAGAAAGCGGTCGAGTTGTGATTCGGGCAAGGGGAACGTGCCGATCTGGGTGGAAGGGTTCTGTGTGGCGATCACGAAGAAGGGTTCAGGCAGTGGCCGCGTTTCTCCCTCGGTCGTGACCTGTCCTTCTTCCATGGCTTCGAGCAGGGCACTCTGCGTCTTCGGGGTGGCGCGATTGATTTCGTCGGCAAGCAGCACCTGCGAGAACACCGGGCCGGGGAGAAACTGGAAATGGCTGCTCTCACGGTCGAAGATCGAGACTCCGAGAATGTCGGCTGGCAGCATATCGCTTGTGAACTGGATGCGCGAAAACTGGAATCCGAGTACTCGCGCCAGGGTGTGCGCCAGCGTGGTCTTGCCGACGCCCGGCAGATCTTCGATCAGCAAATGACCTTTCGCCAGAAGACAGCACAGTGCCAGGCGGGTTTGCGTGCTCTTGCCGAGGATCATCGCGTTGGCGGCGGCAAGAATTCTGGTGACCGGGGAGGGTCTCGTCGTCGGGAGCATGGGTGGCATGGCTTGTCGTAGTAGCGCAATTGGGATGATAATAAACTATCAGCCGACAACTCGATTTCCCGCAGCATCCATCGCCTGTGGCGGGGGTTCTCTGCGATAGAAAGGCCATAGTGACCAGCACTGCATTCATCACTCATCGCGACTGCCAATTGCACGACATGGGTTCGTATCACCCGGAAGCTCCCGACCGTCTGACCGCGATCAACGACCACATGATCGCGCAGGGTCTGGATTCCTATTTCGTTTATCACGATGCTCCGCTGGCCACTTTCCAGCAACTCCATCGCGTCCATTCTGCGGCACATCTGGAACGGCTGAAGCGGGCCTCGCCCGAGTTGGGCATTGTGCACCTCGACCCGGATACGGCCATGAACCGGCATACCTGGCAGGCCGCACTGCGTGCTGCCGGAGCAGGGATCAAGGCGGTCGACCTGGTGATGGCCGGTGAAGTCGAGAACGCCTTTTGTGCCGTGCGTCCGCCCGGACACCATGCCGAACGGTCGGCGGCGATGGGCTTCTGTTTCTTCAACAATATCGCCGTGGCAGCAGCCCATGCGCTGGGAGCACATCAGTTGTCGCGCATCGCGATCGTCGATTTTGACGTCCACCACGGCAATGGGACCGAGGACTGCTTCAAGGGCGATTCGCGCGTGCTGATGGTGGGCACCTTTCAGCATCCGTTCTACCCCTACAGTGGTACCGAACGGCCGGCCTTCAACATGTTGAATGTGCCCCTCAGCCGGGGAACCGGCGGTGAGGAATTCCGGAATGTGGTGAGTGATATCTGGATGCCGCGCCTGCGGGAGTTCCAGCCGGAGATGATTCTGATCTCGGCGGGTTTTGACGCCCACTACGAGGACGAGATGGGCGGCCTGAAATTTCTCGAAAAAGATTACGCCTGGGTCACCGTACAACTGAAGCAGCTTGCCGAAGAATGCGCCCAGAAGCGGATCGTGTCGATGCTCGAAGGAGGTTACTCGCTGTCGGCGCTGGCGCGCAGCGTGGTCGCTCATCTTCGGGTTCTGGCCGAAATCTGAGACAGGTGTGCAAGTGCCGGGACGTTCTGTGGGCGGCCATTGTTTTTCGTCGCCAGGGTGTCTTCTTTCGGTTAGAATCCAATGTTCGATTTCCACCGGGAAGACTTCCCGGTAAGTTTGCTAGGCGCCCTCCAAGACCATGATTACCGGATCGATTGTAGCGATTGTCACCCCCATGCATGCCGACGGGAGTCTCGACCTGCCCGGCCTGCGCCGCCTGATCGATTTCCATGTGCAGCAAGGGACCGACGCCATTGTCATTGTCGGTACGACGGGTGAATCGCCGACGGTCAACTTCGAGGAACACTGCGAACTGATCCGTGTTGCCGTTGACCAGGCAGCCGGTCGTATCCCGATGATTGCCGGCACGGGCGCCAATTCGACGACCGAAGCGATCGAGCTGGCGCGTTTTGCCCGCCAGGCCGGCGCCGATGCCGCGCTGTCGGTGGTGCCGTACTACAACAAGCCGACACAGGAAGGGCTGTATCGCCATTTTCGGGCGATTGCCGAGGCCGTCGATCTGCCGGTGATTCTCTATAATGTGCCGGGTCGAACGGTCGCCGATCTGAGCAATGAAACCGCGCTGCGCCTGGCTGAAATACCGAATATCGTCGGGATCAAGGACGCCACTGGCAATATGGATCGTGGCATCGAGCTGATCGCCCGCGCACCCGCCGGTTTTGCCGTTTATAGTGGCGATGATGCCAGTGCCTGCGCCCTGATTCTGATGGGTGCAAGCGGCGACATCTCGGTAGTCGCCAACATTGCGCCACGCCTGATGCACGAGATGTGCGCCGCTGCGCTGGCTGGCGACGCCATCCAGGCGCGCGCTCTGAATGCCCGCCTGCTCGGTCTGCATCGGCAACTGTTCTGCGAAGCGAACCCGATCCCTGTCAAGTGGGCATGCCAGCAACTGGGCTTGATCGACGGTGGGCTGCGGCTGCCGCTGACGCCACTTTCGCCGGATTTTCACGCACGTGTCCGTGCCGCCATGCAGCAGGCGGGCGTATTGGTCTAGGGTCAGGTGGTCAAATGAATCCTGCCGTATCGCGCTGTCTCGCCGCGCTTCTGCTGCTGGCTGGTTGCAGCGGTTCCCTGCTTGAGCCCAAGCGAATCGAGTACAAGACGGCGTCGGCCACCAATGTGCCGTCGCTGGAAGTACCTCCTGACCTGACTTCACCTGCGCGCGATGACCGTTATGCCGTACCGGATACCCTCGGCAAGGGGACAGCGACCTACTCGGCGTACTCCGCAGAACGGTCACCACAGGCCCGGGCGCAGCAGAAGAGCGAGGTTCTGCCGGTCGTCGACCGGGCGCACATCGAACGTTCCGGCAATCAGCGCTGGCTGGTGGCTGCAGGGGCACCGGACAAGCTCTGGGGGCAGGTCAAGGACTTCTGGCAGGAAACCGGTTTCGTGATCAAGCTCGAACTGCCTGATGCCGGGGTGATGGAAACCGACTGGGCCGAGAACCGTGCCAAAATCGAGCAGGATTTCATCCGCAACCTGCTTGGCAAACTGATCGACTCGGTCTATTCGACGGCCGAGCGCGACAAATTCCGCACTCGTCTGGAGCCGGGAAGCACGCCGGGGACGACCGACATCTTCATCAGTCATCGCGGCATGTACGAGATTTACGTGACCGAGGGCAAGGATCAGACCAAGTGGCAGCCACGTCCGGCTGATCCGGAACTCGAAGCGGAGATGCTGCGCCGCCTGATGATTCGCCTCGGAAGCGACGAAAAGCGTGCGACCGAGGCCATTCGGGCTGCACAACAAAAACCCGTCGAGCGAGCACGCCTGGCGCGCGGTGCCGACGGTGCCGGAACCCTCGAGGTCGAGGAATCGTTCGATCGTGCCTGGCGTCGAGTCGGTCTGGCGCTGGACAGGGTGGGTTTCACGGTTGAAGACCGGGATCGTTCCAGGGGCCTTTACTTTGTCCGTTATGTCGACCCCGAAAGTGACAACGAGAAGAAGGGAGACACCTTCTTGTCGAGGCTCAATCCTTTCAAGAGCAGTTCGGTCAACAAGATACAAATCCAGTACCGCATCTTCATTCGTGAAGCCGGCAGCCTGTCGACCGTCCAGGTGCTCTCGCCCGAGGGGGGTGTCGACCAATCCGAGACGGCGAAGAAGATTCTCAATCTGCTCTACGATCAGTTGAAGTAGGGCTCAGCATCATCGCCACAGACCTGGATTCTTCCGAGCAACAGCGATTGTTGGCGCTCATCATTTCGAGAGGCTCCGCGACCTGTACGAATGATCCGTTTCGCATCGCTGGGTAGCGGCAGTCGGGGTAACGCCCTGCTTGTCGAGGCCGGCAAGACGAAAGTATTGCTCGACTGCGGCTTTTCGGCACGCACGGCGACCGCGAGGTTGGCCAGACTGGATGCTGTTCCGGATGAACTGGCCGCGATCGTGGTGACGCACGAGCATGCTGATCACGTGGCGGGCGTTTTTGCCTTCGCTCGAAATTACCAACTCACGGTTTATCTGACGCACGGCACCTATGCCGCAGCGTCGCGTGGCAGGAGCACCTTACCCGCATGCCGGCTGATCGACGGTCATACCTGCTTTGCGATCGGCGATCTTGAAGTACGGCCCTTTCCGGTGCCGCACGATGCGCGCGAACCCGTTCAGTATGCGTTCAGCGACGGTCAGCATTGTCTTGGCGTGCTCACCGATAGCGGCTCGATTACGCCCCACATCGTTGATGTTCTGGGTGCCTGCGACGGGCTGGTACTGGAATGCAACCACGACCAGGCGCTGCTTGCTGTGTCGAGTTATCCGGTGCGGCTCAAGCAGCGCATCGCTGGGCGCTTCGGTCATCTGGAGAACGGTCAGGCAGCAGCCCTCTTGCGGCAGGTCGATACCCAGCGCTTGCAGCATCTGGTCGCGGCACACCTGAGCCAGGAGAATAACCGGCCAGAACTGGCTGCCAGGGCTCTGGCATCGGTTCTGGGCTGCAACGAGGACTGGATCGCCGTGGCCGACCAGGAAACCGGTTTCGACTGGCGGCAACTGCGCTGATCGTGATGTGCACAGGCAAGAAAAAGCCGGCGCAAGCCGGCTTTTTCTTGCCTGGACAGACAGGTTACTTCTTCATTGCGTCCTTGGCTGCATCGGCAGCACCCTGAGCGGCAGCGCCAGCAACTTCTTTGGCCTTGTCGGCTACGGCTTCGGCGGCTGGCTTGGCCGCATCGGCTGGCTTGGCCGCATCGGCTGGCTTGGCCGCATCGGCAGCGGGAGCAGCAGCTGGGGCGGCGGCCGCCGGAGCAGCGGCAGGGGCAGCAGCCGGAGCGGCAGCAGGGGCAGCGGCCGGAGCAGCAGCGGCAGGGGCTGCGGCCGGCTTGGCTTCTTCCTTCTTGCCACAGGCGGTAACAGCAAGAGCGATCAGCGCAGCAACGAGCAGGGAGTTTTTCATAATGGGGTTCCTTATCGACAATAAAATGGTTACAACGAGCCAAAAGCTTAATGGTTGACCGGCGAGCACGTCGACCAACTCATAATTCTAGCATCGATCCGCCGAGCTGACGCCCATTCTTCCAAACTCACACGGCGATCGCTTACGCAAATGTCGCAAACTCTCAGAATATTATTTTAAGTTGCTGTAAATAATCGTTTACATCCAAATTGTTATGACATGAGCTTGCAATCTCCCGGAAAATCGGGTTGACTCCAGGTTTTCAGGAGGACTTCAAATGACCTTGCAGGAAGCGTTTGCAGACGTGAGCGACGTGCGTAGAGGACCGGCATGTCAATGGCGGTCAAGAAGCCTGCGAGCGGTCGAGGCTGTGACCGGGGAGGGACGGTCCGTGGCCGAGACGACTCGGGGTGTTGGGGCGGTTGGGCCACCGATGGTGCGGCAGGAGGGCGCGTCGGAAGGAGCCCGAAGGGCGACTG
>NZ_JAZKUD010000062.1:0-23397 GCF_036625275.1 Accumulibacter sp.
TTGTGGTCAGGCATACAGGGGTTGCACAGCGCGGCCAGATGACGCCAGCGAGCCGGCGCTGATCGTCAGCAGCCGGTCGGGGTTGGCGTGGCGGTGATCAAGGGCGTTGCCGTGCTGGCTGGCGGCGTCGTGCCCGGCGCCAGCGGTCAAGCCTTGATCGTTTGGCGTACGTTCCATCCGCCAGACTTGCGGGTGATGCGGGCAATGCGGGTTCTGTTTCACCCCGTATACTATTTTTAGCACTGCTAAATTCCGTGCGTCAAAGGGAACATCACCCGCATTATCCGCATCACCCGCAAAATTCAGGCTTTGGTTTGGTCCTTGTCTCGGTGTCAGGCCGTTGTGGTCAGGCATACAGGGGTTGCACAGCGCGGCCAGATGACGCCAGCGAGCCGGCGCTGATCGTCAGCAGCCGGTCGGGGTTGGCGTGGCGGTGATCAAGGGCGTTGCCGTGCTGGCTGGCGGCGCCGTGCTCGTCGCCAGCGGTCAAGCCTTGATCGTTTGGCGTACGTTCCATCCGCACCATTCGCAAGAAGGGGAGCGGGGAAGGATGGAAAAATCATACTGCCAATGGATAAGATGGTTTTCAGAAAGGTATAGAGGTTTTTACGGAAGCAACGGGAGCGACGTCAGATGCGATAGACCATCGACCAACTTTTGAATGTCCGTCTGCGCCGGCCTGTCTCAAGCTCAAACCGTCGACAATGCGGTCTTTGTGGGTACGCAGCCAATAACCCAGGCGCCGAGTATTTATCTTCTCGCTGCACACCAATTGCAGCGCGTCCCGTAGTTCCGGGTTGACATACTCTGAAGTCATCGGCGCCGCATCCATACCTGCAGCGACTATTTCGGCGGCGGTCTTTGCCTTGTCCGAAAATACCTCATTCCATGATCCAAACAGTAGCCGCATGGCTTCCATATCCGGGTCTTGTTCGCGCAGACTTTCAGACGCCTTGAGCGGGTCAGGCAGGCCAAGCCAGACCAACGGGCGGCGCACCATGCGGTCCCATTGCTCGAACCCTCCCAGCGGGTACAGTCCGTCGATAGGCGGTGCTCCATTGCCCAGGTAGGCAAGACAGATTGTCAATGCATCACGGATCAACTCGCCGCGGCGGGTAAAAATGTCGTCAAGATGGTTTCTCTTGAATGTCCGTTGCTCGGGGCGTTCTTGGCACGCATCCATGCGAATCAGGGAAACCCGGCGCTTGAGGTCGCCGACGATGGAAAGATTATTACCCGTCGCCACAAGTAGCGCATGCGTTGGGATGTTCAGTACGGCACTGGCGCCGAGCGGCCGAATCCTGACATATTGCTGGCTTGCCACTTGGCATAGCAACTCTCCTTTCAGCGGGCGCTCGATATTATCCAGAGCGATGCAAGCATCGCCAGCCAACAGCACGCCACCCAGGCGCTTTTCTGTTTCGGCATCGTCTTGACCAAGGGAAAGCACGCTTGCCCTTCTTCCCGTGGCAATAATGGCGAAAGTTTCAGCGATCAGCGTTTTACCTGTGCCAGGCGTCGGGGCAGTAATCGCCATCATTGGCGCAGCCTCCAAGATGCGCCGAAGCAATCCAGTCAGCACGCCGGCCAGAAATGCGCTTTTGTCAGTTTCGTCGACAAAGGGAAATTCAGAAACCGTTTTCAGGAGTCGGGCGGCGGCTCCATCGGCATCGTCCATCGTCGGGCGGGCAGGCGGTGTGCTGTATCCCGGGATTGTCTCGAAGGCGAGAAACAAGCCGGTTTCCGGGTCATAGCCTGGTCGGTCGATCAAACGTCCCTCCAAGGTCACGGTAGGAGCTTCAACAAAAGCTGACAGGGTGCGCAGCTCTGGCCAGTTTCCACGGGCGAGATACGATTCAACGATATTTTTAGGACAATTGCAGGGCTTGTATCCTTCGGTTCGCACATCATAGCGTTCATGGATCGCCACCAGTCCGGCCAGCTCGATCAGATGGGCACTGGTCACAGGATGCAGAATCAGCGTTCCGCGTGCGCGTCGAATGCCATTCTTGGGGGACTCAGGCGCGGGGTAAATCCTGAACAGACTGCCCATGTACACAAACAGGTTTTCGTCGTATTCGGCCAGGGCGGCGGCTAATTCGTTCACGATTTCCGGCAGGCGTCCAGCGTCGTGTCGAATCACACGGCGGCCGTCAGCGTCAAATGTGCCCGTTGATTTCTTGCCGATAGACTTGCGCTCGTTCGTCTTGGCGAGCTTCTCGGCGACGTTTTCAAGGTGGGAAGAGGTAGTCATAGCCCTGCCCTCGTAGACGCAGCGTTGAGGCGTTCAGCGGCCAGCATGAGCCGTTTTCGATCGGCTGAAGACAGGCGTTGACCGGCAGCCATCGAAGCGGCCGCGGCAGCGACAACAAGGGCCTCGAATGCCACACAGCGCAAAGCATCAGTCGCCAGGAACGGGCGGCGTTCGCCTTTGGCGTGGTCGACCAGCTTCTCGGGGTAGAGGTCGGTTAGTTCAAGCCCGATCTCGGCCAGGATGTTGACGACAGACTCGCCGCCGAAGTCGTGGATCAGCAGGCGGCCGTCGTCGAGTTCGCGCAGAGATCCAGACGGGCGACTATCCTCCCTGGTCGGCACCTTGAAAACCCAGCGGCCGGGGCCGGTCTGGCGGACTCCTTCAACTCGGGAGAGGAACTTTTCAGCGGGGGTCATGGGCTGCCCCCTCTTCTTCGCCCTGATCTCCCAAGGCGTCTGCGCATACCCCGAGAATGTGCCCTATGCCAAGCAACCCACTTGGGCTAATCTCGGATACAACCTCATTCGTATAGAAAACCTCCTGCAACAAGGTGAGAACATCGCGCACAGCATTGTGCGTATCCGCGTCGGGCTTTCCGCCAGGTCGAAGAAGGTTCATCATTGGGGCGCCCCTTCTTTCACGGCTTGAAAATTTTCCGCAGGGCGCGCGGTGTCGATGAGGGCTTTAGCCGCCTCGCACAGATAGACGATGGCCCAGCGTCCGCCGTCTTGTTTGCCGGCACCTTCAATGCCCAGTTCTACAACCGACGCCAGGAAGGCAGAAGCGAATTCAAGCGCGGTTTCGTTGGAAACGCCTTCCGCGACGTTGAAGAGAAGAGCCGGTTCGCCAGCCGGGGCGAAGAGTTGAATGTCAGCCACGGCACACCCCGCTTTCAGCAACGGAGAGGAACGCGGCCAGCGCGGCCGGGATCTGGTCGGCACAGCCGAACGTCGCATCTTGAAGGGCGTATAGGCCGTCCATCAGTTCGTTGGTGGCTCCGGCCAGGTCGGGCGCGAGGTCGGGATTGATCACAAGGCGTGCATCGTTGATGCAAGCGCACAGCACCAAGCCAGCGGCGGCCAGGGCGGTGATGCCTTCGGGTTCGATGCTGCTGGCGAGGGTTTGAAGCGTGCGGGATTTTTGGCGCGCGTCGGCGCCGATGGATTCGGGCATGGTAATGCTCCTATTCGGGCGGTAATGTTTTCCGCCTTCCCCACTGTCAAATGGGGAGGGCAGACCGTGCGGGTTGACAGACCGGGAATAGGAACCGGCGAGCGCGAAGGCTCCCCGCACGGTCGCCCAAAACTGGGGACCATGACGACGGACATGAAAAAAGCCGCGATGCAGGCGGCTTGTCCGCCTATTCTCCGGGCTGTCAAACCCGCATCGCTGATGTGCAGCGACCGCGAAATCATGCGCCGGCTTGGCGAATCCTGTCAACTGATTTCGCGGGCGGTCAGGGTGCAGTCGGCTGGCGAGTGAGCCTACGATACGCCGGTTAGCGGTCGTCATGACTTGCCCCTCGTTTACTCGCTCGTGCCATGACGCGAATTGCAAAACGACGTTGTGCTCTGCTGCCAAAGCGGGCGATCTCGGCATAATCAAGCAGTACCGGCGGCTTACTTCGATCGGACACGCCAAAGCCTGCACCTTTCGGCAGGTGTGTTCTACTGAAACGGTTTCTGCCCATGGCGGGTTAGTCTCGCCATGCCAAGTCTTGCGGGGCGGCTTGCTCTTTTCGCTTTTTCTGCCGTGCGGCGGTCAGTCTTTCCCCTCGGGTGTAGGTGACGGCCGGGTCGGTAATACCTTTCTTTTCCAGCCAGGCCATAACGTCGCCGACTCTCCAAGCCGTAAGGCCTGGCTCCCGGCAGGGAAGCGGAAACGCCGGCGGGGTCTCGGCGCACTTCTTCCAAATGGTTGATATGCCGTATGGAACCCCCAAGCGGGGCTTTAGTTCGTTTACCCGAAGCATGCCAAAGGGATTGATCCCGGCTCTTGCCAGCATGCTAACGGCCTGGTCGGAAAGCCCAAACGGGTTGTCGTTTTTCATCGTCAATTACCTCTCTCTGTTTCATTGAATACACTGCCATGTCGCAGCGTGAGAGGCAATCTAACAATGTCTTATCACGAGTCCGACAACTCGTGATAAGACGATCGAATCGCGTGATTAGCTTCGTTTTCGCAAGGAAGTACCCAGCTCCGTGCGCAGCTCAGAGGCGATACTCACAAACCTTCTGTAACTGCAATCCTTCCCTGCTTTAGGGCTTTCAATGTAACGCCCGAGGCGGTTATCCATGGGGGTATACCCCTTTGGCGGCTTTTTTTTGAACTCATTCCACAGCTCATCATTCAACATTCTGTAATTTTTGTCTCGGGCCTCTGTAAGGATTTTTCTAAGGCGAGCCCGGATGACTGATTCTTTCCGCGGGGGCTTGCGGGCGTTGTCCATGAATGGCTTGGCGAACTGGGCAGCCGGCGCGAGTTTGTTGGCCAGACTTTCTGCTTCTTGCCGTCCATGCGCATCGAACCTTGCAGCGTCGGCAATCAATAGGGTTGTCATTCTTTGATCTAGGTCGGCCAAACAGTTCATGGCGTAGTTGAAATCCTGTGCGCCAACCGCCTCGCCAATGGGTTCTTGGAAGAACGTCATAAGACATGAGAGGCACTCTGCAAAAGCGTGCTGCCAAGAACCCTTGGCGTCCTCGTTGTCAGAGAGCCAGTTCAAAATATCGCTGCTGTCGGCGATGTCGTACGGTTCAACACCGCCATGCTTTATCAGCTCGATACGAATCAAACCAGCAAGGCGGCTGGCGGTTTCCATCCCAGATTGCAAGCCCGGATCAGTTCGCCACTGGTCTTCGATAAGATTATGGACGTACCTAAGATTATTTGCGTCCCCAAGGATCAGTTTCACATGTGCCCCTTCTGGCATCCTTCATTCAGGAAGCCACCCCAGGCCGGTGAAGGTGCCGGCTTTTCCGTCCGTCGACGTAGGGGCAGCTAAACTCTAAACAGCCTGCCTCTTCATGGGAATGATCTTCTTCCCGTCTTTCAGCACGTCCAGATAATCCGCCCAATGTTGCATCATGCGTCGGCGTTCTTCCTCGTATTCGGCTTGATGCACATAGGCGGCCAGTACCGGGTTTCTCTCGCGGTGCGATAACTGGCGGTCGATGACTTCGCGACGAAAGCCCATTTCTGACAAGGCACTGGCGGCCGTGGCGCGGAATCCATGGCCGCTGACTTCGGCAGCCGAGTAGCCCATGGCGCGCAGTGCGCTATTGATGGTGCCATCACTGATCGGGCGTTGCGGGTCGGTGCGGTTGGGAAAAATCAAGTCACGGTCGCCAGAGTAAGCGTGCAGTTCCTTGAAAATTTCGATGACTTGCCGAGACAACGGCACCAGATGGGCCTCTTTCATCTTCATGCCGATCAATCCGCGGGTTCGATCGCGTTCGGCGGGAACCACCCAGGTGCCAGCTTCGATGTTGAGTTCTTGCCAGCGGGCGCCGCGCAGCTCGCCAGGTCGCAGGAAAGTGAGCAGCGCTAGGCGAATAGCCAGCTTGACGGGTTGAGAAATACGCGCCGCGTTCAGGCGGATGAAAAATTCCGGTAGCTCTCGGGCGGGAAGTGAGGCGCGGTGCACGGGTCGAACCGGCTTGAATGACTTCTCCATGCCAAGGACGGGGTTGACGTCTTCGCGCAAGCCCTCGGTGATGGCAAAGGTGAACACGTCCGCGCAGCGCTGGCGAACGCGCTTGAGCGTTTCCATAGCGCCGCGGGCTTCGATCTTGCGCAACAGGGCCACGATTTCAGGCGGCCGGATCTCGTTGACCGGGCGTTCGCCGATTGCGGGGAAAACGTCGGCCTCCAAGGATCGAATCACTTTTGCCGCAAAGGTGGCGACCAATGAGGTTTTCTCCTTGGCAAACCACAGGCGGGCCACGGCCTCGAAGCTGTTCAGAGTGTTGGCGTTCTTGGCGGCCTTGGTGGCCTTGCGGATTTCGGCGGGGTCAGTGCCTGCGGCCAGCAGCCGGCGCGCATCGTCGCGGCGTGCTCGGGCTTGCTTCAGGGTCACCTCGGGGTATTGCCCCAGGGAGAGGAGCTTTTCCTTTCCGTCGACGCGGTACTTCAGGCGCCACATTTTGCCGCCCGTGGGAACGATGTAAAGGAACATGCCATCGCCGTCCGAGAGCTTCACGGGTTTGTCTCCGGGCTTGGCGGAGCGCACCGCTACATCAGTGAGAGACAAGGTATACCCCCAGGGCTGAAAATACCCCCAAAAATACCCCCAGTTGGGGGTAGATTGCAATAGACGGGGCTAGACTGTGATATACTTCGTTCGCTGGAAAAACGACATACAGTGTTGAATTTTATGTGTTTTTAGACGAATTTAGACGATGCTGAATGGTTGAAAAGTCCCCTCGACAGGAATCGGACCTGTATCCCACGCTTAGGAGGCGTGTGCACTATCCATTGTGCTACGAGGAGTCGGGCGCGTATTGTAGCCGCTGACCCTGGATTACGCCAACTTACCGCCGCATTTGCTCAGACCATTCCTCAGGAAGGGAAACCGCACGCATGCCGTACCTGATTCTCTCCGACGCTTCCCTTGCCTTCGGCCATGTGCCGCTCCTTGAGCATGCGGATTTCCAGCTCGACGCCGGCGAGCGGGTCGCGCTGATTGGCCGTAACGGTACCGGCAAGTCCTCGCTGTTGAGCGCACTCGCGGGTTGTGGAGCGCTCGACGACGGCAAGGTATGGCTGCAACCGGGCCTGCGGATCGGCTATGTTCCGCAGGAGCCGCCCTTCGACGCCGACTTGACGGTCTTCGCGGCCGTTGTTGCCGGCATGGGTGAGTTATCGGCGCTGCTTGCCGAATACCATGCCGTCTCGAACGCCCTGAGCGAGCCTGCAGCAGACCATGAAAAGCTGCTGGAACGTATGCAGGCGCTGCAGACGGAACTGGAAGCACGGCACGCGTGGTCGTTCGAGGCGCAGGCCGAGCGCGTCATCCAGCGCTTTTCGCTCAACGCTGACGCCCTGGTTGGAACGCTTTCCGGTGGTCAGAAAAAACGCCTGGCGCTGGCACAGGCCCTGGCCGTTTCCCCCGAGTTGTTGCTGCTCGACGAGCCGACCAACCATCTCGATGTCGGCGCCATCGAATGGCTCGAGGAAATGCTGATTGCCTCGGGTGTGACGCTGGTGTTCATCACCCACGACCGTCGCTTTCTTGAACGGGTGGCAACCCGCATCGTCGAACTCGACCGTGGCCGCCTGCTTTCCTGTCCGGGCAGTTTTGGCGAGTATCAGACACGCAAGGAGGCGATGCTGCACGACGAGGCGCTGAACAATGCACGCGCGGACAAGTTTCTCGCGCAGGAGGAAGTGTGGATCAGGCAGGGCATCAAGGCCCGTCGTACCCGTAACGAAGGGCGCGTGCTGCGCCTCGAGCGACTGCGCCGCGAACGTGCGGCAAGGCGCGAGCGCCAGGGCAAGGTCGAGCTGGCGCTCGATGCCGGCGACCGCAGCGGCAAACTGGTGGCGGCGCTCGAGCACGCCGGCAAGCGTTTTGGCGAGCAGGTAGTGGTACGCGATTTCTCCTGTCGTGTGCAGCGTGGTGACAAGATCGGCATCATCGGCCCGAACGGCGCCGGCAAGACGACGCTGCTGCGCTTGATTCTCGGTGAATTGCTCCCCGATACCGGCAAGGTGCATCTCGGAACGAAAGTGCAGGTGGCTTATTTCGACCAGTTCCGCAGTCAGCTCGATGAACAGGCGATACTGATCGACGTGATCTCGCCGGGGTCGGATTTCGTCGAGATCGCCAATCAGCGCAAACACGTGATCAGCTATCTCGGTGACTTCCTGTTTGCGCCGCAGCGTGCGCGCTCGCAGGTCAGCTCGCTGTCCGGTGGCGAGCGCAACCGGCTGTTGCTGGCACGCCTGTTCGCGCGGCCGGCGAACGTGCTGGTGCTCGACGAACCGACCAACGACCTCGACATCGAGACGCTCGAACTGCTCGAGGAACTGCTCCAGGACTACACAGGCACCTTGTTTCTGGTCAGCCACGATCGTGCTTTCATCGACAACGTCGTGACCCAGACCATCGCTGCCGAGGGTGACGGCCTCTGGCGAGAGTACGCCGGCGGTTATCAGGACTGGGCCGACTATCAGGCCGCTCGCCGCCGGGAAGAAGCCTCCACGATGGAGAGCAGCAGCAAACGCGGCGATCTGCGACCGGCCGAGGTCGTCAGGCCGACCCGGCCGAAGGCCAGCGCCAGCAAACTGTCGTGGAAGGAAGCCAAGGAACTCGCCGAACTGCCGCAACACATCGCTGCCCTGGAGGCCGAGCAGAAGCGGATCGGCGAACGGCTGGCCGACCCCGCGCTGTACCAGACACAGCCGCAGACAGCACGAGATCTGTCGGCGCGCCTGCACGAAATCGATGAACAACTCCTGGCCCTGCTCGATCGCTGGGAAGCCCTCGAGAGCTAGCCTGCCCACTCGCCGGCGAGTTTCCGGGCGGGTATGTCCGGCGGGGGTGGGCGGAGATGCGTCCGGTCGGTACCGTTACGCCGCCCTGGACCGCAGGATCACAAGCGCTGCGAGACCGGTCAGCAGCCCCCAGAAAGCGGAACCGATGCCGGCCAGTGCAACGCCCGAGGCTGTGACCAGGAAGGTCAGCAAGGCTGGCTCGCGTTGGGCTTCCTGGCCGAGCGCGCTGGCGAGCGCACTGCCGATCGTGCCGAGCAGTGCGAAACCGGCGATCGCCAGAACCAGCTCCTTCGGGAAGGCCAGGAAGAGCGCACCGACCGTCGCTCCGAAGAGTCCGATCAGGAGGTAGAAAACCCCGGCGGCGATGGCGGCGACGTAGCGCTTGTCGGCCTCCGGGTGCGCTTCACGGCCCATGCAGATGGCCGCAGTGATCGCCGCCAGGTTCAATGCAAAACCGCCGAAAGGGGCGAGCAGCAGATTGGCCGCGCCGGTCCAGCCGATCAGCGGCGAAATCGGCAACTGGTAGCCGGAAGCGCGGATGACGGCAACCCCCGGAACATTCTGCGAGGCCATGGTGACCACGTACAGGGGCAGCGCCACGCCGATCAGCGCCCGCCACGAGAATTGCGGGGTGGTGAACACCGGGGTGGCCAGTTCGAGGCGCAGTGACTGGACCTGCAGCAGCCCCTGTGCGGCAGCGATGCCGATACCGAGCAACAGCGTGACGACAATGGCGTAGCGGGGAAGCAAGCGGCGGCAGAGCAGATAAGCACAGAACATCGGGAAGACCAGCGCGAACTGGTTCTGCAGGGCGACGAAGGCATCGAGGCCGAAGCGCAGCAGAACACCACCCAGCATGCCGGAAGCAATCGAGATCGGGATGCGGTCGAGCATCCGTTCGAAATGGCCGCTGAACCCCGAGATGGTGATCAGCACCGCCGAGACCAGAAAGGCACCGATTGCTTCGGGCATCGGGATACCGGCCGCACTGGTGATCAGCATCGCCGCGCCGGGCGTTGACCAGGCGGTCAGCACCGGTACCCGAAAGCGCAGCGAGAGGGCGATGCTGGTCAGGCCCATTCCCAGGCCCAGCGCACCCATCCAGGAAGCGATCTCGGCGGCCGTTGCCTGCAGCGTCTGAGCGGCCTGGAAGACGATCACCGCCGAACTGGTGAAGCCGACCAGGACTGCGACGAAGCCGGCAATCAGCGCCGAAGGGGAAAAGTCGTCGAACAGTCGCATGCTTTTCTCGAGAGGATTACCCAACGTGATGAAAAACTACGGGGTCGGTTTGCCTGCGACCGAATCTGACCGCTGGACCCCGTCTGACCGGCCATCGCACGGTCCAGGCGGCAGCCTTAGACCTTGATATTGATCGGGGCTTCGCCCGGTGCGCGCCGCCGGCCCCGGTTCGAGCGGGTGTCGAGCAGGACCGGCTGGTTCTTTGAACGACGGTCGCTGCGTCTGCGCTCCACCGGTTCGGGTTTGCTTTCTGCCTCGGGGCCGATGGCGGTCGGGGGCGGCGGGTATCCCCCCTTCTTTGGCGACGGCGGGGGCTGCTTCTGCGGCGAGGCCGCCAGCTCGTCGGTGAGCCTGGCAGCAGGCTCCACGGGCCCGGACATCCTGTCGACTTCCTTGATCAGAGTTCCGAACGGCGGTAATAATTCAGATGGAATTCTCATGGTCCAAGTCCTGTACAAGTGATCGCGAGGCATGGAATCCGGATGGACGGTTATACAATCATTTCTAGGGCTATCAACGGTTTTACTTTATCACTCTCTGTGTCAGTGTTATAGCGCGGCAGGCAGCTTGTTTGCCAAGTTTTTTGCAGTGCGCCCATGATCACTGATCTACTTGCTGCGCTCTGACCCCTGCTGATCGTTCTCGATCGGCGATCTTGAACCCACTTGAACTGCCCGCTGCTGCGGGCGATGCGGATTGACATGATGAGCTGGAAAAAACGTTCCTGGGTCATGGTCCTGGCCATCACCGGTCTGGTCGGGCTCGGTTACTACGCGTATACGAGTTTTCGGGAGCTGTCTGGTTCGCCGATGGCGCCGCCGGCGGGAGCGGCTGCCGGCCGCCCGGGTGTCGCTGCGCCTGCCGGTTCGCCGGGAGGCGGGCCACCACCGCCGCGCGTCGAAACAGCGCGCGTACGGGCCGCCGAACTGGCCATCGATGCCACCGCCGTCGGTTCGCTGCGCTCGAACGAGTCGGTCGTCCTGCGTCCCGAGACGCCCGGTCGGGTCGCGGCGATCCACTTCCGGGACGGGGTCGGGGTCAGCAAGGGCTCGTTGCTGCTCGAGCTCGATGCGGCAACGCAGGCGGCCGAACTCGACCAGGCAAAGGCCAACCTCGGACTGGCACAGACCAACCACCGGCGCACCCAGGATCTGTTCGCGAAAAAGTTCATCAGCCAGCAGGCGCTCGACAACGCCGAGGCCGCGCTGAAGGTTCAGGAAGCCGCCCTGGCCCTGGCGCAGGCGCGCTTCGACAAGATGCGCCTGCGTGCGCCGTTTTCCGGCATCGTCGGCATTCGCAACATCAGTGTTGGCGACTATGTCAAGGAAGGGCAGGATCTGGTCAATATCGAGGACATCCGTACGTTGAAGATCGATTTTCGCCTGCCCGAGTCCTACCTCAGCCAACTCAAACCCGGGCAATCCCTCGAGGTGTCGAGCGACGCCCTGCCGGGCCAGATGTTCACCGCGGTGCTCGATGCGATCAATCCGCTGGTCGAGGCAGGCGGCCGTGCGATTTCGCTGCGCGCGCACCTGCCGAATGGCGAAGCACGCTTGCGTCCCGGCATGTTCGTGCGCGTTCGCCTGATTCTCGAGCAACGCGACCATGTCCTGCTGATCCCGGAACAGGCGCTGGTGGCGGACAGCCAGGCGCCTTACGTTTACCGTGTCGTCGGGAGTCAGGCGCGACGCGTGCCGATCAGGACCGGCTTGCGGCGCGATGGCCAGGTCGAAGTCGTCGAGGGCCTGCGTGCCGGTGACGAGGTGGTCAGCGCCGGGCAGATGAAGCTGCGCGATGGTGCCGCGGTGCGTGCCATCGGCGAGGGCCAGGCCGAACCGCCGCCGGCAGCCGGGGCAGTGCAGGGTGGCACGCCAGCGGCAGCGCCGGGAGCAGGCCAATGAAGATTTCCGACCTGTGCATTCGTCGCCCGGTCTTCGCGACAGTTCTCTCGCTGGCGATCCTGCTCGTCGGTCTGGTCTCCTATACCCGCCTGCCGGTGCGCGAATACCCGAAGATCGACGAACCGGTGGTGACCGTCGATACCACCTATCGTGGCGCTTCCGCCGAGATCGTTGAGTCGCAGATCAGCAAGCCGCTCGAGGATTCGCTGGCCGGCATCGAGGGAGTCGACGTCATCACTTCGATCTCGCGTCAGGAGAACAGCCAGATCTCGGTGCGCTTCAAGCTCGAGCGCAATCCCGACTCGGCGGCATCGGATGTGCGCGACCGCGTTTCGCGCGTGCGCAACAAACTGCCGACCGACATCGACGAGCCGGTGATCGCCAAGGTCGAGGCTGACGCCAATCCGGTCATCTGGATCGCTTTCTCATCGGACCAGCACTCGCCGCTCGAAGTCACCGATGTTGCCAATCGCATCGTCAAACCACGCCTGCAGACACTCCCCGGCGCTGCCGACGTGCGCGTCTTCGGCGAGCGCAAGTTCGCCATGCGCATCTGGCTCGATCGCGACCGGCTGGCGGCCTTCAACCTGACGCCGCAGGATGTCGAGGATGCCTTGCGTCGGCAGAACGTCGAGGTGCCGGCCGGTCGCATCGAAAGCCGGAGCCGCGAGTTCTCGGTGGTCGCGCGTACCGATCTCAGCGAAGCGGCGCAGTTTGCCGGAATCATCGTCAAGCAGGCGGCCGACACCCGAGGCAGCTATCCGGTGCGCATCGCCGACCTCGGTCGTGTCGAGATCGGTGCCGCTTCCGAGCGCAGCAGCGTGCGTTTCAAGGGCCGGCCGGCAGTTGCGCTGGGGGTCATCAAGCAGGCCACCGCCAACCCGCTCGAACTGTCGCGCGCGCTGCGTGGCGAACTGCCCAAAGTGATCGGCGAGCTGCCGCCGGGAATGACCGCGAACGTCGCCTACGATTCGTCGGTGTTCATCGACCGCTCGATCGACGCGGTCTTCAAGACCATCGGTGAAGCGATGCTGCTGGTGCTGCTGATCATTTTCATCTTTCTGCGCAACTTCCGGGCGACCCTGATCCCGCTGGTGACGATTCCGGTCTCGCTGATCGGCGCTTTTGCGCTGATGCTGGTGTTCGGTTTCACGATCAATACCCTGACACTATTGGCGCTGGTGCTGGCGATCGGTCTGGTCGTCGATGATGCGATCGTCGTCCTGGAGAACATCTACCGCCACATCGAAGCGGGCATGCCGCGGCGCAAGGCGGCCTTTCAGGGAGCGCAGGAGATCGGTTTCGCGGTCGTCGCAATGACCATCACGCTCGCTGCGGTGTATGCGCCGGTTGCCTTCATGACCGGGCGAACCGGCAAGCTGTTCGTCGAATTCGCGCTGACGCTGGCTGGTGCGGTTCTGGTTTCGGGTTTCGTCGCACTGACGCTGTCACCGATGATGTGCTCGCTGTTGCTCAAACACGAAGCCCGGCACGGCAAGGCCTACGTCGCCGTCGAAAACCTCCTGGACGCGCTGACCCGCGCCTACCGCCGTGCGCTGACCGCGGCGCTGGCGCAGCGCTGGCTGGTGATGCTGGCTTTTGCGCTGGTCGCGGGGGCGAACGTCTTCCTGCTCGGTGCGCTGAAGTCCGAACTGGCGCCGGTCGAGGACCGCGGTATCATCATCGGTGTCTTTCTCGGGCCGGAAGGCGCGACGCTCGATTACACTGACAAGTACGCCCGGCAGATCGAGGATCTCTACGCGCATACCGCCGATGTCGAGCGCTACTTCGTCGTCGCCGGAAACCCGACGGTCAGCCAGGGCATCTCCTTTGTCGGCCTCACTGACTGGCAGGAGCGCAAGCGGAACTCGGCGGCGGTAGTCAAGGAACTGTTCCCGAAGTTCTCGGGAATTCCCGGCGTGCTGGCTTTTCCGGTGTTGCCGCCGTCGCTCGGCCAGAGCCCGCGTGAGCGGCCGATCAATTTCGTCATCGTCACCTCGGCGTCATACGTTGAACTCGAAAAGATCACCGCCAGAATCCTCGAAGAGGTGGCGAAAAACCCGGGCCTGACCAACGTCGATACCGACCTCAAGCTGAACAAGCCCGAACTGTCGGTGATCGTCAATCGCGACAAGTCGATGGATACCGGGGTGCAGATCGAAACCGTCGGGCGGACACTCGAAACCATGCTCGGGGGTCGCCAGGTCACCCGTTTCAAGCGTGCGGGTGAGCAATACGACGTGATCGTCCAGGTCGCCAACGCCGAGCGTGCGACGCCTTCCGACATCCGTGACCTGTTCGTTCGCGCCAGGGATGGCAGCATGATCCCGCTGGCCAACCTGCTCGGCGTCGACGAAACGGTCAGCCCGCGCGAACTCAACCATTTCGGGCAGCGCCGCGCGGTCATCCTGACCGCCAACCTGAGCCCTGGCTACGCCATGGGCGAAGCGCTGCAGTTTCTCGAGAGTACCGCCGGGCGTGTCCTGCCGCCCGGCTACGCGATCGACTACGCGGGCCAGTCACGCGAGTTCAGGCTCTCGTCGTCGTCGTTGGCGATGACCTTCCTGCTTGCGCTGGCGTTCATCTACCTGGTGCTCGCCGCCCAGTTCGAGAGTTTCCGCGATCCGTTCATCATCATGCTGACGGTGCCGCTGTCGATGACCGGCGCACTGCTGGCGTTGCTCCTGAGCGGCGGGACGCTCAATGTGTACAGCCAGATCGGGCTGGTCACGCTGGTCGGCCTGATCACCAAACACGGCATTCTGATCGTCGAGTTCGCCAATCAGTTGCAGGAGCAGGGGCGCGGGGTCCGGCAGGCAGTGATCGAGGCTTCCGAACTGCGCCTGCGACCGATCCTGATGACCACCGGCGCGATGGTGCTGGGCGCGATTCCGCTGGCGCTCGGCAGCGGTGCCGGCGCCGAGAGCCGCCAGCAGATCGGCTGGGTCATCGTCGGCGGGCTGCTGCTCGGCACCTTCCTGACACTGTTCGTCGTGCCGACGGTGTATACGCTGCTGGCCAGACGCCAGGCCGGTGAGGTCGCGATGAGGAGGGCGATCAGTGAGGCGGGCTGATATCCGGCAGATCGCCATGCTCGGCGCTGCATCGCGGGCTGGCTGCGGCGGCGCGGAGCGGTGCTCCGCGAAACCCCGCCTTCGTTCCCGCGAGGGGGAGGGGAGATATCTCCGGCCAGGACTTGCAGGCTCGATTCGTTGTCAAGACCGTGAAGCCGCGCCATCTCGCGCTTGATGCCCCCGCGAGTTGAACGGCGGCCAGCGAATTGACGATATCGACGGCGCTGGTCAACAGCGTCATCTGGCTCTTTCACCGCCCAGTCGTCCATGCGTATCGCTCCGCCCAAAAGGCGCACACCATGCCGCATCCCCGTCAAAGGCTGCAGCGCAGAACAGAAAGTAGTCGTGGGAGCAGGGCCTCAGGGCAGTCACACAGCGTATGAAAAATGCCCAATGATTCGTGCGTAAGGGAACGCCTCCACCTCGGTTGCACCCATCTCACGGGGATGGCGCTTGTGGTGAAAGAGAATGAATCTCTTGACCGAGTGGATATATTGTGCTTCAGTGCGTATGCTGTAATGGCGCAAGCGGATCTGATCACGCACCTGGTCGAGAAGCTTGGGTTGGGAGGGGGGAGTTTCCGGTTTCGGCAGGCGTATTCTCCGAACCGGAAGGGGTGTCTACCGGCGGTCCTGGGGTGTTTTCCGGAGGGTTTCCTGGTGTATTCACGGGCAGAAATTCGTTATGAATCTGTGCGTTGTTCTTACGAACCCGTAGTATACACATCCATGTGTTCCGGTATACACCTTGATGAGTCGGGAACTACCCTTGGGAACACCCCTCGCGAAAAAGTAGATTGCACCGAAATCGGTGTTCACTATACGTTGGGCGATCATTTTGCAGGTTGCGGGAGGGTCAGCGGATGTCTAGGCGTCCAGAGGAGTACGGCCGACGGATTGATGAACTTGTCCAAAGGGCCGATGAGTTTATGCAGACGGTCCTTTCCAGTGGACTAGGGAAAGTCGGATCGGCCGGCAAGGCTGCGCGAGTTCCGAATAGCGAACTTTGGCGTTTCCTACTCTCATCCTTACAAACAATCGAGAAGACCTGCGGAGCAAATAGCCCTCACGCCAGAGAATTGGAACGTTGTAGGGAACAGTACGTTAGATCTGGCAGTCTTGATCTCGACTCGTGCGCTGGGGTCCTTTATGCAGCCCGGGATGACCTACGTGCTGGCATGTTGCAGGACATCCGGCAAATCGCAACTGCAGAAGCATTTGGGGACCTTCTGGAGGCTGCTGCGCATCTCCTGGAAGAAATGCATCACCTGGCTGCGGTACCGATTTGCGGAGCTGTACTAGAGTCATCTCTGCGAGACTTGGCGGTTCGCAAAGGGGTTGAGTGGACTGGGCCGAGTTCAATTACAAAGTTGAACATGCTTCTGTATAAGGCTGGGGCCTATGACAAAGTGGTTTTCGGTGAGATCGAGGCATGGGGCAAATTAAGGAATCAAGTGGCGCATGGAAATTTCACCCAACCAGAAGACGTGGATTCAGGGGCGGCACGAAGGATGCTGGAGGGGGTTCGGGAGTTTGTGCTCAGGTTCCGATGACGCCCAACCCGGCATTCAACCGGACGCCGGTGCAGCGTGGTTGCTTGCCCTGCGGCGCTCTTGCCGGCGCCGGTTAATTCTACGTTAGGCGTCTGAAACCAAAGCCGCGCATGTCTTCCAAGCACTTCGTCTACGTCATCGGTCCGCGAGACGGACCGTTCAAGATTGGCTTTGCTACTAATGTTCAGCGGCGGCGCAGCATCGCGAATGTCGGGAACCCCAAGTATCTCCACATTCACTACGTCTTCGAGACCGGCAGCAAAGCCGAAGCAGAGGCTGTGGAACGCGACGTTCACTTTCAGTTTTCAGAGACCCACATCCGGGGAGAGTGGTTCAACCTTTCGGCCGTAGACCTGCCGAAGATTCGACAGACCATACACAACACAAAGTTCTTCAAGCTTGTTCCTGAAGGATGGAGCCTTAGTCGCAAGACGGCTGAGGAGTTCACACCCGATGTCTGCCGAATGGCTAGAACTGCCTTAGGCATGAGCACACTTGAACTTTCCAAAGCCGCAGGAGTGCCCGAAGCGACAGTCCATTCCTTTGAAGAGAAAAGCAAGACACCGGTAGAGAGCACGATCGAAGCACTGAAGGAGGCTCTCGAGTCCCGGGGCGTTGAGTTCATTCCCCAAGGCCCTGATCAAAGATTCAAGATTCTGCTGTGACGCAGACGCCTAACCCCTCGCTCGAGCCGACCCGCTACGGCAGGCACTGTAAGCCCGGCCTGAGCCAGTCGAACCATCGTCTCAGTCCGGGCTTGCAGTACCTGCCTACGCTGGCGGCTCAGCTCGAACGTTAGACGTCATGCTCACCATAGTGCTACTGCCTGGTATGGATGGAACAGGCCAGCTGTTCAAACCATTCGTCGAAGCACTTGAGGGCAAGTTCCATGTATGTGTAGTTAGGTACCCGGCAGCCGAAGCATTGGGATACGAAGAGTTGCAGGCTATAGCTAGAAGCCAATTGCCATCCAACGGCAGCTTCATCATCCTCGGAGAGTCGTTCTCCGGTCCAATCGCAATCTCTCTCGCCGCGGCGCAGCCTCAAGGTTTAGTCGGCCTTGTGCTTTGCAGCTCGTTCGCCCGGAATCCGCTTCCTGCGCTCAAGTTTCTAAGTCCGTTCGCGAGCGCCTTGCCCGTCAAGCAGTTGCCACCAGCCATCGTCAGCTATCTGCTGCTGGGCAACTTCGCAACCCCTGCTTTGCGCTCGGCGCTTGGTTCAGCATTGGCACAAGTTTCGGCTTCGGCATTCCGCGCACGCCTCAAGGCCGTGCTGTCCATCGATGTCATAGCCAAACTAAAAACCTTGAAGGTTCCAGTCTCAGACCCGCAAGCTTGGGGTCAAGTCTTGCAATCATGCATCCATGCCCCAGCATGCCGCTGCTCAGGCGCGCCAGCGCTGCGGCGATGTCAGGACCATTCGATCTGAATGGTGATCATGTCATGGTTGGGCTATACTGGGGTTACTGATTGCGGTCGTACAAGCTCCCGACTGACGCGTCCAAAGGAACCGCACAGTGCCCCCTGATGAGTCGGCGTCAGGGGGTTTCCTGTTTCCGGTAGAGCAGAAAGCCGTCGCGCTGACGCTCAATATAGCGCAGGCAAGCGGCCGGCCCGCGGTCCGCCTGCGACATCATCGCGGTGGAACCGGGGACCATTCGTCTTTCCTGTACTCGAATACCGGTCTCCCTCGCGTACGCGGGGATTGATCCCGAACTGATGCATGGCGGCGTAGATCAGGGTCGAATACACCTCGACGCCGTGGCTGACCAGTCGATACGAGAATTGCGTCGAGAGCGACCGGGATTCTCCGATCAGCGGCTTCTTGTTCGCCAGGCGCTGCTGGCCTTTCGCCGAGACCTGGCCTTGGCGGGTGAAGCTCCTGGAATGGCGGTGCAGCAGGGCGCGCAGCGTGCTGTCCTGGTTCGGCTCCCAGGGGGTTCCGTAGGGGCCTTGCGAAACCGCAAAGCGCGTTTTGGTGAATTCCATCACCAGTTCCCCAATGCTTTTCAGGGTCGGCTGTGGGTTCTGCAGACCGCCCAGCAGGCGGGAGAGGGCGGCGTTGACGCCGGTATCGGTGAGGGTGATCTGGATCATGGTTTCAGCTTCCGCAGGAATTCGGGAACATCATCGCGGTCAGGCAGCGGGTCGGGCTCTGCCCGCCGTTTGTATTGAATGCCCTGGTCGCCCGGATAGGGTTCGCGATGCCCGTGCACCGCCTGCCAGAGGGCCTCCGGAATGCCGTCCGGAAAAGCGGCGCAACGGCGATGCGACCGGTAATGCCGGCAGTCCCAGCAGGTGTCGGATCGCCCTGGCCGGCTCCCTGGACCATCCAGTCGACGGGGTTCCTCTTCAACGTTCAAGGTCTTTCCTCAGCATTTTGGCGTAGCCGATGCCCAACTCGGCGTCCCGCTCATCTGCCCGCCAGCACCGTCTTCGCCTCCTCCGCCAGCGCCTGCCCCAGCGGCGCGGGCAAGGTGGCCTACTGCTTGCCTTGCACGACCCCGTGTCGCCACAGCGCCGCTTCCTCATGCTACCGAGGCGTACGGACAACTCCCCAGACGGGACTTCAACCCGCTACACTTACTGCTGTTACTGCGAACGGACAGACCACGATTTCGTGCGTTGCTTCACATGATCCACGGATTGATCACGGAGATGCCGGTCGCCTGGAACGGTGCGATGTCGCGTGTTGCGACCGTCAAGGCGCGGGCGGAAGCCGTGGCTGCGACGTAGCCGTCGATCGTCTTGCCTTCGAATTTCGCGCGCACCATCAGTACCGAATAGGCTTGCGAGGCCTCCAGATCGAAGGGCAGCACCCGACCTCTGAAGGCGGGCAAGACCTCCCGCTCCAAATGATCTTGATAGATCGAACACCGCTTGCCTTCCGGCATGGTCGCCAGGCCAAAACGCAGCTCGGCGACGGCGATGGCTGACAGGTAAAGCGTTTCCACCGCCTGCGCATCGATCCAGGCCAACACGCTGGGGTAAGGCTCAATCCTCCATAACTCGGAAATCACGTTGGTGTCGATGAGGATCTTTCGAATGTCATCGGCTCGGCGGGAGTCTTGCCGCGTAGCTGGTTGAAGTGCCCGGCTTTAATGTGAAAGTCGCGTCAGCGACTCACGAATCTCCCCTCCCCACTCGCGGGGGAGGGGCCGGGGGAGAGGGAAACGGTCATGACTTTCATGATCGGGGGTGCCTGGAAAAGTCATGACCGTTAGCGTCGGTCAGCCCGCCGGCTTCACGGGCGATGGAGGCCAGCAGCAAACCAAGCTTCAAGCGGACCTTCCGGCTTTGCTGCCTTCTCCAGGATGTCTTTTTCGCGTTTGTGTGGTCGAAGGCCTTCCTGTAGCGGTGCTGCAATGAATACTGCCGACTTTATCCACACTCTCCAGGTTTCGACTACCGTTGGCGTGAGCAGGGTCTTTTCTTTTGCCTGATCGGTAATTTCTCAACCTGCGATTTCGAGCCGTCTTTCAATCCGGTCAATTCGCGCCTTGATCTGATCGATACTTGACTGTTGCCGGATGATTTCCTCGTAGTTGTGTGCGCTATCGCGTCGACCAGCGGCAGTGCTCGCTTCCAGGCTGGTAAGCCGGGCGGCGACCTCCCGCAACTCGCTTTCGATGCGGTCCTGTCCACCCCGCAAGGCGCGCAAGTGCTCAAGAACCAGATTGTCAAAGTTGTCGCTCATGGTCAAGCCTCCTTGCAAACGATAGAAAACCCAAGGTGCCATCGAGAGTGTATGAGCCTCCATCAAGGGGCGTCAATCTCGAATTTCGCCTTGACGCTTACGAAACCAGACTCTTTTCCGTTCACGAGAATTCAGCCAGTGGTGGCGCAGGCATCAGCGGTCAGCAAAAAGTCTTCCGACAATCAGGGCCGGAGCCGGAGGCGTCCAGGATTTTACCGACATCTGCCTCAAGCATCCCGGCGGTTGGGCGTTGAAGGCCATCTACTCATACTTCATTTTTTGCCATGGCCGCTCGATGCGGTTCAGTTCCCGACTGTAGGGAAGCAGGAAGACCCGCGTTGAGTGCGCTTTCGTTTGGTTGGTTTAATTGAGAACACGCTCTAGAAAAATTCTCGTGTGACATCGTGTGACAATTTGTCACATTTCACGTACGCGCCGCTACCCCGATAATCACGGCCACCTAAATCAACCGGGGGAGCGTTTCATGGGGTTCCGCATCCATCCGCTGGCGGCGTCTGTCGCCATTCTGTTCTCCGGCTCCGCCGTTTCGTCGTCCGTTCTGGCGCAGAGCCAGCCAGCCGGGCCGACCGTCCTCGACGAGGTCGTCGTTCACGGCAAGCGCGAGCCGGCAGCAGCAGGGTTCGGCGACCCATCCAGTGTCAGCAACAGCGAGTTGCGGATGTTGCGTCCGGCGACCAGTGACACCGCCACCCTGATGCGTGAGGTGCCCGGCATGCAGTTCCAGAGTGCTGGCGGTACCTCCAGCCTGCCGGTGATTCGCGGACTGGCCGATGACCGCAACCGGATACTGGTCGACGGCATGGACCTGATCGCGTCGTGCCCCAACCACATGAATCCGCCGTTGTCCTACCTCGACCCGAGCAATGTGACAAGGCTCAAGGTCTATCCCGGCATCGGTCCGGTCAGCGTTGGCGGCGACAGTATCGGCGGCACCATCGTTGCCAACGGCCGCTCACTACCCTTCGCGGCGCCCGGGCAGGGGCTGCTGACGACCGGCGAGATCGGTGCCTTCTACCGCAGTAACGGCGACGCCTGGGGTGGCCACATCTACGCCGCGGCAGCCAACGAATCGTCCAGCATTGCCTATACCGGTTCTTACGCGCAGTCCGATAACTACAAGGCCGGCGGCGACTTCAAGACGACGACGGCGACCGGTCGCCTCGGCCACACCCTCCCTCGCGATGAAGTGGGATCGACCGCGTACAAGACCTGGACCCAGCAACTGGCCGTCGGTTTCCAGGGAGACGGTAATCTCGTCGAGTTCAAATATACTTTTGTCAAGACCCCGGAACAGCTTTATCCCAACCAGCGCATGGACATGCTTGACAACGAGCAGCAGCGCTTCAACCTGAATTACGTCGGCCAGTTCGCTTGGGGCAAGCTTGACGCGCGGATCTACCATGAGACGGTCGATCACTTCATGGACTTCGGCCCGGACAAACGCTTCTGGTACGGACCCGGACGGCCACCGGCAGGTTCCGGAGGGGATGCGGCGGTCAACGGCTTGCCCTGCTCGCCGATCTCCGGGACGAGGATGGTCAACGGCATGATGGTGGGGTGTGCCACGGGCATGCCGATGTACACCGCCAGCAAGAACACCGGTGGCACGGTCGCCGCCGACATCGACCTGAGCGAAAAGGACCTGCTGCGCGTCGGCGGCCTCTACCAGCACTACACGCTTGACGACTGGTGGCCACCTTCGGGCGCCGGTATGTGGCCGGGTACCTTCGAAAACATCCATGACGGCGAACGCAACCGCTTCGCGCTGTTCGGGGAATGGGAGTCGCAACTGAATGCCCAGTGGAAGACGCTGCTTGGCGCCCGCTATGAAAACGTGCGGATGAACACCGGTGATGTCCGCGGCTACAGCACCGCCCCAGGCGCGATGGGCAATCAGGTCACAGATGCCGCCGCCTTCAACGCCCAGGATCACAAGCATACCGACAACAACTGGAACCTGAGCGCGCTAGCCCGCTACACGCCATCGGAGAGGGTCGACGTCGAATTCGGCGTTGCGCGCAAGGTACGTTCGCCCAACCTGTACGAGCTGTATACGTGGTCGACGTGGTCCATGGCTGCCGCGATGAACAATACGGTGGGTGACGGCAACGGCTACATCGGTAAGCTCGATCTCAAGCCGGAAGTCGCTCACACCATCGCCGCGACTGTTGACTGGCATGCGGCCGACCGCTCGTGGGAAATCAAGACAACGCCGTACTATTCGCGCGTCACCGATTACATCGATGCCATCCGCTGTACCAGAGGCGACTCCTGCACACGGAACAATGCGACGACGGCCAACCAATTCGTCGTGCTGCAATACGCCAACACTTCGGCCGAGCTCTACGGTATCGATATCTCCGGCCAGATGCCCCTGGCGCAGACCGGGATCGGCGATTTCGGCTTGCGCGGCTTGATCGGTTACGTCCATGGGAAAAACCGCGATACCGGGGACGGTTTGTACAACATCATGCCGTTCAATGCCCGCGTCGCGCTGACCCATCGGATCGGCAGCTGGGATAATGTTCTCGAAGTCATCGGCGTTACCCGCAAGGACGATGTTTCGGAGGTGCGCAACGAACTCAAAACACCGGGCTACGGACTGACCAACCTGCGCCTGAGTTATTCGTGGAAGCAGGCACGGATCGACTTCGGCGTCGAAAACCTGTTCGACAAGTTCTACTACATGCCCTTGGGCGGCGCCTATGTTGGCCAGGGCACGACGATGGCGCTCAATCCGGCGAGTGGCAACCCTGCCTGGGGTACAGCGGTTCCGGGCGCAGGACGCACGATCTACGCGGGGCTGAACCTAAAGTTTTAAAGAAACGGTCATGACTTTTCCAGGCACCCCCGATCATGAAAGTCATGACCGCTTCCCTCTCCCCCGACCCCTTCCACGGCCCGCGCTGCATCGCGGGCCGGCTGCGGCGGCGCGGAGCAGTGCTCCGCGAAACCCCGCCTTCGCCCCCACGAGGGGGAGGGGAGATTCGTGAGTCGCTGGCGCGACTTTCACATTAAGGATAGAAATCGAACGTAAGCGTTCAGCGCACCCACCTCTGGGTGCGCACAATCACTCTGGTTTTTTGAGAGGCAACAACTCGTCGATGCGGCTATACGGCCAAGAGGGGAGTTTCTCCAGGGTGTTGGTAAGCCAAGCCA